>NZ_JBPJZL010000013.1:0-188692 GCF_051216835.1 Variovorax multivorans
CAACCTAAAAAGGAGAACACCAAGCACTTATCCACACCGTGAAGCCTTCAAGCTCACAAAGCGGGTGGGTCAGTATTCAATGGAAATCTAGGGTCAGAGATCGGCGGAATTCAACACTTCTTTAGCATACCGCCCGCGCGGCGCCCATTCATCGATGTGATAGTCCTCACCCTCGCGACAGGCGGCAAAAAGGAAGCTTGAATCGGGGCAGGGTAGCCACATCGCCGCGGCCCAATCGTAGACGTCGGCGGTGCACCACCTAAGTCGATATCTCGCGGGACTACGGCTCAACGAATCAGCCTTCCGCGATCCTACTTTTGGGGCAGAACGAGCTTTGAGATAGTCGAGCTTTCGCGCTGAGTAGAGTCCGTCTTCGGTTCTTCAGACGCGTCTTCGACGCTTTTCTTGAGGCGATACGCCGCGCGCAATTCCTGTACTGTTCCAAAGAGAAGAAAGGCGACGATCAGTGTCGCACTCAGGAACATCGCCAACAACAGGCGCTGAGCGCGCAAGCCCTGTTTCACAAACGCGTTCATGGACGTGACACCAACGTCCTCGGTCAGAGCCTTGCAGATAAATTCTCTATCAGTGGGCGAGAACTCGCCTGACACGCGCTTGGCCGAAGTGGAGCTCAGGCAGACGTCACGTGTAAGCACAGGCCCCTGAGGAAAGAGCGGTGTGGCCGTGTCCCGGCTGATCAGGAAGTAGCGCTTGCTCTCCTTGAATTGGGCGAGTACTGAACTTTTAGTTCCGAGAGAAAAAATCCCCAGGGCGCATATGCCAAGGAAGACGACGAAGACTGCCAGTGCCTTCATCTTTCGGGGAGATGGAAGTTTAGGCCGAATCTCGCAACGGATGAAGTCGAAATAGAAGCCGCACGCACCGATGGCTCGCATCGAGATCTCGCGTGGCTTCGCCCAGTTGATCAAACGATGGGCTTGCGACACCGTGTCGATCGGAATGTTGTACCTTGTCCGAAATACGGCTACGACGGTCTCTTCATCGACATGCTTTTTCACCAAAGGGTCTTCGATCTCGCGTGGTCCGTAGATGATCTGCCAGAGCCTGTGCATGAGAAAGGAATGTGAGCGTCGCGTTCGCGTCGCAATGAGAAGAATGGCAAGCACGGGGAATAGCACACCGATGAGGCTTGCAAGACCTGAAAGTGCGGATACTGAAATGGATCCCATGGATGTTCTCCCTTGAACGCTGATTGAAGAAAAATCACAGCCGCCGAATCCAAATCAGCGAGCTCTCTCGAAAAATCCTGTGTTGATGCCTCACTTGCCGGCAACCCGGCTGAGGTTCCATCGCACGTGGGGAACGCGATCCGCGAAGCGCGGTCAGTCCCTTGCCCAGTGCACATATCCCCCTCGAATAAAGAAATGGCTCTTGCAGCCAACCGTTCTCCAAATGGAGGGTTTCAGTGTCGGATTGCCGCCGGCGATCGAAAGCAGCCAGCGCGGGCTTGCGTCCGGTGTCAGGGGAAGCTGAATGAGTGAACCGCAGCCGCATGGACAAAGAAATGCGGCTTGCCAATACGTGCCACTCTCCCCGATGGCGTAGATCGTCCGGGCGCGAAACGCCTCGGGCAAGTCGTCGCACACCGACAGAGTGAAGCGCTCGGGACCGTGCGCAGTGCCGAAGAGGCGCTTGATCCATCGTTTGATTGTCGCCAGCATCATTGGAGGCCCATCACACCGAGGAGCGGCGTACGGTCCCCAAGCCCGACCATCCTGGAGAACGCGGGACATGCGGCGCCATCGTCTTCACGAAAGCTCGCGTCGGGATCGCTCAGAGAGATCCGGATCGCCGCGAAGTCGCTGTTGGGAGTGATTCGATAGGGATGCAACCTCGCGAGCAGCTCGTTGACGCCCGCCGCGGCGGCGACCATGTTCACAGAGATCACCGCCGGCTGATCAACCCGCACGCCGCGTACATACCCCTCTTTTAAGCGGGTTCGATAGAGCTCCGGGTTGGCGCGCAGCATCAAGGCGGCTTCCAGCTGGGCCATGTCATATTGACCGCGGCTCATCAGGCTGGAGCCGCCGGGCTGAAGGGTGTGAATTGCGGCGGTGACCTGATCGACACCGCCTGCGCCGTCCGCGTCGATCCTCACGCCGACGTCAATGTACGGAATGACGTAGTAGGACGAAATCTTATTGAGCAGGTGCCGCCCATCGATGGAGTCCATGCAGCCCATCAAGATGTCGCAACCCGCCAGCGCGCGGATCACTACGGCACTGTTCAGATCCATTGCGTACGATTCGACGCGTGTGCCCAGATCCATGGCGGCGATGGCCCGCGCCAGCACATCGACCTTAGCTGCTTCTACTTCGGCATCCCGTCGTGTGCTGTTGATGATCCGATTGAGGTTCTTCTCCTCAACGGCTTCAGGGTCAACGAGGACCAGTTCGCCGATCCCGTTGCGTGCGAGCTGTTCGACCACGATGCTGCCAGTCCCAGAGCATCCCACCACCCCGACACGAAGCGCGCGCAGCCGTTGATAGGTGGCGTCGCCAAACATCTGGCCCACACGTCGACCATGCTCCGGTGTCGAGACAATATCGAGGTTTCCCCAGAAGCTGAAGTCATCGGCGGCAACACGGACGGTGTGCACTGCGGGACCGAGGCCACGCGGGCTCACGACACGGCCGAACAATCGGCCGCTCGGCAGCATGATCATGCTCGCAAGAGGCTCTTGCGTATCGAGCCAGCCGTAGATCGACTCGAAAAGCGCCGTGTCGGATTGGTCGTCGGTGGCCGAGAAGTCCTCGAAGCCACCAGGGTGGCTGTGAACCTTGACGACCGCCAACCCCATGTTCATCGCCTTGGCCAGCGCCTCGGTCATCGCCACCGGCGACCAGGTCACGCGATCTGGCGTCCGCACGCTGCAGTCCGAGTAGGGCACCGGTACCACCTCATGGACCAGCAGGAACTGCCTGTCAGGCCACATCGCCCTACCGCAAAGCAACAAGGCAACGGCTTCATTTCCGTCGCCGGGGTACAAGTGCCGCTGTAACGCGCGATGATGTGCGCCGCTGATCGCAAGGTCGACCCGGGGCACCGCGGTCATTTGCGAAGTTCCTCGCACAGCCAGTTGTTGACCAGCGCCATGTGCGTCGATAGATTGTCTTCACCGATCCGCCAGGCGCTGCCAGCAGTGCGGTGCCGGGACCAACGCTGCCAGTCCTTGCCATCGAAGTTATCGCTGGAGAGCGCTCCGATGGCCTTCTTGTCCGCGCGCTGCAGGTGCGGCGAAAAATACGCCATGTCGATCTGCGCGTCGGGGTAGCCGGCCTCGAGTCTGACGTTGATGTCGACGTGGTCCTGGCCGTAGCCTTCGGGCAACGGCCAGTTCTTGAGGACGACACGCCTGACACCGGCCTCGAGCACCGCCTCCCAAGGGCGATTCAGCGAGGCCAGATAGGCCTCGTCGTCGGGCATCAGGTCGAAATGGCGCCGCGGCAGCGGCCCCTCGCCTTCAGTGACCTCTTTCGGGATAGTCATGAAGCGCTCGACACCGGGGTGGAGAAAACTCACCGTTTCTGTGGGCTCGACACGGGTGACCTGTGCACCGATCTTCTGCTGCAGGATGAACTTGTCCGGCGTCTTGCCGGCCAATGCCAAGATCTGCGAACCTGTCATGTGATCGACATCGACCACGAACGATGGCTTGTCGATCCGGATGCGGTACTTCTTGCCGGGTGGGACGGGTTTTTTCGACTTGGCGTAGGCTTCGACGTCGATCTCGTCGTCAGGTTGCTGGTTTTCAGTGCTCACTTTTCAATCCTTTGGAACAGGAAAATGAAGACACCCCGTCGGCCACGAATATTGACCTGCGAAGTACCGCGTGAGACACTGTCGTCTTACGCAAGAGACAGTGTGCCGCGAATCGTTTCACATGTCAAACGCTATGTCTTACAGGAGAAACACCCCGCATGGACTCAACTGCCATCGATGCTCTAGGTCGACGGATCCAGGAGCACCGAGCCGGTAAGGGAATCAGAGAAGCAGCCAAGGAAGCCGGCGTAAGCCCGGCGACGCTGTCCAGAGTGGAAAATGGCAAGGTTCCGGACTTGGAAACCTTCGGCAAGATCTGCCAATGGTTGGGCGATGACCCCGCCATCTATTTGGGCATGGCGCCCAAGACTCCCAATGTGACTCGCGCGCAGGTGCACTTCAAGAAGGGTGCCGCCATCAAGAAAGACAGCGCGATGGCGCTCAGCGAGATGATCATGTTGGCCCACCGAGCGCTTCTTGAAGAAGAGTTTCAGGACTGAATCTTGTTTGAGCGCGGTTTCAAAACATGGTGCGAGCGCTACTCTACGGAAGTTCGCAGTACGCTGGGCTTGGGGCCGGGAGCGCCGCTTGACCCTTTCCGGTTGGCTCAACATCTGGGCATCCGGGTGTGGACACCTCATCAGGTCCCAGGTCTTTCGGAAGAGAAGTTGGCAACGTTGCTGCGAAACGACGGCGTCACGCCAAGCTGTTGGTCGGCCGTCACGATCGTTTTCGGCTCCCGCGTGGTGGTGATTCTCAACTCATCGCACTCCCCGGGTCGGCAGGCAAGCGACCTGACGCACGAACTGGCTCACCGCATTCGAGGCCATCAGACCCATGACGTCGACGTCTCTCCGGACGGCATCATGCTGCTGAGCGGGTACGACAAGCTGCAGGAAGAAGAGGCAGACTGGCTTTCCGCTTGTCTGCTGCTTCCACGAGAGGCGCTTATCTCTATCAAGAAACAAGGCCTCGAGTCGAGCATTGCAGCTGAGCGATTTGGAGTGAGCCAACGCATGCTGAACTACCGACTGGCCACCAGCGGTGTGAACCGGCAGTTTTCTTGAGCTGAAACTGATTCACCTATGTGCGACCAGGCTTAGGAGCAACGCGGCGCTGGGAACCCGTCTCAGAAGGTGCAAGCTGTGTTTGGGGCACGATGGCCCGCCTCTCCAAGTGCCGACGCTCATCGTTGCTTGTTGCACGTTGTCGGCGCTGCGGACTCGACGAAAGTACCCGCGAGAAATTCGTCAGATTTTCTGAGAATGCCTTTGCGGCGATTCTCAAAATAGTTGCCTAAGTGGTTGTTCTACCGAGGTACCACTTGGCATGAATTCTGAGAACCTACAGAGCCTGTTCAGGAGGGACACTCGCACTGAAAACTAGCTTGACACGCGCGCATCACGGGAGCGGCGCTGACGAGGGCTGGGAGAACTCCCGGAAGAGGCCGTCGACGCTGTCGCTGACGATGTCCTTTATGCCCGTCGGGTTGGTGTAGGGAAAGCGTGCGTTGATCCGCTGGACAGTCGCCGCCTTTGCCGAGTCAGTGAAGCCCCCGCGAACAATCTCCTCTGCAGCGATCGCGCGGCAAGTCCTTAAATAGAGTCGCTCGTCATCGAACATAGGCTGCTTCGGACCCGAGGCGCCGTGCCCGGGATGCACGATGGTGACGTTGGGGTACATCGCGTCGAGTCGGTCGATGATCCCAAGCCACTGTCCGGTATGTGCTTCTCTAAGCGGACCGTGAAGCCGATTGAAGATCGCGTCACCGGTGAACAGTTCTCGCGTCGAAGGCAGGTAGTACGCCGTTGTGGCAGGCGCCTCCCCCGCGCCCAATTCGCGCGCGATGATCGTCAGCCCGTCGATCTGCAAGGTCGTGTCGCCGTCGAAAGTTATGCCAGGGGCCACAAAGTCGCGCGGCGTGATATCGGGCGCATCGGCCTGCGTTCCCACGTTCGCACCATAGGTGTCGTTGCGGATCGCATCGGCCGTCGCCTTGGACGAATAAGCGGGGACGCCCGGAAAGGCCTGCCGGAACAGGCCGAGCCCGGTGTAGTGATCCGGATGGGCGTGGGTGATGAAGATCGCACGCACCGGCTTGCCCACTGCCTTTACCGCCGCCAGTGCCTGCGCGGCGTGGACCAAATCGCGTTGAACGTCGATGACGACGAGGCCGCCGCCAGGTGTCTCGATCCAATAGGTGTTGACGGTTCCAGTCCCAGGATAAGTCCACACACCGGTCTTGGATTGCAACACTGTTTGAGCCGACGATTCAGGCGTTCGGTCGGGGTCTGAAGGCTGGGTGGAAGTACCCTGCGCTCCGGCGAGGACAGAAGACATCGCCGCGGCAATTGCGACAGCAGCTCGAAGGCGAGTGAGGTTCATGGTGCCTCCATGGGCTTGATGAGGTGAATCTTCATGCCAGGTCACCGTGGCGCGTCGTAGGTTCCGGGGCTGGCGTCCGTCGCCGTCCATTGCGCGGCGCGTTCCGGTCGGGCCTGTTGCAGCGCCGCCCGGACGCCCTCGACGCCTAAATCCTGCAGGTAGCCGGGCGTGCCCGGTTGTTGGCGCCAGGACTGCGCGATCGTGCCCGCATCCACGGCGTCGAA
This sequence comes from Variovorax multivorans, assembly GCF_051216835.1. Lineage (NCBI taxonomy): Bacteria > Pseudomonadati > Pseudomonadota > Betaproteobacteria > Burkholderiales > Comamonadaceae > Variovorax > Variovorax multivorans. The sequence goes on from NZ_JBPJZL010000013.1 coordinate 6,393, forward strand.
TCCAATGTCGTCCAGCAACCTCGCGACGACAGATTTCTGGCCAACGTCGTCGCCTGAGACCGCGAGCGCAATCCGGTCTGGCGAGCCCGCAGGCCGGCCGTTCTCGAGCAGATGCTGCGCGACGATCGAGTTGAACGCCTTCACCACGCGGTGTCCGAGCCGTTGCTGCACCCAACCGCTTTCAGTCAGGCCGGCTTCGATCTCGGCGATGCGACCGTCGCGCTCGCGCGGGTAGTAGTTGCTCGTGTCCACGACGATCAGGCCGGGCGACGCATCGGCGAACAAATGCGCGGGCAGGGACGCGACCTTCATCATAGGAATGGCCACCATCACGAGCTCGGCACCTTGCACTACCTCGTCGATCGTGACCGGACGCGCTCCGGTCTCGCGCGCGAGCTCCTGCAAGGACGCCGGCCCTCGCGAGTTGGCAATGGCCACGTCATGGCCGCTTGCACGGAAGCGGCGCGCCAGGGCGCCGCCGATGTTGCCTGTACCGATGATTCCGATCTTCATTTCTGTTCCTTCGTGGCTTCGACGAACTGTCGATGAAGTCCAGTGTATTAACATCTGTATCGACAATAATGAGCCATCAGAGCATGAATCTCACAATCAGGAGTAGCGAATGGATCGTCTCGCCAGCATGGCCACGTTCGTCCGGGCAGCGGATCTGGGCTCGTTCGCCGCGGCGGCCTCGGCACTGGCGATGTCGCCACAGATGGTCGCCAAGCACGTTGGCTACCTCGAAGCGCGGCTGGGAGCACGCCTGCTGAACCGGACGACGCGGCGCCAGAGCCTCAGCGAGGTCGGCAAGGTCTACTACGAGCGCTGCAAGTTGGTGCTGGCGGAAGCCGATTGGGCCGATGCGGCGGGCAGCGACGCCACGGGCACGCCGCGAGGACGGTTGCGTGTCAACGCCCCAGTGTCATTCGGCACGCACACCCTGATGCCGTTGGTCTCGATGTATCTGCGCCAGAACCCGGGCGTCGAAGTCGAACTCATCCTGAGCGACCGCTTCGTCGACCTGGTGGAAGAAGGCTTCGAAGCCGTCTTTCGCACCGGGCAGCTGGCGGACTCGTTGCTGGCCGCACGCGCGTTGCGTCCCTTCCGTTTGCTCGCCTGCGCTTCGCCCGCGTACCTGAAAGAACGGGGAACGCCACGTCACCCGAAAGACCTTGAGGGCCACGAATGCCTGGCATTCGTGGGCACGCGCTCGCCGTCGACCGATTGGCGGTTCCTGCGCGATGGCCGTGAAATCGCCATCCCAGCGAGCGGCAGACTGCAGGCGAACAACGCCAACGCCCTGCTCGCCGCCGCGCTTGAAGGCGTCGGCATCGCCTTCATCGCCGAGGATCTCGCACGATCCGCGCTGGCCGCTGGACAGCTGGTACAGGTGCTGCCGGACTACGACACGCTGTCCCGGCCGATGCACCTGCTGTTCCAGGCCGATCGGCGGCAGACCACGAAGCTGCGAAGCTTCATCGACCTGGTCGTTCAGGCGATCGGACAGAAGAGCCACGACGCTTGAAAAGCCTCGCCGCCATGGCCCTGGTGCAGCAGCGTGGCACAGCCGCCTGAGCGAGCCACGCGCGGAGTCGCCCCCGGCGATCGCTCGTGACGCTAGGCGCGCGTGTTCTTTGGCGTGGGGCCAGGGTTCTCTTCATCGCGCAGCCGCCGCCACAGCGTGGCTCGGCTGATGCCGAGGACGGCGCAGGCCTTGGCCTGGTCGCCCTGCACCGATTGAAGCACCTCGCGCACGCGACGCAGTTCGGCAGCGCGTCGTGCGCCCTTCAGCAGGCGTTCGCGCACGGGCGCCGGGCGAGCTTGGGTGCATTCGGGAAATACCTCCAGCAGGCGGGCCCGGTCCAGGTTGCCGGCGGGCGCCAGGTAGCTGTGGCACGCCAGCAGGCGCTCGACCAGGTTTTCCAGTTCGCGCACGTTGCCGGGCCAAGCGTAGCCCGCGGCCAGTTCCAGCAAAGCAGCGAGCCAGGCCGATGCCTGCGCTGCCGGTACGCCAGCCCTGCCGGCGCGGCGGGCCATCAGTTCGCCCGCCAGGAGCGCGATGTCGGCTTCGCGATCGCGCAGGGGAGGCATCTCGATACGCAGCACCGCGAGTCGGTAGTACAGGTCGCGCCGGAAGAGGCCGCGCTCCACCTGGGATGCGAGGTCGGCATGGGTGGCCGCGATCACACGCAGGTCCACCGGCACGGCAGCGGTCGCCCCGAGGCGAAGCACCTCCCGCTCCTGCAGCACGCGCAGCAGCCGGGTCTGCAGCGCCAGGGGCATGTCGCCGATCTCGTCGAGGAACAGGGTGCCCGTGTGGGCGGCCTCGACCAGACCTGTCTTGCCGCCGCGCCGCGCGCCAGTGAAGGCGCCTTCCTCGTAGCCGAACAGCTCGCTCTCCAGCAGGCTCTCGCCCAGGGCGGCGCAGTTCACGGCCAGGAACGGCTGCGTCGCTCGCCGGCTGGCGGTATGAATGCCCTGCGCCACGAGCTCCTTGCCGGTGCCGCTCTCCCCGACGATGAGGACCGTGGCCTCGCTTGAGGCACATTGCGCGGCAAGCTCGCGCACGCGCTGCGCCAGGGGGCTGTTGCCTGTGAATGCCTCAAGCCGGTATCGCGTGGGTGCGCCCCGCTGCCGCTGGTTGGCACGCAGGTGGCGGTCCGCGCGCTGGATCACTGCCGGGTCGCGGCACACGAGCAGCGCGCCGGTGACCTCGCCGCCTTCCATGACGGGGGCGCGCCGAACCACCAGCGTACGCATGCCGATCTGCAGCACCTCCTCGGCCGGGGCCTCGCGCAGGCGCAGCGTGGCGCCAAGGTCCAGCACGGGCTCCACCTCGCCCAGCACGCGGCCCGCCAATTCCTGGACGGAGGCTCCCAGCAGTTCCGCCATGACCGGGTTCAGCGCCTCGATGCGCTGCTGCAAGTCCACCGCGACCACGCCGTCCTGCAGCTGGCCTAGGACGGTGTTCAGCCGTTCGTGGCGTGCCCGCTCGGCAAGACTGTGGCGCGCAAGATGGATGGCGTCCTGAAGCGCCTGGCGCACGGCATCGTCCGAGTACATCAGCACGCTGGCGATGCCGGCTTGCTCGGCCAGGTCGGCGACCAGGCCGGGCGCAACCACTGCCTGGACGCCAGCCGCGCGAAGCGCCTCCACGCAGGCGGGGGCATCGTCGGCGCCCCGATAGCTGAACTGGGCGATGCCCATGCCGAACAGCGCGTCGAGCTGCGCCAGATGCTCCGAGGGACCGTCGAACGACACGAGCCCCACCCGGGGCGAGAGGGCGCGCGCGGCCGCCAGTGCGCGCATCAGGTCGAAGCCGCGTACCTCCACCATGGCCACCGGGATGTCCAGATGCTGGCGCAGCCATTCGCCGCTGGCACCTGCCGCCACCACCGCGTCGACCGGTGCGCGCGCATGCAGTTCGCGCACCGCTTCGACAGCCTCTTCGAAGGCAAGACCAACCAGTTCGATTTGCGCCTGCGCCGCCACCTCGGGTACCAGTCGCATCAGCACGCGGCCCAATCGGTGGCGAGCTACGGCCACGATGCGAGGCCGGCGAGGCACGGCGGACGAATGGGCAGGTGGCAGGACGAGTGCATTCATTCGGCGAATTTTATGATTTCAAAAGTGAAATGAATTTGAAACATCACGCATGGAAAGACTGCCGAGGAAAGTCATAAATTCCTTTTGGATCAATGACTTATATCCAGCGACTTGCGAATCCGGTCTGTGGCATAGCGCTTGCGCACCCTGGATAAGACCTCCCGTGGTCTTGTCTTCCCAAATAACCAGGAGCCAACCGTGAACTTCCGTCGCCTTTCTGCAGTGACATGCGCAACCGCCGCCACCCTGGCTTGCACGCTATCTCCGAGCGTCCAGGCACAAACATGGCCCACCAAGCCGATCCGGCTCGTCGTGCCGTTCTCTGCGGGCGGTGCCAACGACCTGATGGCGCGCGCCGCAGCCGAAGGTGCGTCGAAGCAGCTCGGCCAGCCGGTGATCATCGACAACAAGCCCGGCGCGGGCGCGATCCTCGGTGCCGACGTGGTCGCCAAGAGCGCGCCCGACGGCTACACCTTCCTGGTGAGCGCGGCCGGCGTGGTGTCGAACAGCATGATCAAGAAGAACATGCCCTACAAAGACGACGCACTGGTGCCGGTGGCCATGATCGCGCTGGCGCCCTCGGTGGTGGTGGTGCCGGCCAATGCACCCTACAAGGACCTGAAAGAGTTCGTCGCCGCGTCGAAGAAGGCCGGCAACGGCTTCCACTGGGCCACGGCGGGCACCGGCAGCACGCCGCATTTCGTCGAAGGCATTCTCGAAACGAAGTACGGCAGCAAGCTCGACGTGGTGCCCTACAAGAGCGGCTCGGAGTCGATCACCGCGGTGCTGGGCAACCAGGTCGAGGCGACGTCGGAGGCCAGTATCGTGGTGCTGCCGTACATCAAGAGCGGCAAGCTGAAGGCGCTGGCGGGCACGTGGACGCAACGCATCTCGGCCTACCCCGAACTGCCGACAGCGACTGAAGAGGGCTTCCCCGAGATCCGCATCGCGCACTGGGCCGGCGTGCATGCGCCGCGCGGCACGCCCGATGCCATCCTCGACAAGATGGCCGCCGCGATCGACGCGGCCATGAAATCGCCGGAGACGGCCAAGCGCCTGAAAGACATGGGCATCGAGCCCATCGGCGGCACGCGTGCGAGCTTCACCAAGTTCGTCGACGAAGAGCGCGCAAGGCTCGGTGGCGTCGTGAAGGCCACCGGCATGAAGGAAGACTGAGAACCCAATGAGCACGACCAACGAATCTCCGAAGAAAACCCTGCGCCGGCTGGCCGATGCACGCCGTGGCGTGCTGGTGCCGGGCGCGTTCAACGCGATGTCGGCGCGCGTGATCGAAGACCTCGGCTTCGAGGCGATCTACATCACCGGCGCGGGCGTCACCAACATGTACCTCGGCCTGCCCGACCAGGCCTTCATGGGCCTGCACGAGATCGCCGAGCACACGGCGCGCATCCGCGATGCAGTGAACCTGCCGCTGCTGGTCGACGCCGACACCGGCTTCGGCAATGCGCTCAACGTGCGTCACACGGTGCGCGTGCTCGAGCGGGCAGGGGCCGATTGCATCCAGCTCGAAGACCAGGTCAGCCCCAAGCGCTGCGGCCACTTCTCGGGCAAGGCGGTGATCGACACCGACGAGATGCTCGGCAAGATCAAGGCGGCTGTCGACGCCCGGCAGGACAGCGACCTGCTCGTCATGGCCCGCACCGATGCGGCCGCCGTGCACGGCTTCGAGGCCGCCATCGAGCGTGCGCAGAAGTTCAGCGAGGCCGGCGCCGACATCCTGTTCGTCGAAGCCGTGACACTGGCCGACGAAGTGCGCGCGATGCCCCAGCGGCTGAACAAGCCGCAGCTCATGAACATGGTGATCGGCGGCAAGACGCCGACCTTCGGTGCGCAGGAGCTGGGCGCGCTGGGCTACGGCTTCGTGCTGTACGCCAACGCCGCATTGCAGGGCGCGGTGGCCGGCATGCAGAAAGCGCTCACCGCCCTGCGCGACGACAAGCGCCTGGAGGAAGATCCCGCGCTGGTAACCCCTTTCGCCGAGCGCCAGCGTCTCGTCGGCAAACCCCAATGGGACGCGCTCGAGCGTCTCTACATCTAGGTCAAGGCAATGCCATGAACAGGCTTTCAACCGCAGAGATCCAGCGATCGGCGCTGCTGATCATGGACTACCAGCCCGGCATCCTCGGCTTCCTTCCTGATCCGGCACAGCTGTTCGCGAAGGTCATGCCGGTACAGCAGCTGATGCGCTCGCGAGGCGCGAAGGTGGGCTTCGTGCGCGTGGCTTTCGATGCGGCCGACCTCGAGCGCTTTCCCGGGCACAGCGCCATGGGCGCGCGCGTCAAAGCGGCGGGCGCCCATATGCATCTCGACTCCCCATCGACCGCCGTCCATCCGGATTTGGGCGTCGCGCCGGGCGACATCATTGTTCGCAAGACGCGGGTAGGCGCCTTCTCGACGACCGACCTGCATGCCCAACTGCAGCGCGCGGGCATCGAAACCCTGGTGCTCGCCGGCGTACACACCAGTGGCGTTGTGCTTTCCACGGTTCGCGAGGCGCACGACCTCGACTACCGGGTCATCGTCCTGTCGGACGCGTGCGCCGATCCGGATGCCAAGGTGAACGAGTTCCTGTTGTGCGAGATCTTTCCAAGACAGGCGACCGTGGTCAGTACGGCGGAGTTTTGCGAAGCGATTTCGCCTTAGCTTCGGGCGCCGCGGACACGTCCTGCCGGGCGCTTGTCATTGGAGGTGCAGAGTCGAGACCTGCGAGCCTTCGGTGCAGGGGCCGTCTGAATATTCGGCCGTGCCGGAAGGCGTGACGCACTTGATCACCGCAAGGCGGGCAGGCGTTGCCGCTACGGGCAACACATCGGAGGCGGCGGATGGCGCGGCCGGCAAGGTGGATGCCCGAACGGGCAGTGCGGCCGTGCTCGCCGGTAGCGCATCGCTGGAGCGAGCGGTTGCCAGCGGCGACTGAACAACCGCGGGGACCACGGTCGCCTGGACAGGCGCTCGTGCAGCGCGCTCCCTCAGCAAGTCCGTCAGTGCCACGTAGAAGAGAAACACCGCCAGCAACGCCAGCGCCAGGCACGGCGCCCAATAGCGTTGCGACCCGAGGCCGGTTCCCGGCCGCCCGCTCAGCGCCGCGGCCATGCCAGGCCCCCGCTCTGCAACGTCCCCGCCAGCTTTGCGATTCCGCCAGTACCGCTGGCCGCGCGCCCGATCAACGCACCGCCCGCTGCGCCCGCCACGATGCGCGTCAGGAACGACCGGCTGCGGCCCGCCGCCAGCAGCAGCAATACGCCCGCACCCAGCACCACGAAGTGCTCGCCCGGGTAATCCGCCCGCTGGGCGTCCACTTTCTTGAACTCTTGGATCGTCGATTCGAGGGTCATGGCTGAAGCTCCGTGTGTCCGTTCAGCAGTTCATATCGCGCGCCGCGATGCACCGCTGTAGGCGCGCACCCCTGCACGCTTGCGGATTCAGACGCCAAAACGCCGCATAACGCAGCGAAAAGGCACGGATCAGGGTTTCCGTGAGGTCTGTTAATAAAAGTAGCCCACACGCACGTCACACGGCCGTCATCAGCTATGAAAACAATAGCATTCAGTTCCAATCCGAAGATCGTTCCTCGTAAACGCTATATCTAGCCCGACTCTTGCTAAGCAAAATCCTCGACGGATTTCACGTCACGCAAGATCGAGGACCACACAGCAATGAACCCTACGCGTCTCCGCCGGCCCCTGGCCGCGCTGGTATTGGGCGGTACAGCAGCATTCCTCGGGGCCGTGACTTCGGCTCATGCGTTCTCGAACCCGCCCATCCAGGTGGCGCAGGGCATCGAATACATGTGCGGTGGCGCCGCCAGGGATGAAGCCGCATTCATGGAAATGGTGTCGCCGCGCTGGGCCGCGACCATCGAATTCGGCGTGAGCGACGGCAAGGGCGCGCAGGTGGCCGGCTTTCCGGCCAAGGCCTTGATCGAAGTGCGCCAGAAATACACGGGCCAGGTCGTGATGGACGTGCAGTCGCAAGGCCCCTACATGCTGGCGCGCCTCAATCCGGGCGCCTATGACGTGAACGTGACGCTCGGCGGTCTCACGCTGACGCAGTCGCTGGTGGTGATTGCCGGCATGCCGGCGCGCACGTCGTTCGTCTGGCCGTCGAATTTCGACATGGCTTCGGTGACGCCGGCGCTGCCGCAGACGCAGGCTCTCGCGCAAACTTCCGCCGCCCGCTGAGCGGTCGGCCGCTCCGCTACTACCCGGCTAGCGGGCCGGTCAGCCTTTCCTAAGCCACGCGCCGCACAGTGGCACCGTGGCTTCTCGCCACGACGACCAGGAAAGGATTCAGATCATGCCCCCCCGTTTTCCATCATCGCGCACGATGCGGCCGCTGGCGGCCGCGGTGTTCTGCGGCGCCGTTCTGCTCGGCGCGCTTTCGTCGGCCCAGGCGGCTGTGAACCCGCCGATATACATGGCGCACGGCGTCGAGTACATGAGCGGCGGCATCGGCAGTGACGAGGCCCAGCTGATGGAGACGGTGTCGCCGCGCTGGCCCGCCACCTTCGAGTTCGCTGTCAAGGAAAGCAAAGGCGCCGACTTCGCGGCCAATGTGCACGTGACGGTGCGCGACAGCAGTGGTGTCGCGCTGCTCGACAACGTGGTGTCGGGCGGCCCGTTCATGGTGGCGCGGCTGGACCCGGGCAACTACGAGGTCGAGGCGCGACTCGGCAGCCAGGTGCTGAAGCAGCCGCTGCACGTGCTGCAGGGCGCGCCGACCAAGGCGACCTTCGTCTGGCCGGCGGGCACCGACATGGCTTCGGCCAGCACGCGCACGGTGCAGTAGCGCGACGAAAGTGGGCGCCGGCACCGCATCCGGCCGGCACCCGCTTTGTTAACGCCACCGGGCCACAATGCCTGCTATCCGGGCGCCTTGCGCTATAGAAAAAATAGCGATTGCGGCGCCTCCCGGTATCTTGAATGCGCGGCATGCGCCTTGCAGGTGGTGTATCCCGGGCAGTGCCCGAACCCATTGCCCCGATGCCGATCCGTCCCCTGAGCGCCCTGACCGCGCTGTTGCATGTCTATATAGCGCTGCGCCTGCTGCCCGCGCTGGCCATGCTCACGCCCGCATGGCCGTTGGCGCTGCTCGCGCTGGTGGTGTCGGCGGTGACGATTCCGCTGCCTTTCGCATCGCGCCGCATCGGGCGCGATGTCTCCACGGGCGAGGTACTCAAGTGGGTCGGCCTGATCAGCATGGGCTGGTTCTCGTCGATGTTCGTGCTGACGCTGGTGCGCGATGCAGGCCTGCTGCTGACCTGGCTCGCGAGTGCGCTGGGCGGCGTGCAGGTGCAATGGAACGCCCTGCGGCCATGGAGCGCGCTGGCGGTGCTGGCGATGGCCACGGCCACGTCGGTAATCGGTTTTCTCAATGCGCGCCGAACGGCCAGCGTGAAGCGGGTGGATGTGCCCATCCAGGGCCTGCCGCAGGCGCTCGAAGGCTTCACCATCGCGCAGCTCAGCGACATCCACGTGGGGCCGACGATCCGCAGCGCCTATATCCAGCGCATCGTCGATGCGGTGAACCGCCTCGGCGCCGACGCCATCGCAATCACCGGCGACCTGGTCGACGGCACGGTGCCTGAACTGCGCGAGCACATCGCGCCGCTGGCCGGGCTGCGCGCGCGCCACGGCACCTTCGTGGTCACGGGCAATCACGAGTACTACGCAGGCGCGCATGCCTGGATCGACGAGCTGCGCCGGCTGGGCCTGAAGGTGCTGCTCAATGAACACGTGGTGCTGCAGACGCGCAACGTGCGTGGCGCGCAGACCGACGAAGAGCTGTTCGAAAGCGCGCTGGTGCTGGCCGGCGTGACCGACTTCACCGCCGGGCACTTCGATGCTGCGCATGCCAGCGATCCGCACCTGGCGCTGCACGACGCGCCGCCGCTGGTGCACACGCGCGTGCTGCTCGCGCACCAGCCGCGCAGCGCCGTGCTGGCTGCAGCGGCCGGCTACCAGCTGCAGCTGTCGGGCCACACGCACGGTGGCCAGTTCTTTCCGTGGAACCTGTTCGTGCCGATGCAGCAGCCCTTTACGGCGGGCCTGCACCGACTGCACGACATGTGGGTGTACGTGAGCCGGGGCACCGGCTACTGGGGCCCGCCGAAGCGCTTTGGCGCCCCTTCTGAAATCACTCTGCTGACGCTGGTGCCGGCAAAGCCCTGAGGGGCTTCCTTGGTCAGGATTCCAGCTCGGCCAGCCGGCGGGCGTTGGAGGTGGCCGCTGCGTGGATTGGCTTGAGGCCTTCACGCGCTATGCGTACCGCAATGCCCGGAAACTGGCTCGCGGCGTTGACCGTGTCGGCCGCCGACTGCACGAATGCGTCGCCATGCGCAGCCGCCTGGGCTGGCGTGACGCTGCCCGCCAGCGAGAAGAAAGCCGTCGTGCTCTGAACCCATTGCTGCAGCACGCGGTTGGCGAGCGAGAAATGGCTGCGGTGCCACTGCTTCACCATCGCAATGCCCGATTCGCTCGCGGCCGCGAGCTTCTCGTCGCCCATGAGCTGGAATTCCGCCAGGTCGGCCGCGCTGGGCGCAAGCCCGGCCTTGGCGATGCGCTCGGTCCGGATGCGGATCACCGAGCCGGAGGACAGCAGCATCTCGTTGGTCTTGAGCGCCAGGTCGAGCCACTGCATGAGCGGATTGGCCAGACGGGCCGCGGATGTAAGAGATGACATGTGGGGCAGTGCGATTTCGCTTGGAGGAGGTCGGACCACTATAGGCTTCGCAGGCTGCAGATGTTGCAGTGCAGCAAACCTGACTCCGCATTTTTGTTGATCAAGTCCCGCTTTCCGATGTGGAAATTACGTGCTGATCGAATATCGAACGCGGCGGAAACCAATGATGCCGGCTTATTCCCACTTCATGCATTCAGAAGTCACATCGTGAGATGCACCAGCTGCGCTACGCCTGTCACTTCTGGCGCCTTGGCCTGGCCGGCACGCGCAGCCGCTTGGCCCTCGCTTCTGTGACCAGGTAGCCCAGCGTGGCCACCACCAGAGGCAGCAGGTAGTAAAGACCGCGATAGGCCAGCAGCGCGCCGAGCAGCTTCGCTTGTGGCACCTCGTGCGCGAGCAGCGCCACGAACACCGCCTCGAGCACGCCAAGCCCCGCCGGCACATGGGTGATGACGCCTGCCACGGCCGCCACCAGCAGCACCGCGAGCACATGCGCGTAGCCGACCTGTCCCTGCAGCAGGAACCAGATCACGCCGCCCATCAACGACCAGTTGGTGCACGACATGGCCAGCTGCAGCAGCGCCATCGGCAGCCCCGGCACCTTGAACGCATGGCCGCGCACGCTCCAAGTGCGCCCCTGTGCCGTGGCGCACAGCACCAGGTAGGCAAGCGCCGCCATCAGCAGCACCGCGCCGAGGATGCGCAGGCCCCCGCCGTCGATCTTCCAGTTGGGCGGCAGCGTCATCGGCCAGAAGCAGAAGGCCGTGCCGGCCACCACGAGGTAGCCGAGCCAGTTGGTCAGCATGCTGAAGCCGAGCACGCGCGTGATGGTGTCGTTCGCAAGACCCAGGCGCGAATAGAGCCGGTAGCGGAACGCCACGCCGCCCACCAGCGAACCGAGGTTGAGGTTGAAGGCGTAGCTGATGAAGGTCACGCCCATCACCGTGCCCGTGCCAAGCCGGTGCCGCGTCAGGTACCGGCCCAGCAGGTCGTACGTGCTGTAGAGCGCGAAGCTGCAGGCAGCCAGCGCGCCGGCCGCGAGCAGGAAGATCAGAGGCAGCGCGCGAATGGCGTCGAGCACCTCTTCCCAGTCGATGGTGCGCGCCTGCCGCACGAGCAGCCACGCGATCAGCGCGAAGAAACCCCACATCGCCGCGCGGCGGGCCCAGGGCCACCAGCTGTGGCGGGAGAGTGCCATCGTGCTCATTGCGATGCGGCCTTTCCGCTCAGGCGGTTTCCGTCTGCGTAGCACCGCCGGCCGGATTGCTGCGGCCGGTGTCGCGCCGGCTCGCAAGGTCGGTGGCCTCGGCCGGCGTCAGGCGCGGCACGTGGCGCGGCAGGCGGCCCAGGAGGGCCGGATACCAGCGCAGGATGTGGAAGACGAAGAAGCTGCGCACCAGCCGCCAGCCGCTCCATTCGCTGGCGAGGTCGGTCGCCTCCACCTGCTTGCAGCTGTGCTGCATCAGCTGGTCCATGCGCTCCCACAGCACCTTGTTGAAGGCTTCATCGCGCACGATCACGTTGGCCTCGAGGTTGAGCGACAGGCTCAGCGGATCGAGGTTGCTCGAACCCACGGTGCTCCACTTGTCATCCATGAGCGCGACCTTGCCATGCAGCGGGCGGTCGCAGTACTCGTAGATGCGCACACCGGCGTGCAGCAGGTGGTGGTACAGCATGCTCGCGGCGGTCTTCACGATCGGCATGTCGGGCTCGCCCTGCAGGATGAGCCGCACGTCCACGCCGCGCCGCGCCGCGCGCCGCAGCTCCTTGATGAAGCGGTAACCCGGAAAGAAGTACGCATTGGCGATCACGATGCGCTCGCGCGCAGTCCGGATCGCGGCGCGATAATGGCGCTCGATGTCGTTGGTGTGGCGCCGGTTGTCGCGCGTGACGAACATGGCTTCGGCCTCGCCGGCGTGCACTTGCCCGGCGCGCGGCGCCTGCTTCAGCCGGCGGCGGAACCAGCCCGCGCCCTTGCCGCCGAGCGCGATGGCGCGCAGTACGAACTGGTGGATATCCGCCACGATCGGCCCCGCGAGCTCGACCGCGTAGTCCTGCTTGGCCTTGGGACCGAAGTCGAGCATGTGGTCCGCCGAGTAGTTGATGCCGCCGACGAAGGCGCGCTCGCCGTCGATCACCACGATCTTGCGGTGCATGCGGCGAAACACATTGAGCCGCTGGCCCATGAAGCGCTGCGCCGGGTCGAACACCCGCACCTTCACGCCGGCCGATGTCAGGCCCTCGATGAACTCGCGCGAGAGATCGGGCGAGCCGAAGCCGTCGATCAGCACATCGATCTTCACGCCGCGCTGCGCCGCTTCGCGCATGGCGGCATGAAGTTGCAGGCCGACCTTGTCCTCGAACAGGATGAAGGTCTCGACGATCACCTCGCGCCGCGCCTGCCTGATGGCGTCGAACACGCGCGGAAAGAACTCCTCGCCGTTCTCCAGCAGCTCGATGCGGTTGCCGCCAATCCAGTGGTTGTTGTTGTTGTTGCTCATGGCTTGCCCGCTCACAGGTCGATGTCCGCCACCAGCGGGGCGTGATCCGACAGATGCGACCACGGCCGGCGCGGCAGCACCACGGGCGCGTGCACGCCGGCATTGCGCACGTAGATGCGGTCCAGCTGCAGCACCGGAAAGCGCGCCGGAAAGGTCCTGGCCGCGCGGCCGTTGGCATGCACGAACACCTCGCGCAACGCGGCGCCTTTTTCCAGGATGTCGTGCGCGCGGCCGCGCCAGTCATTGAAGTCGCCCGCCACGATCAGCGGCGCATCGGACGGCACCTCGTCGCGCACGATGTGGCACAGCAGCTCCAGTTGCTGCTCCCGGTGCCCCTCGGCCAGCCCGAGGTGCGCACAGATCACGTGCACGTCGACGACGCGGCCCGGCAGCCGCAGCACGCAATGCAGCAGGCCGCGCTTCTCGGGGCCGCTCACCGACACGTCGTGGTTGCGGAAATGCACGATCGGGAATTTCGAGAGCACCGCGTTGCCGTGGTGGCCTTTCGGGTACACCGCGTTGCGCCCATAGGCGAACTGCGGCCACATGGTGTCGGCCAGAAATTCGTAGTGCGGCGCCTCGGGCCAGTTGTTCACCCTGCGCGAATGGCGCGAGTGGGTGCCCAGCACTTCCTGCAGGAACACGACGTCGGCCCCCACGGTGCGCACGGCATCGCGCAACTCGGGCAGGATGAATTTGCGATTGAGCGCGGTGAAGCCCTTGTGGGTGTTCACCGTCATGACCTTGAGCGAGGTCGGCAAGACTGGCGCGGCCGCCGCGGCGTCGGGAATGGGCGAAGAAGACATCGTTGTGCGAGTTGTACGTGGCCCAGCGCGCACTGACTGTAGGAACGCGCCACCTTCTTTGGCCCCATTCGCCCCATTCGCCCCTTTCGCTGCGCGGCGGCGGGCTCCCCATGGCGGCCGGCTCCTACAGGCAGGCCTGCCGCACCCCCACACGACGGGGATTTCACCGCTCCTACGGTGAATTCAGGGCTTGAGAAAAGCAGCCCGCGTTTTCATCCATCGACACCGACACAAGCCACAAGGAGAAAGTCATGAAGCAAGTCACTTTTCGCGCCACGGTTCTCGCCGCGCTGCTGGGCACGGCAGGCATCGCCCTGGCCCAGACCACGTCCATTCCCGCCCAGCCCGATGCATCGGTGGGCGGCGAGGCTAGCACCATGACGCCGGCCGGCGTCGCCAACCCGCCGCAGCGCCCCGACAACTCGATGCCCGCATCGCGCGAGGCGGTGAAGGCCGAGGCCCGCGCGCAGAACCGCAGCAACGCCACCACGATGGTGCCAAAGGGCGAGGCAACCACCATGATCAACCACCAGCCCAACGCCATGCCGCAGCCGACCGGCGAGATGTCGCGCGCAGAGGTCAGCCAGACCGGGCGCAAGGTCAAGCCGCAGTTCGGCCAGAAGGGCGAACGCCCGAACGTGGTGACCAACCCGACGGACAAGGCCGGCACCGGCACGCCGGATTGATCGACAAGGCCGCCCGTCAATGAAAAAGCCCGCAGCGCGAAAGCGTTGCGGGCTTTTTCTTCGACAGCGCCGTCACCGGCGCGTCGCAGCGGGGGTCAGCCCTTGGCGGGCGCCGGCGCACCGCGGTGGCCGTCATGACCGCGATGGCCATCGTGGCCACGGGGGCCGCCGAAGTGCGCGGTCTCGGCGTCGAAGGTCTTCTGCTGCTCGGGCGTCAGCGCGGCATAGAAGGTCTTCGTGGCATCGGCACGCTTGGCGAACATCGCGCTGCGCTCGGCCTGGCGGGTCTGCATGCGTTCCAGGCGCTCCGGCGTGGTCAGCTTGGCGAACTCAGCGCGGTCCATGTGCGGGCGCGGACCGGCGGGCGGCTGCGTCGCGGTGGTGAAGGAGCTCCATGCGCCTTCCTGTGCCGAGGTGAGCTTGAGCTTTTCCTTCAGGGCGGCAAGACGCTTGGCGCGGTGCTCCTGCATGCGCTCCATGCGCTTGGCGGGGTCCATGCGCTTGTGCTGCGCCTTGGGCGCGGCGGCGCTGTCGGCCTGGGCCACCGCGGCGGCGGGTGCGGCTGGAGCGGCTGCCGGCGCTTGAGCGAAGGCGCCCGAAGAGGCGAGGGCGGCCGAACCCAGCAGGCTGGCCCAGACGATGCGTTGGCGAAGAGAAATCATGAGAGTTGCTTCCTTTCGAAGAAGCCCGCCACCGATGGGCAGCAGGTGAGACGAAGTGTGGAAGAGCTCTGTGTCGCGCCAGTTAGCCCTGCGTGAGCTTGCGTAAAGAATGATGAACCGCGACCGCTGGAGCAGCCGCGCAGCGTGACTTTTTTCCTGGATCACTCAGCCTACTCGCCCTACTTGGGCCGCGGCCGCTTCAGCCCGCGATCGGGCACCTGCAGCTTGCCGGCGCGCAGGTCGCCGACGGCCCGCACGACGGCGCGCGCCACGTTGCGCACTTCTTCCTGCACGTCGGCGTCGGCATCGAGCGCGTCGTGGCTGGTGGCGTAGGGCTCGTAGTAGCCGATGTAGCGATCGAGCCGCGCCTGCGTGCCGGCGTCGACCAGGCCCATCCAGTCGAGCCAGTCGCAGAGGTTGCGCCGCAGGCCCTCGACGCCGGCCACGTCGCCGTGCACCACCACGCCGTAGACGCGGCCGTCGAGATGCTTGGGGTAGCCCCAGCCTTCCAGCTCCAGCGCCTTGGCTTCGTCGGGTTTCTTGCCGTGCGTGCTGGTGGGGTCGGGGTTGCCGCCGTCGGCACAGACCAGGCGGTCGATCATGAGCTTCAGCGGGCTCGTGGCCTGGTACCAGTGCGTGGGCGTGAGCAGGATCACGCCGTGCGCGGACACCCAGCGTTCGTAGATCTCGTTCATCCAGTCGCCGGTCTGGCGCAGCGAATGGTTCGGGTAGCAGCTGCAGGGCCAGTGGCACAGCGGCATGGCGGTGGAGGCGCAGCCCTTGCAGGGGTGGATCTGCAGG
The DNA here is from genome assembly GCF_051216835.1 of Variovorax multivorans. NCBI lineage: Bacteria > Pseudomonadati > Pseudomonadota > Betaproteobacteria > Burkholderiales > Comamonadaceae > Variovorax > Variovorax multivorans. Next base: position 22,157 of record NZ_JBPJZL010000013.1, read on the forward strand.
CCGTATTCGGAGGTGACCAGGCTCAAGTCGAGCAGGTCGGTTTCGATGCCGTTGCCGTCCAGCACTTCGCGCGCGAGTTCGGCCAGGCGCCAGGTCTTGGAGACTTCGCCGGGGCAGGTGCCGTCATTGCGCGGCGAGCCGTTCACCAGCAGCACGCGCGAAGGCGTCTGAGGCTGGCCCCACGCAGCCTGCGCTGCGTCGATGCGCGCCTTCGCTTCGAGCCAGTCGACGGAAAGTTCGTATTCGGGGTCCGCATAGCCGGGGCCGGCCTTGCGGGTGACGGGCGCCTTGCGGCCTTGCCGATAGGCCTCCCATGCGATCAGCTCGATGCGTCGCAGCGAATCTGTCTCGGCCTGGAAAGCCGGGTCCTGGAAGGGCTGCATGAAGCGTTCGTGGAACTGGGCGCGCTGCAGCGTGTCGGGCGCCTGTCCTTTCCGGATCGTGGAGGGCATGTCCGCAATCTAGGCGGCTCCTGCTGCGGCCGGACCCGTGCCCGATGCCGACTTTCGGTAGGCGGGCGACTACAGGCCCGATCAGCCCAGCTTGCCGTTCTGGAAATCGTGCACGGCTTGCTTGACCTGCTCCTGCGTGTTCATCACGAAGGGCCCGTATTGCACGATGGGCTCGTGCAGCGGCTTGCCGGCGATGAGCAGCGCGCGCGCCGGGCTGTGGTTGGTTGCGCCGGCGCGCAGCACCACGCCGTCGCTGCCCGCATCGTTGGCCAGGATCGCCATGCGCCGCGTCGGGATTTCGCTGCCCGCGATCCACAGCGATTCGCGGAACACATAGACCAGCGCGTTGTGATCGTCCGGCAGCGGCTGCGCGAACTCGGCGCCCGGCGGCAGCGTGATGTCGAGGTACAGCGGCTCGGTGTGCTCGCGCCGCACCGCGCCCTCGATGCCGTGACTCGCGCCAGCGATCACGCGCACGTGTGCGCCGCCAGCGGTAGTGAACTCGGGAATTTCTTCGCTCTGGACGTCGCGATACCAAGGCTCGCGCATCTTGTCTTTGGCCGGCAGGTTGAGCCACAGCTGAAAGCCTTCCATCAGGCCTTCCTCCTGCTCGGGCAGCTCGCTGTGCACGAGGCCGCGGCCGGCGGTCATCCACTGCACGCCGCCGTTCTCCAGCAGTCCTTCGTGGCCCTCGCTGTCGCGGTGGCGCATACGGCCCGCGATCATGTACGTGACCGTCTCGAAGCCGCGGTGCGGATGGTTGGGAAAGCCGCCGATGTAGTCGCCCGGGTTGTCGCTGCCGAAGGCGTCGAGCATCAGGTAGGGGTCAAGCCGCTTCTGCAGGGGCTGCTGCAGCACGCGGGTGAGTTTCACGCCGTCGCCGTCGCTGGTGGAAACACCGGCCACGATGTGGTCGATGCCGCGCGGTGTGGCGACGGGATCGGTAGGGTGGTTGGCGTGGTGGTTGGCATTCATCATGCGTCCATGGTGGCACTAACGCGCCTGCCGCGCCACCCGCCCCGTCAAGGCCACTGCTGGCGCTGCCAGTAGTTGTACTTCCAATGCGTCTCGAAGCCCGCCCGGCGGTAGAGCGACAGCGCCGGGTGGTTGTGCGCATCGACCTGCAGGAACACCCGCTCGAAGCCGCGCGCAGACGCGGCCTGCGCCAGCCCGGCGAGCACGCGCCCCGCAAGGCCGCGCCCGCGCTGCGCCTGATCGGTGCGCATGCCGTGCACGCTGGCCCAGCCATGCCCGAACGCCATCGCGCCGGCCGCCAGCGTGCGGCCGCCTTCGCGCACGCTGGCATAGAGCGTGCCCTTGGCCCGCGACAGCATCCGCACGCGATGGGCGCCGTCCACCGGATCGAAGCCCTCGCCGAGGAACAGCGCCGACCACGCGTCGTCGGGCGCGCGGTCGACATCGGCCAATGCACCGCCTGGCGCGACCACCTGCCGCATGCGCTGCACCGACCCGATCTGCACGCAGGTCGGGCTGTCGCCGATGTAGTGCCGCCGCTCCAGCTCGGCGCGCAGCCCGTCGAAGCAGGGTGCGTCGGCCAGCCGCAGCGCGGGCACGACCTGGCGGCTGTCGTAGCGGTCTTCGATGCGGTCGAGCGTTGCGTGATCGACCGCGCTGCGGTGCAGCGGCACGGCTGATCTGGCGCGCTTCACGGTGCCGCCGGCAAAGGGCAGCAGCCAGCCGTCGAGCTCCTCGGTCAGGTCGGGCGACACGGCCGCGATGGTGGCGCGCTCGATGGCTTCGATGTCGGTGACGTTCAGTGTCATGGTGTTCATGGCATGGCCTCCGGCGCCGTGAACTTCGCCGCTGCCACGCCCTTGAGCAGCGCTTCGCGCTGGTTCCGGCTGATACCGCGGATGCCCTCGGCAACCCACTTGATGCGGTCGGCGTCGATGTGGCCGTCGCGCCGCCATTGCTCGAGCACGGCCTGCGGCTTGTGCAGCATGGCGGCAAGCCACACGGCCTGCGCCGGTTCGAGCGTGCGTGCGCTGCGCTTGAAGTAGCGGCGCGCCGCGGCCTCGGCGCCGCAGATGTTGCCGCCCCAGGGCGCGTTGTCCAGGTACAGCTGCAGGATGCGGGCCTTGCCCAGCGTCTGCTCCATCTCGACCGCGTAGAGCAGCTCGCGCAGCTTGCGCTCAGCCGTGCGGTCGCTGCCAGTCACCAGCAGCTTGGCCAGCTGCTGCGTGAGCGTGCTGCCGCCGCGCCGGATCTGGCCTGGCTTCTGGTTGTTGTCGATCGACGCGAGGATCTCGGTCAGGTCGTAGCCGCTGTGGGTGAAGAAGCGCTGGTCTTCCGCGGCGATGACGGCGCGCGCCAGCCAGCTGTCGTTGGCGAGCTTGGCCGAGGGGCCGCAGCTGGTGCGCGCGTTGAGCATGGCCTCGGTGCCCAGCCCCTCGACGGTGAACTGGCTGATGACGGGCTGCACCGCAAAGGTGGCCTCGGGCAGCACGAGCTGGCCGCGCAGCGCCAGCGTGCCGCCGATGCGTGCGCGCTGCAGCTCGGGCAGGGTGGGCACCAGCACCGCGTACCAGCGCGCGATGGGCGCGTCCTGCACGCTGGCATTCAGATGGATGTTCTTCGGCGTGAGCCTGCCGTCCCAGTTGCCTTGCAGCCGGGTGGTGTCCGTGCCCTGGGGCGTGGCTTCGAAGGTGCCGTTGAGCGTGTTGCCGTCGCGCTTCACGGTGGCGACCAGGCGCTCGACCCGGATCGGCTGGGTGCCGAGCGCCGGAACCTCCGCGCTGCAGGGGGCGCACTGCATTTCGAGCAGATCGCCGGCCGGCTTCCAGGCGAAGCGCACGGTGCCGAAGCTGGTGTCGAGCGAACGACCGTCGAGGTAGGGCGCGAACCACGACGAGGTGGCCACGCGCACTGCGGTCGGAATGCCGATCTCGAAATTCAGCGGCCCCGCTTTCACCGTGGTGCTCCACTCACCCGCAGCCGGCGCAAGCGCCAGCTTGACTATCAAAAAGATAGCTACACACGCCGTAATGACCAAGGCCAGCAGGCCGTAGAGCACGAATCGCAGGATCTTCTTCAAGGCACGTTCTCGGATCGTCAGATCGGTTTTGCTACCGTGACAGCTTGCCACGGCCCATGGGATTGGCCGCTGGCCGCTGCCCAGTACCAGCTTGAAGTGTCTGTGAAAGCCGTGCCCCGGGCATCGACGATGCGCTCGCAAACGCGGATTTTTTGTGCACCGTGCCGTTGCGCAACAAAACAGCGCCACATGCGCTCCTGCGCGTCGCGTTCCAGGCGCGCCTGTTCGATGCGGTAGCCCAGCGCGCGGTAGCAGTCCGTCGCCGGGTGCAGCATGCGTGTGGGCTGCGCCACCTCGCGCATCACCAGGGTCTGAGTGCCGTCGGTCATGCGGCCGATGGCACCCGGGAAGCGGTCGGCAAAGCGCTGCTCCACGTCGCTCAGGGCCAGCGGGCGCAACGGAACACCATCCCACTCGCCAGGCCATTCGTGCGACATCACTGCAGCGACCGGTTCGGCCGGTGCGCGCACAGCCGCGGTGGCCGACCACAGCACGCACAGCACCATCGCCAGCGCAAAAGCTGTCTTGTGGCCGATGCGGTTGATGAAATGGTTTGCAAACCAACGTTCAAAGAACGGTGTCGACATGGCGGCTTCCTTGGGTGGTGATCAGGCCTGGAATGGGGTGTTCGGCAGCTTGGGGTTCGGACCGGGCCGGCACCATGAGGCGGGCGATGGCACCGCACACCACGGCCAGCACCAGCAGGCCCAACGCGTTGTGCGCCCACGGCGCAAGCGGATGGCCGGCGCCTTCGAAGGCAATCAGCACGCTGTTGCGCACGATGTTCCCGGCCAGCACGAAGAGACCGACCATCGGCAGGCGGCGCATGAAGGCGCGGTCGCTGCGGCGCGCCCACAGCGCGACGGCACAGGCCGTGAAGTAGCCGAGCCACACCATCTGCACGCCCGAGCAGGGCGCATCCACGATCACCAGCCGGCCGTCGATCATCAGGCTCGTGCCTTCGCGCGCCACGTCGAAACCCGGTGCCAGCAGCCAGCGGCTGACTTCGGCCGTCAGCACGCGCAGCGGATAGCCGGCATAGAACTGCAGCGATGACAGCAGCGGCAGCGCCAGCACCGCAAGGCCGGCCACCGGAAACGCCGCCACGCGGCGCGGCAGGAAAGCCAGCAGCCCGCAAGCCAGCGCCAGCACGGCCACCAGCCCGGCCGCAAGCGGCGGCAGCGCGGGCACGAAGCCGAGCCCCGTGCGCAGCAGCGTCGCGAACACGGTGCCAGCGCCAGCCAGCGCGAGCCAGCCCAGTCGCGGCGAGGCACGCAGTTCGCGCCGGCGGTTCCAGGTCAGTGCCGCGAGCGCGACCAATGCCAGAAGGCCCATCGGATCGTCGGAGCCGTCGCGCATGCGCTGCACCATCCAGACCCAGGTCGGCATCAGCGCAAGAAACTGCAACCCGAGCCAGCCGGCGGCCGGCGTGCGGTCGATGTGGATGCCCCAGTCCACGATGCGCGGGTGGCGGTGGGCGAGCGTTGCCAAAGACATTTTTCTTCTCTCTTTTTGTTCAGGCGGTGAAACGACGCGCGTCATTGCGGCGTGCACGGCGGCGCAGCATCGCGAGCATCGACAGCACCACGGCGATGGCGCCGAGCGTTTCGGGTTCGGGCGTGCTCGGCACTTCGGCGCCTAGCGCGAGATTGCTCACGCCCTGCGGCATCGGCAGCGGCTGGTTCACGCCCACGCTGTCTTGCGGCGCCACGTTGCGCACCACCTTGTCGACGGCGATGAAGCTCGTGTATTGCGTGAGCAGGCTGTACTTCAGGCCAAGCTCGGTGATGCGTTCCTTGAAGGCCGTGCCGCCCTCCAGCGTTTCCTGGTCGCTGAGGCTCTGGATGCGGTGGCGGGCCCACAGCGTGCGAAGCGCGGCCGTGTCCTGGCGGGTGCGATCGTCGATGCGCACTTCCTGGCGGTACGGGCCGCTGGCGCTCTGGCCTTCGATGATCACGCGGCCTTTCGCTTCGCCACGCCATTTGCCGAACACGATCACCGGGCGTTCGCCGAGCACGTCGGGCAGGGCCTGCGGTTCCACGTCGTACACATCGAGCCCGCCAAAGGTGGCCTTCACGCTGGTGAGCACCGGCGACTCGACCATGCGGCGAAAGCGCGCGGCCTGCTCGGGGGCCTGCACCGGGTCGGTGATGATGAAGGGCTCGCCCATGCCGGCGCGTGCAATGCCTTCCATCAGGCTGCGATTGACCGACGAACCGATGCCGAAGGCGAACACATTGGCCTTCGAGAGGTTGTTGCGCACCAGCTCGAAGGCTTCGCGCTCGACCGTCACGTAGCCGTCGGTCACCACCACCACCGAGCGCGACACGTTCTCTTCCTTGGGCTCGGCGTACGCGCGCTTCAGCGCGGGAATGAGTTCGGTGCTGCCGCTGCCGCTGTAGTTCTGGATGGTGGCGAGCGCCTGTTCGATGTTGGCGCGCGTGGCCGGCACCGACTTGGGCGAGAGCATCTTGTTGCTGCCCGAGAACAGCAGCACGTTGAAGGTGTCGCTGGGGCGCAGGCCACCGATCAGGCGTTCGAGCACCGTCTTCGCGGTGTCGAGCGGAAAGCCGTGCATCGAACCAGAGATGTCGACCACAAAGATGTAGTCGCGCGGCGAGATGGCGTTGGCGGCCACGGCCTTGGGCGGCTCGACCATCGCGAGGAAGAAGTTCTCCGCGTTCTCGCCCTGGCCCTTGTAGAGCATCAGGCCCGATTCGATCTTCTCGCCAGCCAGGCGGTAGTCGAGCACGAAGTCGCGGTTGTCGGCAGGGCGGCCGTCGGCCTTGAGCGCGATGTCGGCGTGCTGGTCTTCGTCGCTCTTCTTCACGTCGATGGTGTGCGTGGCCGAGCGGATTTCCTTGATGCCCATCGGCGTGTCGATGCTGGCCTTGAGCCTGAAGCTGGTGCTCGGCGCCACACCCGCGGGCAGCGTGGGCTGAGCGACCCATTTGGCTTGCGCGTTCTCCGATTGCGGCGAGTTGTAGCGCGGCCCAACCACCGTCGGGAACACGAACTGGTAGTTGCCCGACTGCGGCACCAGCAGCTCGGTGTAGCGCAGTTCCACCTTCACGTCATCGCCGGGCAGGATGTTGGCGACATTCATCTGGAACACGTTGGGCAGGTGCTGCTCGAGCAGCGCGGCGGTCTTGCCTTCCTTCTTGGCGGCGTCGTATTCGATCTGCGCCTGCTGCTTCTCGCGGATCTGCGCGGTGATGAGCCGGTCGGCCAGGCGCACGTTGAGGCCGCTCACGGCGGCCTTGGTCGAGCCGGGGAAAACGTACTTCGCTTCGATGGCGCGCTGGCCTTCGTTGCGGTAGGTCTGCGTGACCGTCACGTCGGCGATCACGCCCGAGATCTTCACCGAGACCTCGGTGCCCTTCAGCGGCAGGCGGTCGACCGATGGATCGTCGCTCTTCACGAAGAAATACGGGCTCTCGGTCTTCAGGCGCGGGCCGGCGGGCGCTTCCTGCGCATGCGCCGGGCGCACGCCCATGGCAATGAAGCCCGCAGTCGCCAGGCTCACGGTGGCGAGCCAGAGCCAGCGGCCGGGACGTGGGGTGGTGATGTGGGCATCCATGGCGGGGGTCCTTGTCCGTGCGAACTTGCACAGCCGCAACTGTCGGCACCACACGAGAAGGCAGTTGGAAGGCTTCTTGAAGTCGGAAACACCCGTGCCTGGCTCTGTGAAGTCTGTGTGAAGCGAAGCGGCGCGCACGCTTCACACGGCCTTCGGATCGCGCGGTGAGCATCGCGGCTTCGCTACAGACGAGGAGAAAAACATGCTTCAGTTGTTGAAGGCCCTTCAGAGCTCGGTGCTGGCCAAGGTCGCCGGCCTGTTCTTCCTGCTGCTGCTCCTTTGCATTCCGTTGGGGGAGATCGACTCGATCAACCGCGCCCGCGGTGAGAGCCAGCGCGAGGCGGCCGACGAGCTCGCCGCCACCTACGCGGGGCGCCAGACGATGGTCGGGCCGCTGCTGTTGGTGCCGTATGTGGAGCGCTGGATGGAGCCGCTGCGCGACGCGCAGGGCAAGGTGATCGGCCAGGAGCCGCGCAGCAAGGAAATGGCCCACGTGGTGTTTCCTGAGAAGCTGCACATCGAAGGCACGATGGCGCCGCAAGAGCGCTACCGCGGCATCTTCAAGATTCCCTTCTACACGCTCAACGCCACGCTCACGGGTGGCTTCACGGCCTTCGACCCGAAGGCCGTGCCGCACAGCGAGTCCGACTCGAGCATCGAATTCAAGGCGCCTTTCATTGCCTTCAACGTGAGCGACCTTCGCGGCCTCGACGGCTCGCCCGCGATGACGGTGAGCAGCGAGACACTGCGCTTCAAGCAGCGCGTGCCGGGCCTGGCCGACGGCGCATGGTTTGCAGACGGCATCCACGCGCCGCTCACCGGCGCAGCGCTCAGTGCATGGCAGGCCAACACGCCGATCGCGTTCGAAATGAAGCTCGGCCTGGTCGGGCAGGACACGCTTTCCATCGCGCCCATCGCCGAGGAAACGACCGCGCACCTGACCTCGCCCTGGGCGCACCCCAGCTTCGGCGGCCGCTTTCTCGCGGCCGAGCGCAGCGTGACGCCGCAGGGCTTCGACGCGCACTGGCGCGTGTCTTCGCTCGTGACTTCGGCGCGCGAGCAGGTTCGCGCGGGTCTCTCGGGTCGCAGCAATGCCGCTGCCGAAGCAGCCACCACCCAGGCACGCCAGAACATGGGTCCGCTGCAGACCTTCGACGTGTCGCTCGCGCAGCCCATCAACGTCTATTCGATGAGCACGCGCGCCGGCAAGTACGGCGCGCTGTTCATCGGGCTGGTGCTGATGGCCGCCTTCATGTTCGAACTGTTCCGCAAGCTGCGCCTGCATCCGATCCAGTACGGCCTGGTCGGCCTGTCGATCGCGCTGTTCTTCCTGCTGCTGCTTGCACTGTCGGAGAAGTTCGCGTTCTGGATGGCGTATGCGGGCGCTGCCACCGCGAGCGTTGCGCTGCTGGCCGTGTACTTCAGCGCGGTGCTGGGAGGCTGGCGGCGCGGCCTGTCCTTCGGCGCCTTCGTGGCGCTGCTCTATGGCGCGCTCTACGGCCTGCTGGCTTCCGAGAGCAACGCACTGCTGCTCGGCGCGCTGCTGATCTTCGGCATGTTGTCCACGCTGATGCTCGTGACGCGCAAGGTCGACTGGTATGCGCTCTCGCGGCGCGTGGAACCGGCACCGGAAGCGCAGGCGGCATGAGACTGCTGCGGGTCATCGCGAGTGCATCGGGCTGGCTGGCCCTGGCCACGCTGTGGTTCTGGGCCTGGCACCTGAAGGACCCGCACCTGCGCTTCATGCGCGCGTGGGAACTGCCCTTGCTGTTGGCGATGCTGGTGGCCAGCATCACCATCGCCTGGAGGTTTGCGCGGGGCAACTTGCGCCCGGTCGCTCTGGGCCTGGCGTTCGCGGGCTTACTGACGGCACTGTGCAACGAGGCGGCCTCGCACCAGCACCGGGCCGAAGTGAATGCATCGGAGGGCCCGCTCGCACAGGCGCTGGGCGCGCATTTCATCGTCGGGTATGACGATGCAAAAAACCTGCGCGAGCTGGCCCGAAAGGGCCTGATCGGCGGAATCTTCGTAACCGGCCGCAATGTAAAGGGCCGCAAGGCCGCTGAACTGCGCAATGAGATCGAAGGCCTGCAAGCATTGCGCCGCGAAGCTGGCCTGACATCGCTGATCGTCGCAACCGACCAGGAAGGCGGCTCGGTCTCGCGCCTCTCGCCGCTGGTCGAACGCCAGCCCTCACTCGCCTCGCTGCTCGACGCCGACGTGCCCGACAACGAACTCGCGCAACGCGCCCGTGCCTACGGTGCGCAACAGGGCAGGGCGCTCGCCGCTTTAGGCATCACGCTCAATTTCAGCCCGGTGGTCGACCTGCGCCCCGGCCGCGCACCGGGCCGCTGGGACTTTCACACCCGCATCGACGAACGCGCGATCTCGGCCGACCCCGCCATCACTGCGCAGGTGGCGCTCGCTTACGAACTGGGCCTTGAATCCGCAGGCGTCCGCGGCACGCTGAAGCACTTTCCCGGCCTGGGCGGTGTAGCCGAGGACACCCATCATTTCGCCGCCGAACTGCGCACGCCGGTCGCCCAGCTCGCGGCGCACGACTGGAAGCCGTTTCAAGACGTGTCGAAACATTCGGATGCCGCGATCATGCTGGGCCATGTCATCCTTGTAGAGTTCGACGCCGAATATCCGGTCTCTTTCTCGCGCAAAATCGTGCAGCGGGTAATTCGAGGCGAATGGGGCTACCAGGGCCTGCTCGTCACCGACGATCTCACGATGGGCGCAGCCTACAACCGCGGTCTTTGCGATGCCACCGTTCGCGCCCTTGGCGCCGGCGTGGACCTGTTGCTGATCGCCTTCGACCACGACAAGTATTTCGATGCCATGCATTGCGCGCAGCAGGCAGCGCGGCAGGGCACGCTCGACCTGCCGATGCTGGAACGCAGCGGCGCGCGGCGGCTCCAATCCTTTCGCTAGCAGACAAGCAAGCAGCCAACTCTTATGTTCAAACGCTCAAGCTCCAAACCTTCCGACGACGGCAACGCGGCGTCCAACGAACCCCGCGCGCCGTGGAAGCGCATTGCCGGCTGGGGCGCCATCGCGGTCGGCTCCGGCGCGCTCGTGGTGCTGGTCGCAGCCATCGTCGCGGTGGTCGCCATCTATCCGAAGCTGCCCGATGTGTCCGAGCTTTCCGACTACCGCCCCAAGCTGCCGCTGCGCGTGTACTCGACAGAAGGCCAGCTGATCGGCGAGTTCGGTGAAGAGCGCCGCAACCTCACGCCCTTCGCCAACATTCCGAAGGTCATGAAAGACGCGGTACTGGCTGTGGAAGACGCGCGCTTCTACGACCACGGTGGAGTGGACTACAAGGGCTTCCTGCGTGCAGCGGTGGCCAGCCTGAAGGGCGGCCGAAAGCAGGGCGCGTCGACCATCACGATGCAGGTGGCGCGCAACGTGTACCTGAGTTCGGAGCGGACGATGAGCCGCAAGACCTACGAGATCCTGCTGGCGCTGCGGCTCGAACGGCAACTCACCAAGGACCAGATCCTCGAGATCTACCTGAACCAGATCTACCTGGGCAATCGCGCCTACGGCTTTGCGGCCGCCGCCGAAACCTATTTCGGCAAGCCGCTGCAGAACGTCACCATCGCCGAAGCCGCAATGCTGGCCGGCCTGCCGAAGGCGCCCGGCGCCAACAACCCCGTGGCCAACCCGCGCCGCGCGCGGGCGCGCCAGCTCTACGTGATCGACCGCATGCAGGAAACCGGCTTCATCACCGCCGACCAGGCTGCAGAAGCCAAGAAGGAAGAACTGCACCTGCGCGACGCCGCCGATCCGAACCGGCTGCATGCCGAGTACGTGGCCGAGACGGTGCGCCAGATGATGTACGCGCAGTACGGCGACAGCATCTACACCAGCGGCATGAAGGTCTACACCTCGCTCGTGGCGGCCGACCAGACGGCAGCCTACAGGTCGCTGCGCAAGGGCATCATGGACTACGAGCGGCGCCAGCCCTACCGCGGCCCCGAGAGGTTCGTCGACCTGCCGACCGAGCAGAAGGAAATCGACGAGGCCGTGGACGATGCACTGGCCGAACACCCTGACAACGGCGACGTGGTCGCGGCCGTGGTGCTCGACGCGAACGCGAAGGAAATCAGCGCCGTGCGCGCGAACGGTGAAACCATCCAGATCACGGGCGACGGCCTGAAACCCGCGCAGTCGGGCCTCGCTGCGAAGGCACCGCCGAACATCAAGATCCGCCGCGGCGCGGTCATCCGCGTGGCCAAGACGCCGAAGAACACCTGGGAAATCACGCAGCTGCCTGAGGTGGAAGGCGCTTTCATCGGCATGGACCCGCGCAGCGGCGCCATCAAGGCACTGGTCGGCGGTTTCGATTTCGGCAAGAACAAGTTCAATCACGTGACGCAGGCTTGGCGCCAGCCGGGATCGAGCTTCAAGCCCTTCATTTACTCGGCAGCACTCGAAAAAGGTTTCACGCCCGCAACCGTGGTGAACGACGCGCCGCTGTACTTCGATGCCAGCGCCAACGGCGGCCAGCCTTGGGAGCCGAAGAACTTCGAAGGCACCTACGAAGGCCCGATGCCGTTGCGCACCGCGCTGATGAAATCGAAGAACCTCGTCACGCTGCGCGTGCTGGAGTCGATCGGCGCGCCCTATGCGCAAGACTGGATCACCAAGTTCGGCTTCGACAAGGACAAGCACCCAGCGAATCTGCCCATGGGCCTGGGCGCCGGCTCGGTCACGCCGATGCAGATGGCGGTGGGCTATTCGGTGTTCGCCAACGGCGGCTACCGCGTCAATCCGTACCTGGTCACGCGTGTCACCGACATGAGGGACAAGGTCATCATGGAAACCGAGCCGCCGGTGCTCGACGAAGCGCGCCGCGCCATTCCTCAGCGCAACGCCTTCATCATGGATTCGCTGCTGCAGAGCGTGGTGAAGAACGGCACCGGCTTCAAGGCACACCAGGCCCTGAAGCGCGACGACCTCTACGGCAAGACCGGCACCACCAACGATTCCTTCGACACATGGTTCGCGGGCTTCCAGCCGACCATGGTCGGCATCGCGTGGATCGGCTACGACACGCCGCGCCAGCTCGGCGTACGCGGTGAAACCGGCGGCAGCCTGAGCCTGCCGATCTGGATCGGCTACATGCAGACCGCGCTGCAGGGCGTGCCCGTGACGCAACCGGCGGAACCGCCTGGCGTGGTGAACGTCGACGGCGAGTGGTACTTCGACGACTTCACGCCGGGCCACAACGTGGCGAGCCTGGGTCTGGAAAGCGAAGCGCCGCCACCGCCGGCCGAAGAACTCACGGGTGCGCCCATCGGAGCGCCGCCGGTGCCGGAAGAACGCAACAGGATTCTCGATTTCTTCCGGTAAGTCGCAGAGCTGAAAAGCGAAGGCGGGTCGCGGTGCCTACACTCGGTGCTGCTTCCCGCCTTCTCTTTTTCTTCTCCACGCATCCATGGAAATTCTTACTCTGGTGGCTCTCTTTGCCGCCGGCTTCTACATCCTCAAGTCCAGGGAACAGCGCATGCGCATCGCGCTGCTGGCCAGCCACCTCGGGCGCTACCAGATCGAGAGGCTGATGGAGAGCCTCACCTCCGGCTACATGCGCTGCCTCGGCGAAGACGACGCCGAGCGCCGCCAGCAGATCTGGCACCTGCTCGACGCCACCGAGGAAAAGCTCTCTGCCCAGTTCGACAGCTTCGCCGCCGAGTTCTCGCGCATGCCCGAACCCGCCACGCGCGTGAGCAAGCTGCCGGTGGCCATTCCGCTGTTCACGCAGTTTTTTCCGGCCTCGACCTTCGACGTGCGCCAGGCCCTGCTCATCCATGCACGCGGCGTTGCCGGCGTGATGCGCAACGAAGCCGGACGCACGCCTAAATCGAAAGCCTTCACCATGTCGGCCGAGCTGTTCCTGATGCAGCACACCTGCCACTGGTATTGCCGCTCGAAAACTGTGGCGTCGGCTCGCATGATCGGGCAGCACCAGACGCAGTATTTGCAGGCGCTCGGGGCTGTGAGTCCGGAGACGCGCAGCGCCTATTGCGCGCTGATTGGGCGCCCTCAGTGATGTGACAGCAACGGCAGCGTAAGCGTCGCCACGGCGCCACCGCGCGACGCGTTGCCCAGATCGATCCGGCCGCGGTGCAATGCCGCGATCTCCTTCACGAACGCCAGCCCCAGCCCCGTGCTCTTCTTCTGGCTGTGGGGCCTGGCGAGCGAATAGAACTTCTCGAAGACTTTTTCCTGCGCGTACTCCGGAATGCCCGGGCCGTGGTCGCGCACGCTCACGCGGGCCAGCTTCGAGGTCGTTTCCAGCGTGAGTAGCACTTCGCTGTCGCGCGGTGAAAAATCGATGGCGTTGTCGAGCAGGTTGCTGATGGCGCGGCGCAGCAGGAACGGGTCGCCTTCGGTGCGGGCATCGTCGCGAATGTTCACGAGCAGCTTGATGTTGCGCTTGGCTGCCGCAGGTTGTGCGCTGGCAGCGATGTCCTCGATCAGCGAAGCCAGCGCGACCGGTTCTGTGCGGTCCAGCGTGCGCCGCGTCTCGAGCGCGGTGAGCTCCATCATACGGTCGACGATTTCCTGGATGCGTTGCGTCTCGCGTTCGATGTTCTTCAGGAAACGTTCGCGCTCGGCATGCGGCATCGACGGCTCCTGCAGCAGCTCGGCCGCGCCGCGAATGGCGGAGAGCGGGCTTTTCACTTCGTGCGTGAAGGTCTGCACATAGTCGGCCACGTAATTGCGGCCGGTGAGGGCATCGCGCATTTCGCTGAAGCCGGTGCGCACACCGTCGACCGCGCGGCGTGCCATGCGCACCAGGCTCAGGCTGTGCTGCGCGCGTACCCAGGTCCAGTAGTCGCGGATCAGGCCGAAGGGCCGCACCAGCCAGATCGAGACGATGAGCGTGAGCAGCAGCAGCGCGAGTGCCGAGCCGACGCCCACCCAGATGGTGCGCACGCGGGCGTCTTCCACGAACTGGCCGAAGCTCTGCACCGGCTTGCCCACGCTGACCATGCCGACGATCTCGTTGTTCCAGCGGATCGGCGCGCCCACGTACATGACCGAAGTGCGCGGATCGCCGTCGACATCGCGCGAGGTGCGCGCGCCGTACAAGCCAGCCAGCGTGCGGCTCACGTCGGCCCACTGCGAATAGTCGGCGCCCAGGTGCCTGCCGAGCGAGTCGAACATCACGCGGCCATTGCGGTCGGTGACGTACACGCGCAGCTCGACGCGGCTCTTGTGCAGGTTGTAGATCTGCGCCGAGAACTCGCGTGCGTAGACGGTGCGAAAGAGAGGCTCGAGCCGCGCCGTGTTGATGGCACCGGCGATCACGTCCTGCTCGACCAGGCTGGCCACGAGCTGAGAAGTTTCGACCAGCGATTCTTCGGCCGACTCGCGGTAGCGCGGGTCGATGTCGGAAACGACGCGGTACAGCAGGAAGGCGATGCCCGCCGTGTAGATCAGCAGGATGCCGATGAAGATCCGCGTGCGCCGGGTCACGACGCCTTGGCGGGCAGTTCTTCGTTCAGTGCGTAGCCGGTGCCGCGCAGCGTGCGGATCGGCTCGACCTCGGGCGCGATCGCCTTGAGCTTGGCGCGCAGGGTCTTGATGTGCGCGTCGACCGTCCGGTCGAAGCTGTCGCTGGAATCGTCCCAGACCAGTTCGAGCAATTCGTCGCGCGTGAAGACGCGGCCGGGCCGTTGCACCAGCAGTCTCAGCAGGCCGTATTCGTAACGGGAGAGTTCCAGCAGGCGTCCGTAATAACGGATTTGCATGCGCTCGTTATCGAGCGAAAAGGGCATTGCAGGTGCCTGTGGGCTCGCTGGAGGCGTCTGGGCCGGGATTTGATGGGGTATCCCATGGTTTGGAGCTGCACCCGTCGTGGGGGCTCCTGAGCCGTTTCGGGCGCTGCGCCGCAGGATGGTCCGTACGCGAGCGACGAGTTCACGCGGCGAAAACGGCTTGGCGATGTAGTCGTCAGCGCCCAGTTCGAGGCCCACCACGCGGTCTATTTCGTCGCTGCGGGCCGTCAGGAACACCATGGGCACCTCCGGGCCGCCCATCGACTGGTTCAGCGCCTGGAGGCGCTTGAAGAGCTCGAAACCGTTGAGATCGGGCAATCCGATGTCCAGGATGGCCAGCGCCGGCGGTTCCTGCGCGAACTGGGCGATGGCTTCTTCGGCCGTGGCGCACCAGACTGGGATGAATCCGTCGCTCTTGAGGACGTACTGCAGCGTGTCTGCGATGCCCGATTCGTCTTCGGCAATCAGGATCCGGGGTTTGAAGCTCATCCACGAATGTTACCGAGGGGAGTGGATCGGGAGGACCGGTTTTGTTCAAAGGCGCCGTCGACCGGCGCGGCCGTTCGCGGCTTTTTTTTCGCGCGCAGCTTTCCCTTTCCCTGTCTTCTTATTCTTCTTATTCAAATTAGTAGTAGTAGATAAGGGTTGCCCTCTTCTGTGGACATGCCGCTTTTTTCGTTATGTGACAAGCACTTGTCATGGCTCTGTCACTGTGCGCAGCTGCGCTTCCGGTTTGTACCCGCCACATGAACAACATTGGGTAACCGATCCGGCCTGTGGATAAGCCATGGCTTGTTCAAAAACTGTCCCCAGAGTTGTGCTTTGACTCCTTCCGGAAAATCTGCGAAAGGGGGTTTTTCCCCGGAGAAATTCATTGCTGAAAATTTGGGCGATCTGTAGATTTCCCTTTCAGATCAATGAGTTGCAACGCCACTACACAGAAGTGCCAACGTTATCCACAGAGTTACTCAAGGTTTGTGGGGAGAAGCTCGCCGGAACCTTCCGGCCCGTTCAGCGACCGAACCAGATCATTCATATTGCGAAATGTTGAACATGACACCTTCAGAAACAAAGTCGATCGTGACCCTGAGCCTGCTGGCTGCCTTTGTCGATGGCGAAAAACACGAGCGCGAACGGGCCGAGATCAAGCGGATTGCCGAGGGCCTGTCGCAGGCCGACGGCCTGAACCTGCCGACGCTCTACCAGGACGTGCTGATGAAGCGCGTGTCGCTGGCCTCGGTGGCCGGCGAGCTCAAAAGCAGCGAAGCCCGGCAGCTCGCCTACGAGATGGCGGTGTGCGTGTGCGATGCGGACGGCACGCAGTCGGAGGCGGAGCGCATGTTCCTGGCGGATGTGCGCACGTCGCTCGGGCTGGATGCTTCGGCGGCCGCGTTTTCGCAGCAGGCCGAGGAAATTGCGGCGGTGCCTGTTGCTGCCGCTGCCGGCACTGCGGTCGCGGTGCCATCGACGCCGAATACGCCCGACACCGCTGAGCTCGACAAGTCGATCCTCAACGCCGCCATCCTCAACGGCGCGCTGGAGCTGCTGCCCGAGACGCTCTCGACCATGGCGATCATTCCGCTGCAGATGAAGCTGGTCTACCGCATCGGCCAGTCGTACGGCTACCAGCTCGACAGCGGCCACATCAAGGATTTCCTGGCCACGGTCGGCGTGGGCCTGACTTCGCAGTACCTGGAGCAGGCGGGGCGCAAGCTGCTCGGCGGCCTGCTGGGCAAGGTTGGCGGTGGCCTGTTGCGTGGGTTGGGCAACCAGGCCGTGAGCTCGGGGATGAGCTTTGCTTCGACCTACGCGCTGGGCCATGTGGCCAAGCGCTACTACGCCGGCGGCCGCACGCTCTCGACGCAGATGCTGAAGGACGCGTTCTCAGGCGTGGTGAAGGAAGGGCAGAGCCTGCAGACGCAGTATCTGCCGGCTATTCAGGAAAAGGCCCGCACGCTGGATGCGGGCAAGGTGCTGTCGCTGGTGCGGGGCGCCTGATCTAGACCTTGCTCAGGTCGTCGAGGATGGGGCAGTCAGGCCTCGAATCGCCGTGGCAGCAATGAACCAGGTGGGCCAGCGTATTGCGCATGGATTGCATGTCCGCAATGCGCTGCTCCAGTTCACCGAGGTGCTTCTCGGCGATGCGCTTCACGCTCGAGCTTGCGCGCCGACGGTTGTTCCACAGCCCGACCAGTTCCGCGATTTCTTCCATCGAGAAACCCAGGTCGCGTGAGCGCTTGATGAAGCGCAGCGTGTGGATATCGGCCTCACCATATTGGCGGTAGCCGCTTTCGGTGCGCGCCACCGCCGGCAGCAGCCCCAGCCCTTCGTAGTGGCGGACCATGCGGGCCGACACGCCGGAGCGCTGCGCCGCTTCGCCGATGGCGACAGAGCCCGTCGTCATTGAACCGCGTAGCCCGCGTTCTCGATCGCGGCCACGATGTCCTTGCGCGGCTGTTCGCTCAGCACGTCGACATGACCCGTTTCCAGATCGACCGTGACCTGCGCTTCGGGATCCACCGTTTGCACCGCGTTCTGTACTGCGCTCACGCAGTGGCCGCAGCTCATGCCCGTGACCTGGAATTTCTGGCTCATCGTGGTAGCTCCTTGAAAGTGATTGATTGAGGACGCAAGTTTGAACCCTCTCACGATGTCAATGTCCAGCGCAGGGGCACTGAATTTCTCCGCTTGACCTTGCCATCGTGTGAGGCTTTAGCCTTGGCACATGGAAAAAGTTCTGCAGCACCAAACTCCCGGCACCACCACGCTCGACCTCTCGGTCGGCGGCATGACTTGCGCCTCATGCGTGATGCGTGTCGAGCGTGCGCTTAAAAACGTGCCGGGCGTGCAAGACGTGAGTGTGAATCTCGCGACCGAATCGGCCCGCGTTGTGACAGGCGGCAGCGAAGACATGGACGCCCCGCTGCGCCGAGCCGTACGCGCGGCGGGGTACGAGCCGCGCGCAGCGAGCACCGCGGCCGACGAAGCAGCGCTGTCGCCGTGGCACGGCTTTGGCCCGGTCGCTGTCGGCCTGGCGTTGTCGATTCCCTTGCTGGCACCGATGCTCGGCGATCCTTTCGGACAAGACTGGATGCTGCCGCCATGGCTGCAACTGCTGCTCGCGACGCCGGTGCAGTTCTGGCTGGGCGCGCGCTTCTATCGCGCGGGCTGGCATGCGGCAAAGGCGCGCACCGGCAACATGGATTTGCTGGTGGCGCTCGGTACCAGCGCAGCCTTCGGCCTGTCGCTCTGGCTCTGGTGGCGCGCGGCCACCGGCGAGCATGCGGGCCACGGTGCGATGCCGCACCTGTACTTCGAGGCTTCGGCGGTGGTGATCACGCTGGTGCTGCTCGGCAAGTGGCTGGAGGCGCGCGCCAAGCGCCAGGCCACGTCGGCGATCCGTGCGTTGCAGCAGTTGCGGCCTGAAGTGGCTCACCTGGTCGGCGCGCGCGGCAAGGAAAGCGATGTGCCGTTGGCCGAGGTAATGGTGGGCGACCGCCTCGCGGTGCGCCCTGGCGAACGCGTGCCAGCCGATGCACGCGTGATCGAAGGGCAATCCGAAGTCGATGAATCGATGCTCACTGGCGAGCCGCTGCCCGTGGCCAAGGGACCGGGCGATGCATTGACCGGCGGAGCAGTGAACGGCGACGGCCGCATGGTCATCGAGGTGAGCGCGGTCGGTGCCGAGAGCGTGCTCGCGCGCATCATCCGGCTGGTCGAAGATGCACAAGCAGCGAAGGCGCCGATCCAGCGGCTGGTGGACAAGGTTGCGGCCGTGTTCGTGCCGGTGGTGCTGGTGATCGCGCTTGTCACACTGGCCGGATGGCTGGTTGCGGGCGCGGGCATCGAGACTTCGCTGATCCACGCTGTGGCAGTGCTCGTCATTGCCTGCCCGTGTGCGCTGGGCCTCGCAACGCCGGTCGCGGTGATGGCTGGCACGGGCGTGGCGGCGCGTCACGGCATTCTTATCAAGGATGCGCGCGCGTTGGAAATCGCGCACCGCGTCGACACCGTTGCATTCGACAAGACAGGCACTCTGACGGTCGGCCGACCGGTGCTCACTGCACTGGTGCCCGTCGCGGGCACCGATGCCAGTGAAGATCAATTGCTGGCGACGGCCGCCAGCCTGCAGAGCGGCAGCGAGCATCCGCTGGCCAAGGCAGTGCTGGCCGCTGCGGTGCAGCGCAACGTGCAGGTGCCTGCGCTGGGTGTGATGCAGGCGTGGCCAGGTCGCGGTGTGCGTGGTGAGGTCAGCGGCGTGCACTGGGCCATCGCCAGCCTGCGCTGGTGCCGTGAACTCGACGCGATGCCCGACGACGCTGCGGAAGTCGAGCGTCTGCAGTCTCAAGGTGCCACGGTGTCCGCGCTGTTGCGCTTCGACGAAACCGGCGCCGCGCACGTGCATGCATTGTTCGCTTTCGCCGACGAGCCCAAGCCACAGGCTGCCGAAGCTATCCGCACGCTGCGAGCACGCGGCCTGCGCGTGGTGATGATCTCGGGCGACAACCTGCGTGCAGCGCAAGCCATGGCGGCGCGGCTGGGCATCGCCGCCGAAGACGTGCGCGCCGATGTGCTGCCGGCCGACAAGGCGGCGCAGGTCGCTGCATTGAGGAAGAACGGGCACGTCGTGGCGATGGTCGGCGACGGCGCAAACGATGCACCCGCGCTGGCCGCGGCCGACGTGGGCATCGCGATGGCGCCTTCGGGTGGCGGCACCGACGTGGCGATGGAAGCGGCCGGCATCACGCTGATGCGCGGCGATCTCGCGCTGGTGGCGCAGGCCTTCGAGCTCTCTGCGCGCACGGTCGCGAAGATCCGGCAGAACCTGTTCTGGGCCTTTGCCTACAACGTGGCCGGCATTCCGCTCGCGGCCTTCGGTTTGCTGAGCCCTGTGGTGGCTGGTGCGGCCATGGCGCTGTCGAGCGTGAGTGTGATGGCCAACGCGCTGCTGCTGCGGCGCTGGAAGCCCTGACGATGCCTTCTCAGTCGAACAGCAGCGCCATCACGTATTCATCGACGTAGTTCTCTTCGCCGGCCCGCTTGTAGTACCTGCGCAGCGTGCCTTCGCGCTCGAAGCCCAGCTTCTCGTAGAAGCGCAGCGCGGGCGCGTTGTCGCTTTCGGCGAAGAGCTCGATGCGCTTGACACCAGCAGTCTTCAGTGTGTCGATGGCCTCGCTGACCATGGCGAGCGCAATGCCCTGGCCATGGAATGCAGGATCGACAGCGAGCGTACCGAGGCCGGCCACATGATGAATGCGGCCCGGATAGCGCGTGGCGCGGTAGAAGCCTGCGATGCGTCCTTCGCGTTCGTAGACGTAGAAGCACCGGGTGTCGAGCAGTGCCTGGTAGACGGCGCGGAAATCTTCGATCGGCATCGGGTCGTAGCCGAGGAAGCGCACGACCTTCTCGTGCATGTAGAGGGCGAAGACGGTGTCGATGTCTTCAGGTGTGGCCAGCCTGTGCATGATCGAATGTTCCCGGTGCGATGAGAGCGCCGAGCATACATAGCGAGGCCGTCAGGCGAGCAGTACTGCCGAGATCCCCAGCAAGGCCAGTTGCGCGCACCAGGCCCATCGCAGCCGCAGTTGCGAGTCGAGCACAGCGCCAATGGACCAGAAGCCGCCGACGGCCAGCGCAAGCAGGCCCAGTCCCGTCTGGAATGCGAGGTCGTCGGCGCGCCACAGAAAGGCCAGCGTCACGCCGACCCAGCACGCGAAGTGAATCGAGGCCGAAGCCACCTGCGGGCGCGTCAGCGCCGGATCGTGAATGTGCATCGCTTCTTCCAGCGAAAAGGGCGCTTCGGGAAACCGTTGCGCCACGTCGGCCGGTCGCCAGCCGGGCGGCTTGAACCACACGGCGATCTTGTCCTGCCAGCGCTGCGTGTACCAGGCGTCTCGCAGCAGCGGCGCATACGGGCCGAGGATCGCGCGCATCGGGTCGAAGCTCGCAAGCGCCTTGCGCGTGCCGTAGACACAGCGCTCTTTCTCTTCGGCAAATGTGCCGAACATCCGGTCCCACACCACGAGCATGCCGCCGTAGTTGCGGTCCACATAGCCGTCGTTCACCGCGTGATGCACGCGATGGTTCGATGGCGACGAGAACACGCGGTCGAACCAGCCGAGCTTGCCGATGTGCTCGGTGTGAATCCAGAACTGATAGACCAGCACGATCAGCCCTGCAAGGCCGAACTGCTCGGGAGGAACGCCCACCACTGCCATCGGCAGGTAGAAGGCCCAGCCCAGAAAGGCCACGGTGCTTTCCTGCCGCAGCGCGGTGGAAAAATTGAAGTGCTGGCTCTGGTGATGCACCGAGTGCGCGGCCCAGAACACGGCCGACTCATGACCCGCGCGATGCAGCCAGTAGTCGAAGAAGTCGAACAGCAGCACGGCAACGATCCAGCCCACAACGCTGTCCCAGAAGCTCGGCCGTGTCCAGATCGCGACCAGTGGATAGACCATTGCGTAGAGGCCGATCTGGAACAGCTGCGTGCACACCGAAAGCGCCTGGCTCAGCAGTCCCTGGCTCAGGCTGCCGAGCGTGTCGCTGAAGCGGTAGGTGTTGCGCCGCTTGAGCCAGCCCCATGCGAACTCGCACGCCATGAGCAGCGCGAACACGGGCACGACGAAAACAACCAGCCGGTGCACCGCGTTCGTTTTTTCAGGAAGGGTTCAGCGAATCTTCAGCGTCAGGATGCGCGGCCGGCCACGATGACCGCGTTGGTGCCGCCAAAAGCGAAGGAATTGGACAGCGCGTAGCGGATGCCCTTGGCCTCGCGTGCCTCGCCTTGCACGAAGTCGAGATCGAATGCAGCGTCGGGCGTCTGCAGGTTGGCGATGGGCGGCAGCGTCTCGCGCGCCAGTGCGCGCAGCGCCGCGATGAGCTCGATCGCACCGCCGCCGCCGAGCACGTGGCCGTGGATGGCCTTGGTCGCGCTGACCGGCGTGCTGTTGCCGAACACCTCACGGATCGACGCGGCTTCGGCTGCATCACCGGCGGAGGTGGCCGTGCCGTGCGCGTTGATGTGGCCGACGTCGGAGGCCTCGATGCCTGCGTCGCGCAGTGCGGCGCGCATCGCGCGCACCTGGCCTGGGGCGTCGGGGTTGGTGATGTGCGTGCCGTCGCAGTTGGTGGCGTAGCCCGCGAGCACGAAGGGCGCGGCTTCGGCGCCGCGTGCGGCCGCATGCGCTTCGGATTCGAGCACCAGCGCGGCCGCGCCTTCGCCAATGGCAAAGCCCGCGCGGTCACCCGAGAATGGGCGGCAGGCGGAAGAGGGCGCATCGGCTGGCGGCGGAGCCATCACGCGCATCGCGTGCCAGCTGGCCATCACGCCGGGCGTGAGCATGGCGTCGTGGCCGCCGACGATGGCAACGTCGATCCAGCCGCCGCGAATGGCGCGCATCGCTTCGCCGATGGCCACGGCCGAGGAGGCGCAGGCACAGGCGTATGCAATGGCCGAACCGCGCGCGCCGAAATGCAGTGCGAGCTCGGCCACGGCGGCGTTGGGCATCACGGTAAGCACGGTCGTCGGGCGCATGCGGCGCTGTTCGCCATAGAGCGCACTGGTGGTGTTGTCGAAGGTGCCGGCGCCCGCGAGGCCGCTGCCCCAGAAGATGCCGAGGCGGTCGCGGTCGATGGTGTCGAGGTCGAGCCTGGCTTCGCCGGCCGCGTCCTGTGCGGCAGCCAGCGCCATGGCGGTGCCGCGGTCCAGCGGCAGGCGCGAGGTGCTGCGCACGCCGTTCGAATCGAAGTCACAGGCGGCAACGGCGAGCAGCATCGGGTCCATGCCCTTGATCTCCAGCGTCTGCGCGCGCACGGCCGAACGACCCGCGAACAGCGCCTCGTCGAAGGCCTCGACAGTGCGGCCGATGGGCGTGACGAAACCGATGCCGCTCACGCGCACCGGCGCGGAGGCGGCGCGTGCGGCCGAAGCGGCGAGCGCGGCGTGGGCTGCACCGCTGCTCATGCGGTGGCTTCGGCGGGCTGGGCGGCGGCTGCGCTGCCGGCACTTTCCGTGTCGATCACTTCGCACAGGCGCTGCAGCGTGATGCCGGCTTCGCGCGGGTCGAGGCGATCTTCGGGAATGCGCAGGTGGAAGGCGTCTTCGACGGCGAAGACGAACTCCATCAGCGCGAGCGAGTCGAGGCCGAGGTCGGACAGCGCGGTGTCCGGCGAGATGGCCGAGCGCTCGACGCGGAAGTCGGCCTCCAGGATCGCGGCGATGCTGTTGAAGGTGGGCGAAGAAGCGTTGGAAGAAGACATGGAAATGCTTTCCTTTCGGGCGTGATCGAACGTTGTCGAAGGTGTCAGGCGTACAGCGGATGCTCGGGCATCGTGCCATGCGCCACTGCATCGACGAACGACACTGTTTCGCGCACAACCTGTTGACGATCGTTGTCGATTGTGATCATGTGGTAGCTGTTGGCGACCACCACAGTGCGGAAGGCGCGGCAGCGCAGGCCGCGCGCGAGGATGCCGAGGTTGGCCACGCTGGCCACTTCGTCCTGCTGGGCGTGCAGTGCGAGCACGTTGTCGCATCGCACGCTGTTGAGGTTGCGGCGCACGTGGCGGATGAGCCGGTCGTGCTCGCGCAGGTGGCCCACGCCGATGACGGAGCTGCCGGCGCGCGAGACCTTGCGGTGGCGCAGCTCGCGCTCGATCCAGGCGCGTACGCGTTCGTTCTTCACGCCGTAGGGTGGGCGTTCGCGGTATTGCCAGAGCCGGCCGAGCGGCGTGTAGAAGGCCAGCGGCAGCAGGAACTGCGTGCGCGGAATGGCCCAGCCGTCGAAGCGCAGCGTGGTCGACATGAGCACCAGCGCATCGACTTCGCTGCCGCAGCGGATGGCTGCGCCAAGGGCCAGCGAAGAACCGGCGGAAATGCCGACCAGCATCACGCGGTCGTGCTGCTGGCGCAGCGCCTTCACCTGCGCCTGGATCTCGTCGAGCCAGCGTTCGTACGGCGCCGCGCGCTGCAGCGGCGCATTGGCATCGAACGAATAACCCTCGATCGACAGCGGGTGCACCGAGTAGCCGCGGCTGCGCAGGGCGGACTGCACGGTCAGCAACTCGTCAGGCGTGCTGCATAAACCATGCAGCAGGACCACGGCGGTGCGTTGCACCTCCGGAGGCACCAGGCTCAAAAGATCGGAGGGTTCACGCGCGCTCATCGTGTGGCGTCGGCCATGAAAATGGCCCGTATTTCATCTTGCTGTCGTATGCTCATGTTGCGTTTATCGCTTGGAGCGACTGACCGGCCGCTGACCCGTCGTTCGCAAGGCAGATCACCCCCAACCACTCAATAACCATGCGAATTCTGCTTGTCGAAGATGACGCCGTTCTGCGCGATGTGATGGTGCGCAGCCTCGCGGATGCCGGCCATCGCGTCGACGTGTCGACCAACGTCGAAGATGCCGATCACCTGTGGCGCGTGCAGCCCTTCGATGCCGTGCTGCTCGACCTCAACCTGCCAGCCACCGCGAGCCCCACCAGTGGCCTCGCGAGTGGCCTCACCGCGCTGCGGCAGGCGCGTGCGCGCGGCGACCGCACTCCTGTGCTGGTGCTCACAGCACGCGGTCGCACCGAAGAGCGCATTGCCGGCCTCGATGCGGGCGCCGACGACTACCTCGGCAAGCCCTTCGACCTGGCCGAAGTCGAAGCGCGCCTGCGTGCACTGGTTCGCCGCGCCAAGGGCACCGAAGATATCGTGCTGCTGGGCCAGCTGAAGCTCGACCGCAAGGCACGCCGCTTCTCGACCGCGGGCGGTCCGCTCGACCTGCCGGCGCGCGAGTTCGAAGTGCTGTGGGAGCTCATGAGTCCGCCGGGCCGCACCGTGAGCAAGCGTGCGCTGTCCGACAAGCTGTCGAGCTTCGACGAATCGCTCGGCGACAACGCGCTCGAGGCCTTCATCTCCCGCCTGCGCAAGAAGCTGCAGGGCACGGGCGCGAGCATCCGCACGCTGCGCGGCATCGGCTACCTGCTCGAAGCCGAGGTGTGATCCGCGCGTGACCGAGCCGCAGCAACAGCCGACTGAAACGCAACCCGCGGCCGTCGTGCGCGCGCCGTCGCTCACACGGCGCGTGCTGCGCAACGTGCTGGTGCCGCTGGCGCTCACGTGGATGGTCGGCGCAGTCATTGCACTGGTCATTGCCAACTACTTCTCCGAGCAGGCCTTCGACCGCGGCATGCTCGACGATGCCTATGCGCTGTCGGCCAACGTACAGGCAGGTGAGCGCGGCATCGAGCTGCTGCTGACGCCGCGCGAAGTGGCCACCGTGCTCTTCGACCAGGTCGACAAGGTGTACTTCGCGGTGCAGCGGCTCGACGGCTCGCTGATCTCGGGGCAATCGGGCCTGCAGGCGCCGCTGCCGGTGGATGGTTCGCGCTACCGCTTTTCCGACATCCGCTACGAAGGCGGCACGCTGCGCGCGGTGGTGCTCGAGCATGACGCCGAGCCCGACATCAGCATGCCCTACCGCGTGATCATTGCGCAGACCACGCTGAGCCGGACCGCGCTGGTGCGGCAGTTGCTGGGCTATGCGCTGGCGCCGCAGATCGTGCTGCTGATCCTGCTGGCGGTCTGGCTCTGGTACGGCATTCGCAGCGATCTGCGCCCGCTCGCCGACCTTCAGCGTGCGCTCGACAGGCGTGACGTGCGCGACCTGTCGCCGGTGGCGGTGGCGCAGACTTCGCGTGAGCTTCAGCGCCTGGGCAATGCGGTCAATTCACTGTTCGAGCGGCTGGGCAACAGCGTGCAGGCGCAGCGCGAGTTCGTGGGCAACGTGGCGCACGAGCTGCGCACGCCGCTGGCGGGCATTCGTGCGCTGGCCGAATACGGCCTTGCACAGCAGGACACGACGGTGTGGCGCGAGCAGCTCGAGCGCGTGTCGGAGCGACAGGCGCGCGCAAGCCACCTGATCGACCAGCTGCTGGCATTGGCACTGGCCGAGGAAGCGCGCACCGAGCTCAAGCGCGTGCCTGTGCGGCTCGACGTGCTGGCCGAGCAGACGGTGTTGCGGCACCTCGCGCGTGCCGATGCGCGCGGTGTAGACCTCGGTGCGCGCGGCCTCGACGACGGCGTGGTCGTGCATGCCAACGAGGCGCTGGTAGAAGGCATCCTCGACAACCTGATCGACAACGCGCTGCGCTATGGCGGGCGCACCATCACCGTCGAGCTCGCGGGCCGCACGCTGAGCGTGATCGACGACGGGCCCGGCATTCCGCTCGAAGCGCAACGCGCCCTGATGCAGCGCTGGGCGCAAGGGCCCGCAGGTGAGAAGCTGGGGCAGGGCTCGGGGCTGGGGCTGTCGATCGTGTCGCGCTATGCGGAGTTGCTGGGTGCCGAACTGCGGCTCGAAGCGGCCGAGCCCACCGGCCTGCGTGTCAGCGTGGCGTTCGGCGAGGCAATCTAGAGCGTTTGGAGCGGCGTGCCCTGGTGAAAGGCCATGCGCCAGCGGCCGGCGCGGCGTTGCCACAGCGAGCTGCGCAGCGAGTCCGCGGCGGGGCGCTGCGCAATGGCTTCGCGGTGCGCGCGATAGGTGACCAGCGCCACATCGGGTGCCATGCGCAGCACGCGAAAGTCCGACATCGTCCGCTGCGAAAACGCCTCATCGCGCAGCGCTTCGATGATGGCGGCCCGCGTCCACACCGTGCCCGAGACGCCCAGTTCATGGAAGTCGTCGTCGAGCAGTTCTTCGAGTCGTGCGGCGTTTGTGCGCACCTCGCGAAGATGCAATGCGCCTTCGAGCTTGAGCAGCAGCGCATCGAGATCGTCGTCGGGCACGGCCTCGTAGAGTTCGAGCGGAAGGCCGTCGGGATCGGCGAAGAAGGTGAAGCGCCGGCCCGTGAATTCGTCGGTGCGCAGCGGCTCGACGGCAATGCCTTGTGCTGCGAGTTCGTCGGCCGCGGCCTGCACGTCGGGCACCTCGAAAGACAGGTGCCGCAGTCCTTGGGCCTCGGGCCGCGTGAGACGTGGGGGTGCGTCGGGAAAGGAGAAGAGTTCGATCTGCGAGCCGTCTGGCAGTGCCAGGTCAAGCTTGTACGAATCACGTGCGGCACGGTAGTTTTCGGCGATCACGCGCAGGCCGATCACCTCGGTGTAGAAGCGCTTCGACACTGTGTAGTCGGCGCAGATGATCGCGACGTGATGGATGCGGGCCAGCTGCATGGCGGTGCTCACTTCAATGGCTTGCGCAGGAAGATGCGGGTGCGTTCCGCGAAGGCGAGGCGCTTGTATTCGACGTAGCCGATGCGTTCGTAGAGAGCGCGGTTCTCGGTCATCTTCTCGTTGGTGAAGAGGTAGATCGAGTCGTGGCCTTGTCGCAGTGCTTCCTGCTCGGCGAGTTCGAGCAGTGCGCGACCCACGCCGGTGCCCTGGTGCTGCGGCAGCACCGCGATCACATCGATCAGGAAGCCTTCGTCGGTGACGTCGAGCACCAGTGCGGCGATGGTTTCGCCATGCTGCGCGGCGACCCAGACCTGCGCATTGGCGATGGCCGCGCTGTAGTCTTTGGTCATCGGAATCGGCGTGAGGCCCAGGCGCGGAATGTAGTGGCGGAAGGCCTCGACGGCACAGGTGGCGACGGATGTTGCGTCACTGTCGGTGGCGCGCCTGATGGTCCACGTCGTCATGCGTCGAATTCCACTTCGCCTTCGATTTCGACCGGGATGTTGAACGGCAACTCTGCCATGCCCACGGCGCTGCGCGAATGCGCGCCGATGTCGGGTCCGAAGAGTTCGAGGATCAGGTCCGAGAAGCCGTTGATGACGGCCGGCTGTTTGTCGAAGCCGGGCGCCGAAGCGACCATGCCGAACACGCGCGTCCAGGCGGTGATGCGGTCGAGATCGCCGAGCGCGCGCTGCAGGCTGCCGAGCATGGCCAGTGCCGTAAGGCGAGCCGCTGCATAGCCTTGCTCGATGGTTACCTCGCGGTCCAGCTTGCCGAGCGGCGCGGCGATGGTGCCGTCGGCATTGAGCGGGCCGTGGCCCGAGATCAATGCGCGGCGGCTGACGATGCGCACGAACTGGAAGGGCAGCACGACGCCGGGTGGCGGCGTCACTGTCGGTGGAAGAACGAGGCCGAGCGCGGCCAGTCGTTGCTCGATGCGGGCCATGGCATTTCTCTCCTGGGGCGGACACAAAGCGTCCGCCGCATCTTGCCATGGCCTTTTCCGGATTACGCCAGTGCAGGGTAGTCCGTGTAGCCCTTCGCGCCGCCGCCGTACATGGTGGCCTTGTCGAGCTCGTTGAGCGGTGCGTTCTCGCGCAGGCGGCGCACGAGGTCGGGGTTCGAGATGAAGGGCTTGCCGAAGGCCACGAGGTCGTCGCCTTCCTTCAGCGCTTCTTCGGCCAGCGGGCGGTCGTAGCCATTGTTGACCATCCATGCACCCTTGCCGCCGGCTTCGCGGTAGGCGGCCTTCAGCGCTTCGTAGTCGAAGGGCCGGTCTTCGATCTCGCGCGGGCCACCGGTGGCGCCTTCGATGATGTGGATGTAGGCGAGGTTGAGCGTGGCGAGCTGCTTCACCACGTAGGTGAACAGCGGCTGCGGGTTGCTGTCGTGCACGTCGTTGGCCGGCGTCACGGGTGACAGGCGGATGCCGGTCTTGCCGCCGCCGACGGCATCGACCACGGCGCGCGCGGATTCGAGCAGCAGGCGGGCGCGGTTCTCGATGCTGCCGCCGTAGTCGTCGGTGCGCTTGTTGCTGCCGTCCTTGAGGAACTGGTCGAGCAGGTAGCCGTTGGCGCCGTGCAGTTCCACGCCGTCGAAGCCTGCGGTTTCGACAGCGCTGCGGGCGGCCACCGCGTAGGCGTGCACGATGCCGGGCAGTTCACCAGCGTCGAGCGCGCGCGGCTCGGAGGTTTCGACGAAGGTCGGCACGCCGTCCTTGATGAGCACGGTCTTGGTCTTGGCGGTGATGGCCGAGGGGGCGACGGGCTTGCCGCCACCGGGTTGCAGTTCGGTGTGCGAGACGCGGCCCACGTGCCACAGCTGCACGACGATCTTGCCGCCCTCGGCGTGCACGGCGTCGGTCACGCGCTTCCAGGCGTCGAGCTGCTCGGTGCCGTAGAGGCCGGGCACGTCGGCATAGCCCTGGCCCTGGTGGCTGATGGCGGTGGCCTCGGTGATGAGCAGGCCGGCACTGGCGCGCTGGGCGTAGTAGGTGGCGGCGATGTCGGGCGGGACCGCGTTCGGCGAGCGGTTGCGCGTGAGCGGCGCCATCACGATGCGGTTGGCGAGCTTCAGGTCGCCGGCCTGTACGGGGTCGAAAAGGGTGGACATCGTGCGATCGAAAGCAAAGTTGAAAGAGGCGCAAGGCTAAGCGCCCGGCCTCAACCCTGCTGTCGCACGGTTGTCCCGATTGGTGCTAGGCAAGCAACGCCAGCAGCGCCGGGCTCACGCGCAGGGGCATGGCCAGCAGGATCTGCCCCATGCCCTTGCCAAGGGGGTCGTTGCGCAGCGAGGCCATGCCGCCGCCGCCCAGCGCTTGCTCGCAGACGAAGTTGAAGGCGTCGATGCCCGGCACCTCGTAGCGCGTGACGCGGCCTTTGACGAGGTGCGCGAGCCATTCGGCCACGCGCGCTTCGGTGAGCTGTTCGCGCAGCAGCGGCAGCAGGGCAGGGTGGCGCGCGATGATGCCGATATTCGAGGTGTCGCCCTTGTCGCCGCTGCGGGCCCAGGCCAGGCGTATGAGAGGCACCTCGATGACGTCGAGGGCGACGGGTGCTTCATGCGTTTCCGGGGCTCTGGCAGGCGATGGAATGGGAGCTGATGCGGAAACCTCGCTGCGCGGAACATCGACGCGTTCTCCATCGATGGCCACCGTGGCCTCGACCTTCGACTTGTCGAGCAGGAACGCGTACTGCCGGATCGACGGCGACACCGAAGCGCGCCCACCACCCGCACCCGTGGTGCCGGGCGCCCACGACGTGCCCGCCGGTGCGACCTCGCGTGCGAACAGCTCCAGCGCTTCCTTGCGCGGATGCGTCACCGCGAGCCGCAGCACCGCTTCGCGCGTCTGCAATGCCTGCGCATGCGGGCCGTAGCACGACTCTGCGCCCAGCACTTCGAGCTGCGTGCCGCTGTACGGCCCGAAGCCGTATTGCGAGAACAGCGCTCCCGTGCGCGCGAGGATCGCCTCGCCCGTGCGCTTAGCCTTGGCCACCGCATCGAAGCCCACGATGGTGAGCTGCGCCGCCGTCTTGAAGCCGTCGACATACGTGGCGCTGACCTTGTAGCTCGCCGTTGGCCCATGGCCGCGTGCGCCATGCACCCGCACGCGGTGCTCGCCGGCCTGCTCGATGCGCACTTGCGTGAAGTCGGCCACCACGTCGGGCAGCAGGTAGGCCGCGGGGTCGCCGATCTCGTAGAGCATCTGCTCGCCCACCACGGCAGGCGT
Organism: Variovorax multivorans; assembly: GCF_051216835.1. NCBI lineage: Bacteria > Pseudomonadati > Pseudomonadota > Betaproteobacteria > Burkholderiales > Comamonadaceae > Variovorax > Variovorax multivorans. The sequence goes on from NZ_JBPJZL010000013.1 coordinate 52,429, forward strand.
GAGCTTGCCGCCGGTGCCCGCGGGCTTGGTGACGACGAAGCTGCCATCGGCGCTGCACTCGACGATGGGGTAGCCGATGTTCGGCCAATCGGGCACGGTGTCCCAGTCGGTGTGCAGGCCGCCGGTGGCCTGGCAGCCACATTCGATGATGTGGCCCGCGAGGCTGCCGGCGGCCAGCAGGTCGTAGTCGCCCGGCTGCCACTTGAATTCGTGCATGAGCACGCCGAGCGTGACGGCGGAGTCGACACAGCGGCCGGTGATGACGACCTGCGCACCCGCATCGAGCGCGGCCTGTATCGGCCGTGCGCCGAGATACGCATTGGCGGTGAGCACGCGTTCGGGCAGCGGGGCGCCGCTTTGCAGTTCGCGCACGGGTGGTTGCGCCTGGCGTAGTTGCGGCAGCAGCGGGGACACGTCGTCGCCGCTCACCACGGCGATCTTCAATGCGATGCCCTGCTCGGCGGCCAGCGCGGCGAGTGCGTCGGCGCAGCCTTGCGGGTTGACGCCGCCTGCGTTGCTCACCACGCGGATGCCTTGTTTCACGACGTCCGTCAGCACGGCTTTCATCGCCACCGACACGAAATCGGTCGCGTAGCCCAGCTCGGGCTTCTTGAGCCGTGCGCCGGCGAGGATCGACATGGTGAGCTCGGCGAGGTAGTCGAACACGAGGTAGTCGATCTGCCCGCTGCCCACGAGCTGCGGTGCGCCCACGCTGCTGTCGCCCCAGAAGCCCGATGCGCCGCCGATGCGGACGATGCGTTCGTTGTTGTTGCTGCTGTTCATCGGCCAATCCATTGCGGCTTGCGCTTCTCGCGGAAGGCGAGTTGTCCTTCGGCGGCGTCTTCGGTGAGTGCGAACAGGCCGATCTGGCTTTCGGTGAAGGCCATCGATTCCTCGAAGGCCATCGCCTCGATCTTCTTCATTGTGTAGAGGCCGCGGCGGATGGCGGCGGGCGACTTGTCGAGCATGCGGCCGAGCAGCCAGGCGACGCTTTCGTCGACGTCGTCGCTCACGCGGTTGACGAGATTCAGTTCGAGCGCCTGCGCGGCGGTGATGGGTTCACCGGTGATGCACATCTCGGCCAGCACGCGGCGTGGCAGCAGGCCGCCGAGCACGCTGAGCACCTGCGCGGGAAAGAGGCCGACCTTTACCTCGGGCAGGCCGAACACGGCCTGGCTGCTGGCCACGGCCATGTCGCACATCGCCATGATCCCCATGCCGCCGGCCATGCATGCGCCGTTGACGCGCGCGATCAGCGGCACGGTCGATTGCCGGGCCTGGCGGAACAGGTTGGCGAAGCCCTGGTAGGGCGCGGCGTAGTCGAACTTGAAGGAGGTGCCGCTCTGCAGGTCGGCGCCGGCGCAGAAGGCGCGCGTGCCGGCACCAGTGATGACCACGGCGCGCACGGCGGTGTCGCTGTTGGCACGGGCCAGTGCGTCGCTCAGGCCCGCGAGCACTGCGCCGTTGATGGCGTTGCGGCGCTCTTCGCGGTCGATGGTGAGCCACATGACGGGCCCGCGCATCTCTTCGCGCAGTTCGACGGGGGGAGGGGTTTCGGGCATGGCGCGGGTTCCTTCTTCGGTCGGCTGAAGTTCTGCCCGTAGCCTGACCCGAAAAAAAAGCCGCATCGTGCGGCTTGTGGCTGAAGCGGTCCGGGTTTTCCCCTAGAGGGCATCCGGCCGCTTCAATGCTTCTGCACGCTTTCGCGTGCTTCGGCTTACTTCAGCAGGCCTTCAGCCTTCATTGCGTCCTGCACGGCGGGGCGGGCGCCAACGCGTGCGTGCCAGGCCTGCAGGTTGGGGAAGTCGGAAATGTCCACGCCCGTGGGCTTGGTCCAGTTGGTGACGGTGAACAGGTAGCCGTCGGCCACGCTGAAGTGGTCGCCCATCAGGTATTGCTTGTTGGCCAGCTCGCCGTCGAGCCACTGGAAGCGCGACTTGAGCTTGTCCTTGAAGATGGTCTTGGCTTCTTCGGGCATGTTCGGGTTGAACAGCGGGCTGAAGCCCTTGTGCACTTCGGTGCCGATGAAGGTCAGCCACTCCTGCAGGCGGTAGCGCTGCAGGGTGCCGGCTGCGGGCGCGAGGTTCTTGGTGGGTGCGAGGTCGGCGATGTACTGCAGGATGGCCGGGCCTTCGCGCAGGCGGGTGCCGTCGTCGAGCTCGAGCATCGGCACGTAGCCCAGCGGGTTGATGCCGTAGTAGTCGGTGCCGTCCTGCAGCTTGTGGCTCTTGGTACTGGCCAGCACGGGTTCGACGGCAATGCCTGCTTCGTGCAGCGCGATGTGGGGCGAGAGCGAACAGGCGCCGGGCGAGTAATACAGCTTCATTCGAAAAACTCCAATGGATGACGAGGTTGATTGATTGTTGTGGGAGACCGCAGCGGATGCTAGCGGGTTTGGCTGCCTCGCGTTTTTGTCCTACGGTCGCACGCGCGAGGCGACTATCGGGCGCGGGGCGGTCGCTTCCTAAGCTGCGTCGCACGGTGGGCAGGGCCTGCTGCAAGGAGTATCCGATGTTGAAGTACGCGATCATTTTTGCGGTCATTTCTCTCGTGGCCGGCCTGCTCGGCTTTGGCGGCGTGGCGGCCGGTGCTGCCGGTATTGCCAAGCTGCTGTTCGGCCTTTTCCTGGTGCTGGCTGTGCTGTTCGTGGTGCTGGCCGCGCTCGGTGTTGGCGCGGTGAAGAAGGCGCTCGACTGATGCACATCTCCCACGTCGATGCGCAGCTCGACTACGAGGTCGTCGCGCCGGCCCACATGCTGCTCAACATCGAGGCGGCGCGCTCGGGTGCGCAGGCCGTCGTCAGCGAGGAGCTGACGATCGAGCCGCCGACCGAGATGCAGGTGTTCTGCGACGAGGGGAGTGGCAACCGCTTCATCCGTTTCGACGCGAAGCCCGGGCCGCTGAAGATTCGCTACAAGGCCAGCGTGCAGCGCGCGCATGTGGTGGTGCCGACCGACCTGCGAGAGGTGCCGGTCAGCGAAGTGCCCGACGAGGTGCTGCACTACATGATGCCGACGCGCTACTGCGAGTCGGACCTGATGTCGCGCTGCGCGCAGCAGCTCTTCGGCGACTTGCCGCCGGGCATCGGCCGCGTGCAGGCCATCGTCGACTGGATCCACGACAGCATCGCCTACGAGCCAGGCAGCAGCAACTCGACCACGACGGCCCGCGAAGTCTTCGTGGAACGTGCGGGCGTGTGCCGCGACTTCGCGCATCTGGGCATCACCTTCTGCCGCGCGCTCAACATTCCGGCGCGGCTGGTGGTGGGCTATGTGTGGTTCGACGAACCGCCGCAGGATTTCCACGCCGTGTTCGAAGCCTGGCTCGGCGGGCAGTGGGTGCTGTTCGATCCGACGCGCATGGCGCCGGTCGACCGGGTGGTGCGCGTGGGCACGGGGCGCGACGCGAAGGACGTGGCCTTCTGCACAATCTTCGGCAACGTGCGCATGACGGACAAGAAGCTCGTTGTTCGCGAAGTGCAGGATGAAAGCCTGACACCGTCGAAGGCGCCGCCACCGACTGGCGCGCTGGTCGGCATCGAGAAGCCCGTGCCGGTGGTGCAAGTGGCCGAAGCGACGGGCTGATGCGAATAGTTCGCTATGAAATATATAGCAAACTATCGAGATTCCGCGGGCTTTGGCGGGTAATTTGGCATGACCCTCTAGCTTGTCCACAAAAAGGGCGCAGATCGGCCTGGACGATTAAAATCGGTGCCCCTTTTGCGCCGCGCACGCGTCAGTTGTGCGCTCCCCATTTCAAATGCTGTACCCCGAAGAATTCGACGTGATCGTCGTCGGCGGTGGCCATGCCGGCACCGAAGCCGCGCTCGCCTCTGCGCGCATGGGCGCCAAGACGCTGCTGCTCTCCCACAACATCGAGACGCTGGGGCAGATGAGCTGCAACCCGTCGATCGGCGGTATCGGCAAGGGCCACCTGGTGAAGGAGGTCGATGCGCTCGGCGGTGCGATGGCGATTGCCACGGACGAGGCCGGCATCCAGTTCCGCATTCTCAATTCGAGCAAGGGCCCGGCCGTGCGCGCCACTCGCGCGCAGGCCGATCGGGTTCTGTACAAGGCGGCCATCCGCCATCGGCTGGAGAACCAGCCGAATCTGAGCCTGTTCCAGCAAGCCGTCGACGACCTGATGGTGGAGGGCGACCGCGTGGTCGGCGCCGTCACTCAAGTGGGCATTGCATTCCGTGCGCGCACCGTGGTGCTGACGGCGGGTACTTTTCTCGATGGCCGTATCCACGTCGGCCTCGACAACTACCAGGCTGGACGCGCGGGTGATCCGCCGGCAATCAGCCTGTCGGCGCGGCTCAAGGAACTGAAGCTGCCGCAAGGCCGGCTCAAGACCGGCACGCCGCCACGGCTCGACGGCCGCAGCATCGATTTTTCGAAGTGCACCGAACAACCCGGCGACGGCATGCCCGGTGGGGCAGGGCCGATGCCGGTGTTCAGCTTCATGGGCCGTGCGGACATGCATCCGCAGCAGATGCCTTGCTGGATCACCCACACCAATGCGCGCACGCACGAGATCATCCGCTCGGGTTTCGACCGCAGCCCGATGTTCACCGGCAAGATCGACGGCGTGGGTCCGCGCTACTGCCCGAGCGTGGAAGACAAGATCAACCGCTTTGCCGACAAGGAGAGCCACCAGATCTTTCTCGAGCCTGAAGGTCTGACGACCAACGAGTACTACCCGAACGGGATCTCGACCAGCCTGCCGTTCGACATCCAGTACCAGCTGGTGCGCTCGATGCCGGGGCTGGAGAACGCGCACATCCTGCGGCCGGGCTACGCCATCGAGTACGACTACTTCGATCCGCGCGAGCTCAAGAGCAGCTTCGAGACCCGCTCGGTCAAGGGCCTGTTCTTTGCCGGGCAGATCAACGGCACGACCGGCTATGAAGAAGCCGCGGCCCAAGGTTTGTTCGCCGGCATCAACGCTGCACTGCAATGCCGTGGTGAGGATGCCTGGCTGCCGCGCCGCGACGAGGCGTACCTCGGCGTGCTGGTCGACGACCTGATCACAAAGGGCGTGACCGAGCCGTACCGCATGTTCACCAGCCGCGCGGAGTTCCGCCTGCAGCTGCGCGAGGACAACGCCGACATGCGCCTGACCGAAGCAGGGCGGAAGCTGGGCTTGGTAGACGATGCGCGCTGGGATGCTTTCAGCCGCAAGCGCGACGCTGTTTCACGTGAAACAGAGCGGCTCAAGTCGATCTGGGTGAACCCCCGCAACCTGCCGGCTGCCGAGTCAGAGCGGGTGCTGGGCAAGGCCATCGACCATGAATACAACCTGGCCGACCTGCTGCGCCGGCCCGACGTGAACTACGAAACGCTGATGTCGCTGGACGGCGGCAAGTACGGCGCCCAGACGGCGCTGAGCGAAACCGAGATCGAGCAGATCGAGATTTCGGCCAAGTACTCCGGCTACATCGAGCGCCAGCACGACGAGGTGGAGCGGGCCGCACACTTCGAGAACCTGAAGCTGCCGGCTGATTTCGACTACGGCCAGGTCAAGGCGCTGAGCTTCGAGGTGCGGCAGAAGCTGGACAAGCATCGGCCGGAAACGCTGGGCCTGGCCTCGCGCATCTCCGGTGTGACGCCTGCCGCCATCTCCCTACTGATGATCCATCTGCGCAAGGGCGGCCATAAGGCCTTCGCCCGCGATGCCGCCACCACGGAAGCAGCCACCGAGCCGCAGTCTGCGGAATGACGGCGCCGATCGATACGCTGCGTGTGGGCGCAGCCGCCATGGGCGTGGCGCTGTCCGATCTTCAAGGTGAACAGCTGCTGGCCTACGGCACGTTGATGCTCAAGTGGAACAAGGTCTACAACCTCACGGCGTTGCGCGATCCGGCCAGCGTGCTGACGCACCACTTGCTCGACAGTCTGGCGGCCGTCGCGCCGCTACAGCGCGAGTGGGCAGGGAAGGGCAAGCTGCTGGACGTGGGTTCCGGCGGCGGCTTGCCCGGTGTGGTGATCGCCATCATGCGGCCGGATCTCGATGTGAGCTGCCTCGACGCGGTCGCCAAGAAGGCGGCTTTCGTCCAGCAAGTGGCAGCCGAACTGGAGCTGCCCAACCTTCGCGGGCTGCACGCCCGTGTCGAATCGCTGGTCGGCAGCTACGAAGTCATCAGTTCACGCGCCTTCGCATCGCTGCCGGATTTCTTCAACGGCTCGATGAATCTGCTCGCACCCGGTGGCGTTTGGCTCGCCATGAAGGGCAAAGTGCCGGCCGACGAACTCGCCGCCTTGCCGAAGGCCGTGGCAGTGTTTCACGTGGAACAACTTACGGTTCCCGGCCTGGACGCCGAGCGTTGCATCGTCTGGGCACGCAAAGAAGCCGCCGAAATCGGCGCCTGAATCTGCAAAAGAAGCGGAGACACCGGTAAAAGCCGGTGTCTGAACGATCTTCGCGGCGGTGTGCTCGCTTAGACTCGATGCCTCCCTCTGGTCCTTTTCCCGGCTCGCTTTTTCGAGGCAAATCCCATGTTCGGCATCGCTGACTACGGCGCATTCGTCGCCGCCATCGTCCTGTTCCTTCTGATTCCCGGTCCGGGCAATCTGGCGCTGATTACCTCGACGAGCAAAGGTGGCATTCGTGGCGGACTGGCCGCGACGACCGGCGTGATCATTGGCGACCAGTGCCTGATGTGGGCGGCGGTGGCTGGCGTGTCGGCCGTGCTGGCCGCATACCCGGCTGCTTTCAAGGCGGTGCAATGGCTGGGCGCCGCCTACCTGGCGTGGCTGGGCCTCAAGATGCTGCTGGCCAAGCCCGGCTCGGCGCCCATCCTCAACATCAAGTCCAGCCATTTCCTGCGCCAGGCATTCACCATCACCCTGCTGAACCCGAAGGCGATCGTGTTCTACATGGCCTTCTTCCCGCTGTTCGTCGACCCGGCCCGCCACCAAGGCCTGGTCACTTTCGGCGCGATGGCTGTGACGATTGCCGCGCTGACCTTCCTGTACGGCCTGACCTCGACGCTGCTCACGCACTTCCTGGCCGAGCGCATCCGCGCCAATCCTCGTATTTCCGCCACGCTCGAGAAGCTTGCCGGCACCTTTTTGATCGCCTTCGGCGTCAAGCTCGCAATCTCGCGCTGATCGATCCTCCGGTACTGACATGGCCAAGATTTTCTGCATTGCGAACCAAAAGGGCGGCGTCGGCAAGACCACCACCACCGTCAACCTCGCGGCCGGCCTGGCCAAGGTCGGCCAGCGCGTGCTGATGATCGACCTCGACCCTCAGGGCAATGCCACCATGGGCTCGGGCATCGACAAGCGCCAGCTGGAGCTGACGGTGTACGACGTGCTGCTCGAATCGGCCTCGGTGGCCGAAGCCCGGGTCAAGGCCGACAAGCTGGTGGAGGGCGGTTGCGGCTACGACGTGCTGGGCGCCAACCGCGAACTGGCGGGTGCTGAAGTCGAAATGGTCGCGCTCGACCGCCGAGAAAAGCGCCTGCGCACCGCGCTGGCCGCGGTCGGCGCCGAGTACGACTTCGTGCTGATCGACTGCCCGCCGAGCCTGAGCCTGCTGACCCTCAACGGCCTGTGCGCTGCCCACGGCGTGATCGTGCCGATGCAGTGCGAGTACTTCGCGCTCGAAGGGCTGACCGATTTGGTCAACACCATCAAGCAGGTGCACGCCAACCTCAACAAGAACCTGCAGATCATCGGCCTGCTGCGCGTGATGTTCGATCCGCGCATCACGCTGCAGCAGCAGGTGAGCGAGCAGCTCAAGTCCCACTTCGGCGACAAGGTGTTCGACACGGTGATCCCGCGCAATGTGCGGCTGGCCGAGGCGCCGAGCTACGGACTGCCGGGCGTGGTGTTCGACCCGGCCGCCCGCGGCAGCCAGGCTTTCATTGCCTTCGCACAGGAGCTGGTCGACAAGATGCCGCCCGCGAGCGCCTTTGCTTCGGGCGCGGTGGCGCCGCCGATTGCGCCGGTCACGCGCATCGCGCCGGACCTGCCCATTCCCGATGACGTGATGGCGCCCGCACCCGCATCCGACTCCACCAGTGAAAACAATGCCTGACGCTTGCCGCTGCTCGGCAAGGTGCTATCAAGTTCGTAGCAAATGACGACTCCGCGCATCCTGCTGCTGCCAGGTTGGCAGAACAGCGGCCCCGGCCATTGGCAAACCCGCTGGGAGTCGGTGTACGGCGATCACCGCGTCGAGCAGCACGAGTGGATGCGCCCACTGCGCGGTGACTGGTCCGCCCGGCTCGAAGACGAAGTGCTGGCCTCGCCCGGCCCGGTGGCTTTTGCGGCGCACAGTCTCGGCTGCATCCTCGTCGCCGCGTGGGCCGCGCATTCGCGCAACACGCACAAGGTGCGCGGCGCGTTGCTGGTCGCGCCCGGCGACGTCGAGAGCGACAACCTGCGCCAGCTGATTCCCGGCTGGGCGCCGATCGTGCGCAAGCCGCTGCCGTTCCCGGCGGTGCTGATCGCCGCCAACGACGACCCGTACTGCGAAGCCTCGCGCTCGCAGCAGCTCGCCAATGACTGGGGCGCACGCTTCATCGATGCCGGCCCGGGCGGCCACCTGAATGCCGAATCTGGCCTGGGCGACTGGCCCGAGGGCCGGAAACTCCTGAACGAAATCTCGAAAGAAAAGAACTGATGGCGACCAAGAAACCCAAGGGCCTGGGCCGCGGCCTCGAAGCGCTGCTCGGCCCGACGGCCGCGCCTTCCGCCGACAACAACGGCAGTGGCGGCAATTCGGGCTCGGAAGAGGGCGGCGCACAGAGGAATCCGACGACGCTGATGCTCGACCAGATGGTCGCCGGCGTCTACCAGCCGCGCACGCGCATGGACGAAGGCGCGCTCTACGAGCTGGCCGAGAGCATCAAGGCGCAGGGCATCATGCAGCCGATCCTGGTGCGCCGGCTCGACGCCGAATCGGCAGCCGCCAAGAACGCCGAATACGAAATCATCGCGGGCGAACGCCGCTTTCGCGCCGCCAGGCTCGCAGGCCTCGACAGCGTGCCGGTGCTGGTGCGCGACGTGCCCAACGAGGCCGCCGCGGCGATGTCGCTCATCGAGAACATCCAGCGCGAAGACCTCAACCCGCTGGAAGAGGCCCAAGGCCTGCAACGCCTGGTGAACGAGTTTGGGCTCACTCACGAACAAGCGGCCCAGGCCGTGGGCCGTTCGCGCAGCGCGGCAAGCAACCTGCTGCGCCTGCTGAACCTGGCCGAGCCCGCACAGCAGATGCTGATGGCCGGCGACATCGACATGGGTCACGCCCGCGCGCTGCTGTCGCTCGACCGTGGCACGCAGATCACGGCGGCCAACCAGATCGCGGCCAAGAAGATGTCGGTGCGCGAAGCCGAGGCACTGGTGAAGAAGCTTGCGGCCGAGTTCACGCTCACGCCCTCGCGCCGCGGCAACGACGGAGAGAAGTCGCGCGATCTGCAGCGCGTGGAAGAAGAACTCGCCGACCTGCTCACCGCCGAGGTCGAGGTGCGCATCAAGAAGCGCAGCAAGCGCGGCGGCCGCATCGAGGAAAGCGGCGAGCTCGCCATCCACTTCGGCTCCATCGAAGCACTCAACGGATTGATCGAGCGCATCCGCCGAACGGCCTAGTGTTGTGAACTCGGGGGCTGGCGTTCGTTTGATTGATTCCTGCAATCCTTTGCGCGTATCCTCGACCGCTGGTTTTTTCAATCCCAGATCTCTGAACAAACGGAGGGAGTCCACCATGCAGCTCACCAAGTTCCCGCTCGCGGCCATTGCCGTCGGCGCAGTTCTCCTCACCGGTTGCGCCACGACCGACATGCAAATGGGCAGCCAGTCGGCCAAGACCATGGCCACCGGCAGCGCCGCAGGCGGCGCCACCGACAACGCGAGCAGCCAGCTCGAGCGCTGCGAATCGCCGCTCGGTACGGTCTCGCTGATCGAGAACCAGAGCGCTGGCTGGTACACCATCCTCACCGGCGAATACCGCCTGCCGCCCACGGCCAACCTGCTGCGCCTGCTGGTGCAGCAATCGAACTGCTTCATCGTGGTCGAGCGCGGCGCGGCCGGCATGAACGCCATGACGCGCGAACGCGCGCTGCAGCAGTCGGGTGAAATGCGCGGTGGCAGCAACTTCGGCCGCGGCCAGATGGTGGCTTCGGACTACGGCCTGTCGCCCGAAATCGTCTTCAGCAACAGCGACGCCGGCGGCGTCGGTGGCGCGCTCGGCGGCCTGGTGGGCGGTGGCCGCGGCCGTGCTCTCGCAGCCCTCGGCGGCAGCATGCAGACCAAGGAAGCCAGCGCGCTGCTGACCCTGATCGACAACCGCTCCGGCGTGCAGGTTGCGGCCGCCGAAGGCAGCGCCTCCAAGACCGACTTCGGCGCCTTCGGTGCGCTGGCCGGTCGCAGCGGTGGCGGTGGCGTGGGTGGCTACACCAACACGGCGCAGGGCAAGGTGATTGCCGCGGCCTTCATGGATGCCTTCAACCAGATGGTCCGTTCGCTGCGCAACTACAAGGCGCAGACGGTGCGCGGCCAGGGCCTTGGTGGTGGCGGTCGTCTGGGTGTGGATGGCGGCGCTGCACCGTCGCAGACCTATGTGCCTGCGGAGAAGGCACCGGCACGCCGCCGCAGCAACACCACCAACTGATTGCACGGCACGGCAGCCGCCGCAAGCAAATCGAAAAAGCCCGGGGCTCTCGCGAGCCGCCGGGCTTTTTCATTGAACGCCTGAACGAACGGGTCAGAGGCTGAAGATCTTGCCCGGGTTCATGATGTTCTTCGGGTCGAGCGCGCGCTTGATCGTGCGCATCATGTCGATCGCGCCCACACCTGCCTCGGTGAGCAGGAAGTCCATCTTGTGCAGCCCCACGCCGTGCTCGCCGGTGCAGGTGCCTTCGAGCGCCAGCGCGCGGCTCACCAGCGCATGGTTCAGCTCTTCGGCCTTCACGCGCTCTTCGGGAACGTTCGGGTCGAGCAGATAGCCGAAGTGGAAATTGCCGTCGCCCACGTGGCCGACGAGAAAGTACGGAATGCCGCTCGCGTCGGCTTCGGCCACCGAGTCGAGCAGGCAATCGGCCAGGCGCGAGATCGGCACGCAGGTGTCGGTAGAGATCACGCGGCAGCCCGGGCGCGACTGCACCGCCGCGAAGTAGCTGTTGTGCCGCGCGGTCCACAGGCGCGTGCGCTCTTCGGGTGTGCTGGCCCATTCGAATGCGTTGCCGCCATGGCCGCTCGCGAGCTCCTGCACCGTCTCGGCCTGTTCCTTCACGCCGGCGGGCGAGCCGTGGAATTCCATCAGCAACATCGGTTCTTCGCGCAGGTTGAGCTTGGCGTACGCGTTCACCATGCGCACCGTGTTCACGTCGATCAGCTCCACGCGCGCGATCGGTACGCCGAGCTGGATGGTCTCGATGGTCGTGCGCACCGCGGCCTCGATGCTCGGGAACGAGCAGATCGCCGCCGACACCGCTTCTGGCAGCGGATAGATGCGCAGCGTGACCTCGGTGACCACGCCCAGCGTGCCTTCGCTGCCCACCATGAGGCGCGTGAGGTCATAGCCGGCCGAAGACTTCTTCGCACGTGTGCCGGTGCGGATGACTTCGCCGGCAGCTGTGACCACCTCGAGCGCCAGAACGTTCTCGCGCATCGTGCCGTAGCGCACCGCGTTCGTGCCGCTGGCGCGCGTGGCCGTCATGCCGCCGATGGAGGCGTCGGCACCCGGGTCGATGGGGAAGAACAGGCCCGTGCTCTTGATCTCTTCGTTGAGCTGCTTGCGCGTGACGCCGGGCTGCACCGTCACCGTGAGGTCGTCTGCATTGATCGACAGCACCTTGTTCATGCGCGACACATCGATGCTGATGCCGCCCTGCACCGCCAGCAGGTGGCCTTCGAGCGATGAGCCCACGCCGAAGGGAATGACCGGCACGCTGTGCTCGCTCGCGAGCTTCACCGCATCGGCCACGTCCTGCGTGCTCTCGGCGAACACCACGGCGGAGGGGGGGGGCGCGTCGAAGGAAGACTCGTCGCGCCCGTGCTGCGTGCGCACCGCCATGGCGGTGGAGCAGTTGGCGCCGAAGCGGGCCTTCAGCCCATCGATCAGGCTGGCCGGGACGTCGCGCAGATGAAGCTCCGGCATCAGGTGCGAGGTTTGGGTCGGGGCGTTCATCGGGAGTCTCCTGGCGGGTGAGGGTGGTCGTCCATTTTACGGAGCGAGCACCATAATGCGCTTCGGAAAAAACATGAACCCCACGACCCTCAGCGCTCTCGCGGCCTTTCCGTCGCAACTGGAGGCCCACTACGCGGCCATTCCCACGGCTTTCAGGCATTGGGCGCCGCCCTCGTGGGAGGGCGTGCCCAGCGAGGCCTTTACCGCCATCGAGCAGCTTTGCCATGTGCGCGACATCGAGATCGAGGGCTACCACGTGCGCTTTCGCCGCACGCTGCAGGAGACGCACCCGACGCTCGCCTCCATCGACAGCGAACCGCTGGCCATCGAGCGCGACTACGGCACAGCCGATGCGGCAAAAGTGCTGGCCGAATTCCGAATGGCGCGTGTGCAGACCATGGAGATCATCTCCAGCCTGAGCGATGCGCAGCTCGCGCGCACGGCAGTGTTCGAAGGCTACGGCCCGCTCACGATGCGCAGTCTCATCCACTACCTCTGCAGCCACGACCAGCAGCATCTTGCAGGCCTGCAATGGCTCGCGGGCAAGATCGACGCATCGACCGTCGATCAGTAAGAGAACAGGAGCCTCCATGGGCAACCGACTTTCCCAGATCGCCACCCGCACCGGCGACGACGGCACCACCGGCCTTGGCGACAACACGCGCGTGCCCAAAGACCACCTGCGCGTGCACGCGATGGGCGATGTGGACGAACTCAACTCGCAGATCGGCGTGCTGCTGTGCGAGCCCATGCCAGAGCCCGTTCGCGAGCTGCTGGTCGATGTGCAGCATCAGCTCTTCAACCTTGGCGGCGAGTTGTCGATGCCCGGTTTCACGTTGCTGAAGGCCGATGCGCTGCTGCAGCTCGACAACGCGCTGGCCGAGCACAACGCCGCGCTGCCGCGCCTGGCCGAATTCATCCTGCCTGCCGGCACACGCGCAGCCTCGCTCGCGCATGTGTGCCGCACGGTGGCGCGGCGCGCGGAACGTGCGGTGGTTGCGCTCGGCGCCACCGCCGAACTCAACGACGCTTTGCGCCAGTACCTCAACCGGCTCAGCGACCTGCTCTTCGTGCTTGCACGCGTGCTCAACCGAATGAACGGCGGCGACGACGTCTACTGGAAGAGCGAGCGCATGGCACGCGCAGCTGCTGCAGAAGCCGAAGCAGACGACACCAACACCAAGGAGGCCCCATGAAATTCCCGATCAACACCTTTCGCATGTCGCTCGCAGTGACGATGGCTGCGGCGCTGTGGCTGCCAGCCGGTGCACAAGCCCAGAGCGCCGACAACCCGCCCCAGGCACAACGCGCCCACACCATCAAGTCGCCCTCCCGCAGCGGCAAGGTCGTGGGCAGCGTGCAACGCGGCACCAACGCTGCGGGCCGCGGAGTCAACCGTGCAGACGCCGCCACGCGACGCGGCGTGAACAACGTGTCGGAGAAGGCCAGCCGACCGGTGCGCAACGTGGGCGAGGCCTTTGGACGCAAGTTGTCTCCCGGCTCCAGCGGTCGCGCTGCGCCGCCGCCTGTCGGTCCGCAAGGCAACGCGCCCTGATCCTCACGGGTTGGTTCGGGGCGCGATCACGCCGACGGGGTGCTCTGTTTCGCGAATGTCCCCCGGCCTGCGGCCTCCTCCTTTATTTCGCGAAACAGAGCACCCCATCGACGTGACCGTTCAGAGCAGTCGTTGATCGGCCAGCACAACGGCAGCGCCCATGTGCGAATGGCATCGGGTGCTCCCCGCAGCGAAATAAAGGAGGAGGCCGCAGGCCGGGGGACATTCGCGGAGGGGAGTACCCGGTGTCATTCGCACGCACCCCGAACAAAACCTCCAAGGCACAAATGGCAAGAAACATCGAGATCAAGGCCCGCATCGACAGCGTAGACCGAGTCGCAAGCATCGCCGCAACGCTGGCCGACCAGGGCCCCATCGAGATCGCTCAGGACGACACCTTCTTCCGCTGCACCGACAGCGCCGACCGCCTCAAGCTGCGCACCTTCGCGCCCGATCACGCGGAGCTGATCTTCTACCGCCGCGCCAACAGCAGCGGTCCGAAGGAATCGTTCTACCTGATCACGCCCTGCAGCACGCCAGACGTGCTGCGCGAATCTCTCACGCTAGCCTGGGGCCAGGCAGGCCGCGTGCGCAAGCAGCGCCGGCTGTTCCTCGTGGGCCGCACGCGCGTGCACCTGGACCGGGTCGAAGGCCTCGGCGAATTCCTCGAACTCGAAGTGGTGCTGGAAGAAGGCGAGTCCGCCGAAGCCGGCATCGCCGAGGCGCATGCGCTCATGGCCCAACTGGGCGTGAGTACCGAACAGCTGGTGCAGAGCGCTTACGTCGATCTGATCAACGCCAGCCCGCAGCCTTGAGCTGGTCGGCCAGCAACTGCGCGACCTTTTCATAGCCTCGTGCATTGGCATGGATGCGGTCGGAGCGCAGCGACGAATCCGACAGCACGCTCGAATACACATTGGCGACCAGCAGCGCCTGCTGCGACTTCGCTACCTCTTCATAGAACGGCGCATCGCTGAGCGAGCCGACGGCCGCGCGCATGGCGTCGGGCGCTGGCGTGGCCAGCACGGCGACGTAGGGCGTGTGCGCACGGGCCTGCGTGATCAGCGCCGCGAGGTTGTCGCGCGTGGCCGTGGCTGACACGCCGCGCAGCATGTCGTTGCCGCCGATGCCGATCAGGATCGCGTCGTAGCTCGCGCCATTCAGCAGCCCCGGCAAACGCTGCAGCGCGCCTTCGGAGGTGTCGCCGTTGACGCCCGCGTTCTCGACCTGCCAGCCCGTGAGCTCGCCCAGTTTCACGGGCCACGCTGCGTCGGGCGGCGCGCCATAGCCATGGGTCAGGCTGTCGCCGAGGGCCAGCACGTGGGCATTCGATTTCAGCGCGGTGGCCGAGGCCTTGCGCTTGCCGCAGGCCGACAGAAGGGTGATGGCAGGCACGCCGGCCAGCAGGTGGAGGAGGTGTCGTCGCTTCATGTGGCGCGCAGCTTAAACGCAGCCTGAGGGCGCACGGGCGCTTGTCCCTTTGCTCGGAAAGCGCATAAGCCTCCCCGTTTTTGTTCGTTCCCGGGCGGTGGGCGCAGGCGAAGAATCGTTGCCCTGCACCTTCATTCATCTCCGGGGTTCGACACCATGCCGCTGCTCACTCGCCACCGCTTCCTGCGCCATGTGGCCGCTCTCTCCATGGCCTTGCTGGCCGCGCCCATCGCGGCCTGGGCCGCGCCCGCCACCGGCGAGCCCGTGTGGTTCGGCGTGAGCGGGCCGCTCACCGGGCAGAACGCGCAGTACGGCGCGCAGTGGAAGGCGGGCTTCGATCTCGCCCTCGAACACATCAACGCGCAGGGCGGCATCCATGGCCGGCCGCTGGCCTACAACTTCGAGGACAGCCAGAGCGATCCGCGCCAGTCGGTGGCCATCGCGCAGAAGCTGGTGAACGACAAGCGCGTGCTCATCGAGCTCGGCGACTTCTCGAGCCCGGCCTCGATGGCCGCATCGCCCATCTACCAGCGCGCGGGCCTGGTGCAGCTGGGCTTCACCAACTCGCACCCCGACTTCACCAAGGGCGGCGACTTCATCTGGAGCCCCTCCATTAGCCAGGCCGATGCGCAGCCGCTGCTGGCCGAGCTCGCGGTGAAGACGCTGGGCTTCAAGCGCATCGCCGTTCTGTATCTCAACACCGACTGGGGCCGCACCAGCAAGGATGTGCTCGTGAAGGCCGCGCAGGAACGCGGCGCGCAGCTCGCGATTGCCGAGGGCTACCAGCCCGACGAGAAAGACTTCCGCTCGACGCTGGTGCGCGTGCGCGACGCCAACCCCGACGGACTGGTGCTCATCTCGTACTACCCCGACGGCGCGCTCATCGCGGGCCAGGTGCGCAGCGTGGGCCTAAAGCAGCCGATTGCGGCGGTGGGCTCGGTGTATTCGCCGAAGTTCATCGAGCTCGGCGGCGCTGCGGTGAACGGCATCTACACCAACACCGCTTTCTATCCCGAGGAGCCGCGCACCGAGGTGCAGGACTTCGTGAAGAGCTTCCGCGCGAAGTACGGCAAGGAGCCCGACGCCTTCAACGCCTATGCCTACGACGCGGTGGTGTACGCGGCGGCAGCGCTGCGCCAGGCGGGCCCGAAGGCCGACCGAAAGGCTGTGCGCGACGCGTTCTACAAGATCAAGGACGTGCCCAGCGTGATCTTCGGCAAGGCGAGCTTCGATGCGCAGACGCGCCGGATCATTGGCGTGAAGAGCGTCAACCTTGTCGTGAAGGATGGCAAGTGGGCGCAGGTCGACGAGAAGGCGGCCATCGCTTCGACGAAATGAGCGGTTTTTCGCGTTGTTCCCTCTCCCGCTTGCGGGAGAGGGCTAGGGTGAGGGCGGGGGCCTTCGATAGACAGCAGCCCTTTGCATCGGCCGCTGCACCCTCACCCCAACCCTCTCCCGCAAGCGGGAGAGGGAGCAAGACATCATGAGCTTCACCTCCTTCTTCGACTACACCGTCAATGGCCTGATCATCGGCAACATCTATGCGTTGCTGGCGGTCGGCCTCGCATTGATCTTCGGCGTCTCGCACCTCATCAACTTCGCGCACGGCTCGGTGTACACCGTGGGCGCGTACATCGGCTGGGCGTCGATCACCTTCCTGCACACGCCGCTGCCCGTGACCATCCTGCTGGTCGTGCTCGGCTCGGGCGCGCTCGGCATGCTGATCGAACGCGTGGGCCTGCGCCCGCTGCAGGGTGCGGCACGCATCGCGCCGCTGCTGGCCACCATCGGCATCAGCTTCGTGCTCGACATCCTCGTGCAGCTGGTGTTCAGCCCCGACCCGCGCTCGCTGCCCACGCAACTGCCCGACTGGCGCCTGCAGATCGGCACCGGCACCATCGGTGCGCTCGACATCCTGATCGCGGGCATCGGCATCGCGAGCGCGGCCGTGCTGTTCGGCTTCCTGCGTTTCACGAAACTCGGCTGGGCCGTGCGCGCCACCGCGCAAGACCGCGACGCGGCGCAACAGATGGGCGTGGACGTCGACCGCGTGAACCAGACCGTGTTCGCCATCGCCGCAGCACTGGGCGGCCTTTCGGGCCTGCTGGTGGGTATGTACTACAACAACATCAGCCCGGCGATGAGCTTCCAGGCCACGCTCAAGGGCGTGGTGGCCACCGTGGTTGGCGGCGTGGGCAACGTGCCGGGCGCCATCGTCGGCAGCCTGCTGCTGGGGCTGATCGAGAGCTACGGCGTGGCGATCCTCGGCACGCCGTACCGCAACCTCTTCGCCTTCGCACTGCTGCTGGTCATCCTGGTGTGGAAGCCCAACGGGCTGTTCGGGCGCAAGCGCGCATTGCCGCCGGAGCCTCTGACGGGTACCTTCATTGCACCGAGCAAGCCGTGGCATGTGCCACGATCTTTGCTGCTTGCGCTGTTCGCAGCGGCGGTGGTGTTGCCGCTCTTCGACCCATCGCCGTACCTGCTGCAGACGCTGACCAACGCATGGCTCTACGGTGCGCTCGCACTTAGCCTCACGCTGGTGGCCGGCACCATCGGACAGATCTCGCTGGGCCATGCGGGTCTGCTGGCCATCGGTGCGTATGCGTCGTCGCTGCTGGTGCTCGACCTGCACCTGCCGGTGGGCACGGGCATCGTGCTCGCGGGCATCCTCACTTCGCTGATCGGCACCGCGCTGATCTTCCCGGCCTTCAGGCTGCGCGGCCACTATGTGTCGATTGCCACGCTCGGCATCGGCGAGATCGTGGCGCTCACCATCCTCAACTGGGAAAGCCTCACGCACGGGCCCATCGGTGTGTCGGGCATTCCGCCGCTCTCGCTGTTCGGGCGCGATGCATCGTCGAACGAGGCCGTCTACTGGGCATCGTTCGGCGCGATGGTGCTGCTGGCCCTGCTGCAATGGCGCCTGTTGCGTTCGCACCTGGGCCGCACCTTCCGCGCGGTGCGCGAAGACGAAGTGGCCGCGCGTGCCTACGGCGTGAGCCCCGACCGCTACAAGGCGCTGGCCTTCGGCTTCGGCGGCTTCGCGGCAGGCGTGAGCGGCGCCTTCACCGCGCACATGTACTCGTACATCAACCACGAGACCTTCGGCTCGCAGATCTCGATCCTCGCGCTGACGATGGTGATCCTCGGCGGACTCGGGAACATCAGCGGCGCACTGCTCGGCGCTGTCGCGCTTGTGAGCCTGCCAGAGCTGTTTCGCGTGACGGCCGAGTACCGGATGCTGATCTACGGCGTCGCGCTGCTTCTCTTGATTCGCTTCCGCCCGCAAGGCTTGCTGGGCACCGTCTGAAAGAACACCACACCATGAGCCACCTCAACGACTACCTCGCCGAGAAACGCGCCGCCGTGCTGGCACGCAATGCCGCCGTTGAGGCCGGCACCGCGCAGCCCTTGCAACTGAAGGCCAGCGTGAAGGCAGAGGGCCGCAGCGGCGTGCGCCGCCTGCGCATTCGCGAGCACCAGATCATCAGCGACAGTCCGCCGGACTTCGCGGGCTACAACCTCGGCCCCAGTTCGCCCGAGCTGCAGCTGGGCGTGCTCGGCACCTGCGTCACGCACATCTTCCTGATCCAGGCGGCCGAACGGCAGGTGCCGCTCGAAAGCCTCGAAGTGGAAGTGACCGGCGTCATCGATCCGCGCGGCGGCAAGCCGGGTCACGAGAAGACACCGATCTGGCCGCATGAGATCGGCTACACGGTGCACATCGATTCGCCCGCGAGCCGCGAAGACATCGACGCGCTGTTCGAAGCGGTGGAGCGCAACTGCCCGATCCTCAACCTCCTGCGCAATCCGCAGACCATCCGCGCCGAGGTGAAGCTGGTCAACTCGAAAGCGCAAGCGGCGAAGAAAGCAGCCGATGCCATCGCTGCTTGAGATACGCGGCCTCGTGCGCCGCTTCGGCGGGCTCACAGCCGTCAATGCCGTCGACCTGCATGTGGGCGAGGGCGAACTGCTGAGCGTGATCGGGCCGAACGGCGCTGGCAAGACCACGCTGTTCAATCTGGTTACCGGCCTCGACAGGCCCGATGTGGGGCAGGTGCTGTTCGACGGACAGGACATCACCGGCCTGCCGGCGCAGCAGCTCGCGCAGCGCGGGCTGGCGCGCACCTTCCAGCATGGGCGTGTGTTCGCGAACCTCTCGGTGCTCGACAACGTGCTGGTCGGTGCGCACACGCGGCTGCGCGCCGTGAAACCGCGCGTTGGTGGTGTGCCGGGCCTGGGCGCATTGGCTGAACTTGCACTCGCGCTGGTGCAGCCCGGTGCCGTGCGCCGCGAAGAGCAGGCGCTGCGCGAAGAGGCGCGCGAAATCATCGCGCTCTTCGGCGAACGCCTTGCGCCGCGCATCGACCATCCCGCATACAGCCTCTCGTATGCCAACCGCCGCCGCGTGGAGATTGCGCGCGCGCTGGCGCTCAAGCCGCGCCTGCTGCTGCTCGACGAGCCCACCGCCGGCATGAACGAGAGCGAGACGGCGGAGATGCTGGAGATCATCCGCAGCCTGAAGGCGCGCGGCCAGACCATTCTGCTGATCGAGCACAAGCTCGATCTCGTGATGCAGCTGTCCGACCGCGTGGCCGTGCTCGACGACGGCCGCAAGATCGCCGAAGGCCTGCCCGATGAGGTGCGCAACGACCCGGCGGTGATCGAGGCGTACCTGGGCCACCGCCATGTCGGCGAGGCGGTGCCCGCATGATCGCTACCGTCGCGCGCACCGGTCTTTCTCCTTCGCCCCTCTGGGGAGAGGGCGGGGATGAAGGGCTGCCCGAACGCGCTGCTGCAGCGCCTGCTTCCAGCGGATCGCTGCAACCGCTGCTTCAGCTCAGGAAGATCAACAGCTTCTACGGCCCCGTCCAGGCGCACTTCGACCTCGACATCGAAGTGCGCAAGGGCCAGATCGTCAGCCTGCTCGGCGGCAACGCGAGCGGCAAGTCGACCACGATGAAGATCGTGCTCGGCCTGCTCAAGCCGCGCTCGGGTGAAGTCAATTTCAACGGCGAATCGACGCTCGGCCTGAGCACGCCGCAGATCATCCGCCGCGGCATAGGCTCGGTGCCCGAAGCGCGCCGCCTGTTTCCCGCAATGACCGTGCGCGAGAACCTGCTGATGGGCGCCTACGCACGCAGCGACCGCAAGGCCGTGGCCGAAGACCTGGAGCGCATGCTGGAGCTGTTCCCGCGCGTGGCCGAGCGCATCGAGTTCCAGGCCGGCACGCTCTCGGGTGGCGAGCAGCAGATGGTGGCAATGGCGCGCGCGCTCATGGGCCGCCCGCAGCTCATCTGCATGGACGAGCCGACCATGGGCCTGTCGCCGCTGTACGTCGACAAGGTGCTGGAGCTCATCGCGCGCATCAACAGCCAGGGCGTGTCGGTGTTCATGGTCGAGCAGAACGCGAGCCTCGCACTGCAGATTGCGCACCACGGCTATGTGCTGCAGACGGGGCGCATCGTGCTCTCGGGCCCGGCGCGCGAGCTGCTGGCCGATGCGCGCATCCGCGATGCCTACCTTGGCGGTGACGGCGCGGCGCGCACTGCTTCCTGACTCAGTCATCCACGGGAGAAAACATATGCCATTGAAACTCGACCACATCGTCATCGCAGTGCACGACCTCGAACGCACCATCGCCGACTACGGGGCGCTGGGCTTCCATGTGCTGCGTGGCGGCGACCATCCGGGTCGCGCCACGCACAACGCGCTGGTGGTGTTTGGCGACGGCAGCTACTTCGAGCTGATCGCATGGCGCGAACCGTCGCCCACCGAGCGCTGGTGGCAGCTGCTGCAACGCCACGGCGAAGGCATTGTCGACTTCGCGCTGCTGCCGCGCGACACCGCTGCCACCGTGGCCGACGCGAAGGCGCGGGGGCTCGCACTCGACGGCCCACTCGACGGCGGCCGCGTGCGCCCCGATGGCGAGCGCCTGCGCTGGCAGACGGCGCGCGCGTCTTCGGCCGACTTGCCCTTCCTGTGCGGCGACCTCACGCCGCGCGCATTGCGCGTGCCCGAAGGCGATGTGCGCGTGCATGCCAACGGCGCGCTTGGGGTGGCGAGCCTGGCCATTGCGGTGCGCGACCTCGACGCCACGCTGGCGCGTTATCGCGCCTTGCTCGGCACCGTGCCCGACGATGCCGACACGCACATCGGCGAGCCCGTGGCGGTGCCTGGCAGCAACGTGCGCGTGGCGATCATCGCGTTGGGAAGCAGCGTGCTCGTGCTTTCATCGCCGCGCGAGAACAACAATGTGCCGGATGCGGAGGAGGGCAGCGGCATCCTCGCGCAACGCATCGCGGCGCGCGGCGAGGGCCCGTATGCGCTCGTGTTGCATACCGACAGGCCGCAATCGACCGGCACCTTCGACCTTGCTCGCGCGCATGGCGCACTGATCGAACTCGACCTGCCGCCGCTGGATCGTCACGTGAAGCACGACAGCAGCTCGCGCAGCTACCAGGTCAACAGCCTGGTCGGCGGATGAGCTGGCCGTTGCCGCACCCTTGAGCGTCTTGTATCGACGTTAGTGCCCGCCGAGATGTACCTTGCGCAGCTCGGCCTGCATCTTCTTCTGCATACTGGCACTGCTTGCATTCAACAAGCGGTTGTTTCAGTCCTCATGAAGGAGAACCGGTATGAGAAAGCTCATCCTCCAGATGCAGATGTCGGTCGACGGCTATGTCTCACCGGCCAATGGCAACCTCGACTGGCAACTGTGGGGCTGGGGCGAGCGCTGGGCCTGGGACGACAGACTGAAGCAAGACTTCAACGCCGTCTTCGAAGGCATCGACACCATCCTGCTGAGCCGGCTGATCGCGGAAGAGGGCTACCTCGATCACTGGGGTCGCGCGGCGAAGAACTTTCCTGCGAACCCGCACTACGCCTTCGCACAGAAGATCGTCGATGCACGCAAGGTGGTGCTCACCGACAAGCTCGCGGTCTCGCGCTGGGAGCGCACCGTCATCGCGCGCGGCGACATGGCCGAGGAGGTGAATGCGCTGAAGCGTGAACCGGGCAAGGACATCATCACCATCGGCGGTGTCGGCTTCGCATCCGCGCTGGTTGCGGCGAGGCTGGTCGACGAGTTCCAGTTCTTCGTGAACCCCACTGCCGTGGGCGCGGGGCGTTCGGTGTTTCACGACCAGCGCAAGGGCCACAAGCTGCGGCTGCTGCGTTCGACGGCATACGAATGCGGCATGGTGGTCAACCGCTACACGTCCGGTCGCGCGGTTTGAAGGACAAGGCGCCGCACGGATACCAGCACTTACCTGATTTCACCTGACCGCGACCTGAAGTGCCCGAAGCGGACACAAGTGCGGCCCACAATGGACTCGTCATCAACGCATGAAGGAGTTCCAGATGATCAGCAATTCAAAGAGCATGGCAGTCGCCGCAGCAGCGCTCGCGATGTGCATGGCCGCAGGGGGCGCCTTTGCGCAAGACCGTCATGGCGATGGCCGCCCGGGCGATGGCCGTCCAGGCGACGGACGCTATGAACAGCGCGACCGCAATTTCGACCGCCGCGGTCCGCAAGCCGGCAACTACCGCGGCAACCAGGACTTCCGCGACGGCCGCCAGTTCGATCGCCGAGGCTTCCCGCAGCCGCATGCCGAATGGCGCCGTGGCGGACGTGTGCCGGCCGAGTACCGTGGCCGCAACTATGTGGTGCAGGACTGGCGTGCCTACCGCCTGCAGCAGCCGCCCCGTGGCTATCAATGGGTTGGCGTGGGCGGAGACTTCGTGCTCGCGGCAATCGCCACCGGTGTGATCGCAAACATCATCGCTGGCCAGTAAACAGACGGCCAGCCGGGCAGACAACGCAAAACCGCCACAGGCAACTGTGGCGGTTTTTCTTTTGATGGAACGCCGGAGCCGGTCTTCAGACCAGCGCGGTGGGCGCCGATTGGGCGCACACATTGCGCCCGGTGATGGTCAACCGCAGGCCGCCACCATGCCACTCGAGCCAGTTGAGGCTCACATATGCGTCGATGTCGGCGTCGTCGATGCGGTCGGCCTGGCGGCTTTGCAGCAGCTCTACCGTTGCGGGCAAGGCTCGTCTCAATCTCTCACGCCGCTCGGCTGCATTGGCCGCCTTGAGGGCGGCCCTTGTTTGCTGTTGCTGCTGCTGCGGGGTCGATGCCATTGCTGATCCGTTTCCAGGAAGCCAGGGAATTAACCCGAATGTACGCCCCTTGTGTGAAGCTGCATTCTTCTTTTTTAACCATTCTGTCGTCCGCAGTACACACCACGCCGCAGCCTCTGGACAGGCTCTAGATTTCGTAGTGAGAGGCCCTGGCCTCGTCGCCCAGAGCCTTCTCGACGACTGCGCGCGTCAGCGTCGGCGCGAACGACTCGATGAAGGCATAGACGTACTTGCGCAGGTAAGTGCCGCGCCGCACCGCGAGCTTGGTGAGATTGATGCCGAACAGCCGCCCCGCATCGAGCGCGCGCAGCTGCGTGTCGCGCTCGGCCTCGTAGGCCACGCCAGCGACGATGCCAATGCCCAGGCCCAACTGCACGTAGGTCTTGATCACGTCGGCGTCCATCGCGGCCAGCACGATGTTGGGCTGCAGCCCGCGCTGCTCGAAGGCCTCGTCGATGCGCGAACGGCCCGTGAAGCCCGTGTCGTAGGTGATCAGCGGATAGCGCGTGAGCGCTTCTAGCGTCAGCGGCGCGTCGAGCAATGGATGCTCCGGCGGCACGATCACCGAATGCGTCCAGCGATAGCAGGGCAGGGCGACCAGCTGCGGATAGTCGCCCAGAGCCTCTGTGGCGATGCCCACGTCGGCTTCGCCGTCGAGCAGCATCTGCGCGATCTGCTTGGGCGAGCCCTGGTGCAGGTGCAGCTTCACGTTCGGAAACTGCGCGCGGAATTCCTGCACCGCCACCGGCATCGCATAGCGCGCCTGCGAGTGCGTGGCCGCCACCGAGAGCAGGCCGCTTTGCTGCGCGACGAACTCCTGGCCCGCATGGCGCAGGTTGCTGCTCTCCATCAGCATGCGCTCGATGATCGGCAGCACGTGCCCGCCGGGCTCGGTGAGCCCCGTGAGCCGCTTGCCGGCGCGCACGAAGAGCTCGATGCCGAGCTCCTCTTCGAGCTCGCGGATCTGCCGGCTCACGCCGGGCTGGGAGGTGTGAAGGGTGTGGGCGACTTCGGTCAGGTTGAAGCCGCAACGAACGGCCTCGCGTACCGAGCGCAGTTGTTGAAAGTTCATCTGGCGCGGAAGAGTCATCAGGGCCCCGGTTGGGGCCGACCGGCGATTCTCGGCAGAAGTGCTTATTCGGGGAACGATGCGTTTGTTGGTTTCACATGAGTAAAACATCTTTAAGGCGCTCCGGGAGCGGTTGCTTGAAATTTCGCACGACTGTGCTAAAGTTTGTCGCATGGACGCCAAGACCCAGAAAAGCGAACTCACCCGCGCCGCCATCGTCGGCGCTGCGATGAACCTTGCGCTGGCCGAAGGCCTGGAAGCGATCACGCTGCAGGCCGTGGCCAGCCGGCTGGGCCTGTCCAAGAGCGGCGTGTTCTCGCGCGTGGGTTCGCGCGAGGCGCTGCAGAAGGCCGTCATCGAAGAGTACGGCCGCGGCTTCCTGGCCGAGGTGTTTGTGCCCGCCATGCAAAAACCCAAGGGCCTGCCCCGGCTCAACGAGATCGTCGCGCGCTGGATCGCCCGCACGCGCGACGTCGAAATGCACACCGGTTGCCTCTACACAGCAGGCGCCTTCGAGTTCGACGACCGCGAAGGCGAGCTGCGCGACATGCTGCTGGGCGAGATCACCCGCTGGCGCGCTGCGCTGCGCCGCACCGTGCTGCAAGCCATCGAGACCGGCGAGCTGAAGGCCGACACCGACCCCGCACAGCTCGTGAGCGAGATCAACGGCCTGACCATGACCCAACTGCACGACGCGCGTTTCCTGCGCGATCCGCAGGCCGCCGACCGCGCCATGCAGACCTGGCAGCGGCTTCTTTCCAGCTACCTCGCCTGATCCGTTCACGAAGCAGGCGGATCTCTCACGTTTCCATTTGCCAGAATTTCGCACAGTCGTGCGATAAACAGGAGAAGCACCATGCTGATCATTGCCCTCTTTCTTGCCGCCTACGCGCTCGTCGTCGGTGCCAAGGGCCTTCGCGACACCTTGCGCAGCCTGCCCCGAAGCAATCAGGACTGGGTCTGGTACTGAACGCCCGAAAGGAACGCCACGCCATGACGAGCACTTCCACCCCGACTGCCGGCCATGCCGCGCAGTCGAACTACTACAAGCCCAGCCGCACGATGCGCGCGCTGCGCTTCGGCCTGACCACGTCGCAGCGCCTCTGGCCCGCACTGGGTGTGCGCGCCGCCTACCGCCTGTTCGGCACGCCGCTGCCGCCCAAGTGGCTCTACCGCGGCCAGGGCCCCGGCGCGGAATGGCGGCGCGAGGGCTGGGCCTTCGAAGACGCGAGTGTCGGCATCTACCACCTGGCCGCGCAGGACTCGGGTGCGGAGTCGGCGCCGGTGGTGCTGCTGGTGCATGGCTGGGGCGGGCACGCGGGGCAGATGCTGCCGCTCGCGCAGGCCGTGGCGGCTGCAGGCCTGCGGCCCGTGCTGCTCGAACTGCCGGCGCACGGCCGCAGCGCGGGCACGATGAGCAACTCGCCGCAGTTTGCGCGCGCCATTGCCTACGTCACGGCCCGGCTCGCGGCTGATGGCCACGCGTTGCGTGCCGCCGTCGCACACTCGCTGGGCGCCAACGGCCTGGCACTTGCCGCGGCGCGCGGCCTCTCGGCAGAACGCCTCGTGCTGCTCGCGCCGCCTGCCTCGCCGCGCGAATACACGCGCTACTTCGCGCACACCTTCGGCCTCAACGAAGCCACGCGCCTGTCGATGCAGCGGCTGTTCGAGTCGCGCGAAGGCGTGCTGATGCCGCAACTGGAGCCAGCGGCAGTGGGCCCGCGCATCGCGCAGCCCACGCTCATCGTGCATGACCGCGACGACCGCGTGAACCGCTTCGCCGACGCCGAGGCGTACCGCGATGCGATCGCCGACGCACGGCTCGTGGCCACGCAGGGTTGGGGGCATCGCCGCATCCTCAAGGAGGCCGAGGTGCTGGCCCAGGTCACGCGCTTCGTCGCGGCGGATTGAGCCCGCGCTACCAGGTGGGGTGGACAGGGGTGAACACCGGCCTGAACAGGTGCCGCCGCACGATCTCCCCATACCCCCGGTAGTAGAAATTGCCGTTCGCCGCCAGCACCGCCGCGCGATGCTTGCGGAAATACACCGGTATCTCGTACCAGGGCATGGTGGGTGCGCGATGGTGCACGTGGTGCAGGTTGTTGAAGAGGTACAGCAGCCCGAACACGAGATTCGATTCGACGATGGCCACGCGCTCGTGCGGTGTGTTGGCCCAGCGATGCTCGGTGAAGGTGCGCAGAGAGCCCAGCATCATCCCCGGGTACACGAAGTACAGCAGGTACTCGCCGAAGCCCATGCCGCAGACGGCGGTCACGTAGTACAGCACCGGCGCCACGCTCAGCGCATGCCAGAGCCACGTCGGCAGGCGCGAGAAATTGCCCGACAGCACCTGGACGGTTTCGAAGCGCACCAGCTTCCACAGCCGCAGGAACGGCCCCAGCACCACGCGGAACGCGATCGTCTGGTTGGCCATGTAGATCCATCGCCACACCGGGCCGTAGCCCGCCCACGCGGGCGCCGAGTGGTAGGCGCTTTCGTTGTCGCGCTCCGGGTGCGTGAGGTGGAAGTTGACGTGATGCGAGCTGTGGCCGCGGTTGTAGAACGGATACGGCAGCCACAGGTTCAGCGGCGGCCACACCACCGCATGGCGCAGCCACTTCGGCAGATGGCGCATCGCATGGATGCTCTCGTGCTGCAAAGAGAAGTGCAGCTGCGCGAGAAAGCCGCCGGCAAGGAACAGCGCCCAGCCCGGCAGCGCCGCGTGCCACCACAGCAGTGCGGCCCATGCGGCGTAGAGCACGGCGGCCAGCAGCAGCGTGGGCACTTCGTAGTGCCACCACCAGTGCCGGCGTGTGCGTGCCAGGGCGATGGACGGATCAGCAGTCGTTGTCATGGTGCGAAGGACTGCGATGCTAGACATGAAGAACCTGTCTGCATGCGCGCATTTCGCATATGCATCGGCGTGAAACTTCCTTCCCGCATTGGCGTGATGCGGTCTACGCTTGCTGTCTTTGCCGTTGTTCAGGGGGCGCTCACGCCGACGGCGGGGGACATTCGCGGAGGGGAGTACCCGGTGTCATTCGCACTCACCCCGAAAGCAAGTACACATGAATCCGACCAGGGCAAAAACCGTCACCCCGGCAGACCTGCAAGCTCTGCTGCTGCAAGAGCCCGTGGCCGAGCTAGCGCTGCTTGACGTGCGCGAAACCCGGTGGTTCGTCCAGCGCCACCCCAACCTCGCGCGCAACGCGCCCTTCAGCGGGCTCGAACTGCAGGTCGGCACGCTGGTGCCGCGTCGCTCCACGCCCGTCGTGCTCTACGACGACTACAACGCGCCCGACGGCGTTGCACAAGCCGCCGTGGCCGTGCTCGCGCGCCTGGGCTACACCGATGTGCGCACGCTCGATGGCGGCCTGCAGCGCTGGGTGACCGAAGGCCTGCCCGCCATCGACGGCTACGGCACGCTGGTCAAGGCCTTCGGCGATCGTGCGCGGCTGCACTACGGCACGCCGGCATTGCCCGTCGAGGCGCTGCGCGCGCGCCAACGCGATGGCCGGCCGACCACGCTGGTCGATGCCCGGCCGCGTGCCGAGTTCGAATTTCTCTCGCTGCCCGGCGCGCGCAACCACGCGGGTACAGAGCTGGCGCTGCGCCGCTTCGAGCAGCACGGAGCCGACGATGCGGACCATCTCTGGGCCATCAACTGCTTCAGCCGCACGCGCGGCATCGTCGGCGCGACCACGCTGCGGCTGCTGGGCCGCGCGCCCGACGCGGTGTTCGTCGAAGACGGTGTCATGGCCTGGGGCCTGCAGGGTGCCCCGACCGTGCAGAACGCAGCCCCCAGCGACGAGCTGCCGCCCGAATCCCCCGAGGTGTTGCGTCGCATCGCCGACGACCTGCTCGAACGCTTCGCCTTGCCCGTGGCCGACGCCGCACAGTTCGCCCGATGGCGTGACGGCGACAACGAACGCACCCTCTACGTCTTCGACGTGCGGCCCACCGCCGACCCGGCCTTCGCGGGCACGGGCGTGCAACAGGTGCCGGGCGGCCTGCTGCTGATGCATTTCGAGAACCTGGTCGGCACGCGTGGCGCGCGCATCGTGCTGCTCGACGACCCGGCGCATCGGCTGCGTGCCGCCATCACGAGCTTCTGGCTCACGCAGCTCAACCAGGCCGAGATCTACGTCTACGAGGGCGAACTGGCGCCGGACCAGGCACCGCCTGCCACCGCAGCGACGGTGAACAACGCCCCTTCGCCTCTCGCCCCCGACGCGCTGGCCCAACTGCGCAGGAACGGTGCCGTCACGGTGATCGACGTCGGCCCCAGCCTCGACTACGAGCGCGGCCATCTGCCGGGCGCGCTCTACATGCTGCCTGCCTCGCTGGCGCCGCTGGCCTTGCACGCCGTGGCCGGCCGCACGCTGGTCTTCACCTCGCCCGACGGCACGGCCGCCGCCCGCGTGGCGCGCGATGCGCACCAGCGCTGGCCGGGTTCGGGGGCGGTGTTCACCTGGCTCCAGGGCGGAACGCAGGGCTGGAAGGCTTCTGGCAGGCCGCTGACGACTGCTTTCGTTCCGGCCCAGCTGCTGACCCCCTTCGACGACGACTGGGGCTCGGTGATGCGCGTGTTCGGTCCGCGCCGCGATGCGGCCTGGGCCGACTACCTCGCGTGGGAGCGCGCATTGGCAGAACGGGTCCTGCAGGACCCGTCCGTGCGCTTTCGCTTCTTTCCGCTCAGCGCGCCGGCGCAGGAGTCGGGTCGGGCAGCTCGATCTTGATGTCGAGCACTTCGAGGTTGTCCTGGGTCTCCAGGTGCACCTTGATGTCTTCCGCGTTGATGGACACGTACTTGGAAATCACCGCCACCAGCTCGCGCTGGAGTTCGGGCAGATAGTCGGGCCGCTTCTTGCCGCTGAGGCTGGACCGCTCGTGCGCGAGGATGATCTGCAGCCGCTCCTTCGCGACGCTGGCAGTCTTCTTCTTTTCGCCCAGCAGGAACGAGAGAAAGGACATGGACTACTTGCCTCCGAAAATCCGCTTGAAGAAGCCCGGCTTCTCGGCGTCGACGAAGCGCATCGGCTTGTCTTCGCCGAGAAAGCGCGCCACCACGTCGCTGTAGGCCTGCGCCACGTCGGTTTCCTTGTCGTGGATCGCGGGCACGCCCTGGTTGGAGGCATGCAGCACGCTTTCCGACTCGGGGATCACGCCGATCAGCTTGATGCGCAGGATGTCCTGGATGTCTTCCAGCGACAGCATCTGCCCGCCCGCCACCCGGTTCGGGTTGTAGCGGGTGATGAGCAGGTGCTCCTTGATGGGCTCGCCGCCGTCCTTGGCGCGCTTGGTCTTGCTGCTGAGCATGCCCAGGATGCGGTCCGAGTCGCGCACGGAAGAGACTTCAGGGTTGGTCACCACCAGCGCCTCGTCGGCGAAGTGCATGGCCATCATGGCGCCGGTCTCGATGCCCGCGGGCGAGTCGCAGACGATGTATTCGAAGTCCATCGCGGCGAGGTCGGTCAGCACCTTCTCCACGCCTTCCTGCGTGAGCGCTTCCTTGTCGCGCGTCTGCGAGGCGGCAAGCACGAACAGGTTGTCGCACTGCTTGTCCTTGATGAGTGCCTGGCTCAGGTTGGCTTCGCCCTGGATGACGTTGATCAGGTCGTACACCACGCGGCGTTCGCAGCCCATGATCAGGTCGAGGTTGCGCAGGCCCACGTCGAAGTCGATCACCGCCGTCTTCTTGCCCGCGAGCGCGAGGCCCGACGCGAAGCTGGCGCTCGTCGTCGTCTTGCCGACGCCGCCCTTGCCCGAAGTCACCACCACAATTTTGGCCATGGCCATTCCTTCTTGTTTCGATTCAGTTGTTGCTTGTCAGGGTCGCCGCGTTCCGTGAGCCGGTGATCCGGGTCATGGAATGGCGTCGATCGCAATTTTCTTGCCGTCCAGCCGCACCTGGGCCGACTTGCCCAGCACCGTGTCGGGCAGCGGCACCTCGTTGGTCCGGTAGATGCCTGCAATGGCCACCAGCTGTGCTTCCATGCAGGTCGAGAAGATCCGGGCCTCGGTGTTGCCCCGCGCGCCGGCAATGGCCTTGCCGCGCAGCGGTGCGTACACATGCACGTTGCCGTCTGCGATGACCTCGGCGCCGAAGCTCACCACCGCCGTCACCACCACGTCGCCGCCGCGGGCGTACACCTGCTGGCCCGAGCGCAGCGGTTTGTCGATCAAGAGCGTGCCGTTGGCCGGCACCGGCACCTCGCGCACGATCTGCGGGGCTTCCGAGGCGGGGGCCTCGGGCGGCGGCGCCGGGGCGCGGGGTGCGGGGGCTGCGGGCATGGCCGCCACCGAAAGGCCGGCAGCCCGGGCCGCGGCGTTCTGTTCGGCATTGCCGCCGCGCACCGCGATGGGCTGGGTCTGGTGGCGCGCCAGCAGGCTGCGCAGGGCGGCAAAGTCGATGTCGCCGGCGGCTTCGTCACCCTCGCCCTGTGCTTCCTGCAGCAGCGAGAGGTCGATCACCACCGGCTCCTGCTCGAAGAAGTCGGGCGAATCGGCCAGCTGGGCGTCGAGTGCCTCGGCCAGCACGTCCAGGTCGGACGTCTTGAGGATCACTGCGATCAGCGGCAGCGTGGCGCTCTTGAATTCGAAAACCGCCTTGGTGCGCGCGGCGGAGACATCGGCCATTGGAAAACGTCGGTGCGAAAAGCGTTGGAGTCTAACGGGCGCGGGCCAAACCCCGGTGAACCGCCCCCGCTTCAGGCCCCTCGGAGAACACTTCTTTCATGAGGTTGCACTTTTCCGGGGTGCCTTGCGTCAGTTCTTCGAGCGGCCCAGCAGCGCGTAAAGAATGATCGCGCCGAAGGTCGCGGTACCGATGCCGCCGAGAGCGAAGTCGCCGAACTTCAGCGTGAAGTCGCCCGTGCCGATGATCAGCGTGATCGCCGCCACGATCAGGTTCTTGTTCTGCGAGAAGTCGACCTTGTTGTCGACCCAGATCTTGGCGCCGGCAATGGCGATCAGGCCGAACACCACGATGCTCACGCCGCCCATCACCGGCAGCGGAATCGCCTGGATCAGCGCGCCGAACTTGGGGCTGAAGCCCAACACCAGCGCGATGACGGCCGCCACCACGAACACCGCCGTCGAGTAGATGCGCGTGGCCGCCATCACGCCGATGTTCTCGGCGTAGGTGGTCACGCCGGTGCCGCCCGCGGCGCCGCTCACGACCGTGGCGATGCCGTCGCCGATGAAGGCGCGGCCCATGTACGGGTCGAGGTTGCGGCCCGTCATGGCCGTCACAGCCTTCAGGTGGCCGAGGTTTTCCGCCACAAGGATGATTGCCACGGGCGCGATCAGCAGCATCGCGTTGGCCGTGAACACCGGCGTCGTGAAGGTCGGCAGGCCGAACCACGCCGCGTTGGCAATGCCGCTCAGGTCGACCGGCTTGCCCATGCCCATGACGTTGGTCAGTACCGCATAGACCACAGTGGCCAGGATCAGCCCCACCAGGATCAGCAGGCGCTGCAGCATGCCGCGCGCGAACACCGCCACCAGGCCCACGCAGAGAAAGGTCACGGCCTGCATCCACGAGTCGAAGTTGCTGGCGGCCATGTTCTTGATCGGCACGCTCGCCAGGTTGAGCCCGATCACCGCCACCACCGCGCCCGTGACCACCGGCGGCATGAAGCGCTCGATCCACCCCGTGCCGACGGCCTGCACGATGGCCCCGATCAGGATGTACACCACCCCGCAGGCCACGATGCCCCCAAGCGCCACCGCGATGTTGGCGTTGGGCCCCTTGCCCGCATAGCCGCTGGCCGCGATCACCACGCCGATGAAGGCGAAGCTCGAGCCCAGGTAGCTGGGCACCTTGCCGCCGGTGACGAAATAGAAGATCAGCGTGCCGATGCCGCTCATCAGGATCGCGATGTTGGGGCTGAAGCCCATCAGGATCGGCGCCAGCACCGTGGCGCCGAACATCGCGATCACGTGCTGCACGCCCATGGCGCCGGTCTGCAGCCAGGGCAGCCGCTCGTCGGGCGCGATGACCGCGCCGTTGGCCAGCGAGGACGCGGGCCGTTCTGTCCAGTTGAACATTTCTTGTCTCCTCTTGTTGGTTGTTGGTGGGGCGTGATTGTGGTCGATGAACCCTACGCTGAACACACCCGTCACCCCTGGGCCCGCCGCCTCGGTCAGCGCGGCTGCAGCACCGCCATCGTGATGCGCGACACGCAGGTCAGCTCACCCGCCTCGTTCGTCAGGTCGATCTGCCAGACCTGCGTGGTGCGTCCGCGGTGCACCGGCCGCGCCGTGCCGATCACCCAGCCGCTGGTGACAGAGCGGATGTGGTTGGCGTTGATGTCCAGTCCCACGGCGCGGTCGCCTTCGGGGGCCGAGTAGTGGGCGCCGCAGGAGCCCAGCGTCTCGGCCAGCACCACCGACACGCCGCCGTGCAGGATGCCGTAGGGCTGGCGGGTGCGTTCGTCCACCGGACAGCGGGCGCGGATGAAGTCGTCGCCCACCTCCAGGAATTCCATGCCCAGTGCCGATACGACGGTGCCCACGTGGTTGCGCGTCAGCGCCTCGACGGAGATCTCTTTTTTCCAGATACGCATGGCGTGCTTCTTTCCTTGTGCCTGTAACAGTGGCCAAAACTATAGCGATGGAGACTGACAAACCGAGTCGCCTTTGCGTGTTACCTTGGATCGATGAAGCACCCCGTCCGCCGCTGGCTCATTGGCATTGCCGTCGCACTGCTGCTGGGCGTGGGCGCGCTGGTGTGGGTGGTGAGCGCGCGCCTGCCCACCGACGACGAGGTGGCCGCGAAGATCGCCGAAGGCTTCGAGAAGCGCTTTGGCGTTGCCCTGAAGGTCGGCGGTGCCCACTGGTCGCTGCTGCCGGTGCCCGTGCTGGTGCTGTCCGACATCGCCACCGACCAGCCGCGCCCCATCACCCTGCGCCGCGCCACCCTGCGGCTGCAGCTCGCGCCGCTGCTGCAGCGCGTCATTGCCGTGGACGATGTCGAAATCGAAAGCCTGGTGCTGCCGCGCGCCTCGGTGCGGGCGTTTCGCGGCAAGGGGCCCAAGCCGCAGGAAGGCAGCGGCAACGTCGTCGCGCTGCCCGCGCCATGGACGCTCGCACCCGTGCCCGTGGAACTGCTGCGCTGGCGCGACGTGGTCTGGATCGACCGGCGCGACATCTCGCTGGCCTACGACGGCGACGTCCGCTTCGACCCCGGCTGGCGCCCGCGCCAGGCCCGGCTCGAGCGCGCCGGTCTGGCCCCGCCCTTGCCACCCGTGCGCCTGCGCCTGGACCGCCAGGCCGGGCAGGACCGTTGGCGCACCCGCATCGACGCGGGCGGCGGTACCTGGAACGGTGTCTCCCGCTTGGAGACACTGCCCGACGGCAAGCTGCAGTTTTCCGCCGAACTGGAGCCGCGCCAGATCGACATCGAGAGCCTGGTGCAGGCCTTCGACCGCCGCACTTCGGTGGCCGGCAAGTTCTCGGGCAACACCACGCTCGTGGCTGAAGCCGGGAGTGCCGAGGAACTGGGCGCGCTGATCCGCAGCCTGCACACCCGCACCACCTTCTCGGTGCAGCCCGCCACGCTCACCAAGCTGGACGTGGCCAAGGCCGTAGCCACCGCAGGCGTGAGCCGGGGGGGCACGACGCAACTGAACGAGCTTACCGGCACGCTCGACACCCAGGGCACCGAAGACGGCGTGGTGATCCAGTACACCAACCTCAAGGCCCGTTCGGGCGTGCTCACGGCAAGCGGCAACCTGAAGCTGTTCAACCGCAAGCTCGACGGCGAGATCGCGGTGGACCTTGTCGACGGCGTGATCGGCGTGCCGCTGAAGATCGGCGGAACCGCAAGCGACCCCGAGCTGTCGCTGACCGGCGCCGCGCTCACCGGCGCGGCCATCGGCAGCGCAGTGCTGCCGGGCGTGGGCACGGCCATCGGGGCGCGCGTGGGGCAGCAGGTGGAAAAGATGTTCGGCGGGAGCAAGCCGACGAAGCCCAAGCCCAGGCCGGCACCCAGGCCGCGCACCGGCCCTAGGCAAACGCCTTGATCGCCGCCGGCACTGTCAGCACCGCTGTGTAGTACCCCATGAACTGCACGCCGGTGTTGAACCCGATCGCGCGGGACAGCAGCCCGCCCAGCAGCCCCATCGTCAGGATCACCAGCAGCCCGAGCAGCTGGCCTTCCCATACGCTGATGACCACGATCAGCCCGACGAAGGTCGCGATGATCGCCTCGTGGCTCACCTTGCGCGACACGAACAGCGCCGCGCGGCGCGCGAAGTTCATCGTGAACGGATAGGCCACCAGGGCTGCGAGCACCACCGCCAGCATGCCGTAGCCCAGGAACTCCCAGTGGTTCAGCAGGTTGTGCAGGTTGTGCGTCTGGCCGGTGGCCGCATCGATGG
This sequence comes from Variovorax multivorans, assembly GCF_051216835.1. NCBI lineage: Bacteria > Pseudomonadati > Pseudomonadota > Betaproteobacteria > Burkholderiales > Comamonadaceae > Variovorax > Variovorax multivorans. The sequence goes on from NZ_JBPJZL010000013.1 coordinate 87,156, forward strand.
TGAACACCGGCGGCGCGTTGAACAGCGGTGCGGCCGGCCCGGCCGCCACAGGGCTCAGCGGCAGGCCGATGGCGATCAGCGGGATCAGTGCCTCGGCGATGTAGGTGGCCTCGGTCACGCCGTTGCGCGCGGCCAGCGTGGTGGTGAGCCGGTGGTACGCATGCTTGATGCGCGAGCCCACCAGTTCGCCCAGCACCACGGTCATCGCGACCGGGCTGAACACGAAGGTGGCGCTGGAGATCGCGGCCGTCGCGAAGGTCCACTTCACCTGCGTGCGGTCCAGCACCTTGAACGGATTCGGGAAGTAGCCCGACCAGCCCTTCACGTCGGGGGCGAGCGAGAAGGTGCGGACCTTGTCGCGCTTCATGCGTGCGCGCGCAGCCGGCGAGATCACCGAGAACAGGTCGGCCACCAGCGGCCCGATGGCAATGCCCAGGAAGTAGCTGATGCCGAGCTTCACGCCGTACTTGCCGGTGAGCGCCTGCAGCGCCACGATCACCATCACGAACGGCACCAGCGTGGCCACCGAGGCCCAGCGTCCGCTGGAGAAGTACGCGATGGCCACGGCCGCCACCACGAAGATCCACGGCGCCGCCTTGGTGATGACCGCGCCGTAGGGCGCCAGCAGCACCGCGAACAGCACGGCCAGCGGCACCGCGATGAAGGCCGCGATGATCGCGCCCGACACCATCTTGCGCAGCGCGATGTGCGGCACGCCGAGGTTGCGCAGCACGTTCGCATCCTGCAGCAGCGGCGTGGCCATGGTGTCGCCCGGAATGCCCAGCAGCGCGGTGGGCACCGCATGCGTCATGTGCTTGGCCACGGCCGCCGCCAGGAAGAAGGTGAACACGCCTTCGGGCGGCACGCCGAGCAGCACCACCAGCAGGGTGAGCGGTGCGAGCGTGGTGGTCTCGTCGGTGCCCGAGACGAGGCCGATGGCCGCGAACACGACGGCGCCCACGAGGCCCATGCCCGTGGCGACGAGGATCTGGTTCAGGAGTGCGGCGTCGATCACGGCGCGGCTCCTTCCGTGCTGCCCGAGGCATGTGCGCGGGGCTTGTACGACGCGAACAGGTCGTAGATCTCCAGCTCCTTCATCTCGCGCACCACCGACGGCGGCAGGTCGTCCACCGAGCCGAGGTCGCCGTGCTCGCCGGCCAGTTCTGCCAGCACCTCTTCGCGCCAGCGCGGATCGGCCGCTGCTCCTTCGACGACTTCGCGCTTCGGCGTGAAGAGCTTCGCGCAGATCAGGCCCGACACCACGCAGCCGCCCAGGCCGGCGAGCATGGCGTAGGCCCGTGCCAGCTCGGGCGTGCCGACAGTGCTCATGAGCACGCGACTGGCCACGAGGTAGCCCGTGAGGCTCACCGCAATGCCGATGGCGATCGACCACGCGAGGTGGCCCAGGTCGGCCGTGTCGCCCCATATCTCCACCAGCCGCCAGCGGGCGGGCGTTGCACTGTCTGCACTCATTTTTCGATGTCTCCGTCTGTGGTTATCTGACGGCCTCTTGCGTGGCCGCCGCGGTGCTCGTCTGTTTACTTCTTGCGCAGCGCCTCGAGCAGCGCGACCGCGCGGTCAGTGCGCACGTCGTGCTCGGCCGCCATCTGTTTCGCGATGCTGTCGACCTCGTCCCCGGTGGCGCCCGCGACCAGAGCGATGTTGCGGGCATGCAGCGCCATGTGGCCGCGCTGGATGCCTTCGGTGGCGAGCGCGCGCAGCGCGCCGAGGTTCTGCGCGAGGCCCACGGCCACCGCGACTTCGCCCAGCTCCTGTGCCGACTTCACGTCGAGAATCTTCAGCGCGAGCCGTGCGAGCGGGTGTGTCTTGGTCGCACCGCCGACCAGGCCCACCGGCATCGGCATCTCGATGGTGCCGACCAGCGCGCCCGCTGTGTCCTTCTCCCAGGTGGTCAGCGATGTGTAGCGCCCGCTGCGGCAGGCATAGGCATGCGCGCCGGCTTCCACTGCGCGCCAGTCGTTGCCGGTTGCGACGATCACCGGATCGACGCCATTCATGATTCCCTTGTTGTGCGTCGCCGCGCGGTAGGGATCGATGGCTGCGAAGGTGTACGCGTCGATCACGCCCTCGACCACCTCTTCGCCGCTGCGCTCGCGCGTGGCCAGCACCGCGGGGGTCAGCCGTACGCGTGCACGCGCCAGCCGCAGGTCGGCCAGGTTCGACAGGATGCGCAGCCGCACCGTGCCGCCCGTGAGCTTCTCGACCAGCGGCGACACCGCCTCGGCCATGGTGTTGACGGTGTTCGCGCCCATCGCGTCGCGCACGTCGACGATCAGGTGCATCACCACCATCGCGCCGCGCGGCGTGTCACCGAACACATGCACCTCGATGTCGCGGCAGCCGCCGCCCAGGCCGATCAGCACCTTGTCGCGGCTGTTCGCCACGGCAAGGATTTCGTCGCGCGCCTGCAGCAGCGCCAGCCGCGCGCCGTACGGATCGGTGATGCCTATTACCTGCACCTGCGCACGCATCAGCGGGCCGGTGCTCGAAGCCTCGAAACCGCCGCCCTCGCGCGCCAGCTTGGCCATGAAGGAAGCGGCGGCCACCACCGAGGGCTCTTCCACCGCCATGGGCACGAGGTAGTCGCGCCCGTTGACGGTGAAGTTGCCGGCCACGCCCAGCGGCAGCTCGAAGGTGCCGATCACGTTCTCGACCATGCCGTTGGCGCGGTCCACGCCCAGTGCGCCAGGGTGGGCGAGCAGCGCCACCTCTTCGTCACCCAGGGATGCGGCCTGCGCTATGTGGGCCAGGCGCTGCGTGGGCGTGAGTGCGCGGAAGTTGGGGATGCGGGAGTCGGCGACCATCGTTGCTTGTCTCTTCGGAAGATGAATTCGGGAGCAGGCAATTTAGGTCGGCTGTACCGCCGGTGGAAGGCACAGTTTGGCGGGACAGTGCGGACAGTGGTGCGCGAAAGCGGGCCGCTGTGTCACAGTCGGCGCCCATGACGACCATTGCCGATTCGCTCGCCAACGCCATCGAACGCCAGATCGCGAGTGGTGCCTACAAGGCAGGCGACAAGCTTCCGTCACTGCGGGAACTGGCGCAGCTGCACAACTACGCGAAGAACACCGTCGTGGCCGCCTTCGAGCTGCTGGTGTCGCGCGGACTGGTCGAGCCGAAGCGCGGCTCGGGCTACTTCGTGCGTGCGCAGCAGACCGCCAAGCCGGTGGAAGAAGACGCCGGCAGTCTCGGCCGCGCGATGGACATCGTGTGGCTCATGCGCGAGCAGCTCAAGACGCAGCCCGACGCCATCGCGGTGGGCGATGGCTTTCCACCGGTCGAATGGCTGGCCGACGTTCGGCTCGACAAGTACCACCCCAAGGTGGTCCGCACGGGGCTCGGCGCGCTGTTCCGCTACGGCAGCCGCTTCGGCTATGCGCCGCTGCGCGACCACCTCGTGCGCAAGCTGGCCGACTTCGGCATCGGCGCGGAGCCGCGGCAGATCGTGCTGACGCACGGCGCCAACGAGGCGATGGACATCGTCATCCGCTACTTCGTGCCGCCCGGCGGTAAGGTATTGGTGGACGACCCTGGCTACTACCCTCTCTTCGGCAAGCTCAAGCTTGCGGGTGCGCAGGTGCTGGGCGTGCCGCGCCTGGCCGACGGGCCCGACCTCGAAGCACTGGAGCGCCTGCTCGTTGCCGAGCGGCCGCGCCTGTTCTTCACGCAGTCGATCGCGCACAACCCCACGGGCTCCGACATCTCGCCCGCCAAGGCCTTCCGCGTGCTGCAGCTCGCGCAGAAGCACGACCTGCTGATCGTCGAGAACGATCCGCTGGCCGACTTCAAGCCCACCTCGCTGCCGCGCCTGGCCGCGCTCGACCAGCTGGAGCGCACGATCTACATCGGCAGCTTCTCCAAGTCGTTCTCGGCAGCGCTGCGCGTGGGCTTCATCGCCTGCGGCGCCGACCTGGCGAGCGACCTCGCGGACCTGAAGGCGCTGATCCACGTGAGCAGTTCGGAGTATTGCGAGCGCACGGTCGACGTCATCCTGAGCGAGGGTCACTACCAGCGGCATCTCAATCGCCTGCAGGCGCGGCTCGGCGAAGCCACGCGCAACGCGATCAAGCTGTTCGACTCGGTCGACGCAGAGGTGTTCGCGCGCACCCCGCAGTCGCTCTACGTGTGGGCCGCGCTGCCCGGCGTGGCCGACTCGCTGGCCTTTGCGAAGGAGCTGCTGCCACGCAAGATCGTGATGGCGCCGGGGCGCATCTTCAGCGTCGACTCGACGCAGGTGTCGCGTTGGTCGCGCTTCAACGTGGGCGCCATGGCCGACCCGCGCTTTGCCAAGGCGCTGCGCACCACGCTGCGCTTCTTCAGCGCTTGAACTCCCCGTGGCGACCTGCGCCACCGGCGAAGCGCGCCGCGCCGGCTTCGCCTTCGGCGAAAACCATCGGTACGCCCTGGGCACCCTCGCGGCGCAGCGCCTCTGCCAGCGACATGTCCCACTGTGCGTAGGCGGAGCGGCGGTCGGCCAGCATGCATTGCTGCGGGAACGCTGCGAGCTGGTAGGCCAGTTCTTGCGCAGCGGCCAGCGCACCGCCGGGCGGCGTCACGCGGTTGACCAGGCCCATCGCCAGCGCCTCAGGCGCGCCCACCGGACGGCCCGAAAGAATCATGTCGAGCGCGCGCCCCATGCCCACGATGCGCGGCAGCCGCACCGTGCCGCCGTCGATCAGCGGCACGCCCCAGCGGCGGCAGAACACGCCGAACACCGCGTCGTCGTCGGCCACGCGCAGGTCGGCCAGCAAAGCCAGTTCGAGGCCGCCAGCCACCGCATAGCCGTTCACCGCTGCGATCAACGGCTTCGACAGCGCCATGCGTGTGGGCCCCATCGGGCCGCTGCCGCCGCCTTCGGGGTCGAGCTCGTTGCGGCGGCCCGGGTCGGCCACGGCCGAGAGGTCGGCGCCCGCGCAGAAGTTGCCGCCCGCGCCGGTCAGCACCGCGACGCGCAGCGCGTCGTCGGCCTCGAAGCGCTCGAAAGCCTCACGCAGTTCGGCGGCCACCACGCCATCGACCGCATTGCGCTTCTCCGGGCGGTTCAGCGTGATGGTGCAGACCGTGCGGTCCACGTCGTACGCCACGTACTGCATGGCCATGCGTGCATCCTTTCGGGCTAAATTACATTAGCGTTCGCTCGGTTGCATCGTAGGAAATATTTCTCTGTTTCGCAATTATGGACAAAGTATGTAATGTGCCGGTCGCCATCCCCAGCGCGCCGGAGCTGATCCTCGACCTGCTTGTGGCCGACGGCGGCACGCTGAGCTCGCAGGCGCTGTGCCGCGCGGGCGAGCTCATGGGCATCGGCGAATCGACGCTGCGCGTGGGCCTGACGAGGCTCGCCGCCGAGGGCAAGATCGCGCGCGGTGAGCGCGGCAGCTACGCGCTCAACCGCAAGGGCCCGGCGCTGTCGCGCGCGGTCGACGACTGGCGGCACAAGCAGGCGCAGGCTGTCGCGTGGCACGGCGACTGGCTCGCCGTGCACGACGCTGGCGTGCCGCGTGCCGACAAGACGGCGTGGCGCCACCATGCTCTTGCACTGTCGCTGCGCGGCTTTGCGGCGTTGCGGCCGGGGCTGAACATCCGGCCCGACAACCTCGCGGGCGGGCTGGAGGGCGAGCGCGTGCAGCTGGCGGCCCTGGGCCTGTCGCGCACCGCCCTGGTGTTCCGGCTGGCCGATCTGGACGATGCCGCGCAGGCCGCCGCACGCAAGCTCTGGAATGTGCGTGCCCTGACGGCCGATTGCAGCCGCCTGCAGGCGGGCCTGGAACGCAGCGAGAAGCGGCTGCGCACCCAGCGGCTCGAAGTGGCCACGCGCGAGTCGCTGCTGCTGGGGCGCGCCGTGATCGCGCACCTCATCCGCGATCCGCTGTTGCCGGCCGAACTCATGTCGCCCGAACCGCGCGCCGCGCTGCTCGCCGCCACCCGTCGCTACCAGGACAAGGCACTGGTCCTGTGGCGCAAGTGGCTGGCGCTGCCGTAGCCCTTCAGTGGACGGTGCCCAGTTCGTCGAACTGCACCACGCCTTCCTTCATGACCAGCGGAATGCGCTCGCCCTGGCCCAGCAGGCAGCCGACGTCGCGCAGCGGATTGCCGTCCACCACCAGAATGTCAGCCAGTGCGCCGGGCACCAGCCGGCCCAGGCGTTCGCTCATGCCCAGCACCTCGGCCGCGACCGTCGTTGCGCTGGCGATGGCCTCGGCCGGCGACAGCACTTCGGCGCGCAGGCGAAATTCGTCGCTCTGCAGGCGCTGCGATTCGCCCAGCAGGTCGGAGCCGTAGCCCATCTTCACGCCCGCTGCCTTGTAGATTTCCAGCGAGCGCAGGCCGGCCTCGCGCACGCTGGCCACCTTGGTCACGCTTTCCTTCGGCAGCCCGAAGCTCTCGCCCTCGTTGGCCAGCGCGTCGTAGGTGACCAGGGTCGGAACCACGTACGCACCGAGCTGCGCCATGAGTTCGGCCGTGGGCGCATCGACAAGGTTGCCGTGCTCGATGGTGCGCACGCCGCAGCGCACGGCCCGCGCGATGGCCTCGGCGGTGTAGGCATGCGCCATCACATACGTGCCGCGCCCGCGGGCCTCTTCGACGATGGCGCGGATCTCGTCCTCGCTGTAGCCGAAGGCGCCCACCGGGTCGGTCGGCGAGGCCACGCCGCCGGAGGCCATGATCTTGATCTGGTCAGCGCCCATCTGCAGCTCTTCGCGGACGGCGCGGCGCACCGCATCCACGCCGTCGACCACGCGCGCCAGCGCACCGACGCGTACGCAGGTGGCGCACGCCCCGTCGTTGTTCATCAGGTAGTCGGAGCGTGCGCGCATGTCGCCATGGCCGCCGGTCTGACTCAGCGCGCGGCCGGAGACGAACAGGCGAGGGCCCTGCGCCAGCCCCGATTCCACCGCCTGCTTGAACGCAAAGCCCGCGCCGCCCGCGTCGCGCACCGTGGTGAAGCCACGGCGCAGCATGCCGCGCAGCATGGGCACGCTGCGCAGCGTGATGAGCACGTTGGGCATGTGCACCTGCCGCGAGAGATTGAGCTCCACCGCGATCACGTGCACGTGCAGGTCGATGAGGCCGGGCATCACGGTCTTGCCCTTCACGTCGATCGCGCGCGCCGAGGGGCTGTGGATAGGCTTGTCCGAAACCTCGCGGACCATGCCGCCCTCGACCAGGATGTGGTGGTCTTCCAGCAACTCGGGGCGCTGCGGGTCGAGCAGATTGGCATTCTTGAAAAGCACCATGTTCGTCATGCGAGGGACTCCTTGCTCTGTTGTGCCATCACGGCCGGCAGCGCCAGTTGCGCGAACACGCGCGCGAGCTCGACGTGCCCGGTGTCGTACCAGTTTTCCTCGTGCAGCATGTTCAGCGTGCCCAGCGTCTCGCCGCGCCAGCGCAGCGGAATGTTCAGCACGCTGCGGCAGCCCAGCGACACGATGAGCTCGTGGTCGTAGAAAACGTCGCGCAGGTCGTCGGCGTTGCGGCCGATGTAGGGCAGGCCGCGCTGCATCACCTGCTGCATCCACGGCGAATCGGTGATCGGCTTGCGCCCGCCCACCGGGTAGGCCTCGCGCATGTTGGTGTAGATGCGTTCCGACTCGCGCGCCTCGCGATGGTGCACCAGGATGGTGAAGAGCCGGTGGCCGATGGTCGCGGCCATCGCCTTCTCGAGTGCGTCGAAGGTGGCCTGGGGTTGTTGCGTGTCGGCGTGCGCGCGCGCGACGGCCGACAGCGATTCATCGAGAAGCTTGGGTTGCATGGATGCTCTGTATCAGGAAAGTTCGGCCGCTGCGATGTCTTCCAGCGAACGGCCACGCGTCGGAATGCCCATGAAGGTGACGGCCGCCGCGCCCAGCAGCAGCACCGCCGTCGTCATGCCGAACACGCCCGCGAAGCCCAGCGCCGGATAGATGAAGCCCACCAGGATCGGTGCCGTGATGCCGCCGATGCGCCCGATGGCCGACGCCAGGCCTGAGCCGGTCGCGCGCACCTGCGTCGGAAAAACCTCCGGCGTGTAGGCATAGACGCCCGCATAAGTGCCGTTCATGAAGAAGGACAGCAGCACGCCCGCCGCCATGATCTGGCCGTCGCTGTGCGTGAAGGCCAGGCCCAGCGCAGAGAGTCCGCCCAGCAGCATGTAGCTCACGATGGTGGCTTGCCGGCCGATCTTCTCGTTGAGCCAGGCGGCCGAGAAGTAGCCCGGAATCTGCGCGAGGTAGATCACCAGCGAGTAGCCGAAGCTCTTGGTGATCGTCATGCCGTTCTGGATCAGCAGGCTGGGAATCCAGGTGAAGAACGAGTAGTAGCTGAAGGTGATCGCCAGCCACATCAGCCAGGTCATGGTGCTGATGCGGATGAGCTTGCTGGAGACCAGCGTGGCGTAGTTCTTCAGCAGGCTGCCGCGGCTGTTGCTGGGCGGCGGCGCGGCCACGTCCTCGGCGTTGAGTGCTGGCAGCGCAAGGCCGCGTTGCACGGTGTCGGATTCCATCGCGTCCACGATCGTCCCGGCCTCGGCCTGCCGCCCCTGGCTTTCCAGCCAGCGCGGCGATTCGGGCAGCGCGCGGCGCCACCACAGCAGCAGCACCACCGGCATCGCCGTGATGAAGATGACGATGCGCCAGCCCTGCGGATGCGCCGGCACGATGAAGTAGCCCAGCAGCGCCGCCGCCACGAAGCCGAACGAGAAGAAGCCCGCCAGCGCCCCGGTGAAGGTGCCCCGGTAGCGCCGCGCCACGAACTCCGACAGGTAGGGCGCGATGATCGCGCTTTCGGCGCCGGCGCCGAAGCCGGCCACGATGCGCAGCCCGAGGAACACCGTCCAGCTGTCGACCATGCCGCTGAAGAGCGACGCCACGCAGTAGATCGCCAGCGCCGACATCATCACCACGCGCCGCCCAAACAGGTCGCCGCAGGTGCCGGACGCAAGCGCGCCGAAGAAGAAACCGATGAAGTTCGCACTGGCCAGCACGCCGATCTGCACGCTGCTGAGCCCCCATTCGGTACGCAATACCGGCAGCACGAAGGCGATCACCGCGGCGTCCATCGCGTCGAAGGTGTAGCCCAGTCCTCCCATGAGGAGCAGGCGCCGATGGAAACCGGAGAACGGCAGGCGCTCGATGCGGGCCGACAGCATGGTCATGTGAATCCCTCGACTTCGGTGGTGCGATGAAGCGGCAGATCGTAGGATCGCAGGGATATCACGACAAATTTATACGTGTGATTGTGTTTATAGATTCAGTGAATGGTCAGGCCGCACGATGAACTACCGCTCCGCCGATCTCAACCTGCTGAAGGTGTTCGAAGCCCTCATGACCGAGGGCAACGTCACGCGCGCCGCCAGCAAGCTGTCGCTGACCCAGCCCGCGGTCAGCAACGCGCTGCGCCGGCTGCGCGAGACCTTCGACGACGCGCTGTTCGTGCGCAGCGGCGCCGGCGTCAACCCGACGCGGCGGGCCATCGACCTGTGGGAGCCGCTGTCGCAGTCGTTGCATGCGATTCGCGGCACGCTCGACCTGGAGCGCTTCGATGCGCTGCGCAGCACCGCCAGCCTGAGCATCGCGATGTCCGACTACGTCTCGGGCATCGTGGTGCCGAGGCTCGCCGGCAAGCTCAGCAAGGCTGCGCCGTCGATGCTCATCCACGCCATTCCCAACACGCTGGTGGATTTCGACAAGGTGCTGGCCGACAACAAGGCCGACTTCGCAATCAGCGTCTATAACGAGGAAGTGCAACGGCCAGCGTTTCTCAAGTCGAGGGCGCTGTGGTCACCCGACTTCGTGTGCGTCATGCGCACCGGACATCCGCTGGCGCGCGCCGACAGGATTCCGCTGAAGAAATTCCTCGCGGCCCGCCATGTGGACGTGAGCCTGGTCGGCAAGACCACGCCGACTTACGACCTGTTCCTGCACAGCCGAGGGCTGCAGCGCAACCTGGTCGCGACGGTGAACCACTACGGCGCGGCGTACGAAGTGGTGCGCCGCTCCGACCTGATCGCGGTGCTGCCGTGGTCCGAGAAGTTCGAGCCCGCGCGCCTGGCCGGCCTGCGCCGGATGCCCGTGCCGCTGGAGGCGCCGGCACGCGTCATCGAGCTGTTCTGGCACCAGCGGCACGAGACCTCCGCGCTGCATCAGTGGCTGAAGAACACGCTGCTGGCGCTGTTCGAGCAGCCTTCATGATGATCAGGCGCGCAGCCGCACCACCTGCAGGTCGTCATCGGCAAGGGCGTGCAGGCGCGCCACGTCCGCCGCGCGGCGCGTGAGCACGGCGCGCTGGTTGATGTAGCCCTTGTCGGTGATCTCGCCCGCGTCGAGGCTCGGCGGCTCGGCCAGCACCAGTGCGCAGGCCGGGCATTGCGAGGAGCCCGCGCCTTCGTCGCGCAGCGAACGCAGCACGCCGGCGATGCGCTCGCCCAGGGCCTCCGGCGGCAGCGCCGCGCCTTGCGGGCTTGCAAACACCAGCATGCCGATCTCGTCGCGGTCGTGGCCGGTGAGCACCACGTCTTGTGCGTGCGGCGCGAGCATCGACACCAGCTTCACGCGCAGCGTGCCCACCGACACCCAGGTGCCGGTCGAGAGCTTGAAGTCTTCCGCCACGCGGCCGTTGAAGATCACGCCGTGCGCGGGCTGCGCCGGGTTCGCGAGAAAGCCGGCATCGCCGATGCGGTAGTAGCCTTCTTCATCGAAAGCCTGCGCCGTTTCGTGCGGCGCATCGCGGTAGCCTGGGAACACCGAGACGCCCTTGACGCGCATCTCCAGCTTCTCGCCGTTGGGCACGAACTTCAGCTCCAGCCCCGGCAGCGGCGCGCCGATGCAGCCGGCGCCGTCGAGTTTCCAGTGCGCGGAGGTGATGGCGGGCGAGGTCTCTGTCGCGCCCCATGAGGTGGTGAGCCACAGCGGTCGCGTGGGCCGCACCCGTTTGGCCACCGCTTCGAGCCGCTGCCATGTGGAAGGCGCGAGCGCCGCCGCCGCGTAGAAGGCCAGCCGCAACCGCGAGAACACCTCGGTGGCCAGCGCGTCGTCGGCTTCGAGAAAGGGCAGCAGCATGTCGAAGCCGCGCGGCACGTTGAACAGCAGCGTGGGCTTCACCTCGCGCAGGTTGCGCACCGTCTTCTCGATCAGGCCCGGCGCGGGCCGGCCCTCGTCGATGTAGAGCGCGCCGCCATGGCACAGCACCATGTGCAGGTTGTGGTTCGCGCCAAAGGTGTGGCTCCAGGGCAGCCAGTCGACCAGCACCGGCTTTTCCTGCGCGAGGAAGCGCCAAGTCTGCGCCATCATCTGCTGGTTGGCGCACAGCATGCGATGCGTGTTGATGACCACCTTGGGCTTGCCGGTGGAGCCGGAGGTCAGCAGGTACTTGGCGTGCGTGTCGGGCAGCACGTTGGCGAAGGCCTGCATCACGGCGGGCGTTTCCTTCGCTGCGAGCAATTGTTCGAACGACATCGCACCGGGATGCGCATCGGCGTTGCGGCTGAACACTGTGACCGCTTCCACGCCGCAGCCCGCGAGCGATGCGCCGTACACCTTCGCGTCGGATGCGTAGATCAGCCCCGGCTTCAGCGCTTGCAGCATGCCGTGCAGCCGCGACGGGTCCTTGGCCATGCGCGAGTAGGCGCTTGAGAGCGAACACGCGGTGCGGCCGATGTGCATGGTCGCGAGCATCAGCACTGCGTGGTCTATGGCGTTGTCCGAGAGGATCACGACCGGCTGACCTGCGGGCAGGTTCAGGTCGAGCAGGCCTTGCGCCACCGCGCCTACCGTTTGCCGCAGCGTGCGGTAGTCGAGCTTGCGCCAGCCTTCGCCTGTTTCGTCGCGCTCGGCGAAGGCCAGTGCGTCGGGCGTTTCCGTGGCCCACCGCTCCAGCCATTCACCGATGCAGCGCGCGTAAGACTTCAGCGCCATCGGCGAGCGCAGCGCGAAGGAGCCGTCGTCGAAGTCGATGCGAACCGTGCGGGGTGGAGCGATCAGGCTTTCGTCATTGAGGAAGTCGGTCATTTCAGTGTTCCGGGGTTTGTTCAGGGCGTGTGCGAATGACACCGGGTACTCCCCTCCGCGAATGTCCCCCGGCCTTCGGCCTCCTCCTTTATTTCGCTGCGGGGAGCACCCGGTGCCATTCGCACATGGGCGCAGTCGTTGTGCGGCTGGTTCAACCGCTGCGTCCATCGATCACGTCGATGGGGTGCCTTGCGCAGCGAAATAAAGGAGGAGGCCGCAGGCCGGGGGACATTCGCGGAGCAAGGTACCCCGTCGGCGTGATCGCACCCTGAACGAACAACGCGACAAATCGAAAAGCAAGCTTTCATCTAGTCGAGCTTGCCGGTGTCTGCCTTCGCGCGAATCAGGTTTAACAGCAGGGTGTCGCGCGCGGCTTCGAGGTCGCTGGTGCGGCGCGAGCCCAGTTCTTGTGCCACGCCTTCCGTCACCTTCTGCTTGAGTTCGGCTGTCATCGACGGCGCACCCAAGTCCTTCCACCAGTCCTCGATAGGCCCGCCCAGATGCGCGAGCACGTGCTCGATGCCGCCCGCGCCACCCGAGAGATGCAGGTTCATGAACGGCCCCATCACCGCCCAGCGCAGACCGGGTCCGTGCGCGATGGCCGTGTCGATATCGGCCACGCTCGCCACGCCTTCGTTGACGAGATGGAAGGCTTCGCGCCACAACGCGGCCTGCAACCGGTTCGCGATGTGGCCTTTCACCTCGCGCTTCACGTGGATCGGCCGCTTGCCGATGGCGGCGTAGAACGCCATCGTGCGCTCGATGGCCTCGGCCGAGGTCTGCTCGCCGCCGATCACCTCCACCAGCGGAATCAGGTGCGGCGGGTTGAACGGATGGCCCAGCACCACGCGCTGTGGATGCACGCACCCCGACTGCACGCCGCTGATCGTCAGGCCTGACGAGCTCGACGCAAGAATCGTCTCCGGTGGCGCGGCGGCATCCATGCGGCGGAACAGGTCGATCTTGAAATCCATGCGCTCGGGGCCGTTTTCCTGCACGAAGTCGGCCACGGACACCGCGTCTTCCAGGCTGTCGTGGAAGCGCAGGCGGTCCACTGAAGCACCTTCGGCCAGGCCGAAGCGCTCCAGCGTCGGCCAGTGCTGCGCCACCGCGGCGCGCAGCCGGTCTTCGGCGCCGGGCGACGGATCGGTCGCGTTCACATCGAGCCCGTGCGCGAGAAAGTACGCGACCCAGCTCGCACCGATCACGCCGGTGCCGACCACCGCCACGCGCTTCACGTTCGAAGAAGAAGTGCTCATGCTCATGCTGATTTCCACCGCGCGCAGCGGCTCTCTGCCTTCGTCGTCCATGCGGCCTCGCCGCGGATCGGCTCGACCACCTTGTAGTAGTCCCATGGTTCCTTCGACTCGGCCGGCGTCTTCACCTGCATCAGGTGCATGTCGTGCACCATCAGCCCGTCGTCGCGCAGCCATCCGCCCTTGACGAACATGTCATTGAACTTCGTCTTGCGCAATTGCGCCATCACCTTGTCGGCATCGTCGCTGCCCGCGGCCTTCACGGCCTGCAGGTACTGCAGCGCGGCCGAGTAGTCGCCGGCATGGAAGGAGGAGGGCATGCGCTTGTGCTTGTCGAAGAAGCGGCGCGCCCATTCGCGCGCCTCGGGGCTCTGGTTCCAGTACCAGCTGTCGGTGAGGTACATGCCCTGCGAGCTCTTCAGGCCCAGCGCATGCACGTCGTTGATGGTGATGATCATGCCGGCCAGCTTCATGTTCTTGCTGATGCCGAACTCTGCCGCCGACTTGATGGCGTTGACCGTGTCGCCGCCCGCATTGGCCAGCGCCAGCACCTGTGCCTTCGAACCCTGCGCCTGCAGCATGAACGACGAGAAATCGCTCGCGCCCAGCGGATGCTTCACCGAGCCCGCCACCGTGCCGCCGCTGGCCTGCACGATCTTGGCCGCGTCGTTCTGCAGCGCCGCGCCGAAGGCGTAGTCGGCCGTCACGAAGTACCAGCTCTTGCCGCCGGCCTTGACCACCGCGCTTGCAGTGCCGCGCGCCATGGCCACCGTGTCGTAGGCGTAGTGCACCGTGTAGGGCGAGCAGTATTCGTTTGTGAGGCTCGATGCGCCCGAGCCCACCACGAAGTACGGCTTCTTCTTGTCGGCCGCCACGCCGGCCATCGCAATGGCCGCACCCGAGTTGACGCCGGCGATCAGCATGTCGACCTTTTGCACGTCGAACCACTCGCGTGCTTTCGCGGCGGCGATGTCGGGCTTGTTCTGGTGGTCGGCCGTGACCAGCTCGATCTTCTTGCCGCCGATGGCGCCGCCCATGTCGGCAATGGCCATGCGGATCGCCTCGGCGCCCGCCGGGCCGTCGTAGTCGCGGTAGATGCCCGACATGTCGCTGATGAAGCCGATGCGTATCGTGTCGTCGGACACCTGGGCCGAGGCGCTTGCTGCGAAAGCCGCGCCCAGGGCGAGGGCCAGGGCGGTGCGGGAAATGTTCATGTGCTTGTCTCCGTTCGTTGTTCTTTGGTGTTGTCAGCCCAGCGCGAACTCGGGCCGCGGCGTGCCCGTGCGCGGCAGGCCCATCATCTGCCGCGCCTCGGCCGGCGTGGCCACCTCCATGTCGAGTTCGCGTATCACCCGCACGATGCGCTCGGTGAGCTGCACGTTGGTGGCCAGCTCGGCCTGGCGGAAGTAGAGGTTGTCTTCCAGGCCCACGCGCGCATGGCCGCCCAGCAGCAGTGCTGCCACGTTGGCTTCGAGCTGCGACGGGCCGATGCCGCTCACGCAGAAGATGCTGCCCTTGGGCAGGGTGTCGACCATCATCTGCAGGAAGCGCGGCGAGTAGGGCATCGCGTTCTGGAAGTTGCGGTGCACGTTCATCACCAGGTTGATGAAGTAGGGCTCGTCGTCGTGGCCTTCATCGATCAGCGTGGTCGTGTCCTGCAGGATGTGCGTGGGGCTGAACACCTCCCACTCGGGCTTGATGCCCCGCGCCTTCATGCCGGCGGCCAGTTCGCGGCCACGGGTGATGGGCGTGTCCATCAGGATCTGCTTGCCTTCGAAGCTCAGGTTGAGCGTGGTCGCATCGAGCGTGCACATCTCGGCACCGGCGTCCATGCCCTTGATGCGCTCTTCCCACGCGATTTCCCAGCGCTCGCCGGCCAGCGGCTTCACCATGTCGCCGTGCACGCCACCACCGGTGGAGTTGTTGATGACGATGTCGCTGCCGCCCGCGCGGATGCGGCTGTTGATGTCGCGGTACACGTTGGCGTTGCAGGTGGCGCCGTCGTCCGGGCGGCGCGCATGAATGGCGACCACGCTGGCGCCGGCGTTCCAGCAGCGCAGCACGTCGGCCGCGATTTCTGCGGGCTGGGTGGGGAGGTTGGGGTTCTGCGACTTGTGCGCCATGCCGCCGGTGGGGGCGATGGTCACGATCACTTTGCGCTTCGACATGGTCGGGGGCTCCTGGTGTCTTTCATGGGGGCGCGCAATTATTTTTTTGAACGCGTTTGTACTCAGTCATCGGGACGACATTTGGGGGCAGGGTTTACGCTGCGCCAAACGCTAAAGTCGCCCGTGCGCCATTGCGCACATCAAGGAGCACCAATGAAAAAACTACTGCCCATCCTCCTGGCCGCCGCGGCCGCGCTGACCTCCACCTGGACGCTCGCGCAGCCGGCAGGCCCCGCCACTTGCGAAGCCAAGCGCGAGGCCATCGGCCGCGACATCGAGGCGGCCAAGGCCAAGGGCCAGAAGCAGCGCGTGCGCGGGCTCGAAAAGGCGCTGGGCGAAGTGCGCCGCACCTGCAGCGACGCGAAGCTGGCGGCAGAGCACCAGCGGCGCATTCGCAGCCAGGAACGCAAAGTGGCAGAACGCGAGCGTGACCTGCGCGAGGCCCAGCACAAGGGCCGCGCCGACAAGATCGCAGACCGCGAAGAAAAATTGCGCGAAGCGCAGGCCGAGCTGCAACAGCTCAAGGGCGCGCAGTAAGAAGAAGATGCCCACGACCAGGCCCGCCATCCAGGCGGCATCGCTCACGATTCCCCAGTTGCTCCAGGGCTCGGCCTGGTTCCCGCTGCTCGACGTGGCGGCGGGCGAGCGCGTGCTCGACGAGATACGCGAGGTCGAAGTGGCCGCGGGTGCCGCGCTGTGCCGGCGCGGCGACACGCCGCTGCACTGGTACGGCACGCTCGAAGGGCTGCTCAAGTGGTCGATCACCTCGAGCGACGGACGCTCCGTGACCTTCGGCGGGCTCTCGGTCGGCAGCTGGTTCGGCGAGGGCACGCTGCTGCGCGCGCTGCCGCGCTCGGCCGACATCATCGCGCTGCGCCCGAGCCGCGTGGCGCAACTGCCGCTGGAGACCTTCGAGTGGCTGCACCGCACGCAGCGCGGCTTCGACCACTTCCTGCTGCAGCAGATCAACGAGCGGCTGCACTGGTTCATGGGCAACTACGCGGCGCACCGGCTGCTCGATGCCGACAGCCAGGTGGCGCGCGCGCTGGCGGGGCTGTTCCATCCGTGGCTGCATCCGGGCAGCGAGCCGCACCTGCAGACCTCGCAGGAGGAGATTGCAAATCTCTCGGGCGTGTCGCGTCAGCGGTGCAATGCGGCGCTGAACCGGCTGAAGGAAGCGGGGTTCCTGCGGATCGAGTACGGTGGCATCACCGTGATCGATCTCGAAGGGCTGCGGCGCTTCATCGAATAGCAAAAGGGAATCGGAGTACGCCCCATGCATGAATTCAGCATCTTTGCCGACTACTTCCAGTTCTACATCCAGGACGAGGCCGCGGATGGCGACCTCTCCGATGCGTGGACAGACGAAGCCGTGGAACGCATGCTTGCGACCGAAGCGGGCGTCGTCGGCATCGGCACCGTTCGCAACATGGACGTGCCCGTCACTGTCGAGATCCTCGAAGCGGAAAGCCCGCTCGATCTTGACCAGTGGGAGCATGTCGTCGAATGCACGCTGGTGACGCAGAGCGCTGATTTGGTCATCGCCGGCTGCACCGACTACTTTCCCGATGCAGCGCGCATCCCCGTTGCGCCCGGAACCTACAGGCTGCGCGCCTGCTATGCAGGCCTGGACACGCTTTCCGAAGACGGGCTGGAGGGCAGCGATCGCTACCACCTGCAGCTCTGGCCGGCGCCGGCCATCGAACTGACTGTTCTCAAGCAGCGCGTGGCCTGATTTCTCACAGCGTCAGCTGCAACCACGTGCGGGCGCACCCTACTACACGCCCAGCAATTCCTCCAGCACATGCGGCTCGGCCAGCAGATCCGCCGAAGCCCCGTGCCGCACGATCTGCCCCTTCTCCATCACCACCGCAAGATCGGTGTGGGCCAACACCTTGCGGTAGTCGCGGTCCACGATCAGCGTGGCAATGCCAGTCGCACGGATCTCGCCGATCACGCGCCAGATCTCGGCCACGATCAGCGGCGCCAAACCCTCGGTGGCCTCGTCCAGGATCAGCAGGCGCGGGTTGGTCATCAGCGCGCGGCCGATGGACAGCATCTGCTGCTCGCCGCCCGACAGCTGCTGGCCGCCGTGCGACAGCCGCTCGGCCAGGCGCGGAAAGGTGGTCATCACGCGGTCGAAGGTCCACTCGCGCCGTCCGTCGATGCCGGCGCGTTCGCTCATCACGAGGTTCTCGCGCACCGAGAGGTTCGGGAAGATGCCGCGCCCCTCGGGCACGTAGCCGATGCCCAGTCGCGCCATCTTCTCGGGCGGCAGGCCGGTGACGGTGCGGCCGTCGACCTGCACTTCGCCCGAAGCGGGGCGCACGTAGCCCATCATCGTGCGGATCAGCGTGGTCTTGCCCATGCCGTTGCGCCCGAGCAGGCCGACCGAGGTGGCCGCCGGAATGCCGGCGTGCACGCCGCGCAGGATGTGGCTGTTGCCGTAGTAGGTGTTGAGGTCGCGGACGATGAGCATGTCAGTGGTCTTCTCCGAGGTAAGCCGTGCGCACTTCGGGGTTCTCGCGAATCTCTTTGGGGTTGCCTGTGGCGATGACCGTGCCGTTCACCATCACCGTGATGCGGTCGGCAATGCGGAACACTGCGTCCATGTCGTGTTCCACCAGCAAGATGGCATGCGTGGCCTTCAGCCGCGCGAGCAGCGTGAGCATGCGGTCGGTTTCCTCCGCGCCCATGCCGGCGAGCGGCTCGTCGAGCAGCAGCACGCGTGGGTTGGTGGCCAGGCACATCGCCACTTCGAGCTGGCGTTGCGCGCCGTGGCTCATGGTGCCGGCGATGCGGCCTGCTTCATGCGCGAGGCCGGCGGCTTCGAGCGCCGCGTCGGCCGATGCGTTGCTGGTGGCGCAGCCTTGCGACGATTGCCAGAACGCCCAGGGCTTGGGTGTTGCGGCTTGCGCGGCGAGCCGGCAGTTCTCGTGCACGCTGAACTCCGGGAAGATGGTCGTGCGCTGGTAGCTGCGGCCCACGCCGTCGCGCGCGCGCTTCGACTGGGCACGGCCGGTGATGTCCACGCCGTCGAGCGCGATGCGACCTTCGGAGGCTTCGATCTCGCCGGAGAGCATGTTGATCAACGTCGACTTGCCCGCGCCATTGGTGCCGATCACCGCATGGACTTCGCCGACGTGCAGGTCGAGCGTGACGGCGTTGACGGCCGTGAGGCCGCCGAAGCGGCGCGTGAGGCCTTCGACGGAAAGCAGTGCGGTCGTCATGCGGCCCCCTTCGGCGACAGGCGCTGTACCAGGCCGATCAGCCCCTTGGGCAGCAGCGCCACGAACACGATGATCGTCAGCCCCAGCGTCAGCTGCCAGTGGTCGGCCAGCGGGCCCATCACCGCATGCGTCGAGAAGATTTCCTTCAGCAGCGTGAACGCGATGGCGCCGATCACCGCGCCGCGCAGATGGCCGAGGCCACCAAGGATCACCATCAGCAGCACCTCGCCCGAGGTGTGCCATGCCATCAGCTCCGGGTTGACCACGCCGTCGCGCGAGGCCAGCAGGAAGCCCGCGAGCCCGGCCAGTGCACCGGCCAGCACGAAGGCCGCGAGCTTGTAGCCATACACCGCGAACCCGGCCGCGCGCATGCGCTGCTCGTTCACGCGGATGCCCGCCAGCGCCGCGCCGAAGCGCGAGCGGCGAATGAGCGCCAGCAGCCCGTAGGTGAATACCAGCGAGGCCAGCACCACGTAGAACAGCACCGTGCGGTTCTCCATGTCGAGCGCGCCGATGGCGGGTCGCACATACATGTAGATGCCGTCGCTGCCGCCGCCGATCTTGGTGTCGTGGAACACGAAGAAGGCCATCTGCGCGAAGGCCAGCGTCACCATGATGAAGTACACGCCGCGCGTGCGCAGGCTCAGTGCGCCGACGAAGAGGGCGTAGAGCGCGGCCGCGCCCATGGCCAGCGGCAGCAGCAGCGCGAAGTTGCCGCCTTCGCTGCCCGATGCGAGCACAGTGACGTACGCGCCGATGCCGTAGAACGCCGCATGGCCCAGGCTCACGAGGCCCGTCATGCCCACCAGCAGCTCCAGGCTCAGCGCGAAGATCGACAGGATCATCACCTTCACGATGAAGTCCGACGCATAGTTGCCCAGCAACGGGCCAGCAATGCCGATGGCCACTGCGCAGGCTACGGGCAGGAGGAAGGCGCCTTTTTTCATGGCTGTCATGGCCGCCTCCCCATCAGCCCCTCGGGCTTCCATATGAGCACGATGGCCATCAGAAGATAGATGCCGATGCCGCTCAGGTCCGCGAAGAACACCTTGCCGAAGGTGTCGACGAAGCCCACCAGCAGCGACGCCACCAGCGCCCCCGTGATCGAGCCGATGCCGCCGATCACCACCAGCACGAAGCAGATGATCAGCACGCTCGCACCCATGTTCGGGTACACCGAGGACATCGGCGCGGCGATCATGCCGGCCAGTGCCGCAAGCGCCACGCCAGCCGCGAACACGATGCGGTAGAGCCGCTTCACGTCGATGCCAAGGCCGCGCACCATGTCGCGGTTGCTCGCGCCGGCGCGGATCATCATGCCCAGCCGCGTGCGGTTGACCACCCAGTACAGCCCCACGGCCAGCACGATGCAGGCGGCCGATGCGAAGAGGCGATACCACGGGTAGCTCATGACGTTGCCCAGCGCGAAGCTGCCGTCGAGCCACGCGGGCACCTTCACGCCGTGCACGTCGTTGCCCACGAGGATGGAGCGCAGCTCCTCGAACACCAGGATCAGGCCGTAGGTCATCAGCACCTGCTGCAGATGATCGCGCTGGTAGAGGTAGCTGAAGAAGGCCCATTCGAGCAGGTAGCCGAACACCGCGGCAAGCACCACGCCGGCCACCAGCATCAGCAGGAACTGGTCGCCGAAGAGCGGCGCGAGCGCGAACGCCATGTACGCGCCGATCATGTAGAAGCTGCCGTGGGCGAGGTTGATGACGCCCATGATCCCGAAGATCAGCGTCAGCCCCGAGGCCACGAGGAAGAGCAGGAGTCCGTACTGAACCGAGTTCAGGCACTGGACGAGGAAGGTTCCGAAATCCACCGTGTGAGATCCCAGTTGGTTGTGGTTGCCGCAAGGCGGCTCGCGGCCCGTGAACTCAGTCGAGGGCCGCGAGGGAACGAGACAAACGAAGGGCTTGTGGCCCGCTTACATCCTGCAGCCGCGGGCTGGATCGGCCAGTCCCTTGATGGCCGTGCTCACCAGCTTGTTTTCCTTGCCCTCGACCTTGCGCAGGTAGATGTCCTGCACCGGGTTGTGCGACTTGCTCATCGTGAACGTGCCGCGCGGGCTGTCGATCTTGGCTTTCTCGATGGCGGCCGTGAACTCGGCCTTCTTGCCGATGTCGCCCTTGGTGGCGGCAAGGCCCACGCCCAGCATCTGCGCCGCGTCGTAGCCCTGCACGGCATACACGTCGGGCTGCAGCTTGAAGGCCTTGGCATAGCCGACGCGGAAGGCGTTGTCGCGTGCCGTGTTCAGGCCGTCGGCGTAGTGCAGCGTGGTCAGCATGCCCTGCGCGGAATCGCCTTGCGCATCGAGCGTTCCATCGGTCAGGAAGCCGGGGCCGTACAGCGGAATGGTCTTGTTCAGGCCGGCGGCCTGGTAGTCCTTCACGAACTTCACCGCGCCGCCGCCCGCGAAGAAGGCGTACACCGCATCGGGCTTGGCCGCCGCGATCTCGGTCAGCAGCGCCTGGAATTCCACGTTGGGGAAGGGCAGCGTGAGCTGCTTGTCGACCTTGCCGCCGTTCTTCTCGAAGCCTTCCTTGAAGCCGTTGACCGACTCGTCGCCGGCAGCGTATTTCCAGGTGATGGTCATCGCCTTCTTCTTGCCCTGCTGCTTGGCCGCCACCTCGCCCATGGCGAAGGCCGGCTGCCAGTTGCTGAACGAGCTGCGGAAGATGTTGGGCGCGCACATCGGGCCGGTCACTGCGTCGGCGCCGGCGTTCGGCACGATCAGCACGGTGCCGCTTTCCTTCGCGGCCTTGGCCATGGCCATCGCGACGCCCGAGTGCACGGTGCCGACGATCACGTCGACGTTGTCGCGCTTGATGAGCTTGTTGACGTTGTCGGTGGCCTTGGCGGGGTCGGACTCGTCGTCGACCTTGAAGTATTCGATCTCGCGGCCGGCGAGCTTGCCGCCTTGCTCGTCCACGTAGAGCTTGAAGCCGTTCTCGATGGCCACGCCCAGGGCGGTGTAGGTGCCGCTGTAGGGCAGCATCAGGCCGACCTTGAGCTTACCGGTGCCCTGGGCGCCGGCGGCCGAGGCCAGCGCGGCAAAGGCAATGGCCGTGAGGGCCAGTCGGGCGGTGCGGATTGTCATGATGTCTGTCTCCTGTTTTTGGTGATGAAAGAAGTGGCCGCGACGATGACACGATCCGGCTGATCGCGATGCGGGGAATGCCCGCATTCAGGGATTTCGAGCAGCTCGCAACCACTGACGCGCGCGGCGATGTCGCGGATCTGCGCAAGCGTGCCGTACTCGTCGTCGATGCCCTGCACGGCGAGCACGGGGCAGCGGATGGTGTCGAGCTCCGCCTCGATGTTCCAGTCGCGAAAGGGCGGGTGCAGCCAGATGCGGTTCCAGCCCCAGAAGGCGGAGTCGGCACTGTCGTGGTAGCGGCCCAGCTTCTTCGGCAGGTCGGTGCCCAGGTACGCGGTGCGGGCGATCTCGATGTTCGCGACGGTCTTGTCTTCCACGAAGATGTGCGGGGCGAGCACGACCAGGCCTTCGACCTTTTCGGGGAAGCGAGAGGCGTACAGCAGCGCGATCGAGCCGCCGTCGCTGTGGCCGAAGAGCCAGGGCTTCTGGCCATCGAGCCCCAGCGCGGTGAAGAGGGCGGGCAGCACTTCGTGCGCCTGGCGGTGCATGAAGTCGACGTCCCAGATCTCGTCGTCGGCGCGCGGGGTGGAGCGGCCGTAGCCGGGGCGCGAGAAGACCAGGCCTCGCGCATTGGCGGCGTCGCAGACTTGCGCGGGGAAATCCTTCCACATGGCGACGGAGCCCAGGCCTTCGTGCAGGAACACGATGAGCGGTGCATCGGTGCGTTCGGGGGAAATCCACTGGCACTCGATCTGCACGCTGCTGCCGCGCCAGTCGATGGTGGCGAACTCGGGCGTGCTCATGCCTGCTTCTCGCGCTCGCGCAGCCGGAAGCGCTGGATCTTGCCGGTCGCCGTCTTCGGCAGCTCGCTCACGAACTCCAGGAAGCGCGGGTATTTATATGGCGCAAGGCGTTCCTTGACGAAGGCCTTCAGCTCTTCCTCGGTTGCCGCGCTGCCGTCCTTCAGCACCACGAAAGCCTTGGTCTTGGTGAGCCCTTCGGCGTCTTCCTTGCCGATGACTGCCGCTTCGAGCACGGCCGGGTGCTGCATCAGCGTGGCCTCGACCTCGAAGGGCGACACGTAGATGCCGCTGACCTTCAGCATGTCGTCGCTGCGCCCGGCGTAGGTGAAGTAGCCGTCGGCGTCGCGCGTGTACTTGTCGCCGCTCTTGGTCCAGCCGCCCTGGAAGGTCTCGCGCGACTTCTCGCGGTTGGCCCAGTACATCAGGGCCGAGCTGGGGCCGCGGATGTAGAGGTCACCCACTTCGCCGTCGGGCACTGGGCGGCCGTCTTCGCCGCGCAGTTCGACCTCGTAGCCGTCCACCGGCTTGCCGGTGGTGCCGTAGCGGATGTCGCCGGGACGGTTGGAGATGAAGATGTGCAGCATCTCGGTCGAGCCGATGCCGTCGATGATTTCGCAGCCGAAGTGCGCCTTGAAGCGCTGAGCGATCTCGCCCGGCAAGGCTTCACCGGCTGAAGAGCACATGCGCAGCGCCACTGCTTCGCGCGCAGGCAGCTTGGGCGATGCGAGCATGCCCGCGAAGCCGGTGGGCGCGCCGAAGAACACGGTGGGCTTGTGCTCCACCCAGCGACGGAAGGTGGCGTCGGGAGTTGGCCGCTCGGCCATCAGCACGACGGTGGCGCCCACGGAGAGCGGGAAGGTCAGCGCATTGCCAAGGCCGTATGCAAAGTACATCTTCGCGGCCGAGAAGCACACGTCGTTCTCAGTGAGGTCGAGCACGGGCTTGCCGTAGAGCTCGGCCGTCCACCACAGGTTGGCGTGCGTGTGGACCGTGCCCTTGGGCTTGCCGGTGGAGCCGGAGGAATACAGCCAGAAACCCGGGTCGTCGGAAGCGGTTGTCACGGGCGACGGCAGGGGCTCGACTGCGGCGAGCGCTGCATCGAATTCCTTCGCGCCATCGGGCAGGGCGCCCGTGGGCTGCGACACGAACAGCGTGTGCACTTCATGGCCACCGCGTGCCATCGCCTCCTGCAGCGTGGGCAGCAGCGCGCCCGACACCAGCACCGCCTGCGCGCGGCTGTGATCGAGCATGTAGGCGTAGTCGTCGGGCGTTAGCAGCGTGTTGACTGCCACCGGCACGACGCCGGCATAGAGGCTACCGAGAAAGCTCACGGGCCAGTCGTTGCCATCGAGCATCAGCAGCAGAACGCGCTCTTCGCGGCGGATGCCGGCTGCCTTCAATGCGGCAGCCAGCCGGCGCGCGCGGTCTTCGAGCTGGCCGTAGCTCAGCGTGCCTCGGTCGTCGATGTAGGCGGTGCGCTCGGCGCGGCCGCGGTTGAGGGCGAACAGATGCTCGGCGAAGTTGAATCTTGTGGGCAGGGTCATGGTCTTGTCTCCTTCGGCCGTGTTCTTGTTCTAGAGGCCGAGCGCGGCGATGACGCCGGGGCTCGCCTGCACCGCGCTGCGGCGGTGATAGAAATCGAGCGCGCGCAGCCCGCCGAGCTCGGCGCCACCGCCCGCGCGGCCGGGGCCGCCGTGCAGCGACATCGGCATCACGTTGCCGTGGCCGGTGTGGGCCTGCGCCACTTCGGGGGTGATGACGTGCACGCGGCCGTGGCTTGGCGCGACCGACAGCGCGGCTTGCGCCAGAGCTGCGTCATCGCTGCCATATAGAGAGGTGACGAGCGAGCCCTGGCCGCGATGCGCCAGCGCGATGCCGTGCGCGAGGTCGCGGTACGGCAGCAGCGTGGCGACGGGGCCGAACACTTCCACGTCGTGCACGCGCTGCGCCGCATCGGCATCGCGCGCGCCGAGCAGCACGGGGCCGATGCAGGCGGCCACGGCCGGGTCGGCGTCGATCAGCGGCTTGTTGCGGCTGTCATGCAGCACGGTCGTTTGCGCGGCCAGTGCGTCGAGCCCGTCGCGCACCGCGTTCAGCTGCGCGCGGCTCACGAGCGAACCCATGCGCACGTTCTCGTTGCGCGGGTTGCCGACGGTGATGCCCGCGAGCTTGGCGCCGATGGCTTCGGCTGCCGCGTCGTACACCTCCGCCGGCACCAGGATGCGCCGGATGGCCGTGCATTTCTGGCCCGACTTGACCGTCATCTCGCGCACCACTTCGCGCACGAGCAGGTTGAAAGCCTCGCTGCCGGGCGCGGCGCCGGGCAGCAGCAGGGCGCTGTTGAGGCTGTCGGCCTCGATGTTCACGCGCACCGAGCGTTCGGCCACGGCGGGGTGCGAGCGGATCACCGCGGCCGTCTCGGCCGAACCGGTGAACGAGGCCACATCGAAGGGCTGCAGCGCGTCCATCAAACCGGCTGAGCTACCGCACACGATGGAGAGCGCCCCGGCGGGCAGCACGCCCGCATCGACAACGTCCTTCACCATGCGCTGCGTGAGCCAGGCGGTGGCCGTGGCGGGCTTCACGATCACGGGCACGCCCGACAGCAGCGCGGGTGCGGCCTTCTCCCACAAGCCCCACGAGGGGAAGTTGAAGGCGTTGATGAACAGCGCCACGCCCTGCGTCGGCACCTGCAGGTGCTGCGACTGGAATACCGGCTCCTTGCCGAGCTTCACGGCTTCGCCGTCGCGAAGCGCACGCACGTCGCCGAGCGTGTCGCCCCATTTCGCGTACTGGCCGAGCGTGAAGATCGCACCGTCGATGTCGACGGCCGAATCGTTTTTCACCGTGCCTGAATTGGCGGTGGCGATCTCGTAATAAGCATCGCGGTTGGCCTGCAGCACTTTCACGATGGCTGCGAGCAAGGCGGCGCGCTGGCGGTAGGTGAGGGCGCGCAGCGCCTCGCCACCCTGTTCGCGCGCAAAGGCAAAGGCCGCGGGCAGGTCGAGGCCGGTGGCATCGACGCGCGCAAGCTCGGTGCCCAGCACCGGGTCGAACAGGGGCGTGCCGGCGCCCGATCCGCTTTGCCAGCGGCCGGCGACGTAGTTGGAAAGGAGTTCGGTCATTGGGTGAACTTGATCTGCCCCTCGGGCAGCAGATAGAGGACGAGCGCGCGGCCTTGGGCCACGGTCGGGCGGTGCGCGGTGCCGGGCCCGTAGACGCACCAGCCCGCGGGCCGTCCGTCGAAGGTGGCGGCGCTGTCGTCGAGCGGCATGATCAGGTCGATCTCGCCGTTCGGATGCGTGTGGTGCGGGCCGGCGATGTCCTTCATGTCGACCACGTCGACCGAGAAGCGATGCAGCGCGTCTTCGGCCTTGAAGACGCGGCCGTACCTGATGCCGCCGCCCTCGCGCTCGCAAAGCCAGCCTTCGGCCACGCCGCCGATGCAGGCCTGGCGCAGTTGTTCGAAGCTGGCGCTGCCCGCGCCGTGGGTGGCGTTGAGCCACTGGTCGAGGGCGCCGTCGAGCGGCCTGCCGGCAATCTCGGCGGTCAGGCCGGCGATCAGCTGGTGAAATGCTTCCTTGCCGGTGGCGGGAGTGCTGCTGTCGGACATCGTGGGGCCTCGAACTTTGGAACTACCTTGCAGGATCACTGCGCGTGCAGTATCTTGCGTGTGGCCGAACAATAAGCATCGAGACAATGAGTGTCAAGCAATATAGTGCATCTATGGTGTTTACCCTGAGCGCGCACAATCCCGGCGAAGAACGAGGAATTGCATGAATGAGCATGTAGACGCGGGGCTGGCTGCCGCGCTGGAAAGCGGCAATGGCGGCAGCAACGGTGCCCCGGGCCACGCCGTCGCCGGGGAGGCGAAGAATCCGCTGCTGGTGGCGTTGGGCGACCGCGTGCGCAACCTGCGCGCGCAGCGTGGCCTCACGCGCAAAGCTGTGGCTATTGCGGCCGACGTGTCGGAGCGCCACCTGGCCAACCTCGAATACGGCATCGGCAACGCGTCGATCCTGGTGCTGCAGCAGGTGGCCGGTGCGCTGCACTGCTCGCTGGCCGAACTGGTGGGCGACGTCACGACCAGCTCGCCCGAGTGGCTGCTGATCCGCGAACTGCTCGAGAACCGCAGCGAATCCGACCTGCGCCGCGTGCGCGTGGCGCTTGGCGAGCTGCTGGGCACCGCCTCGGTCGACCCGGCGCGGCACCGGCGCATCGCCCTCGTGGGCCTGCGCGGTGCGGGCAAATCGACGCTGGGACAGATGCTGGCCGAAGACCTGGAGTTGCCCTTCATCGAGCTGAGCCGCGAGATCGAGAAGCTTGCGGGCTGCAGCGTGCGCGAGATTCACGACCTGTACGGCACCAACGCCTACCGCCGCTACGAGCGCCGCGCGCTCGAGGAGGCCGTGCAGATCTACAGCGAGGTGGTCATCGCCACACCCGGCGGCATCGTCTCCGACCCGGCCACCTTCAACGAACTGCTCGCGCACTGCACCACCGTATGGCTGCAGGCCGCGCCCGAGGAGCACATGGGCCGTGTGGCCGCGCAGGGCGACACCCGCCCGATGGCGGCCAGCAAGGAAGCGATGGAAGACCTGCGCCGCATCCTGAACGGCCGCGCCGCCTTTTATTCGAAGGCCGACCTGTCGGTGGACACCAGCGGCAAGACGCTGTCGCAGAGCTTCCAGGCCCTGCGCTCCGTTGCCCGCCAGTCCATGGGCCTGGTCTAGGCACCTGAAATCTGAAAAAAGCGCTACAGGCATTGACTTGCCTTGTCGTATGCATCATGATGCATGTCATCGGAGCAAGAAAGTGCACTATCTTTCCTGTTCACGGTTTCCGAACACTGCCCCACAGGAGACTTCCGCATGACCGACACCACCACGCTCCAGGCGCCCCCGCGCGTCGACTACCGCACCGAACCCGGCCAGTACCGCCACTGGTCGCTGAGCTTCGACGGCGCCATCGCGCGCCTCGTGCTCGACATTGCGGAAGACGGCGGCATCCGCCCCGGCTACAAGCTCAAGCTCAACAGCTACGACCTGGGCGTGGACATCGAGCTGAATGACGCGCTCAACCGCGTGCGCTTCGAGCACCCCGAAGTGCGCAGCGTGATCGTCACCAGCGGCAAGGACCGCATCTTCTGCTCGGGCGCCAACATCTTCATGCTCGGCGTCTCGGGCCATGCCTGGAAGGTCAACTTCTGCAAGTTCACCAACGAGACGCGCAACGGCATCGAAGACTCCTCGAAGCACTCGGGCCTGAAGTTCCTCGCAGCCGTGAACGGCGCCTGCGCCGGCGGCGGCTACGAACTGGCACTGGCCTGCGACGAAATTCTGCTGGTGGACGACCGCTCCTCCGCCGTCTCGCTGCCCGAAGTGCCGCTGCTCGGCGTGCTGCCCGGCACCGGCGGCCTGACCCGCGTGACCGACAAGCGCCACGTGCGCCATGACCTCGCCGACATCTTCTGCACCAGCGTCGAAGGCGTGCGCGGCCAGCGCGCAGTCGACTGGCGCCTGGTCGATGCGGTGGCCAAGCCCGCGCAGTTCGCCGCTGCCGTGCAGGACCGCGCTTCGCAGCTCGCCGCAGGCAGCGACCGCCCGGCCGGTGGAAAGGGCGTGGCCCTGACTCGCCTCGAGCGCACCGACAGCGCAGACGGCATCGCCTACTCGCACGTCAACGTGCAGATCGACCGCAGCAAGCGCACCGCCACGATCACCGTCAAGGCCCCGACCGGCACGCAGCCGGCCGACGTGGCCGCCATCGAAGCCGCGGGCGCCGCCTGGTGGCCGCTCGCTGTGTGCCGCGAAATCGACGACGCGATCCTCAACCTGCGCACCAACGAACTCGACATCGGCACCTGGCTGCTCAAGACCGAAGGCGATGCAGCCGCCGTGCTCGCATCCGACGCCGTGATGCTCGCCAATAAAGACCACTGGCTGGTGCGCGAAACCATCGGCGCGCTGCGCCGCACGCTGGCACGCCTCGATGTTTCTTCGCGCAGCCTGTTCGCGCTGATCGAAGCGGGCTCGTGCTTCGCCGGCACGCTGGCCGAACTGGCCTTCGCGGCCGACCGCACCTACATGCTCGCGCTGCCCGACGACGCAGGCCGTGCGCCCAAGCTCACGCTGAACGAGTTCAACTTCGGCTTCTTCCCGATGGTGAACGACCAGAGCCGCCTGCAGCGCCGCTTCTATGAAGAGGCCGCGCCGCTCGAAGCCGCGCGCGCCGCCGCCGGCAAGCCGCTCGATGCCGACGAAGCACTGAAGCTCGGCCTCGTCACCGCCGCGCCCGACGACATCGACTGGGACGACGAGATCCGCATCGTCATCGAGGAGCGCGCCGCCATGTCGCCCGACGCGCTCACCGGCCTCGAAGCCAACCTGCGCTTTGCGAGCAAGGAAAACATGGCCACCCGCATCTTCGGCCGGCTCACCGCCTGGCAGAACTGGATCTTCAACCGCCCCAACGCCGTTGGCGAGAAGGGTGCGCTCAAGGTCTACGGCACCGGCGAAAAGGCCGGCTTCGACATGAACCGCGTTTGAGCTGACAGTCCGTACAACCCAAGGAACAACGATGAGCACGATCAACTACAGCGAGAAGATCCCCAACAACGTCAACCTCGGCGAAGACCGCACGCTGCAGCGCGCGCTCGAAGGCTGGCAGCCCAACTTCATCAACTGGTGGGACGACGTGGGCCCCGAAGGCTCGACCAACCACGAGGTGTACCTGCGCACGGCCGTGAGCGTCGACCCGCAGGGCTGGGCCCAGTTCGGCCACGTGAAGATGCGCGACTACCGCTGGGGCATCTTCCTGAACCCGGGCGACGCCAACCGCGAAGTTCACTTCGGCGACCACAAGGGCGAGAAGGCCTGGCAGGACGTGCCCGGCGAACACCGCGCCAACCTGCGCCGCATCATCGTGACGCAGGGCGACACCGAGCCCGCTTCGGTCGAGCAGCAGCGCCACCTGGGCCTCACGGCGCCCAGCATGTACGACCTGCGCAACCTGTTCCAGATCAACGTGGAAGAAGGCCGCCACCTGTGGGCGATGGTCTACCTGCTGCACAAGCACTTCGGCCGCGACGGGCGCGAGGAAGCCGAAGCGCTGCTGCAGCGCACTTCTGGCGACGAGAACAACCCGCGCATCCTGGGCGCCTTCAACGAGCGCACGCCTGACTGGCTCGCGTTCTTCATGTTCACGTACTTCACCGACCGCGACGGCAAGTTCCAGCTTTCGGCGCTGGCCGAAAGCGCGTTCGATCCGCTCGCGCGCACCACGAAGTTCATGCTGACCGAAGAAGCGCACCACATGTTCGTGGGCGAAAGCGGCGTGTCGCGCGTCATCGCACGCACCGCGCAGGTCATGAACGAGCTGAAGACCGACGATGCGCAGAAGGTGCGCGCCGCGGGCTGCATCGACCTGGGCACCATCCAGCGCTACCTGAACTTCCACTACAGCGTGACCATCGATCTGTTCGGCGCCGACCAGTCGAGCAACGCCGCCATCTTCTACAGCTCGGGCCTGAAAGGCCGCTACGAAGAAGGCAAGCGCACGGACGACCACATCCTCAAGGGCCAGACCTACAAGGTGCTGGAAGTGAAGGAAGGCCAGCTCGTGGAGAAAGACGTGCCGATGCTCAACGCGTTGAATGAAGTGCTGCGCGACGACTTCATCAAGGACTCGGTGGCCGGCGTCGGCCGCTGGAACAAGGTGCTGGAAAAGGCCGGCATTCCGACCCGCCTGGTGGTGCCGCACAAGGCATTCAACCGCCAGATCGGCGCGCTCGCCGGCATCAAGATGTCGCCGGAAGGCCGCGTGGTGAATGAGGTCGAATGGGCCGCCAAGCGCGACGAATGGCTGCCGAGCGCCGAAGACTTCGCTTTCGTGGCATCGTTGATGGGCCGTGTGGTGGAGCCGGGCAAGTTCGCAGGCTGGATTTCGCCGCCGGTGATGGGCATCAATCGCCAGCCGGTGGACTTCGAATACGTGCGTTTCGGCTGATTGGTATTACTCCCTCTCCCCTCGGGGAGAGGGCAGGGGTGAGGGTAGGCGGCGTCCCCACGACAAGCCGCTGCCCCCTCACCCTGACCCTCTCCCCAAGGGGCGAGGGAAAGGAGAAAAAGACATGGACATGGCCGTTGAAGCCGGAGTCATCAAGCAGCACCTGATCGACCCCGAGATCTGCATCCGCTGCAACACTTGCGAGGCCACCTGCCCCGTCAACGCGATCACGCACGACGACAACAACTACGTGGTGCGTGCCGACGTCTGCAACGGCTGCATGGCCTGCATCTCGCCGTGCCCGACGGGCTCGATCGACAACTGGCGCACCATGCCGCTGGTGCGTGCGTACACGATCGAGGAACAGCTCACCTGGGAATCGCTGCCTGCCGAGCTCTCGCCTGAAGAGCTGGAAGCGGCCGGCGTGTCTGCCGAAGCCGCTGGCGATGCCGCCGCGCCTGAGCAAACCCAGGCGCAAGCCCAGGCCGCGGTCGAATCCGTCGAGCCGGCCTTCAACTCTGCGCAGTACGGCGCAACCGTGCCGCCCTGGTCGGCCGCGCACGCCTATACCAACCTCTTTCCGCCGAAGACGCCGACCACCGCCACCGTGGTCGGCAACTTCAACTGCACCGAGGCCGGCTTCGACAGCGAGACGCACCACATCGTGCTGGACTTCGGCGTGTTGCCGTTTCCGGTGCTCGAAGGCCAGTCGATCGGCATCGTGCCGCCGGGCGTTGACGCCATCGGCAAGCGCCACCATGCGCGCCAGTATTCTGTGGCCAGCCCGCGCAACGGCGAGCGGCCCGGCTACAACAACGTGTCGCTCACCGTGAAGCGCGTGACCGAAGACCACGAAGGCGAGCCGGTGCGCGGCGTGTGCTCCAACTACGTGTGCGACCTGAAGGTGGGCGACACGGTGCAGGTGGTGGGGCCCTTCGGCGCGTCGTTCCTGATGCCGAACCACCCCAGGTCGCACATCGTGATGATCTGCACCGGCACCGGCAGCGCGCCGATGCGCGCCATGACTGAATGGCGCCGCCGGCTGCGCAAGAGCGGCAAGTTCGAGGGCGGCAAGCTGATGCTGTTCTTCGGCGCTCGCACGCAGCAGGAGCTGCCGTACTTCGGCCCGCTGCAGTCGCTGCCCAAGGACTTCATCGACATCAACCTCGCGTTCTCGCGCACGCCGGGGCAACCCAAGCGCTACGTGCAGGACCTGATGCGCGAACGTGCCGCCGACCTGGCCGCACTGCTGAAAGACGGCAGCAGCCATTTCTACGTGTGCGGCCTCAAGAGCATGGAAGAGGGCGTGGTGCTCGCACTGCGCGACGTGGCGAAGGAAGCGGGGCTCGACTGGGACACCGTGGGCGCTGCCCTGAAACGCGAAGGCCGCCTGCACCTCGAAACGTACTAAGCTGCGGCGGATGAAGTTCGCCGACTTCCATGCGGGCCAGGTCATCGAGGCCGGGCCCTACGTGCTTGCCGAAGCCGAGCTCCTGCAGTTCGCGCGGGCCTACGACCCCCAGTGGTTTCACACCGATGCCGACGCGGCTGCCGACAGCCCCTTCGGCGGGCTGATAGCGAGCGGCTGGCACACGTGCTCCATCGCGATGCGGTTGGTGGTCGGTGCAGCGCTCGCCGGCTCCGAGTCTTTTGCATCGCCGGGGCTCGAGCATGTGCGCTGGCCCAACCCCGTGCGGCCCGGTGATGCACTGCGGCTGGTGGCAGATGTGATCGAGGTGCGCCGCTCCGAGAAGCGCCCCGCGCTCGGCATCCTGCGCTGGCGCTGGCGGCTCTTCAACCAGCGCGAGTTGGTGGTGCTCGACGCGGAAGTCACCAGCCTGTTCAAGCTCAAGCTGGCCGACTGAGGCTTCATCAATAAAAAAGCCCGCAACGCGGGCGCTGCGGGCTTTCTTCGGCTTGGCCGCCGGGGTTACTGCTGCTTGATGTCGACAGCGCCCGAGCCTTGGGCCTTGGCGCGAGCCTTCGCGCCGGCGTTTGCCGGTTTCACGGTACCGGCGGTCGAGCCCACGGCGCCGGTCGCGCCATTCAGCGTGCTGCCAGCGGTGTTCGCCACGCCGCCCACCGCATTCGTGGCGCCGCCGACAGCGCCCGTGGCACCACCCAGCACGCCACCGACGGCATTGCCAACGCCGCCTGTCGAGTTGCCGGCCGCGTCGGTGGCGGCAGTGCCGGCATTCGTGCGGGCACCTGCAGCCGCACCGGTGCGTGCACCGGCGCCTGCTGCAGCGCCGCCCTGTGAGGAGCCGGTGCCGGCGGCGCCCGAAGTGTTCACGTCTGCATTGACTCCCACGCCGACCCCGACGCCTTGCGCCTGGGCTGCGCCGCCGACGGCCAGGAGGCCTGCGAGCAGGGCGCCGAGGAAGATGCGGTTGTGTTGCTGTTGCTTCATGGGTGACTGTTCCTTTCGTAGCATGGTCACGATTTCAAGAACCGACCGAGGTTCGATCGATTCGGGTGCAACCATGGCCGGGCCGCTATCTGTCGCCATGTGCGCGACAGTCGCCCACACGTGTGGGAATCGGCTGTCGGCGAAATCAGAGGCTCGTACGTTAGGCCTCGGCCCGCATCAAGGCAGCAGATGCGTGCTGAAGAATGCTGTTGTCTTGCGGTTCACGTCCGGTAACACGCCAGTGCGGTCGAAGCCGGGCGGGTCGTTGAGCATGTCGCCGATCAGCCCGGTGAGGCCCGGCGGCAGTGGCGACAGCAGCGAACCGTGCCCGGCGGTGGGCATGTCGGCGATCAGTTCGCAGCGCGGCAGGCAGGCCGCGAGCACCCGGTCGCTGTGAAAGCGCGGAACCAGCCAGCGGTCTTGCCGGGCGGTGATCAGCCCCAGCGGCACGCGCGGGTTGGCCAGCGAGGCCATGTCGAAATCGGCTGATGAAGGCACGGCCGCCGCGATGGCGGCGATGCGCGGGTCGGTGTGCTCGCGCGGGGTGGCGTCGTCGAAGCGATGGCGGATGACCCACAGCGCGGTCCATTTCTTGATGCCATCGAAAGGCCCGCCCGTCAGCCGCACGATCAGGCCGACACAGGACTGGAAGTCGTCCACCAGGTTTGCCTCGCAATGCTGCTTGAACCCGGCCGGCGACCAGCGCCCGCCCGCGAGGCTCAGCGCCGTGTGCCCGCCCGCAGACATGCCGTACATGCCGACCTTGTCGAACTGCAGCAGCGGCGCGAAGCGCGGGTCGCGCGCCACCGCGTCGATGGCGCGCGACACCTCGACCGGGCGCATCGCCCAGCTGTCGGGGCCGGGGTTGCTGTCGTCCTTGTAGTTGTCGGCCTTGTGCTCGGGCATGGCGACGATGAAGCCGGCCTCGACTAGGCTGCGCGCCAAGTCCACGTGCACCCACGGCGCGCCGCCGGAACCGTGCGAGACGACGACCAGCCGGCCATTGCCGCGCACCGGCGCGCCCTGCGCCGCCACGTCGAGCGTGAAGCGGGCGCGCCGGATCGGCTGGGCAGCATCGGCGGACGGGTAGAACACCGTGACCGGGCCGTCATCGGCCGTGGCGGCAAGCTCCGCCATGCCCATCGAGGCTTGCGCCCATCCGGACCACAGGACCAGCAGGAAGATGAAATGGAAACGTCGTCGCATCGAACTCCTTGTCATCGGAGGCCCATGCCCCCGGCGACCCGGACGATGCCGCTGCGCGCCGGCCGCGTCTTGCCGAAAGCCGCAAACGCGGTTTTCGGCAAGAGATTTCAGGATTCGGCCAGCTTCTGCTTGCGGAATTCGGTGGGCGTGAGGCCGGTGGCGGCCTTGAACGCGCGGTTGAATGGGCCGATGGACTGGAAGCCCGCGGTCAAGGCGATGGTCAGCACCGGCAGCTCGCGCTTCGAGGAGTCGGCCAGCGCCGCCGTCGCCTCGGCCAGCCGGAAGCCGTTGACGAAGGCGTTGAAATTGCGGTGGCCCAGCCGCTGGTTGATGAGGCGGCGCAGTCTGTACTCGGGTACGAACAGCCGTGCGGCGAGGGCAGCGATGCTCAGGTCTTCGCTGCGATAGGCGTGATCGACGGCCATGGCGTGTTGCAAGGACTCGGCGAGGCGGTCTTCGGCGGGGTCGGGGGCCGGAGGTTCGACAGAGGTCGGTTCGACCGTGGGGATCGGCGCATCCGGAACCACCGCGACCGGAAAGAGCTCCGATCCGGCCAGCCGCACCATCCGCCAAGCCACCACCGCCACGATCAGCAGCAGCATCGCCACATCAGCCGTCGCCGACAGGCTCGACAGCTGCCCGTGCGGCGAGGCCAGCCGGACGACCAGCATCCCGACGCTGTAGCCGACGCCCGTCACCACGATGAACACGCGCAGCCGGCGCCGCCCCTCCACCAGGTCCGCCCGCCACTGCGAAGCCGCCGCCATCGCGGCCAGCACCGCGAACACCAGCGGCACGGCGCGCTGAACGCCCATCGTCATCGGCGCGAGCACCGAGGCGCTGCCCGCCACCACCGCGCAGTTGAGCGCGGCCACCGCGGCCACCACGAGCCACGCGGCGACGTGCATGGGCCGCGGCCTGAAGTCATCGTTGAACAGTGCCTGCACGAACACCCAGAACAGCACTGCATTGCCAACCGCCACGGCGACGAATGGCGACTGCCACACGCGCGGCACCAGTGCCTCGAAAGCCGGCGCGGAGCCGATGACCTGGATACACAGGCCCAGCGTCAGCAGCACGCCCGCGCGCGCGACCGGCAGGCGAGGGCGGTCGCGGCCGAGGACCAGCGCGAGCACGAGCAGCAAGGCCAGCAGCACGCCGCGCAGAGCGGCGTCGAGCAGGGTTGTCGGGGTGGGCGTCATGGTGGGGTTGGTGCGGCCGGCCCGATTCTCACCTCAGTGTCGTGACGACCGACGGGCGTTCCGGCCCCGCAAGACCCTTCGGCGCGCCACGACAAACATATGCAACTAATAATGTTGCATGAAACGAGACAGCAAGCTTTCAGCCGTTCTCCACGTGCTCCTGCATATGGCCGAGATGAACGACCCCGTCACTTCCGAGTCGCTCGCGGCCGCGATGCATACCAACCCGGTCGTCGTGCGCCGCCTCATGGCCGGCCTGCGGCAGGCGGGGTTCGTCAGTTCGGCCAAGGGCCATGGCGGCGGCTGGGTGCTGTCGTGCTCGCTGGCGGCGGTGACCCTGGGCGACATCCACAACGCCGTCGGCGCGCCCGCGCTGCTGGCTATGGGCAACCGCACCGAGAGCCCGGGCTGCATCGTCGAGCAGGCCGTGAACGCGGCGCTCGACGGCGCGTGCGACGAGGCCGAGGCGCTGCTGCTCAAGCGTTTCAACAGCATCACGCTGGCCGATCTTTCCAGGGACTTCCACCGCCGCATGACGGGCGGCGGCTTCACATCGAAGGACATTGAGCATGCGCTATGACGCTCTGATCGTGGGCGGCAGCTTTGCCGGCCTTTCCGCTGCCATGCAGCTGGCTCGCGCGCGAAGGAACGTGTGCGTCGTCGATGCGGGCGCGCCGCGCAACCGCTTTGCCGCGGCGTCGCACGGCTTCTTCGGGCAGGACGGTGTGCCGCCCCTGAAGATGATTGCCGATGCACGCGAGAAGCTGCTTGCGTATCCGTCCGTCA
The DNA here is from genome assembly GCF_051216835.1 of Variovorax multivorans. NCBI lineage: Bacteria > Pseudomonadati > Pseudomonadota > Betaproteobacteria > Burkholderiales > Comamonadaceae > Variovorax > Variovorax multivorans. The sequence continues at coordinate 123,332 of NZ_JBPJZL010000013.1, forward strand.
AGTTCGTCAATGCCAGTGCGGTGGCCGCGAACGCCGAGGGCGCGCAGGGGTTCACGATGTCCCTGGACAACGGCGAGCAAGTCTCGACCCGCAAGCTGCTCCTGGCCTACGGCATTCAGGACGGCCTGCCTGACATCGCCGGCATCAGCGAGCGCTGGGGCAAGAGCGTGTTGCACTGCCCCTATTGCCACGGCTACGAGTTCAGCGGGCGCCCGCTGGGCGTGCTCTTCCACAGCGGACACCCACCGGACCATTCGCTGCTGATCAACGAGTGGGGCCCGACCACGGTCTTTCTGAATGGCGGCGAGGGGCCCGATGCCGAGACGCGCGCGAGGCTGCAGTCGCGCGGCGTGGTGATCGAACCGGGGCGCATCGTGGGCCTGGAAGGCGCGGCGCCTCAGCTTGCCGGCGTGCGCATCGACGATGGCAGGCTCGTGCCGATCGAGGCGCTGTACGTGGTGCCGCACACGCGTCCGTCCAGCCCGCTGGCCGAACAACTCGGCTGCGCCTTCGACGACGGCCCCTTCGGCCCGGTGCTGCGCGTCGACGGCATGAAGATGACGACGGTGCCAGACGTCTACGCGGCGGGCGACCTCTCTATGAAATTCACCAATGCCACGCTGGCCTCGGCGGACGGCCTGATGGCCGGCGTGTCGCTGCATCGGTCGCTGGTGTTCGACGCTTGAACGAACTTTTTTCCCAGATCCGGGAAAAGTGGCCCCAGATCACCCTATAATCTGAGGCTTCACGCGGGAATAGCTCAGTTGGTAGAGCGCAACCTTGCCAAGGTTGAGGTCGAGAGTTCGAGACTCTTTTCCCGCTCCACATTGCAGAAAAAGGCCACCTCATCGGGTGGCCTTTTTTCGTTGGGCGGCTGCCCTGCCTGCTCAGCGGTCCGAGTGCTTCAGCAGGTAGCTGTTCGAGATCGCCTTGAACGACAGCCCGCCGTCCAGCCGCTTGAACACCACCCCCTCGCGCGAGGTGCCCGGGTTCAGCGACGGCCCTTCGGCATACGCCAGCACCTCGGCCATCGATCCGCCAAAGCGGTCGAGCGTGCTCACTTCGAGCAGCGGCACGGTGCGCACCCCTGCGCCCAGCACGCGCAGCGCGTCGACGATGGCGTTGCGCTCATCCATCCCGCAGTGGCTGCTGCGGTCGATGTCGAACACATCGAAAACGTGGAACTGCTGACCGCGCAGCTTCTCCGGGTTGCCCTGGATGCCCTCACCGATGATCTCGCCCTGCAGCGCTACATTGCGGCCCAGCGTCGCGAGCGCTTCCAGCAGGCGGTTTTCCCGCGCCACGCGCCACAGGCTGTTGCCCGGGGTTTCACGCAGTTGCCAGTTGCGCCCGCACACGCCGAGTGCTCCCGCGTTGTGGAACGCGGTCATGCTCGATCCGTCGAGCTTGACCGTGACCTCGAACGCAAGCCCGTCGTTTGCCGCAAGCACCTCCGGCAGGTTCTGGATGCGCTCCTGGTCGGTCTTGGCGATGAACGACGGAAACGCGCCCTCTACCTCGCCCGACAGGCAGGCCGGGATCACCGGCTCCCATTTGCCGATGCCGAACAGCTCGGCCCAATCGCGCTGGCGCAGTGCCGGATCGGCCAGCGCGTCGATTTCCGCGAACTGCGACAGCGGCAGGATCAGCCCCTGCGAGATCTGGCCGCGCAGCTTCATCGTGCGAAGCCGCACGCCGCGCTGTTCGTTCCAGGTGATCGCGGCCTTCTCCAGGAAGGCGAAGCGTGGATCGTCGAGCGGCAGGAACGCGTCGATCTCGAAGAAGACGCAGCGGTCGCCGACGGCGAACTCCCCCTTCTTGATGACGACGGTCCAGCCTTCGACGATGGCGCATTCGATGGCATCGGCCCCGGGGATGGGGCGGATGGCGTCGACGGTGCGGACGGTGACGAGTTTGCGCATGGTTGTTTTCTCCCTGTGGTTGATGGTGACGCAAAAGAAAAGAGGCCCGGAACCATTCGGTGTCCGGGCCTCCTTGAAAAGAGTGCTGAAGAGATGCGCGCTATGCGCCGACTCCTCCCGGTGATGCGTGATGGCCCGTTTGCTGCAGGCCGATCGCATGGCCCATGCCGCACGCGAACGCAAGGCCCGATGTCGGGCTCGCGTTGTCGATGTCGTTGGCAATGACCAGTGCTGCGTTCACGAAGAGGCTTCCGGGCGGTGGTTGTGGGTGTGTTTCGTTGTCGGATCGACGCGAGCAAATTCGCGAAGGAGGCGGAATGTAAATAATGTTTACGGCGGCGTCAACCCCTGGCCGCCAACACCGTCCCCCGGCTCTCCCCAAACCCGATGCGCGCATGCCCCGGCTTCTCGCACCAGCCGCGCAGCAGCACCGCGTCGCCGTCTTCCAGAAAACCGCGCTGCTCGCCATTGGCCAGCGCTACCGGGCTTTGCGCCGCGCGTGTCAGCTCGATGATCGCGCCGGCTTCGCCCGCGCCGGGCCCCGAGATCGTGCCGCTGCCGAACAGGTCGCCCGGGTTCAGGCTGCAGCCGCCCATCGTGTGGTGCGTCACCATCTGCGCGACGCTCCAGTACTGGTGCCTGAAGCTCGTGGACGACAGGCGCGACGGGCCCGTCTTCTCCTTGCGCGCCTTCTCGCTTTCGAGCCAGACCTCCAGGCGGATGTCGAGCGCGCCGCTCTCGCGGTTCTTCGCGTTCTCCAGATACGCGAGCGGTTGGGGCTCGTTCGTTGGCCGCGTCCAGGCCTGCCGGTAGGGCGCGAGCGCTTCCATCGTCACGATCCACGGCGATATCGTGGTCGCGAAGTTCTTTGCCAGGAAGGGGCCGAGCGGCGCCATCTCCCAGAACTGAATGTCGCGCGCGGACCAGTCGTTCAGCAGACAGATGCCGAAGATGTGTTCTTCCGCGTGCTCGAGCGCAATGGGCTCGCCCTGCGCGTTGCCCGTGCCGATCCACACGCCTAGCTCCAGCTCGTAATCGAGCCGCGCGCAGGCCTGGTAGGTCGGCGCCTTCGCGCCCGGCGCCATCGCCTGCCCCATCGGCCGGTGAAAGCGCTGGCCGCTCACGCCGATGGTCGACACGCGCCCGTGGTACGCGGTCGGAATCCAGCGGAAGTTGGGCGTCACGTCGCCCTCGGGGTTGAACAGGCGCGTGATGTTCAGCGCATGGTCGATCGAGGTGTAGAAGTCGGTGTAGTCGCCGATGCGTGCGGGCACCGTGTATTCGACTTCGGCCCGCGGCACGAGGCATTCGCGCACTGCTTGCACCGTGGCGACGGGTGCGTCGTTCTTCAGCAGATCGAAGAGCGCGTGGCGCAGCGCCTTCCACGCGCCGCCGCCGAGCGCGAAGAAGTCGTTCAGCGCGGGCAGCGCGGCCGTTCGCGCCGCATCGAGCGCAAGACCGTCGAGCTGCTGCTGTGCGACCAGCGCCGCAAGGTCCAGCACTTGGTCGCCGATGGCGACGCCGCCGCGAAACGCCTCGCCGCTTCCCGCGCGGCGAAACACCGCATGCGGCAGGTTCTGGATCGGAAAGTCGCTGCCCGCCCCGTTGGCCGATTCGACCCAGCTGCGTGCATTGACGTCGTGTGTGTGATTGAGTGCGCTCATGATGAAAGGGCCCTCAAGCTGAAGCCATCAGCGCGTCGTCGAAGATCGCGACCGCGCGCGTCCACCCTGCCGACGCGCCGCGAATCTTGTGCGGAAAGCAGCTGATGAAGAAGCCCGTGGGCGGCAGCACTTCGAGGTTGTGCAGCTTCTCGATGTGGCAGTAGCCGATGTCGCGGCCGGCCTTGTGGCCTTCCCAGATCAGCGAGGCGTCTTGCGTCTCGCCGTACTTCTTCGCGGTGTGCACGAAGGGCGCATCCCAGCTCCATGCGTCGGTGCCCGTGAGGCGCACGCCGCGCTCCAGCAGGTACATCGTCGCCTCGTAGCCCATGCCCGCGCCGGCCGAGACGTAGTCGTTGCTGCCATAGCGCGAGCCGGCGCGCGTGTTGACCACCACGATCTCCAGCGGACTCAACGTGTGGCCGATGCGCTTGAGCTCAGCCTCGACGTCGTCGGCCGTTACCACGTAGCCGTCGGCGAAGTGCCGAAAGTCGAGCTTCACGCCCGGCTGGAAGCACCATTCGAGTGGCACGTCATGAATGGCGATGGCGGGCTTCTTCTCGCCCAGTGCCTTGTCCATGGTCGAGTGAAAGTGATAGGGCGCATCGAGATGCGTGCCGTTGTGCGTCGACAGCTGCACCAGCTCCACCGCCCAGCCTTCGCCGTCGGGCAGGTCTTCCTTCTTCAAGCCGGGAAAGAAGGGCTCGATCTGCTCGTAGGTCTGCTCGTGCGTGAAGTACTGGATCTTCGGCGCGAAGGCCGGCGGGTCGGAGAGCACGTCGTTCTCCAGGAAGATCGACAGGTCGACGAATTTGCGTGGCATGGGAACTCCTTGTGGGGGTGTTGGTGTTGGAAGAAGAAGGAATCAGGGTTGCTGCCAGCGCAGCAGGCGCTTTTCGGCAAAGGCCAGCAGCGCGTTGCTCACGAAGCCGATGAGCCCAAGCAGCACGATGCCGGCGAACAGGTCGCTCGCGCGAAAGGCGCGCGCTGCCAGCAGAATGGCCTGGCCCAGGCCGCTTTGCGAGGCGATCATTTCGCCCACTACCGCGACGATCAGCGCGATGGTCAGCGCGAGTCGCATGCCGGCCAGGATGTCGGGCATCGCATTGGGTAGGCCCATCTTCCAGATGTACGCCGCGCGCGACATCTGCAGGCAGCGCGCCACTTCCGACAGGCGCGGCTCCACCGCCGCGAAGCCGTGCACCGTGGCCAGCAGCACCGGCCACATCGCGCCGAAGGCGACCACGAAGAGCACCATGCCGGGGTTCAGCCCGAAGATCGAAATCGCCAGCGGCAGCAGCGCCGATGCGGGCAGGGGGCGAATGAATTCGAGCGTCGGCTGCACCCACGCGCGCACCGATGGCGACACGCCAATGGCCGCTCCCAGCAGCACGCCGAAGAGCGAAGCAAGCAGCCAGCCTTCGATCATGCGGCCCACCGTGGCCTGCGTGAAGCCGAGCAGTTCGCCGTTGCCGCCTTCGCCGGAGAGATTCAGCCCTTCGAGCAGGCTGGAGAAGGTAGCCTGCGGCGTCGGCAGGAACACGCGGCTGACCCAGCCCGCGTTGCTCGCGACCCACCACAGCGCGATGAGCGCCAGCAGCACGCCCAGCGAGCCGAGCAAATTCAGGCTGGTGCGATCGTTGCCGTTCATGAAGGCACCCCCATGCGCCGCGACACCACGCGCTGCAACATCAGCATGCCCGCGTTGACCGCGAAGCCCACCACACCGATCCAGCCCAGCCAGGCGAGCATCAGCGCGGGGTCGAAGCTCTGCTGCGCGATCATCATCGCGTAGCCCATGCCGTTCGGGTTGGCGGCGATCTCCACCGTCACGGCCACCACCAGCGCCACCGCCACGCCCAGCCGCAGCGCGACGAAGAGGCGCGGAACGATGGCAGGCAGCACGATCTTGAAGGCCCGCTCGCGCGCCGACAGGCCCAGCACGCGGCTGACTTCGAGCAGCCGTGGCTCGATCTGCTGCACCGCGGATTGCACCAGCACCAGCAGCGGCCAGAAGGTGGCAAACGCCACGATGGCCAGCTCCATGCGCACGCCGAAGCCGAAGGTCAGCATGGCGAGCGGGATCAGCGCGACCGAAGGCACCGGGCGCAGCACTTCGATGGAGACGGAGCCCAGTTGCGCCGCGCGGCGCGAGAGGCCGAGCACCAGGCCCAATGCGATGCCGAGCACAGCGCCCATCAGCAAACCAAGTGCCGCGGTGCCGAGCGTGAAGCCGGTGGCCTGCCAGAGCGAGCCGTCCATGGCCGCGCCGACGAAAGCCTTGGCCGCCGCACTCGGCGGCGCGAGCGCATCGCTGCCCAAGGCCGCTGCACGTCGTGCGTACCACTCGAACGCACCGACGAGCACCACTGGAAACACCCACGGCCGCAGCCAGCGGAGGACGCGGTTCTCAGTCATGGCCCTGCTCGATGAAGGCGAACAGCTCACGCCGCAACTGCAGGTATTCCGGATGCTCCTTCGTCGTAAGCTGGTCGCGCGGCCGCGGGATCTTCACGTCGATCATCCGCGCGAGGCTCGGCCGCCCCGGCCCCGGGTTGGCCTGCAGCGCGATCACGCGGTCGCCGAGATAGATGGCCTCTTCCAGGTCGTGCGTGACGAACAGCACCGTGAGCCCGTCGTCGCGCACCAGCCGCGCGAGCTCGTCCTGCAGGCTCTGCCGCGTGAGTGCGTCGAGCGCGCCGAAGGGCTCGTCCATCATCATCAGCTCGGGCTTCTGCGCGAGGCAGCGTGCAATCTGCGCGCGCTGCTGCATGCCGCCCGACAGCTGCACCGGAAACTTCTGCGCATGTTTCGCGAGGCCGACCTTGCCGAGCACGTCGGCGATGCGCGGCGCGCGTTCGGCTGCCGGCACGCCGGCTGCTTCGAGTGCAAGGCTCACATTGCCTTCCACCGTGCGCCAGGGCAGCAGCGCGCGGCCGTAGTCCTGGAACACGAAGGCGACCTCGCGCGAAGGCTCGGTCATCTTCACGCCGTTGCGCCGCACCTCGCCTGCGCTCGCCGTGACGAGCCCGCTGGCCGCGCGCAGCAGCGTGGTCTTGCCGCAGCCGCTCGGGCCGACGATGCAGACGAACTCGCCGCGCGCAACGTCGAACGAGGTGGGCGACAGAATCTCGCGCCCGCCGAGGCGGATGGTCACGCCATCGAAGCGCAGGAAAGGGGTGGCTTGCATCGTGGGGCTGGCCGGCGAATGAAAGGCGCTCGCCGACAGCGCGGCGCGTGCGGTGAGGGGGGCGGGCGCTGCAATCACTTCGCCACCAGCTTCGCTACGTCGATGCTCGTCTTGAGCATGTCCTGCTCCTTCATCAGCCCGGTCCAGTAGGCGAGCTGCTTTTCCGTCACCACGGGGCCGGGCGGCGAGATCTGCACCTTGGCCAGCACCTCGGGCGGCAGCTTGATGTACTTGCCGATGGCCGCGCGCACCTTCGAGTCGTTCTTCGGCTGCTGCATGAACGCACCCGACTCGACCAGCGCTTCGCGAAAGGCGCGTGCCGCCACCGGATTCTTCGCCACCCACTCGCGCTTGGCCGCGTGCACGATGGTCTGGTTGTTCTCGGGCAGGAAGGTCGAGTAGTACGAAGCGACGTAGCCAGCGCCGCTCTCGGTGATGCGACTCATGAACGGGTCGGCCGATACCACCGCATCGACCGAGCCGCCGCGCAGCAGGTCGGCATGCTGCGGGAAGGCTGCCTCGACGAAGTTGACCTTGCGGTAGTCCACGCCGCTGTCCTTCAGCCATGCGCGGAAGGTCACGTGCAGGAAGGCGCCCAGGCCCGGCACGCCGATCTTCTTGCCAATGCAGTCTTGCGGACCCTTGATGCCCGAGCCCGCGCGCGCCACCAGGCCGAAGCCGGTGATGGTCTTCGAGGTGAGGCCTCCGCCGGCCACCAGCACCAGGTCGAGTCCGCCGTCCACCGCCTGCAGGAATACCGAGGGCGTGGGCCCGCCGATCTGCAGCGAGTCGGACTGCAGCGCCGCCGGGATCGTCGAGTTCAGCGGAATGAACTTGAGTTCGACATCGAGGCTGCGCTTCTTGAAGTAGCCCTCTTCGGCCGCCACGAACACCGAGGCGAAGTCGGTCACGGCCGTGTAGCCGAACACGACCTTCGTGCTCGACTGGGCACGCGAAGGCAGCGCGGCAGTGGCCGACACCGCGGCAAGCGCCGACAGCAGGGTGCGTCGTTTCATCATGTCTTTTGTCTCCTGGGGGTGGTTCTTGGGCGTGGCAGCGCGGCGCGCAGGCCGCCGACGATGAAGCTCACCAGCATCGGCGCCACGGCCGGGTCGGCGCGCGTGTTCTCGCCGCGCGAGAGCCGTTCGATGCGGCTGTCGTTCAGGTGGTGCAGCAGCGAGCCCAGTGCGAACTGATAGCCCCAGGCCGCCTGGCTGCGTGTGGCATGCGGCAGCGCGACATGCAACGCATCGATGTACGCCTCGGCCAATGGGTCGAAGTAGGCGCGCAGCACGCGGTCGGCTTCCTCGGTGGCGTGGTACAGCTCGCGCGCCACCAGCAGTGCGTAGTACTCGCCCTCTGAACTTGCGCGCAGCGCCAGCACGGGCGCAGTGAAGGCTTCGATGATGCGCGGCAGCGTGCGCGTGTCGTCGGGGTCGATGTTCACCGCGGCCAGCCCCGCGAGCCGCGCCTCGATGGAGTGGCCCCAGTGCTCGAAGATCGCGTGGAACAGCTCGTGCTTCTGGCCGTAGTAGTAGCCCACCAGCGCCAGCGGCACGCCCGCCTCCTCGGCAATCTGGCGGATCGTCACCACGTGGTAGCCGTGCTGCGCAAAAAGCTTCTCGGCCGCCAGCAGGATCGCCTGCTTGCGGTCGGGCCGCGCAGTCGCGATGGCGACTGCGGCGGGAGGCGGCGTCGCAGCGCGCGAGGTGCTGCGCCTTGCGGCAGGTGTGCGGGTGCTCATGGGAGCATATTGAACGCTTGTACAAAAACATTGAACACGCGTACAAACCCTGAGGTCAACCCCGATTGAGCACGGTCGTTCGCAGCGCTACGCTCGTGCCATGCCCGCTCCCAACATCCCCCAGATCCGCCTCTATCAAGACTGGCTGCGCGATACGCGCGGCCTCGTGTTCGACAGCTACGACGCCCTGTGGCGCTGGTCCGTCACCGAGCTCGACGCCTTCTGGCAGAGCATCTGGGACTACGCCCGCATCGAGTCGCCCACGCCGCACACAGCCGTGCTCGCCGAATCGCGCATGCCCGGCGCGCGCTGGTTCCCCGGCGCCCAGGTCAACTACGCTCGCGAGGTGCTGCGCCATGCCGACGTGGCCCACGCCGCAGGCATGCCCGCCATCGTGAGCGACAACGAACGCGGCGAAGTGCGCGAGATGTCGTGGCCCGAAATGCGCCGCCAGGTCGCGTCAGTCGCGCTCACGCTCAAGTCTCTTGGCGTGCAGCGCGGCGACCGCGTTGCGGCCTACATGCCCAACGTGCCCGAGACCATGGTGGCCTTTCTCGCGTGCTCCAGCATCGGCGCGATCTGGAGCGTGTGCGCGCCCGACATGGGCACCGCCGCCGTGGCCGACCGCTTCCGCCAGATCGAGCCCAAGGTGCTGATCGCCGTCGACGGCGTGCACTACGGCGGCAAGCCGCTCGACCGCAGCGCCGTGCTGCAGGAACTGCGCGGCCAGTTGCCGAGCGTGCAGAAGCTGCTGCTCGTGAAGTCACCGTACGCCACCAACGCCGTGCAGCACGACGTCGACTGGGCACAGGCCACCGACCGCAACGGTGCCGAGGTCGCAGCCTTCGAGCCCGAATGGCTGCCTTTCGATCACCCGATCTGGATCGTCTATTCGAGCGGCACCACCGGGCTGCCCAAGCCCATCGTGCACGGGCAGGGCGGCATCATCCTCACCATGCACGCCTGCGGCCTGCACAACGACGTGGGTGCGAGCTACGGCGCCAACAACTTCGGCGAGCGCTACCACTGGTACAGCTCCACCGGCTGGGTCATGTGGAACTCGCAGCTTTCGGGCATGGCCTTCGGCGCCACCATCTGCATCTACGACGGCAACCCGGCGGGCAGCAAGGAGAAGCCCGACTGGAGCGTGCTGTGGCGCTTCGTGGCGCGGCACAAGGTCACCTTCTTCGGCGCGGGCGCGGCCTACTTCACCAACTGCATGAAGGCCGGCCTCGTCGCGAAGGAATGCGGCGACCTGTCGCGCGTGCGCGCGCTAGGCAGCACCGGCTCGCCGCTGCCCGAAGAGGTGCAGCGCTGGGGCTCCAGGCAGATCCTCGATGCGGGTTCGAAGGAGGTGTGGTGGTGCAACATCTCTGGCGGCACTGACTTCTGCGGGGCCTTCGTCGGTGGCAACCGCGACCTGCCCGAAGTGCCGGGCCAGATGCAGTGCCGAGAACTCGGCCACGCGGTCGAGGCGTGGAACGAACAGGGCCAGCCGGTCATCGGCGAAGTTGGCGAGCTGGTGTGCACCAAGGCCATTCCGTCGATGCCGCTCTACTTCTGGGGCGACGAAGGCAATGCGCGCTACGTGTCGAGCTACTTCGACACCTATCCCGGCGTGTGGCGCCACGGTGACTGGATCAGGATCGGCGAGGACGGCGGCTGCATCATCTACGGCCGCAGCGACGCCACCATCAACCGCCAGGGCCTGCGCATGGGCACCAGCGAGATCTACAGCGCCGTCGAGGGCCTGCCCGAGGTGCTCGACTCGATGGTGGTCGACCTTGAATACCTGGGCCGCGACAGCTACATGCCGCTGTTCGTGGTGCTGCGCCCCGGCGTGTCGCTCGACGACGCCATGCGCATGCGGCTCAACAACGCCATCAAGACCTCGCTGTCACCGCGCTTCGTGCCCAACGACATCTTCCAGGTGGCCGAGATACCGCGCACGCTGTCGGGCAAGAAGCAGGAGCTGCCGATCAAGAAGCTGCTGCTGGGCCAGCCTATCGAGAAGGTGGTCAACCGCGAGGCGATGGCAAACCCGGGCAGCCTGGACTGGTACGTGGCCTTTGCCGCAGAGCGTGCCTCCGCAAGTGCCTCCGCATAATGGCCGCATGAAAAGACGCACCAGCCTCCTCATGTTCTCGGCCATCGCCGGCGCCTCTTTGCTGAGCGCCTGTGCCGTGCCTTCTTCGCCAGCTGCAGGCGGAGGCACGCAGCTTCGCGTGAGCGGCACCGTCACCTACCGCGAACGCATCGCGCTCGACCCAGCGGCCGAAGTCGTGGTGCAGCTGCTCGACGTATCGCGCATGGACGCGCCTTCGACCGTGCTCGCCGAGCAGCGCATCAAGGCCAACGGCAAGCAGGTGCCCTTCGCCTACGAGCTGAAGGTGGATGCCGCGCGCATCGACCCGCGCATGCGCTACGCCGTGTCGGCGCGTATCTCGCGAGGCGAGCAGCTGCTGTTCATCAACGACACGCAGTATTCCGTGCTCACGCAAGGCGGCGGCGCCACCGCTGACCTGGTGCTGGTGCGCGTCGCCCAGGCTCCGCGCTAGGAAGTCATCAGCTCGTAGAGCACCATGCGCGTCTGCCGGCCGCGCAGTTCCGCCTGCTCCTCGATGCGCCGCGTGTGAAGCCGGCCGCCGAGCCCGGCGAAGGTGGTTTCCGACATCAGCGTCTGCGTGCCGAGCTGCTTGTTGAAGCCCTCGATGCGGCTCGCCACGTTGATCACGTCGCCGAACGCCGTGTACGACAGCCGGTCGTTCGAGCCCAGCACCCCCGCGATCACCGTGCCTGTGTGGATGCCCACGCGCGTGCGGAACTCGGGCAGGCCCTGTGCCGCCCACTTGCGGTTGAGATCGTCCATTTCCACGTGCAGCTCCAGCGCGGCCAGGCAGGCCTTGTATTCCGCGTCCTTCAGGTCGGAGGGCGCGCCCCACAGCACCATGATGCCGTCGCCGATGAACTTGTCGACCACGCCGCCGTGCCGCGCGAACACGCCCGTCGCCAGGTTGAAGTACTCGGTCAGCATGACCACCAGCACGTCGGTGTCGAGCGACTCCGAGATCGAGGTGAAGCCCTCCACGTCGGTGAACATCACCGTCACGCGCCGCGGTGAGCCGCTGGGTGCGAGCGTATGGCCCTCAGCGATCAGCTGGTTGATCACGTCCACCGGCACGAACTTGCTGAAGGCCTTCAGGCTGCGCGCCGAGTCGTCCAGGGCCTGGTCCAGGTGTTGGATCTCGAGCACGCGGCTCGGTTCGCGCGGCAGGTTGTCCAGCTCCAGCAGGCCGATGCGGCGCGCGATGTGCGAGAGGTTCTCCACCGGCGCTGTCACCAGCTTCGACAGCTTCAGCGACATGAACAGCGCCATCGCGAGGAAGACCAGCGCCAGCGCCAGGCCCCACAGCACCGCGCGGTGCAGGTCGCCCAGCAGCATGTCTTCGGGCACCCAGCTCACCAGCTGCCAGCCGGTGCTGGGGATGCGCGAGGCCTGCACCAGATAGCGGCGGCCTTCGTGGGTGAAGGAGAACTCGGTGTCGGTGCCCCCGCCCGCCGTGCCGTCGGCCACCATGTGCGCGTGCAATGCGCCGAGCACGCCGCTGGGCGGCTGCAGCTCGTGCAGCACGCCCGGCATGTCGCTGCGCGCGAGCACGCGGAAGTCGGCGCTCAGCAGCGCGCTGTCGCCGTAGCCGTCGCTGCTGAACTGGCGCACGAACTCCGACAGCCGCCCGAGCGAGACATCGCCCGCCACCACCAGCGCCTGCGCGCTGCTGTCCGCGTAGCGGCGCTTGCTGGGCAGCGCGTAGGTCACGCCAAGCTCCTGCGCGGCGGCGAATACGTACGGCTGCGTCCAGATGGGCCCCTGTGCCTTGCATGCCTGCACGTACCAGCTGCGCTGCGTCGGGTTGTAGTTGCTGCGGAACGACTCAAGGCGCTGCGTGGCATAGCGCTGCTGCACGTCGGCTTCGGCATCCAGCGGCAGCTTGTACTGCCAGGTCTCGGTGGTGAAGCCTGCGCCACGCTCGATGTGGCGCATGGCCGGCACCGGGTAGCGCAGCGCCATCAGCATCTGGCCCTTCTCGTTGCTGACGTAGATGCTGTCGAGCTCGGGCGACTGCTGCAGCAGCGTCCAGAGCAGCTCCGCCGTTCTGTCGGAGTGCTCGCCCGCGGGCTGCAGGCTGGGGGCGGTGCCCGCCGCGTTGATGACCGACTCGGCTTTCTGAAGAAAGGCCAGCACCTTGTCTTCGGTGCGGTCATGGTTGGCCTTGTGCGCGGACACGCCGATGCGCGACACCAGCCGCTGCGAGCCCCAGTAGCCGAGCGACACCAGCAGCAGCGACTGGGCCAGCGCCACGACGCTGACGATGGTGCCCACGTCTACCCGGAAGCGGCGCGAGCGCCCGGCCGGTGCCGGTTGTGTGACAGATTTTTCGACCGACGGCTTTCCAGCCGCTTCCGGATTACCGGAAGAGTTCTTGTTGTTCATGCAGCTCCCTGACGACCAATCGAACGCACCCGCTGCAGCGAAGCCGCGGGCCGGCCTTCGGTGAGCCACGGCCCCGATCGTTGGTGTCGGGGATCCTGGTGGCGCCGGAGGCGGGCGTGATTTTCGCTCGACTTCGGCTGTCTGTGAGGTACTGAACAGCGCCGCAGTGGCTCAGGCCTGTCTAGACCGGAGTCGTTGAAGCGCGTGGAAGCGGCCTGTCAGCGCGCGTCGTGAAAGATGATGCCCAGCGTATGCCGCCGCCCCGAACGCACGCGGCTCACGCCGTGGCGCATCGTCACGCGGTAGCTGCCGCGCGTGCCGGCCACCGGCCGCTGGTTGACCGCGAAGATCACCGCCTCGCCTTGCGCGAGCGGCGCCACTTCGGCGCGCGACTGCATGCGCGGGCGCTGCTCGGTCAGCACGAATTCGCCGCCGGTGAAGTCTTCGCCCGGCTTGCTCAGCAGCACCGTGAGCTGCAGCGGGAATTGCAGGTCGCCGTACAGATCCTGGTGCAGGCAGTTGTAGTCGCCCTCGTCGTAGCGCAACAGCAGCGGGGTGGGGCGCAACTGGCCCGCCGCGTGGCAGCGCGCGAGATACGCGGCGTGGTCCGGCGGGTAGTCGGCCGGCTGGCCCATTGTCGCGGCCCATGCGTTGGCCAGCGGCGCGAGGCGTTCGTACAGCGCGCTGCGGCATGCGGCGAGCCGGGGCGGCAGCGGGTTTGCGAAGTACTGGTACTCGCCTTGCCCGAAGCCGTGGCGCTGCATCACCACGCGGCTGCGAAAGCGGTGGCCTTCGTCGTACATGGCCGTGAGCGCAGCGCATTCCTCGGGGGTGAACAGCTGACCGGTGACGGCGCAGCCGCGGGTGGCGAGGTCGGCTTCGATGCGGGGCCAGTCGAGCGAATCGATGCGGGAAGGCTTTCTTGTCATGCGCCCAGTGTCCCGTCTGCGAGCCTGCAGGGCTCGCCGTTTCCGGACGCGGGTTTCGATTCGCTCGGCATCACGCTGCGCTAGCGGCGCGTCAACCCTGCCGGGCCTGCTCCAGCAGCCAGTCGCTGAAGAACTTCAGCAGCGGCCGCTGATCGGCCCGCTCCGGCGTCACGAGGTAATAGTTGCGCTCGCCCGACAAGGGCCGCGCGCACGCCACCACCAGCTCGCCGCGCGCCAGTTCGTCGGCCACCAGCATCGTCGGCATCAGCGCCACGCCGAGCCCGTGCGACGCGGCCGCGGCCAGTATCGAGAACAGCTCGTAGCGCGGCCCGCCGCGTGCGTTGGGCGCGTCGATCTGCTGCGCGTCGAACCACTGGCGCCAGCCGTCGGGCCGCGTGCTTTGCTGCAGCAGCGGCATCTTCGCGATGGCGGCCGGCGTTACGGCCTTGCCGCGTGGGAGCAGCGACGGGCTGCACACCGGCACCACGTCTTCGTGCATCAGCAGCAGCGCGCGCGTGCCGGCCCAGTTCTCGACCTGCGCGGGCGTGCCGGCGTACAGCGCGGCGTCGAATTCCGCGTCGGCAAAGAGAAAGGGGCGGGTGCGCGTCTCGATGTGCACCACCACGTCGGGCTGCAGCGCCGCGAAGCCCTTCAGGCGCGGCATCAGCCAGCGGGTGGCGAATGTGGGCACGGCCGCCAGTGAGAGCGAGCCGCCTTCGCCCTGGTGGGCCATGGCGTCGAGCGTGTCGCGCTCCATCGCCTCCAGCCGCTTGGTGATCTGCCGCGCATAGGCCGCGCCGCTCGCTGTCAGCGCCACGCCGTGCCGCGTGCGGCGGAACAGCGCCACGCCAAGAAAGGCTTCGAGCGTGCCGATCTGGCGCGACACAGCGCTTTGCGTCAGCGCCAGTTCCTGCGCGGCGCGGGTGTAGCTCTCGTGGCGCGCGGCGGCGTCGAAGCACACGAGGGTTTGCAGGGGTGGGATCTTGCGGCGCATGTATGCCTCGGGTGTATGTATGAAACCCTGGTCTCACCAATGAAGAGGCCAATAGAACATCTTGTAAGACATTCTATAAACGCATATCTGGGTGCGGAATCATCGTTTGCGTCATGCCCCCCGCATGGCTAGCATCGGCCCCATTCCCGCTCTTTTCACCTTTCCCCTAATTTCCGGAGACAGCCACATGGCCGCCAAAGCGCAATTCCACTGGGACGACCCCCTTCTTCTCGACCAGCAACTGACCGACGAAGAACGCATGATCCGCGACGCGGCCAATGCCTACTGCCAGGAGCGCCTGGCGCCCCGCGTCATCGAAGGCTTCCGCACTGGCGAGACCGACCCCGCCATCTTTCGCGAAATGGGCGCGCTCGGACTGCTGGGCCCCACGATCCCCGAGCAGTACGGCGGCCCAGGCCTCAACTACGTGGCCTATGGCCTGATCGCCCGCGAAGTCGAGCGCGTCGACTCGGGCTACCGCTCGATGGCCAGCGTGCAGAGCTCGCTGGTGATGGTGCCGATCTTCGAATTCGGCACCGAAGCGCAAAAGCAGAAGTTCCTGCCCAAGCTCGCCACCGGCGAATGGATCGGCTGCTTCGGCCTGACCGAGCCCGACCACGGCTCCGACCCCGGCAGCATGGCCACGCGCGCCAAGAAGGTGCCGGGCGGCTACTCGCTCAGCGGCTCGAAGATGTGGATCAGCAACTCGCCCATCGCCGACGTGTTCGTGGTGTGGGCCAAGGAAGTCAGCGAAAGCGGCACGGTCGGCCCCATCCGCGGCTTCGTGCTCGAAAAGGGCATGAAGGGCCTGAGCGCTCCCGCGATCCACGGCAAGGTCGGCCTGCGCGCCAGCATCACCGGCGAGATCGTGATGGACGGTGTGTTCTGCCCCGAAGAAAACGCCTTCCCCGAAGTGCAGGGCCTCAAGGGCCCGTTCACCTGCCTGAACAGCGCCCGCTACGGCATCTCGTGGGGCGCGATCGGCGCCGCCGAAGACTGCTGGCATCGCGCCCGCCAGTACACACTGGACCGCAAGCAGTTCGGCCGCCCGCTCGCCGCCAACCAGCTCATCCAGAAGAAGCTGGCCGACATGCAGACCGAGATCACGCTGGGCCTGCAAGGCAGCCTGCGCCTGGGCCGCATGAAGGACGAAGGCATCGCCGCGGTGGAAATCACCTCGATCATGAAGCGCAACAACTGCGGCAAGTCGCTCGACATCGCCCGCATGGCGCGCGACATGATGGGCGGCAACGGCATCAGCGACGAGTTCGGCGTGGCCCGCCACCTGGTGAACCTCGAAGTGGTCAACACCTACGAAGGCACGCACGACATCCACGCGCTCATCCTGGGCCGCGCCATCACCGGCATCGCAGCGTTCGCGAACTGATCGAAGGCATGAGCAACAAGCCCGCAGCACTCGACGGCATCAAGGTCCTCGATCTGTCCCGCGTGCTCGCGGGCCCTTGGTGCACGCAGATCCTCGCGGACCTGGGCGCCGACGTCGTGAAGATCGAGCGCCCCGGCGTCGGCGACGACACGCGCACCTGGGGCCCGCCCTTCATCAAGGACGCGAACGGCAACGACACCGACCAGGCCAGCTACTTCACGTCCTGCAACCGCAACAAGCGCTCGGTCACGGTCGACATGGCCACGCCCGACGGGCAGGCGCTGCTCAGGCAGATGGCGGCGCAGGCCGACATCGTGGTGGAGAACTTCAAGACCGGTGGCCTCAAGCAATACGGCCTCGACCACGAGAGCCTGCGCGCGGCCAACCCGCGCCTCATCTACTGCAGCGTGACCGGCTTCGGCCACGACGGCCCTTATGCCGAGCGCGCGGGCTACGACCTGATGATCCAGGCCATGACCGGCATGATGAGCATCACCGGCCGCCCCGACGACGTGCCCGGCGGCGGCCCGCTGCGCGTGGGCGTGGCGCTCACCGACCTGTTCACCGGCGTCTACGCCAGCACCGCCATCCTCGCGGCGCTGCAGGTGCGTGACCGTACCGGCGAAGGCCAGCACATCGACATGGCGCTGCTCGATGTGGGCATGGCCATCCTCGCCAACCAGGCGAGCGCGTTCCTCAACACCGGCAAGGCGCCCGAGCGCCAGGGCAACACGCACCCGAGCCTCGCGCCGTATCAGGACTTTCCGACGCAAGACGGCTCGATGCTGCTGGCCATCGGCAACAACGGCCAGTTCGCGCGCTTCTGCGAAGCAGCCGGCCATCCGGAATGGGCGACCGATGCACGCTTTGCCACCAACACGCTGCGCGTGAAGCACCGCCTGGTGCTGATCCCGATGATGGAAGAGCTCACGCGCACCCGCACCACGGCCGCGTGGGTCACGCTGCTCGAAGACAAGGCCGTGCCCTGCGGCCCGATCAACGACATCGCCCAGGCCTTCGATGACGCGCAGGTCAAGGCGCGCGGCCTTGCGGTCACGTTGCCGCGCGATGCGGGCGACGGCATCGCCAGCATCACCGGCGTGGCAAGTCCGCTGCGCCTGACGGCCACGCCGCCCGTGCTGCGCCATGCACCACCGGCGCTGGGGCAGCACACGCAGGAAGTGCTGGCGGAAATGGGCATCGACGCCGCCCGCTTCGACGCCCTGCGATCGGCCGGCGTAGTCTGACAACGGAGCAGCCATGACGAGCCCGATGCGTACGACACCGTTCTCGGTGCTGCGCATCGACCACATCGTGCTGCGCGTGAAGGACATGGAACGCGCCATCACGTTCTACCGCGACGTGCTGGGCTGCGCCATCGAGAAGCGCCGCGATGACCTGGGGCTTGTGCACCTGCGCGCCGGCGCGAGCCTGATCGATCTCGTCACACCCGACGGCCCGCTGGGCAGGCAGGGCGGGGCGCTTGCCGGCGTGGAAGGCCGCAACGTCGACCACATCTGCCTGCGCATCGAGCCTTTCGACGAATCCGCCATTCGCGCGCTGATGGCTGCCCACGGCGTAGCGGTGAACGGCGAGGTGCAGAACAACTTCGGCGCCGAGGGCAACGGCCCCTCGATCTACATCGCCGACCCCGACGGCAACACCGTCGAGCTCAAGGGCGCCCCTCGCTGACCTGCGGCTCAACCGAGCGGCCGCTTTGTACGCCAGTGTGTCTGGCCGCCCGCCGCACACACGGGCATGCAAAAGTGCGCCCCGCTCGACACATCGCGGATACAGCTGGCCGATTCAATCCATGCATCGCCATTCCGGCGAGCCTGAAAGGAATCCCCATGAGCTCCACCACCGCAAAGATCCTCTACACCGGCAAGACCCACACCACCGGCGGGCGCGACGGCGCATCGCGCAGCGACGACGGGCGCCTCGACATCCGGCTTTCGTCGCCCGGCACCTCGGGCGCGGGCACCAACCCCGAGCAGCTGTTCGCCGCGGGCTGGTCGGCCTGCTTCATCGGCGCGATGGGCAAGGCGGCCGGTGCGATGAAGATCAAGCTGCCCGCCGACCTGGCCGTCGATGCCGAGGTCGACCTTGCCAACGAAGACGGCCAGTACTTCCTGCGCGCGCGCCTGAACGTGAGCCTGCCGGGCCTCGAGCGCGAAACCGCACGCGCCGTCGTCGACGCCGCGCATCAGACCTGCCCGTACTCCAAGCTCACGCGCGGCAACATCGACGTCGAACTCAACCTGGTCTGAACTGGCCTGTTTGCATCGGGCGGGCCCGCGCATAGACTCCGGCTTCTCTGCAACCCAGGCCGGCCCCCGGGCCGGAACACGACCTATGAGCAGCAGCAGCGGAAAAGTCTTCTTCGACGTGGGCATCTCGCTCGACGGCTGCATGGCCGGCCCCAACGCCGGGCCGGGCAATCCGCTCGGCGATGGCGGCCGGGCCATGCACGGCTGGGTCTTCCAGACCGCCACCTTCCGCGAGATCCTCGGCATTCCCGGCGGTGGCGGCGAGCAGGGCACGCCCGACGACGAACGGGTGAAGCGGGTGTTCGCGCGCGCCGGCGCCTACGTGATGGGCCGCCGCATGTTCGACGAGGGCGAGGTCAGCTGGCCCGAGAACCCGCCATTCCGCGCACCCGTGTACGTGCTCACGCATTCGCCGCGCGAGCCATGGGTGCGGCTGGGCGGCACCACCTTCCACTTCGTGACCGACGGCCTCGAAAGCGCGCTGGCACAGGCCAAGGCCGCGGCTGGCGGCAAGGACGTGCGCATCTCCGGCGGCGCCGACACCGTCCGTCAATACATCAAGGCCGGACTGGTCGACGAATGCACGATCCATGTCGCGCCGAGCCTGCTGGGTGCGGGCCTGCGGCTACTGGACGGCCTTGCGCCCGAGGAGTTGAAGATGACGCCAGTGGGCGCCGAAAGCTCGGCGCTGGTGACGCACCTGGACTACCGCTTCGGCTGAGTGCCGTTGTCTCAGCCCGCCCGCCCGATCGTCGCCACCCCGAACACGATCACTCCCAACACCAGGTTCACCATCACCAGCTTGCGCACGGTGTTGAGCCGCGCGGCCGCCACAGGCCAGGTGCTTTCTTCCACCGCGCGCCGCATTGCCCTGAATACCGAGGCGCGGATGTAGACATAGATGGCGGCCATCACGATCGCGATGCTCATCATCGCTTCGATGCGCCAGTGCAGGCCGCGGAAGCCGCCTGTCGAGAGGATCATCGCCACGCCGGTCACGAACAGCAGCGTGACCGACGCGTCCACCCCTACGAAGAAGCGCCGCAGTGTCGCGGCCATCATGCGCAGGCGCAACGGCGGCTCCAGCGTGGCGACGGCAGAAGGGCGCACCGCGAAGTGCATGGTCGCCATGCCGCCGACCCAGAAGGCGGCGCAGAGCAGGTGGATGAAAAGCGGAATGGCGTAGGACATGGGGGCCGATCAGAACACCGAAAGGGCGAGGCGCGCAACGCCGTGCCTCATGCCGCGGTGCTTCGTGCGCGCGAGGCCGCGCGCTTCTCCGCTTTCTCCGGCTTCTCCTTGCCGGCGGCCAGATCGGCGTACCGCCGCATGTCCGCCACCACGCACCGCAGCAATTCGGCCGCGGCCGGCGACAGCATGCGCCCGTGCCGCGACACGATGTGCGAGCGCCCCTGCGACAGCAGCGGGTTCTTCATCGGCAGCTCGATCAACTCGGGGTTGCTGGCGTTCGGCGTGAGCGAGATCCGCGTGCCCAGGGCATAGCCCAGCCCGGCCGACACGAAGTGGCCGAGCGCGCTGAACGAGGTGGTGGTCAGCAGCGATGGCAGCCGCACGCCCTCGCTGACTTCGGCTGCCTCGATGTGCTGCCGCACGCCGAAGTTGCGGTGCAGCGTGGCGCCTGGGTAGGGCAGCAGGTCGGCCAGCTTCAGCGGACGGCCCAGCTGCGCGAGCGGGTGCGTGGCCAGCACCAGCGCCTGGATCGGCTGCGAGTGCGACTGGTGGGAGGTGAGCCGGTCGTCCTTCGGCGGCTGGAACAGCATGCCGATGTGGGCGCGCTCCTCGACCACGCGCTGCACGATCTCGTCGGTGCTCGCCACGTCGAGGTCGATGGTGATCTTCGGGTGCCGGGTCATGAAGTCGCGCAGGCTGTGGCGCATGAGCCAGTCGACGTACCCTTCGCCGGCCACGACATCGATGTGGCCGCGCTCGATCTTGCGGATGCTGTCCATCTGCGCCATCAGGTGCTGCTTCTGGCTGTTCTGGCGCCGCACGTAGCCGGCCAGCATCTCGCCCGCGTCGGTGGGCACCACGCCGCGGCCGTGGCGCTCCAGCAGCGGCACGCCGCACTCCTGCTCGAGGATGCCGATGGCGCGGCTTACGGCCGAGGGGTCCATGTCGAGCACGTCGGCGGCGCCGCGCACCGAGCCGCTGTCGAGCACCTGCATGAAGTAGCGCACGCGGCGCGTGTCGAGCTTGTCGTCCATGGCCCGGTCTCCTGAAGTTTGTGACGAGTGTTGCATTCGATGCATCGAATATCCCGATTTACGGTCATTGATGCAATAGACCTGCAAGCCGAAACTCGCCGGCACCCCGCAGGTACTGCGCCACGAAAAGACGCCCCACCCATGACCTCTGCCGCCTCCGTCCTTGCCGCTGCCGCGCCTTCCAGCGCCTCCGGAAAACTCAAGCTCGCGCTCGTCACCCTGGCCATCGTGGCCGTGGCCGAGCTCATCGGCCCGGTGCAGTTCAGCATAGGCCCGGGCAAGGTGGCGCTGCTGCCGATGCTGTGGGCGCTGCTGATCGCGGCCGCGTGGGGCATCGCGCACAGCCGTGTGCCGGGCGTGGTGCGCGTGGCGACTGCCGAGCAGTCGTTTGCCGGCGGCCTGCTGAATGCGGGCCTGCTGCTGTTCGTGGTGAAGCTGGGCCTCACGGTGGGCGCGGCGCTACCGCAGGTCAAGCAGGCCGGCTGGGCGCTGCTGTTCCAGGAGTTCGGCCATGCGCTGGGCACGCTGGCGCTGGGCCTGCCGCTGGCGCTGCTGCTGGGCATCAAGCGCGAAGCCGTGGGCGCCACCTTCTCGGTGGGCCGCGAAGGCAACCTCGTGATCATCGGAGAGAAGTACGGCATGGCCTCGCCTGAAGGCCGCGGCGTGCTGGCCGAGTACATCACCGGCACGGTGCTGGGCGCGCTCTTCATCGCGGTGCTGGCGGGCTTCATTGCCAGCCTGCACATCTTCGATCCGCGCTCGTTGGCCATGGGCGCCGGCGTGGGCTCGGGCAGCCTGATGGCCGCCGCGCTGGGCGCCATCGCCGCGCAGCAGCCGGCCGAGATGCTGCCGCAGCTCACCGCCATCGCTGCCGCGTCGAACCTGTTGACCACCGTGGCGGGCTTCTACTTCACGCTGTTCCTGTCGCTGCCGCTGTGTTCGTGGCTCTACGGCAAGCTGGAGCCGGTGCTGGGCCGCTTCTCGAAGCGCGGCGCGCAGGACTCGGCAGGCACGGGCGCCATGTCGCAGGTCAGCGTGGCGCATGGCGGTGCCTTGCCACTGCGCGACACGCTCATCGCCTGGGCGGTGGTGGGCGGCGGCGTGCTCATCGGCAATTCGCTGACCTACAAGGTGCCGATGCTGGTGTCGCTCGAAGGCATGGCTGCCGTGGTGGCGATCGCGCTGGTGGTCGAGGGCATCAAGCGCCTCATGCCGCGCCTGCCGATGGTGCTGGTGCTGTCGGTGGTGGCCACGGTGGTGGGCATTCCGGGGCTGTTTCCGTTCTCCGACGCGCTCATCGCCATCACCGCCAAGCTCAACTTCCTCGCCTTCACGACGCCGGTGCTGGCGCTGGCCGGTTTCTCCGTCGCGAAGGATCTGCCGGTGTTCCGCCAGCTGGGCTGGCGCATCGTGGTGGTGTCGCTCACCGCCACGGCTGGCACCTTCCTCGGTGCGACCCTCATCGCCGAATTCTTCCACTGACAACCCACGAGAGAACTGCCATGTACCGCGACCCCGACATCGACGAAGACACCCGCGCCCGCATGCTGAGCTGGCGCCGCGACATCCACGCCAACCCCGAGACCGCCTTCGAGGAACACCGCACCGCCAACGTCGTCGCCAACGCGCTGATGCTGATGGGCCTGACGGTGCATCGCGGCCTGGCCGGCACCGGCGTGGTCGGCACGCTGAAGAACGGCGAGGGCCCGAGCATCGCGCTGCGCGCCGATCTCGACGCGCTCAACATGCAGGAGCTGGGCACGCAAGCGCATGCCTCCAAGTGCGCCGGCAAGATGCACGCCTGCGGCCATGACGGCCACACCGCCATGCTGCTCGGCGCGGCCGAGCACCTGTCGCGCCACAAGCCATTCAAGGGCACGGTGCACTTCGTGTTCCAGCCCGCCGAGGAAAACGAGGGCGGCGGCCGCGTGATGGTGGAAGAGGGCCTGTTCGAGCAGTTCCCGGCCGACGCCGTCTACGGCATGCACAACTTTCCGGCCCTGCCGCGTGGCCGGTTCGCGATCCGCAAGGGCACGATGACGGCCTTTCTCGACACCTTCGAGATCGTCATTACCGGCAAGGGCAGCCACGGCGCCATGCCCGAGACCGGCATCGATTCGGTGGTTGTCTCGGCCCAGCTGGTGAACGCACTGCAGACCATCGTGAGCCGCCGCACCGGCGCGACCGATTCGGCCGTGGTGAGCGTCACGCAGATCCACGGCGGCGACACCTGGAACGTGATCCCCGAGACCGTGGTGCTGCGTGGCACCGTGCGCACGCTCGACCCCGTCATTCAAGACCAGACTCAGGCCGCCATGCAGCAGATCTGCGACGGCGTTGCGGTCACGCACGGCGCCCGGGTGGCGCTCGACTACCGCCGCGGCTACCCCGGCGTGGTCAACACGCCTGCCGAGACCGACGCCGCCATCGCCGCCGCGGCCAGCCTGGTCGAGCGCGAGCAGGTGCACACCGACATCCCGCCCGCCATGGGCTCGGAAGACTTCGCCTTCATGCTGCAGAAGCGCCCGGGAGCCTACATCGGCATTGGCGCGGGTGAGGGCCCGAACGACCCGAACGTGCACAACCCGTACTACGACTTCAACGACGCCATCCTGCCGCTGGGTGCCGCCTACTGGGTGGCGCTGGTCAAACAGCAGCTGCCGGCATCAACGGACGAGAGCATGATGCGCTGATGCTCTCCGCCTTCGACATTTTCAAGATCGGCATCGGCCCGTCCAGTTCGCACACCGTCGGGCCCATGCGCGCGGCGCTGCTGTTCGCGCAGTCGCTCCAGCGGCGCGGCGTGCTCGCGCAAGTGGCGCGGCTGCATGTGGATCTGTTCGGCTCGCTCGGCGCCACTGGCCACGGCCACGCGACCGACCAGGGCGTGATCCTCGGGCTCTTCGGCGACGCGCCCGACACGGTGCGGCCCGAGACCGTGCAGCCGCGGCTCGAAGCGCTTCGCCGCACCGGCCAGCTGAGCCTGCTGGGCACCACGCCCATCGCATTCGACCGCGTGCGCGACATTGCCTTCCGCGGCGAAGAGTCGCTGCCCGAACACCCCAACGCCATGCGCTTCACGGCCTTCGCGGCCGATGGCGGCACGCTGGCCGAGGGCACGTACTTCTCGGTCGGCGGCGGCTTCGTCGTCGAAGGCGGGCAGGCCGTGGCCGCGACGGTGGCGGCTGCTTCCGCCGTGCCGCATCCCTTCACCACCGGCGACGAACTCATGGCGCAATGCCATGACAGCGGCCTGTCGGTGGCCGCGCTGGTCATGCGCAACGAATGCGTGTGGCGGCCCGAAGCCGAGGTGCGCAGCGGCCTGCTGCGCATCTGGGGCGTGATGCAGCAGTGCGTGCAGCGCGGCTTCGGCATTGACAACCCGTTGGCCGCGCATGCGTTGCCCGGCCCGCTGCGCATGCGCCGCCGCGCCCCCGAGCTGAACCGCGAGTTGCTGGCGCAAGCCGGTGCGGCCGACCCGCTCGCGGTGATGGACTGGGTCAATGCCTTCGCCATGGCGGTGAACGAGGAAAACGCAGCCGGCGGCCGCGTGGTCACCGCGCCCACGAACGGCGCTGCCGGCGTGGTGCCCGCCGTGATGCACTACTACCAGCGCTTCGTGCCGCAGGCGAGCGACGAAGGCATCGTCGACTTCCTGCTCACCGCGGCGGCCATCGGCATGCTCTACAAGACCAACGCATCGATCTCGGGCGCCGAGGTTGGCTGCCAGGGCGAAGTCGGCGTTGCCTGCTCGATGGCAGCCGGCGCGCTGGCCGCGGTGCTCGGCGCCACGCCGGCGCAGGTCGAGAACGCGGCCGAGATCGGCATGGAGCACAACCTCGGCCTGACCTGCGACCCGGTCGGCGGCATGGTGCAGATCCCCTGCGTCGAGCGCAACGCGATGGGCGCAGTGAAGGCCATCAATGCGGCGCGCATGGCACTGCGCGGCAACGGCAGCCACTACGTGTCGCTCGACGCCGTGATCCGCACCATGAAGCAGACCGGCGAGGACATGAAGTCGACCTACAAGGAAACCTCGCTCGGCGGCCTCGCGGTGAACGTGGTGGAGTGCTGAGCGGCGGGCCTGGCGCTGGCGCGTCAGAATGCGGGGCTCGTTGCCACGCCCGCAGAAAGATGAGGCTCCCATGACCCGCGCCATCCGAACCATTGCCCAGAAACGCGCCGACTTCCGCGCCCTTCACGAACAAGGCTGCTTCGTCATTCCGAACCCCTGGGACACGGGCAGCGCGCGCTTTCTCGAAGGCCTGGGCTTCAAGGCGCTGGCCACCACCAGCTCGGGCTTTGCGTGGTCGCAGGGCCAGGCCGATGGGGCGATGTCGCGCGAACTCATCCTGGCGCACTTGCGTGAGCTGGTGGAGGCCACTGATCTGCCGGTGAACGCTGATTTCGAGAACGGCTTTGCCGCCGATGCGCAGGGCGTGGCCGAGAGCGTGCGCCTTGCAATCGAGACAGGCGTGGCGGGTCTGTCCATCGAAGACTCGACGGGCAATGCCGCCGATCCGCTCTTTGCCATCGACGTGGCGGTCGAACGCATGCGCGCCGCGCGCAAGGCCATCGATGCATCTGGCGCCGACGTGCTGCTGGTCGGTCGTGCCGAGAACTTCTTTGCCGGGCGTCCCGACCTCGACGACGCCATCGCGCGGCTCAAGGCTTACTCGAACGCGGGCGCCGATTGCCTCTACGCGCCCGGCATCAAGACTCGTGAGCAAATCGCCGCCGTGGTCGCTGCCGCAGGAGGCAAGCCGGTCAACCTGCTGGTGGGCGCGGCCAGCGAGCTCACGATGCAGGACATCGCCGGGCTCGGCGTGCGCCGCGTGAGCGTGGGCGGCGGCATGGCGCGCGCGGCTTGGGGCGGCTTCATCCGCGCCGCGCGCACGCTGGCCGAGCAGGGGCGCTTCGACGGCTTTGCCGATGCGGCCCCGGGCGCCGAGCTCAACGCCTTCTTCCGCCCGTTCGCCGGCTGAGGCACCGTGGATGCGCTGCTCGCCGAGATCCGCGCCTGCCGCGCATGCGAGGCGCACCTGCCATTGGGCCCGCGGCCAGTGGTGCAGGCCAGCGCAAGCGCCCGGCTGCTGATCGTCGGCCAGGCGCCCAGCATGACCGTGCACCGCACGGGTGTGCCGTGGGACGACAAGAGCGGCGAGCAGCTGCGCCGATGGCTCGGCATTGGTCGCGACGTGTTCTACGACGCGACGCGCATTGCGATCGTGCCGATGGGCTACTGCTACCCGGGGCGTGGTGCCAGCGGCGACCTGCCGCCGCGCAAGGAATGCGCTGAGCTGTGGCACGAACGGCTGCTCGCGCAGATGTCGCGCATCGAACTGACGCTGCTCATCGGCCAGTACGCACAGCGCCACTTTCTCGGCAAGACCGCGCGTGGCAGCGTCACCGAGACCGTGGAGGCCTTTGCCGACTACGCGCCGCGCTTCGTTCCGCTGCCGCATCCATCGCCGCGCAACACGGGCTGGTTCAAACACCACCCGTGGTTCGAGAGCGATGTGCTGCCGGTGCTGCGCGAGCGGGTGCGGGAAGCGCTGTTTTCGCCCACGCCATCGCCGCCTGCAACTAGGGCGCCGATTTAGTGCGCCGCGCCGCGGGCCGGCGCGGCGGCTTCGCCTCCAGCACCAGCTCGGCCGGCAGCGCGTCGTTCCACGACTCGGTGAAGTACGCGCGGTCGCTCGGCACCAATTGGGGCAACGCTTCGCGCAGCAAGCCGAGCGACTGTTCCGCCGCCTTCAGGTCGCCCGCATGCGCCGCATACCAGGCGTGTTCGAACAGCAGGCTGCAGTGCTGCAGCCCTGGGTAGCGGCGGCGCCCCGCCTGGTGGTCGGCGAGCCGCGCCTGCGCCACGTCGACCCAGCGCGCTGGCCAGTTCGTCGCGTCGAAGGCATCGGCGAGCGGACCGGCCAGCTTCGAGATGGCGGCTGGGTCCAGCGGCTTCTGCGCACGGAACTGCGCGAGCGTGGGCTGCTTCTCTGGCCGGCAGTTGCCGCGCGCGATGCGCATCAGGTAGATCGCGTTCCACGCCGAGCGGCCCTGGCCGTCGGTGTGGCCGCAGAGCCATTCGCTGAAGGCAATCCACTGCACCGCGCGGCGCGTGGTGTCGGCCTTGCCGTCGTGCGCGAGCGCGGGCAGATCGGACAAGCCCACGCGATCGAACAGCCATGCGGCCATGCCCATGTTGGCGGCCACGTGCTGCGCCGCATCGAAGGAGTGCGATTCGAAGGCTGCGGCCAGCGCCTCGCCGAAGCGGCGCAATGATTCTTCGGCCAGCGCGGCGGCGGCCGGCTTGTTTTCAGCCGACAGCGCCAGCGCGCGCGAGCGGCACACCAGCGCCCACAGGTTGCACCACTCGAAGCGCACGTCGGGGTGGTGCCGCAGCACCAGCCCGCGCGCTGCGTCCTCGGCCATGCCGCTCAACAGCGATTGCGCCAGCGGCAGGTCGCGCGCGGTGTAGGCGCACCATGCGGAGACGATGCACTCCATCGCGCCGAGGTAGTCGTTGCCCGCCACATGGTGCGCGAGCCGCTGCTTCTTCAGCGCCTGCAGTCGCCGCCGCGCCTGCTCGTTGTCGCCGAGCCGGCGCCACAGCATGGCCTCGTTGAGCGTGACCAGCGCGCGCTGAAAGTCGGTGGTGGCCAGCGTGCCGGCGAGGCGGATCGATTCGAGCGCGCTTCCGTTGCCGTTACCGCCTGCCACCGGCGCCATCAGCCGGCCCTGCCGTGCGGCCTGCTGCGAGGCGACAAGCTGCTTCCAGAACGCCGCGTCCTGCAAATGCACAGCATCGGGTGGCGGCGAGCCGGCGGCCTGCGGCTTGCGCGAACGCAGGCCGAGGAACGACGCCACTTCGGCGGCCGTGGCCGCGCGGCCTTGCACCAGCACGCGCACGCGCTTCGCCTCGGCGGCGGGCAGCCAGAACGGGCCCTGGCTGCGCCGCTCGGCATTCAGGAAGCGGGGCTCGCGGTGCGTGTCTTCGCCCCAGCCGACCTCGATGTTCCAGGCCTTGAAGTCGCGGAACGCGCGGCTCACGACCATGCGCAAGGTACTGGCGTCGGACACTTCGCCGCGCAGGTCGGCCAGCCGCACGACACCGGCGCCGGTGTCGTGCGCATGCTGCATGCGCACCAGCAGCCAGAGCGATTGAAAGGCCGCGCGCCGGCCGTTGACCGACTGCGGCGAGGTGAGTTCGATGGAAAGGAGAGCAGGCTTGGGCACGCCCCGCATTGAACCTCAAATCGGGCGAAGAACCTGATCAGTACCGATGGCGGTCCAGCAGTTCGGGCACTTCGCTACGCCCGATGCCCAGGTCGCGCAGATCGTGGTCGCTCATGCTGGCCAGTTGCCGCGAGTCGGCGCGTGCGCGGCGGCTGTTCACCACGCGGCGGCGCCAGCCGCGCAGGGCATGGATCAGGCGTTGATGAAAAGACGATGGCTTGGGCGCGGTCACGATGGGCTCCTTGGTTGGGAGCGCTCATCTTCCGGCGACGCATGCTATTGTGGAAGTTGAGATTCCTGACACTTCCCATCACCTTTACTGATACTGAGGCGACCCGATGCGACAGCTCAACCTCGACCAACTGCGCACCCTCATCGCCATCGTCGACCTCGGCACCTTCTCGGCGGCAGCCAGGGCGCTGCACCTGGCGCAGCCCACGGTGAGCCTGCACATCAGCGAACTCGAATCGCGCCTCGACGCACCGCTGGTGGTGCGCGGCAACCGGCGCATCACGCCCACGGCCGCCGGAGCGGCGCTGGTCGAGCGCGGACGCAAGCTGCTGCGCGATACCGACGATGCCGTCGAGGCGGTCAAGCGCCAGGCCGAAGGGCGCGTGGGCCGCGTGCGCCTGGGCACCTCCACCGGCGTGCTGGTCGACCTGCTGCCGCAGGTGCTCGAAGCGCTGGGGGAGGAGCATTCGGGCATCGATGTCGAAGTGAGCATCCGCGGCTCCTACGAGGCCATGGAGCGGCTGGCGGCGGGCACGCTCGACATCGGCCTGGTCGCCATTCCGCAGCCGCCGCTGCGCGGCATCGTCGTCACGCCGTGGTGCGAGCAGCCCATGATGGCCTTCGTGCCGCAGCGCTGGAAGGCGCCCAAGCGCGTCACGCCGGCCTGGCTGGCGACGCAGCCGCTGATCTTCAATGAGGCGACCACGCACATGTACCAGCTCACGATGGAGTGGTTCGCCGATGCCGGCTTTGCGCCGCGCGCGCGCATCGAGCTCAACTACGACGCGGCCATGCGCAGCCTGGTGGCGGCCGGCTATGGCGCCGCGCTGCTGCCGCTGCAGCAGTCCACCGACACGGGGCGCAACGACCGCATGCAGATCCTGCCGGTGAGCCCGAAGCTCACGCGCCGCGTGGGCATTGCGCATCGCCAGCACGCGATGCTCGACGGCGCGACGCTGAGCGTGCTGAAGGTGCTGACGGCGTTCAGCCCGGCCTGAGCATCCCGAGCCGGGCACTCATGCGCGCCAGGCGCCGGGGGAGCGTGCGCACGTCGTCGGCAATGCCGTGGTTGCGCCAGCCGAAGATGCGGCGCACATAGGCATCGGCCGCGCCGTCCACCGCGATGCAGGTGGTGTGCACACCGGCTTCGCGCGCTTCGGCCACGGCCTGGCGGGCGTCTTCGATCAGGTACCTGGGGTCGTGCACGTCGATGTCGGAAGGTGCACCGTCGGTCACGAGAAGGATCGCGCGCTGGCCCGCGGGCTCGCCGCGCAAATGCGAGGTCGCATGGCGCAACGCGGCGCCCATCCGCGTTGAGTAGCGCCCCTGCACCGCACCGATGGTGGCGCGCGATGCGGCGTCGAGCGGCTGGCCGAAGTCGAGCAGGCGGTAGTAATAGACCTCGGTGCGCGTGTTCGACGAGAAGCCATGGATCGCGAGGCGGTCGATGCCTTGCGTGTTCGATGCGGCGAGCAGCAGCGCGGCCTGCTTTTCAATCTCGAGCAGCGAGACGCCGTGCGGGCCCGCATCGTTCGCCGACGCCGAGAGGTCGAGCAGCACGAGCAGGCTCGATGGGCGCGGGCCCTTGCCGGGGCGCATGAACAGGCGCGGGTCGGGTTGCAGGCGCAGGCGGCGGTCGGTCAGCACTTCGATGGCGGCGTTCAGGTCGATGTCGTCGCCTTCCCATTGGCGGCGCAGCCGGTGCGTGCGGTCGAGATGGCGTGCGCGCGGCAGGGCAAGCGGAGGAATGCGTTTGCTGTCGGCCGTGGCTTGCTCGCGCAGTGTGGAGAGGCCTTGCCATGCGGGCAGCTTCTCGATCACCGTGCACCAGTCGGGGCGCAGGCGCTCCAGCTTGCGGTCCCATTCGGGGTAGGTGTAGCGGCCCAGTTCCATCGCCTCGTCCGTGGCGTTGGATGTACCCATGGTCGGTGGTGGCCGCGCACCCGATTGCTGGAGCGCGATGGCCTCATCCGGCGGCGTATCGGCCTCGCCGAAATCCCAGAGGTAGCTGTTGTCGTCGCGGTAGGGCGCGGGCACGGTGTAGTCCCGGGGCTCGAAGCGCACGCGCATCTGGCCGAGGTCGTTGGCGAGGATGGAGGCGACGGCGCGGAAGGCGTCGTAGCTTTCCAGGCCGGCATGCGCGATGGTTTCGTCGAAAAGGCGGCGCGCCTTGTTGACCCAGTGGTTGTCGTCCTGCCACGCGGGCACCATCAGCACGCGGTCCATGCGGGCGATGAGCGCCGCGAAGCTCAGGTCCAGCGGGTCGGGCACGGGTGCCAGCGATTCAACGAACCAACCGTGCAGGCCGGGGAAGTCGCGGCACAGCAGGCGTTCGACGCGCGCGTCCTCGATGGTCGAGATCACCGCGATGCCCATGGGTTTGAGCGCACGCGCCGGGCGGGCGGGCGTGGAGTGGCGCAGGTGCGCGACCGCATGTGCGACCATGGCGCGGCGCAAGCGTTTTTCGCTCGCGCCTTCGGG
Source organism: Variovorax multivorans (assembly GCF_051216835.1). Taxonomy (NCBI): domain Bacteria; kingdom Pseudomonadati; phylum Pseudomonadota; class Betaproteobacteria; order Burkholderiales; family Comamonadaceae; genus Variovorax; species Variovorax multivorans. The sequence goes on from NZ_JBPJZL010000013.1 coordinate 154,094, forward strand.
CAGCAGCAGGCGCTTGCCGACAAGCACGGCGCGCGTTCCGGCCAGCGCCTGCACTTCGACATCGATGCCGGCGAGGCCACGGGCCAGCAGCGATAACGCAGCGTTCATCCGAACTGTGCTTCGACAAAGCCCTGAAGCGCGCTCGCCATGTCGGGGTCGTCCGTCAACGCGCGCGTCATCGTCATCTCGCAGCTCTCGCGCGGCGTCACGCCGTCGCGGATCAGCACGCCCGCATAGATCAACATGCGCGTCGACACGCCTTCGTCGAGCCCCCGGTGCTTCAGCTCGCGCGAGCAGCGCGCGATGGCCACCAGCTTCGCTGCGAGGTCGAGCTCGATGGCGGCCTCGTGCGACACGATCTCCGCTTCGAGCGCGCTGCCGGGGTAGTCGAATTCCAGCGCCGCGAAGCGCTGGCGCGTCGAAGGCTTCATGTCCTTCGCGCTGCTCTGGTAGCCGGGGTTGTACGACACCACGAGTTGAAAGTCGGGGTGCGCGCGCACCAGCTCGCCCTTCTTGTCGAGCGGAAGGATGCGCCGTGCATCCGTCAGCGGGTGGATCACCACGGTCGTGTCCTGCCGCGCCTCCACCACCTCGTCGAGATAGCAGATGCCGCCGTGCCGCACGGCGAGTGTCAGCGGCCCGTCGTGCCAGGCCGTGCCGTTGGTGTCGAGCAGGTAGCGCCCGACGAGGTCGGAGGCCGTCATGTCCTCGTTGCAGGCCAGCGTGACCAGCGGCCGGCCCAGCGCCCAGGCCATGTACTCCACGAAGCGCGTCTTGCCGCAGCCGGTCGGGCCTTTCAGGATCAGCGGCATGCGGTGGCGGTACGCCTGCCGGTACAGCGCCACCTCGTTGCCCGCGGGCCGGTAGAAGGGCTCGGTCTCGATGCGGTAGGCGGCCAGCGGATCGGGAACAGCCGCGTTCATCGGTGCTGGGCCGGCTCGTTCGGAATGCCCTCGATCGGGCACTCCGGCGTGCCCACCGTACTGCGCGTGAACGACTCCACCATCTCGCGCGTGCCCTCGGGGTCGTTGATCCACTTCGTGTAGAAGTTGTAGGGGCAGGCGGCTACGCCCTTGTCGCCATCGCCCGAGTTGATGGTGCCGGTGTAGCCGCGGTGCACCAGCTTGAAAAGGTGGTTCTGCGACTGGCCGTTCTTGCGCGCGTCGCGGATCAGGCCCATCGAGAGCTCGGCGTAGTTGATGCCCATCTCTTCCTCGCCGCATTCGCCGAGCGTGCGGCCGTCGAAGCCGATCAGCGCCGAATGGCCGAAGTACGAGTACACGCCGTCGAAGCCCGCCGCGTTGGCCACCGCCACGTAGGTGTTGTTCATGAAGGCCATGGCCTTCGACACCATGATCTGCTGTTCCTTGGCCGGGTACATGTAGCCCTGGCAGCGCACGATGAGCTCGGCGCCGCGCATCGCGCAGTCGCGCCAGATCTCGGGGTAGTTGCCGTCGTCGCAGATGATCAGGCTGATCTTCATGCCCTTGGGGCCATCGCTCACATAGGTGCAGTCGCCCGGATACCAGCCCTCGACGGGCACCCACGGCATGATCTTGCGGTACTTCTGGACGATCTCGCCCTGGTTGTTCATGAGGATCAGCGTGTTGTAGGGCGCCTTGTTCGGGTGCTCCTCGTGGCGCTCGCCGGTCAGCGAGAACACGCCCCACACGTTGGCGCGGCGGCAGGCGTCGGCAAAGATCGCGGTTTCGTCGCCGGGCACGGTGGCCGCTGTGTCGTACATCTCCTTGGCGTCGTACATGATCCCGTGCGTCGAATACTCCGGGAAGATCACCAGGTCCATGCCCGGCAGGCCTTTCTTCATGCCGACCAGCATCTCACCGATCTTGCGGGCGTTGTCCAGCACCTCGGCCTTGGTGTGCAGGCGGGGCATCTTGTAGTTGACGACCGCGACGCCTACGCAATCGTTGCTGCTCGAAATATCACCATGTCTCATGACGCTGCTCCTGAAGGATGGTTGAGAAAGAAAACAAACAAAAAAGGCCCGAACCGGGCTCAACCGGTTCGGGCCTGTCTGTCTGCGGTGCAACGGGTTCGTGTCGTCGAAGCCGATTGTTCTCAACTCAGCGCGGGCTGCACATACGTCATTTCGCTGATTGCGGTGGGCGCTCCGTTCAGCGGGGGCGTGCGTAGCCGGATTCGATCCAGGCGGTGGCGCTCGACGCGCTGAGCCTGAAGGCCGGCGACACGTTGACGCTGGCGAGCTCGGAGTCATCGGCGTCGTCATAGGCCGTGAGCGTGGCCGAGGGGTTGTCCTCGTCGGGCACGATGCTCAGGGCCACGCGAATGCGCTGGTCGTTGCGCGCGGTGACGGTCACGCTCTTGTTGAGCGTGGCGTGCAGCTGCTGCTCATGGCGGCGGATGACTTCGGCGGCGGTCTTCACCAGCGTGGAGAAGGCGGGGCCGTCGAGCGGCTTCGGGTTCTTCTTGTCGCGGCCCATGGTCCAGGGGCCGACCAGCGCCGGCTCGGGGTCGCCGTGGCGGGTCATCTCGACGGCCCAGCCGTCGTCTTCCTCGTTCTTGATGATGCGGGCGGTCCAGCGGTCGTCGCGCCAGAGGCGGTCTTCCTGCAGGGGGAGGGTGTCGGAGTCTGTCGGGTCGGTCATTCGGGTGTCGTTGGTCTGGCGCGGGGTATTTTCGCCTCTGCCGCAGGGCCGCCGATGTAGAGCGAGAGGCCTTCGACCAGCGCGTCGAACGCGGCGCGGCAGCTCGGGCTGTTGCGCAGGTCCTCGTGCATCGTGACCCAGGTGTCGAGCTTCAGCGAGAAAGTGCGCGGCATCAGCCGTACCAGCGCAGCGTTGCGCCTGGCCAGCGCCACCTGGCAGATGCCGATACCCGCGCCCGCGCGGATCAGCGCCAGCTGCGCAAGGTCGCTGTCGGTGCGCAGCGAAAAGGTGTCGCGCGTGAAGCCCTTGAGCGACTTGCCCGCGTTGCGCACGAAGGCCGTGGGCTGGTCGTAGCCGATCAACGCATGCGCGGCCAACTCATCCAGCTTGCGCGGTGTGCCGTGGCGGGCGAGGTAGTTTTCGTGCGCATGGAAACCCAGCTCGATGTTGCCGATGCGGCGCGCCACCAGCTGCTCTTGCCGCGGCCGCACCATGCGCACGGCGATGTCGGCCTCGCGCCGCAGCAGGTCCTGCACGCGGTTGGTCGACACCAGCTCTACCTTCAGCGCCGGGTGCGCCTCGCGCAGCCGCGCCACGATGGGCGGCAGCACTTCCGCGCCGACCACCTCGCTGGCCGATATGCGCACCACGCCGCGCACGCCTTCGCCCTGGCTGCTGGCGGCGCGCTCCAGCGAGGCGGCGGTGCTTTCCATGGCCTCGGCGTGCGCGCGCAGCGACAGCGCCACCTCGGTGGGCAGCAGCCCCGTCTGCGAGCGTGTGAAGAGCACCACGCCCAGCGCCTCTTCGAGCGCCGCCACGTGGCGCCCGGCAGTGGGCTGGGTGATGCCGAGCGCGCGAGCCGCGCCCGAGAGGGAGCCCTCGCGCAGCACGCCGAGGAAGGAGTGGTACAGCTCCCAGCCGATGTTCGAAGTCATACATAAATGTATGGCTGATAGCTCATGTTCGGCAATTCCAATTGAACCCCGCCGAACCCAGAATTCCTCCATCGACAACTGTTCTGGAGCATTTCATGGCACGCAACGACACGGTTCTGGTTCTTGGCGCAACGGGTGGCATCGGCGGCGAGGTGGCCCACCAACTGCGCGATGCGGGCTGGGAGGTGCGCGCACTGAAGCGCGGCGCAGTCGAAGGGCGCAGGGACGGCATCACCTGGCTGGCCGGCGACGCGATGGACGCGCAGGCCGTGCTGCGGGCCGCGAAGGGCTGCTCGGTCATGGTGCATGCGGTCAACCCGCCGGGCTACCGCCGCTGGTCGGAGCTGGTGCTGCCGATGCTCGACAACACCATTGCCGCCGCTAAGGCCGAAGGCGCGACCATCGTGCTGCCCGGCACGGTCTACAACTTCGGCCCCGATGCCTTCCCGCTGCTGGCCGAAGACTCGCCGCAGCATCCGGCCACGCGCAAGGGCGCGATCCGCGTCGAGATGGAAAGGCGCCTCGAAGACGCCAGCCGCCAGGGTGCCCGCGTGCTGATCGTGCGCGCCGGCGATTTCTTCGGACCGAAGGCCGGCAACAACTGGTTCTCGCAGGGGCTGGTGAAGGCGGGGCAGCCGGTCAAGGGCGTGAGCTACCCCGGCCGCGCCGGCATCGGCCACCAGTGGTCGTACCTGCCGGACGTGGCCCGCACTATGGTCGAGCTGCTGGCGCGGCGCGACCGGCTCGAAGCCTTCGCGCGCTTCCACATGGCCGGCCACTGGGACGCCGACGGCACGCGCATGAGCGATGCCATCCGCAAGGTGGTGGCCCGTCGCACCGGCGCCAAGGTGGGTGTGTCGGCCTTTCCGTGGTGGCTGCTGACGCTGGCCTCGCCCTTCGTCACAACCTTCCGCGAAATGCTCGAGATGCGCTACCTGTGGCAAACGCCCGTGGGCATGGACAACGCGAAGCTGGTGGCTTTTCTCGGCCGCGAGCCGCACACGCCGCTCGATGAGGCGGTCGAGGCCGCGCTGGAAGGCATGGGTAGCCTGGCCGTGGCACCAATGGCCGCGGTGGCCTGAAGGATCAGAACACCGACAGCCCCGTACGCGCCACGAACAGCTCGAGCGCCTTCATGCCCAGCAGCGAATTGCCGGTGGCATCGAGCGCGGGCGACCACACGCACAGCGTGAGCCGGTCGGGCACCACCGCCACGATGCCGCCGCCCACGCCGCTCTTGCAGGGCAGGCCGATGGAAAAGGCCACGTCGCCCGCCGCGTCGTAGGTGCCGCAGGTGAGCATCAGCGCGTTGATGCGGCGCGTCTGCCGCTCGCCCGTGATCTCGGGCTCGCCGTCGATCGGATGCGCCCCGTCGCGGCACAGGAAAGCGGCGGCGCGTGCCAGTTGCCGGCAGCTCATGCGCAGCGAGCACTGGTGGAAGTAGGTGTCGAGCACAGTCGCGACGTCGTTGTCGATCTTGCCGAAGCTCTTCATGAAGTTGGCCAGCGCGACGTTGCGAAAACCCGTGTCGGCCTCCGACTGCGCCACTTCGTCGTCGAAGCCGATGGGCTCGCCGCACAGGCTGCCCATGAGCGCAAGGATGTCGGCCTTGGCGCTGCCGCCGGTGGCCTTCGCCTGGCTCACCAGCCGGTCGGCCACCGCGATGGCGCCCGCATTGATGAACGGGTTGCGCGGCTTGCCCTGTTCGTTCTCCAACTGCACCAGCGAGTTGAACGGATTGCCCGATGGCTCGCGCCCGATGCGCTCCCACAGCGCGTCGCCCATGCGCTGCATGGCGAGCGTGAGCGTGAAGAGCTTCGACACGCTTTGAATGGAGAAGGGCGTTTCGAAGTCGCCCGCGCCGGCTTCTTCGCCCTGGCAGGTACGCAGCGCGATGCCGAACTGCCGCGCGTCCACGCGGGCGAGCGCCGGGATGTAGCTCGCGACGGTGCCGCCCTGGCCGAGCTGCGGACGCAGCGTGGCGACGATCTCGTCGAGAACGGGCTGGAAGTTCGTTGTGGTCTTGCTCATGCCGAGCGTTGTACCGCAGGCCGCCGGTTCACCAGCACGATGCCCAGCGCCACGCCGGCCAGCGCCACGATCAGCTGCGCCGTGAGCGGCTCCTTCAGCAGCACCACGCCGAACACCAGCGCGAACAGCGGCGTGAGAAAGGTGAAGGACGACATCTGCGTGGCCGGGTAGTGCCGCAGCAGCCACATCCATGCGAGATAGCTGGCGAAGGCGCCGACCACCGTCTGCAGGCCGATGGAGGTCCAGGCCCATGCGGAATACGAAAAGCCCCAGTGCTCGCCGAGCGCCAGCGACAGCACCGGGCACACCGCCGCCGTGACCGCCACTTGATAGAACAGCGTCTTCTCCGCGCTGGCCGTGGCCAGCCGCGTGGTGCGCAGCGTGAGCGTGGTCAGGCCCCAGAGCATGCCGGCCGCGAGAGCCATTCCGTCGCCGATGAGCTGCGACGAACTCATGTGGCCGAAGCCCTCGCTGAAAGCCAGCACCACGCCCGAGAACGCAATGAACAGCCCCAGCCACTGGAAGCCCCGCAGCCGCTCGGCCGGTACCCAGCGCGGCAGCAGCAGCGACACCCAGAAAGGCGCGGTGTAGAGAAACACCGTGAGCCGCGAGGCGCTGGTGTGCTGCAGCCCCAGGTAGATGCCGGCGAACTCGCCCGAGAACAGCAGGCCGGCCAGCAAACCGGGCCACAGCGTGCCGTCGCGCTCGAACAGCGACACGCCTCGCGATACACACCACAGCCACAGCAGCACCGTGGCGCCGACCATGCGGATCGAGGCCTGCCACATCGGCGGCACCTCGGCCACGGTGGTCTTGATGAGGATCTGTTGGAGGCCCCAGAAGGCGCAGCAGGCAATGAGCAGGCCGATGGCGAGGGAGTCGAGGTGGGTCTTGCGCTGGATCATTCGGGGCCGGTCAGTCGCGGCGGATTGCCGCGTAATTCATCCGATGATCGTATCGTGCCAGCGTGTTTATTGTGCGAACGCGGTCAGCGAAGGCAGCGGCGCGCGCTGCTCGAAGCGCTTTTCGATGGCCAGCAGCGCAGCCTCCAGGAACTGCAGGAACATGCCCATGGCCACCGCCGTGGTCTGACCCGCGCGCTGGTAGAGGCAGCTGAACGAGCGTGCCCCCGCGTCGGCCAGGCCGGTCCACACCAGCGTGCCGCGTTCCACGTCTTCGGCCACGTTCTCGGGAATGAGAAAGCCGATGCCCGTGCCGCCGGCCACCAGCCGCCGCACCATCGCGACCGAGCTTGTCTCCACCAGCGGGCGCACCTTGCGGTGCTCGCGGTGGTCGATCTGGTCGACCATGGCGCGCAGCTCGGTGTCGGGCGTCATGAGGATCAGCGGGTGGTCCAGGCAGTCGCGCAGCCGCGGCAGCTTGCCCAGCGCCGCCAGCGGATGGCCGGGCGGCGTGACAAGGCCCAGGTGCTGCGGAAACGCGCGGATTTCCTCCACGCCGGGCGGTGGCTTGCGGCGCAGGCAGAAGCCGATGTCCGATTCGCCATTCGCCACCCACTTCAGGATGTTCTCGCCGCTGCCCGAGCGCACGCTGTAGGTCACGCCCGGGTAGTTCTTCATGGCCGCCTCGATGACCTCGGGCACCAGCTGCTCGGCCGACGAATGCGACACCGCCAGGTTGATGTGCCCGCGCCGCAGCGAGCGCAGGTCTTCCACCTGCGCCATCGCGTTGTCGAAGTCGCGCTGCCCGCGCCGCACGGCGGCCACCATGATCTCGCCCGCCGTGGTCAGCTGCATGCCGCGCGGCAGCCGGTCGAACAGCGGCGTGCCCACCTGCTCCTCGAGGTTGAGCACCTGCTGGTGCACGGCTGCAGCCGTGAGGTGCAGCGCCTCGGCGGCCTTGCGCACCGAGCCGCGGCGGGCCACTTCGTCGAAACAGCGGAAGGTCTGGGAGATGGCGCGCATGGTGGCGGGGAGTGTATGGATTTTCTATACGCACCGTACGAAACAAACAGATTTTCCTGACGGGTGATGCGGCCTACATTCGCGCCATTCTTCAATCTCCCGAGGTTCGCTTCCGTGACCACCACCACCGTCGACCAGATCACCCAGCGCCGCCGCGGCACCGGCCTGATCGCCCACGACCCGGCGCTGAGCGTCGGCGGCTACACCCTGATCGCGCCGCAGACCGATGACGGCAACGTCTACCTGATCGACATCGAGGGCCGCGTTGCGCACCAGTGGAAGATGCCCGTACGCCCGGGCCGCGCGGCGGTGATCCTGAAGAACGGCAACCTCGGCTACAACGGCAACCACGCGAACTCGCCCGAGATCTACGGCGCCTGGTCGCTGTGGCACGGCGGCGATTTCTACGAGGCCACGCCAGAGGGCGAGATCGTCTGGCGCTTCGAAGACCCGACCCACCACCACGACGCCCGCTGGCTCGACAACGGCCACCTGCTGTACGCCGGCTGCGCGCCGGTGCCGGCCGGCTTCGCCGAACGCGTGCCGGGTGGCACCGCCCACGGCTCCGACGAAGCGATGTACGGCGACGTGATCCGCGAGGTCGACCGCGACGGCAAGCTGGTGTGGGAATGGAAGGCCTGGGAGCACCTGGCGCCGGAAGACTTTCCCATCCACCCCGGCTTCGGCCGCACCCACTGGCCGCTGGTGAATGGCCTCGACGTAACGCGCGAGGGGCTGGTGCTGATGAGCCTGCGCACCACCTCGGGCATCGTCGGCGTCGACAAGGCCACGGGCGGCGTGAAGCTGCATATTCCACCATCGGTGCTGTCGCACCAGCACGCGCCCGTCGCGCTGGCCAACGGCCACATTCTTGCTTTCGACAACGGCAACTTCCGCACCGGCAAGCATGTGGCGTTCTCGCGCGTTCTCGAAATCGACCCGTCCTCCAACGAGGTCGTGTGGCAGTACGCGGACGAGCTGGTCAACGCGTTCTACACCGCCTACATGGGCAGCGCGCAGCGCCTGCCCAACGGCAACACGCACGTCACCGAGTCGGCCACGGGGCGCCTGTTCGAGGTCACGCCGGCCGGCGAGGTGGTGTGGGAGTACGTGATTCCCTGGTTCGCCGAATACCCCGACGAGGCCGCGCGCAAGTACGTGCCCGGCCGGCAGAACAGCGTGTTCCAGACCTTCCGCTACACCGCGGCGCAACTTCCATGGCTCAAGGTTTCCGCATCATGATTTCTTCCGCCCTTCGCATTGCATTCCCGTTGGCGCTGGCGGCGGTGCTGCCACTTTCCGCGCAGGCGGCAGACGCACCCAAGCCCGTGCGCATCCTCAGCAACTGGTTCGCCCAGCCCGACCAGGCCGGCTACTGGCAGGCCCAGCAGGACAAGCTCGGCAAGGAAGCCGGCATCGAGATCAGCGTGCTGCAGGGCGGCCCGAAGATCCAGACCATTCCGCAGGTGGCCTCGGGCCAGGCCGAGTTCGGCATCGGCAATGCCGACGACGTGCTGCTGGCCCGCCTGCGCGGCGCGCCGGTGCGCGCGGTGTTCGCGCACCTCGACTACGTGCCCTACACGCTGGTCTACCACGCCGACCCGGCCGTGAAGTCCATCGCCGACCTGCAGGGCCGCACCTTCGCGGTGAACATCGGCAACGCCTACTGGGAGTGGACGAAGAAGCAATACAAGCTCACTGGCACGCGCGAGATCCCGGTGAGCGGCGACCTGAGCCTGTTCCGCAACGACCCGAAGATGGTGCAGCAGGGCTACTCGCTGTTCCTGCCCGCGCGCATGGCCGCGGCCGGCGTGCAGGTGCAGCAGGTCACGCTGGCTTCGCTGGGCTACCGGCCCTACGACGTGCTCTTCACCACCGACGACATGATCCGCAAGAACCCCGCGCTGGTGAAGGCCACCATCGCGGCGGTGCAGAAGGGCTGGGCCAACTACGTGCGCAACCCCTCGGGGCTGAAGCCGCTGATCACCGGCATGAACAAGCAGATGACGCCCGAGATCTACGACGCGGCCAACAAGGAAATGATCGAGACGCTGATCTCGCACGACCTCGGCCGCATCGGCTGCATGACCGACGCGCGCTGGAGCGAACTGGCGGGCCAGCTGCGCAGCGTCAACTTCCTGCCGGCGAACTTCGACGCGAAGCAGGGCTACGACCGCACGCTGGTGCCGGGCTGCAACCCATGAACGGCGCGGCCGTCGGGCTGGAGGGCGTGTCGAAGCGCTTCGACTCCGGGTTGCAGGCGCTGGGCACGGTCGACTTCGCGCTGCGCCCCGGCGAGTTCGTCTCCATCGTCGGGCCCTCGGGCTGCGGCAAGTCGACGCTGCTGCGCATCATGGCGGGGCTCATCGCGCCGAGCGCCGGGCGCTGCACGCGGCCCGAGGGCATCGAGACCGCCTTCGTGTTCCAGGAAGCAGCGCTGCTGCCCTGGCGCACCGTGGAGCGCAACGCGCAACTGCTGATGGAGCTCGAAGGCCATGCGCCAGCGAGCTACCGGGCGCGTGCCGCCGAGGCGCTGAAGCTGGTGGGGCTCGCGGGCTTCGAGAAGTCGTACCCGCACCAGCTCTCGGGCGGCATGCGCATGCGGCTGTCGCTGGCGCGCGCGCTGGCGTTGCGGCCGGGGCTGCTGCTGCTCGACGAGCCGCTGGCAGCGGTCGACGAACTCACGCGCGACGTGCTGCAGGAAGAGCTTTCGTCGTTGTGGCGCCAGGCTGGCTTTACCGGCGTGCTGGTGACGCACAACGTGCATGAGGCGGTGTACCTGTCGAACCGGGTGGTGGTGATGTCGCCGCGGCCGGGGCGCATCCTCGACGTGATCGACGTGCCTTTCGAATTTCCGCGCGCGCCCGAGTTGCGTGCCAGCGCGGGCTTTGCGGCGCTCACTGGCCAGGTGACGGCGGTGCTGCGCGCGCAGCATCACGCGCAAGCCGTGGCGTGAAAGAGATGACGATGACCCGATCTGTTTCTTCTCCTGCCGCCGCCTTCGTGCGCAACGCCGCCCCCGTGCTGGTGGTCGCGCTGCTCGCCATCGGCCTGTGGTGGCTGCTGAGCGCCACCGTCTACGAGGGCAAGGGCTACCTGCTGCCGTCGCCGCAGGAAGTGGCAGCAGCCACGGCCGAGAACGCTGGCGTGCTCGCGGGCGCGACGCTGTCCACGCTGAAAGAGGCTCTGCTGGGCTATGCGCTGGCCATTTTCCTCGGCATCGCGGGCGCGGCTGTGCTGGCGCAGTCGCGGCTGCTGGAACGCAGCCTGTACCCGTACGCGGTGCTGCTGCAGACCGTGCCGGTGGTGGCGATCGCGCCGCTCATCGTGCTCTGGTTCGGCTACAACGAGCTGTCGGTGGTGATCGTGAGCTTCATCATGTCGCTGTTCCCCATCATCAACAACACGATGCTGGGCCTGCGCTCGACCTCGCGCAATCTTGCGGAGCTGTTCGCGCTGCACCGCGCGAGCGGGCTGGTGTCGTTCTGGAAGCTGCGGCTGCCGGGCGCGCTGCCGCACATCTTCGCGGGGCTGCGCATCTCGGCGGGGTTGTCGGTGATCGGCGCCATCGTGGGCGAATTCATCATCGGCTCGGGCAATGCCGAAGGCGGGCTCGGCGTGCAGATCGTGTTCGCGCAGGGGCGCATGTACACGGCACTGCTGTTCGCCGAGGTGATCGCGGCGACGCTGCTGGGCTTTCTGTTCTTCCTCGTGGTGAGCGCGATCGGACGGCTGCTGCTGCGGCACTGGCATGAATCGGCGTTGTAGCGCCGAGACCGTGCTCTGTTTCGTGGTCAACGGGTAGGGCGGTCGCAGGCCTCCGTTAGCATTCGATCGTTCGTTCCGGGTACCGCTTCCCCTTGCTCGGCTCTGCATCCGGTATAGATGCAGGGCCCGAGGGGTATTCAGTGGGCCTGCAAACCTTCTCCTGGTTGCTGCTTGCGGCCAGTGTTGCCGCAGAAGTCGCCGGGACGATCGCGCTCCGGTACGCAGACGGATTTACGCGCCTTGTCCCGTCTCTGGTGGTCGGGGCTTCCTATGCGACTGCCATCTGGCTGATGTCGATCTCGGTCAGGCACCTGGAAACAGGGCTCGCATATGCGGTGTGGGCGGGTAGCGGCACTGCATTGACCGCAGTGCTCGGCGCCATCTGGTTTGGCGAGTCGATGACGCTCCTTCGGGTGGCTGGTATTGCCATGATCGTGGCCGGCGTTGTCGTGCTCAACCTCGACGCGCGCTAGTGATGATGCGCGCTCGTGCACAGGGCCCGTGAACCTGGGAGAGCGGTTATCGGTCAGGCACCGGGTACGGCGGCTTGCCCCGCGTGCCGATCATCAGATCGGGCACCACGGTCTCCACATCGGGCAATGCACGCGCCGCGCGCTCCAGCTTCTTCGCCAGCGCTGCGTTCGGCACACAGCCCTGCAGGTACACCCATCGGCGCTGGATCATGACCCACACGCTGCCTTTGTTCACCCCCGGCACCGCGAGCAGCGCGGCGCGCACCTTGGGCGCGAGCGGCTTGTCGTAGCGGTAGGCGTTGCTGTCGGTGCATTTGCCGGCCAGCCAGCAACTGGTGCCGCGCTCAAGCCGCGAATGGGTCTGCACGCGGCGCTCTTCGGCCGTGTAGAACGGCCCCTCGGGCATTGCGCAGGCCGGCAGCCCCGCCGACACCTGGAAGAACGGATCGTCGAACCAGTTCTGCTTGAGCGGCCCGTTCGCTTCCTGCGCCATGCCGGTCTGTGCGGCAAGCAACAAGACAGACGACAGGAGCGCAGGGCGGTTCATTACAAGGGATGCTCGGTGTAGAAGCGCCCGCCGTGGAACAGCAGCGGCGAGGCGCCCGCGTCGTGCGTGCAGCGCTCCACTTCGCCCACGAAGATCACGTGGTCGCCTTCGTCATAGCGGCTGCGGTTGAAGCACTCGAAGCTGGCTGCTGCACCTACCAGCACCGGCGCGCCGCCGAGGCCCTCGGTGAAGGCCACGTCGGCCCAGCGGTCGATGTTCTTGGCGGCGAAGCGTTCGGCCAGCGCCTTCTGGTTGGCCGCCAGGATGTTCACCGTGTAGTGCGAGCCGGTGCTCAGTGCGGGCATCGAGCCGGCCGCGCGCGCCAGGCTCCACAGCACCAGCGGCGGCGCCAGCGACACCGAGTTGAACGAGTTGGCCGTGAGGCCGACCAGCGTGCCGTCGGCCGCGCGCGCAGTGACCACGGTGACGCCGGTGGCGAACATGCCGAGCGATTCACGAAACTCGTCGGTCGAAAAAGAGGGCGGCTGGGCCCGGCGGGGAGTGGTCACGAAAGAGGCTGGGCGGTGGTCGGCAGGAGGGCCATTTTGGCTCAGCGCCCGGCGGGCTGCCTGACTGGGCCCATCAACTCTGTCACCAGGCGGGTATAGACGGTGGCGGCGGCCGAGGGCGTTCGACCCGCGAGCGCGACCAGGCTGTAGTGCGTCTGCATGCGGGCAAAGCCGACCACCGGCAGGGGCACGAGGGCGTTGGTGTCGGTGTTCAGGGCCGGTGCGTGGGGCGCGAGGATGACCGCGTTGGCGGTCAGGGCCAGGTGACGCAGGGTGCCGGCGTCGTCGCAGGTGACGTTGAAAACGCCGCGGTCGTCGCGCTGGATCTGGCTGTCGAAATACGCGGCCACCTCGGCGGGAAGGTTGGGGCCGGCCACGGGATAGCGCATGGCTTTTTCCAGCGTCACCTGCTTCAGCCGGCGCAGCGGGTGCTTCGGCTGCACGAAGAACGAGACGGGCAGGTCGGGCAGCCGCGCAAGCTTGAGGCCGGGCTGCTTCTTCAGGTCGCGGGTGTCGGCGATGAACAGGTCGAGCTGGCGCCGATGCAGGCGCTCGCTGAGCGTGGCGGTGTCGGCCACTTCCATGCGCATGAGGAGTTGCGGATGACGCTGTGTCATCAGCGACAGGGCCATGCGCCCGAGCGTGCTCGCGGCGAAGGGGCCGAGCCCCACTGCGAGGCTGCCGATGGCCAAGCCTTCGAGCTGCAGCACGTCGCGCTGGATCTGCTGCGCATCGGCGAGCAGCTCGCGGGCACGCGCGAGCACGAGCTCGCCGGCCTGCGTGAAGCGCACGGTGCCGTAGGCCCGGTCGATCAGGCGCGCCTGCAGGTTGTCTTCCAGGGTGTCGATGCTGCGCGAGAGCGCGGGCTGCGACAGATGCACGGCCTGCGCTGCGCGGCCGAAGCTGCCCTGCTCGGCAAGGGCAACAAGATGCTGGAGCTGGCGCAACTGCATTTTGCGTCTCACTTAAAAAGGAAGCGCGTATTTTGCATTTGCCAATGCTTCTGCCGCTTCGGAGAATTGCCGGATGACCCCTTCATCCTTCTCCACAGCGGCACTCGTCGCACTGGCTTGCGCGCTCGGCGCCCCGTCGATCTCCGCGCAGATCGCGCCCAAAGCGCCCGAGCCTTCCACGCTGCAGGCCAACGCCGACATGGCGAAGACGCTGCCTTTCGCCAACCGGCAGGACTTCGAGGACGCGATGCACGGCTTCGTCGGCACCGTGCCCGACGCGCTGGTGCCCGGCAGCGGCACACGCCCGGTGTGGAGCATGAAGCCCTACGACTTCCTGAAGGCAAACGAAGCGGCCGACACCGTCAACCCGAGCCTATGGCGCCAGGCCCAGCTCAATGCGATCCATGGCCTGTTTAAGGCGACCGACCGCGTCTACCAGGTGCGCGGCTTCGACATCGCCAACATGACCATCGTCGAAGGCGACAGCTCGCTGATCGTCATCGATCCGCTGCTGGCCGCCGAAACCGCGCGCGCCGCGTTGGCCCTCTACTACCAGCACCGCCCGCGCAAGCCGGTGGGCACGGTGATCTACACGCACGGCCATGCGGACCACTTCGGCGGCGTGAAAGGCGTGATCGACGAGGCCGATGTGAAGGCCGGCAAGGTGCAGGTGCTCGCGCCCTCGGGCTTCATGGAAACGGCCGTGGCCGAGAACATCCTCGCGGGCAATGCGATGAGCCGGCGCTCGCAGTACCAGTTCGGCACGCTGCTGCCGCCGGGTGCGCGCGGGCAGGTCGACACGGGCCTGGGCAAGGCGCTGGCGCGCGGCACCATCTCGCTGATTGCGCCCACGGCCACCATCGACAAGCCGACCGAAGAGCGCACCATCGACGGCGTGCAGTTTGTCTTCAAGCTCGTGCCGGGCTCCGAGGCGCCGTCGGAAATGATCATGTACCTGCCGCAGTTCCGCGTGCTCAACATGGCGGAGGACGTGACGCACAACATGCACAACCTCTACACCATCCGAGGCGCAGAAGTGCGCGACGGCAACCTGTGGTCGAAGTACATCGACGAGGCACGCGTGGCCTTCGGCGACAAGACAGACGTGCTCATCGCCCAGCACCACTGGCCCACTTTCGGGGGTGAGCGCATCGTCGACCTGCTGAAGAAGCAGCGCGACATGTACAAGTTCATCAACGACCAGTCGCTGCGCCTGCTCAACCAGGGCTACACGTCGGCCGACATTGCAGAAACGCTGCGCATGCCCGCGAGCCTGGAGCAGGAGTGGTCCGCGCGCGGCTACTACGGCACGCTGCGGCACAACGCCAAGGCCGTGTACCAGAAGTACCTGGGCTGGTACGACGCCAACCCCGCCAACCTGAACCCGCTGCCGCCGGTGGCTTATGCGAAGAAGACGGTCGAGTACATGGGCGGTGCAGACGCGGTGCTGGCGCGTGCGCGCGAAGACTTCAAGAAGGGCGAGTTCCGCTGGGTGGCCAGCGCGATGAGCCAGCTGGTGTACGCCGACCCGGCCAACCGCGCGGCCCGCGAGCTGGGTGCCGACGCGCTCGAACAGCTGGGCTACCAATCGGAGGCCGGCACCTGGCGCAGCGCGTACCTTGTGGGCGCGATGGAGCTGCGTAACGGCGTGCCGAAAATTCCGGGCGGCAACAGCTCCAATGCCGACACGCTGAAGGCGGTGAGCAACGACCTGTTCTTCGACTTCCTCGGCGTGCGGCTCGATGCCGCCAAGGCCGAGGGCAAGAAGATGGTCATCAACTGGAACTTCACCGATTCGAACCAGCAGTTCGTGCTGACGCTGGAGAATTCCGCGCTCACGCACATCGCCGGCCAGCAGCCGGGAGCCGATGCCACGATCACGCTGAGCCGCGCCACGCTCGATGCGGTCACGCTGAAGGAGACGAGCTTTCCTGCTGCGGTGCTGGCGGGCAAGGTGAAGATCGATGGCGACCGGGCGAAGCTGGGCGAGTTGCTCTCGATGCTTGATACCTTCGAGCCGATGTTTCCTGTTGTCGAGCCGCGGAAGTAAGAGTTCGGGGTGCGTGCGAATGACACCGGGTACTCCCCTCCGCGAATGTCCCCCGGCCTTCGGCCTCCTCCTTTATTTCGCTGCGGGGAGCACCCGATGCCATTCGCACATGGGCGCAGCGCTTGTGTCGGCGGTTCAACCGCTGCGCTGAACGATCACGTCGATGGGGTGCCTTGCGCAGCGAAATAAAGGGGGAGGCCGCAGGCCGGAGGACATTCGCGGAGCAAGGTACCCCGTCGGCGTGAGCGCGCCCTGAACAACAAGCCTCAGCCAAAGAACCAATAGCAGACCGCGACAGCCGCCACCACGCCTGCCAACTCTGCCAGCAACGCACAGGCCACGGCATGCCGCGCTCTCTGGATGCCAACGGCGCCGAAGTACACGGCCAGCACGTAGAAGGTGGTTTCGGTGCTGCCCTGGATGGTGGCGGCCACCAGTGCGGGGAAGCTGTCGACGCCCTGGCTCTTCATGGTCTCGATCAGCATCGCGCGCGCCGCGCTGCCCGAGAAGGGCTTGACCAGCGCGGTGGGCATGGCGTCGACGAAGCGCGCGTCGAAGCCGCCCGCGTTCACCAGCCAGCGCAGGCCGTTCAACGCGAAGTCGAGCGCGCCCGAAGCGCGCAGCACGCCGACCGCGCACAGCATCGCGACGAGGTACGGCAACAGGTTCTTCGCGATGTCGAAGCCTTCCTTCGCGCCTTCGATGAAGCACTCGTACACCTTGATGCGGCGTATCGCCCCGGCCAGCAGGAACACGACGATCACGCCGAAGAGCGTGAGGTTGCCCAGCAACGAAGACAGCGACGCAATGGCCGCCGCCGACAGCGTGCCCAGCAGCGCCATGAAGCCGCCCAGCAGCAGCGCGCCCGGCAGCATGTAGGCCAGCACCACCGGATCCCACAGCCGCAGGCGCTGCGCCACCGCCACCGACAACAGCCCGACCAGCGTCGAGGCGCTGGTGGCCAGCAGGATCGGCAGGAACACCAGCGTCGGGTCGCCCGCGCCCTGCTGTGCGCGGTACATGAAGATGGTGACCGGCAGCAAGGTCAGCGACGAGGCATTAAGTACAAGGAACAGGATCTGCGCGTTGGTGGCCGTTATCGGATCGGGGTTCAGCCGCTGCAGTTCGCGCATCGCCTTCAGGCCGATGGGCGTGGCGGCGTTGTCCAGCCCCAGCGCGTTGGCCGCGAAGTTCATGGTGATGAGCCCGAGCGCTGGGTGCCCCGCCGGCACGCCCGGCATGAGGCGCCGGAACAGCGGCCCCAGCAGCCGCGCGAGCCAGCCGACCAGCCCCGCGGCCTCGGCGATGCGCAAAAAGCCCAGCCACAGCGTGAGCGTGCCGAACAGCAGCATCATCACCTCGACCGCCAGCCGCGCCATCGCGAACAGGCTCTCGACCAGCGCCGCGAACACGGTCGGGTCGCCGCCGATGAGCCACCGCCCCAGCGCCGCCAGCGCCGCCACCCCGAAGAAACCAAGCCACAAGCCGTTGAGCACGCTTCTTTTCCTTTTGTTTCGCTTCGATGATAGGGCCGCCATACAGGCCCGCCGCGAGCTACAGTTCGGGCCATGCGCGCCCTCATCGCCCGTCGTTTTGCCGCCTGCCTGAGCGTCCTGGCGGCCATTTGGCTCACCGGCTGCGTCAGCCTGCCGCCACCCGAGCCGAAGGCGAACGTCACGGCGTTCACCGACGTGGCGCAGACAGAACTCGGGCAACTGGCGGCCAAAGACGCGCCAGGCGATTCCACTGCGCTCTCGGGCTTCCGGCTGCTGCCCGAGGCGGCGTTTGCCTTCGATGCCCGCATCTCGCTTGCGCGGCATGCCGAGAAGTCGCTCGACGTGCAGTACTACCTGGTGCAGCGCGACGACATCGGCCTGCTGTTTTTGCGCGAACTGCGCGAGGCCGCAGCGCGCGGCGTGCGGGTGCGCCTGCTGGTGGACGACCTCTACACCGGCGGCGAGGACGAGCTGTTCGGCACGCTCGCGGCCTTTCCCAACGTGGAGGTGCGGCTGTTCAACCCGCTGCCTTCGCGCGCCAGTTCGCTCGGCACGCGGCTGCTCATGTCGCTGACCGACTTCGGCCGCATCAACCACCGCATGCACAACAAGCTGCTGGTGGCCGACAACAGCTTTGCCGTGTCGGGCGGCCGCAACATCGGCAACGAGTACTTCATGCGCAGCACGGCCGCGAACTTCATCGACATGGACGTGATTTCCAGCGGCCCGGTCGTGCGGCAGATGTCCGAAGGTTTCGACCGCTACTGGAACAGCTCGCACGCATGGCCCATCGAGCGCATCGCGCCCCTGCGCGGCATGACGCGCGAGGCGGCGCAGCGCCGCTTCGACGAAATTGCGCGCACAGCCGTGCCCGACGTGCCCATTCGCCCGCGCGACGTGCTCAACAAATCGCCCGTGGGCGAGCAGCTCATCACCGGCAAGCTCGACCGCTACTGGGCGCCGGCAACGCTGTTCATCGACGACCCCGACAAGATCACGCGCAAGGCCGACGAGGCCTACATCGGCAGCGTGACCGAAGGCGCGCTCAGCGTGATCAACGCCACGCGGCGCGAGGTCGTCATTGCCTCGCCGTACTTCATTCCGGGCCCCAAGGGCATGGAGGAGATGCGGGCGTGCATCGACAAGGGCGGACGCATCACGGTCGTGACCAACTCGCTGGGCGCAACCGACGAGCCGCTGGCCTACGCGGGCTACGAGCGCTACCGCGCCGACATGCTGAAGATCGGCGTCACCATCTTCGAGATTGCGCCCACGCTCAGCGGCAGTTCGGGCCGCTTCGGCGACTTCGGCAAGTCGATCAGCCGGCTGCACGCCAAGCTCGCCATCGTCGACAACGAGCGCTTCTTCGTCGGCTCGATGAACCTCGACCACCGCTCGGCCGCCGTCAACACCGAGATCGGCCTGGTCATCGACAGTCCCGAGCTGGTGCAGGACTACAACAAGCTCATGTCGGGCGAGCGCGTGAACCTCGGCTACCGGCTGCGGCTCGGGCCCAACGGCCGGCGCGTGCAATGGCTGGAGTACGACGACGCTGGCGGCGACATCGTCCACGAGGACGAGCCCGGGGAGTTCCTCTGGCTGCGCTTCAAGAACTGGCTGCTGCTGCCCATCGTGGGCGAAGAGCTGCTGTAGCGAAGTAGCCGCCGCTGTCATCCCAGGTGGTGAGTGAGTGCGTTACATTCCTCGAAAGAATGTGAGTTTTTGTCACTAACGCATTACCTCCTGGAGACTTCGATCATGACCGTTCCCGTGCCGCGCGAGTCGATTGCGCCGCTTTCCACCAGCCGTCGGCGTGCGCTGACCGGGCTGGCCGCAGCAACCGCCGTCGCGGGCCTTGGTTTTCCGGCGCTCGCGCAGAACCGGCCGGTGCGCATCGGCACCACCTTCGACAACAGCAGCGTCGAGAAGGCCAACGGGCAGGGGCTGTTCCAGGGTTCGAGCGCGTTCTTCAATGCGCTGAACAAGGCGGGCGGCATCAACGGCACCAAGGTCGAGCTCGTGATGGCCGACGACACCTTCAAGCCCGACGTGGCCAAGGCCAACGCACTGGCCTTCGAGAAAGACAGCTCCGTGCTCGCGCTGCTGCACCCGCTGGGCACGCGCCAGACGGCCGAGGTGATGGACGCGGTGCCCGGCATGGCCGTGGTCGGCCCGATCACCGGCACGATCGCGCTGCGCAAGAAGGCTTCGCCCAACACCTTCTGGGTGCGCGCCAACTACGACCAGGAAGTCGACAAGCTCGTGAGCACCGCCGCCGTGCTGGGCCAGAGTCGCATCGGCCTCGTGCATTCGAACGACCCGCTGGGGCAGTCGGTGCTGGCAGCCTTCAAGAACGCGCTGGCCAAGGCCAAGCTGGAGCCGGCGGTGATTGCGACCACGCCCAACACCACCAGCATGGAAGTGGGCCCCGCCGCCGAGGCGATCGCCAAGGCCAAGCCGCAGGTGGTGGTGGTCGGGCTGGCCGGCACGGCGCCGGTGTTCCTGAAGGCGCTGCGCGAGGCGGGCAACAGCAGTTCGGCCTATGGCCTGTCGATCACGGCCAGCGCGCTGTCGGCGATGGGCGACCTGGCCAAGGGCCTGGGCTTCGTGATCGTGGTGCCCTCGCCGTACTCGACCAAGTTCGAGATCGTGCGCCGCTACCAGGCCGACATGGTGGCCAATGGCGTCAAGGACTTCTCGCTCACGAGCCTGGAGGGCTACCTGAACGCTGCTGTGCTGGCTGAAGGCATGCGCCGCGCCGGTGGTTCGCTCACGCGTGCGTCGGTGATGTCGGGGCTGGCGAGCATCGAGAACTTCGACCTGGGCGGGGTGAAGATCAACTACGGACGCACGAACCGCGAAGGCGGGCAGTTCGTGGACGTGGCCGTGATCGGCAGCCGCGGGCAGATGCTGAGCTGAACTCTGTCAGGTTTGCTCGGCGATTCCTACGCCGAGCAAGCCTTCGAGCAGATTCCTGTCGGCCGCGAGCTCTGCGCTCGGCCCCGCATGCACCACCGTGCCGCGCTCCAGCACGATTGCCTTGTGCGTCATCTCCAGCGCCAGCACCGGATGCTGCTCGACCACGATCGACGCCAGGCCTTCCGACTCGCACAGCCGGCGGATCGCCGCGGCCAGTTCTTCCACGATGATCGGCGCGAGGCCTTCCATCGGTTCGTCGAGCAGCAGCAGCTTGGGGTTGGTCATCAGCGCGCGGCCGATGGCGAGCATCTGCTGTTCGCCACCGGAGAGTTGGTTGCCGTAGTTGCCGCGCCGCTCGCGCAGACGCGGGAAAAAGTCGTAGACGCGCTTCAGGTTCCAGCCGCCGAGCCGCGAGATCACCGTGAGGTTTTCTTCGACGGTGAGCGAAGGAAACACCTCCCGCTCCTGTGGCACCCAGCCAAGCCCCGCGCGCACGCGCTGGTGCGAAGGCCAGCGCGTGATGTCGACACCCTGCCAGCGGATCGCGCCTTGCATCACGCGGGTGTTGCCCATCAGCGTCTCGAGCAGCGTGGTCTTGCCAACGCCATTGCGCCCGAGGATGGCGAGGCTTTCGCCCTGCTGCAGCGAAAAGTCGAGTCGGTCGAGCACGACCGCGTTGCCGTAGCCGGCGGTGACCTGGTCGAAGGCGAGTGCTTCAGGCATGGTGGTGATGGCGGTGTGAGCTTCCGAGATAGACCTCGCGCACGCGCGGGTCGGCGCCGATTTCCGAAGGCGTGCCCTCGGTCAGGATGCGTCCGCCCACCAGCACCGAGATTCGGCGCGCGAAGCGGAAGACGAGCTTCATGTCGTGCTCGATGAACAGCACGCTGATGTCGGGCGGCAGCGCGGCGATGGCCTCGAACAGCTCGCCGCTCTCGTCTTCAGGCACGCCGGCAGCAGGCTCGTCGAGCAGCAGGATGCGAGGCTTGGCCGCGAGCGCGAGCGCTATCTCCAGCAGCCGCTGCTTGCCATAGGCCAGTTCGGCCACGGGCACGTCGGCGAGGCTGTCGAGCCCGAGCGTGCCGAGCAGTGCATGCGCCTCGTCGAACACCGCCGTGCAGCCCTTGAGCGGCCGCCACCACGTGGCGCCCAGCCCTTCGCGCTCGCTGATCGCCAGCACCACCGACAAGAGCGGCGTGAGGCTGGGGAACAGCGTGTTGATCTGGAAGGTGCGCGCCAGGCCCATGCGCGCGCGCTTGTCGCCAGGCAGGCGGGTGATGTCGCGATCGCCCATGTGGATCGATCCGCTCGTGGGCTTGAACACGCCGGTCAGCAGGTTGATGAGCGTGGTCTTGCCCGCGCCGTTGGGGCCGATCAGCGCCTGCCGCGCGCCGGGTTCGAGCGATAGGTTCACATCGCTCACGGCCTGGAAGGCGCCGAAGCGGATGCCCAGGCCGTGCGTGCGCAGCGTGTGCGTGGTGGTCGTGGAGCTCATCGCGCCTTCCCCGTGCGAACGAAACGCGAGAGCGCCCCCATGATGCCGCCGCGGCCCAGCATGACGGCCGCAATAAGGAAGATGCCGAGCCAGAACATCCAGTACTGCGGGTTCATGTCGGCGAACCAGTCGTGCACCAGCATGTAGACGATGGCGCCGATCATCCCGCCGTACAGCCGCCCCGTACCACCGAGCACCAGGATGATGAGCACTTCGGCCGAGCGGTTGAAGCCGATCGACTCGATGCCGACGAACTGCGTGGTCTGCGCCAGCAGCGCGCCCGCCACGCCTGCCACCGCGGCCGAGAAGGCATAGGCCATGCGCAGCCGCGCCTCCACTGGCGAACCGATGGCCGTCATGCGCTTGCGGCTGTCGTGAATGCCGCGCAGCGCCAGGCCGAAGGGCGAGCGCAGCACCAGCCGCACGAGCAGGAACATCGCGAGCACGACGCCGAACGCATAGCCGAATGCGGTCTTGCCGTAGAGGTCGAAATCGAAGAGGCCGAGCACTGGCGCGATGACCACGCCCTGCAGCCCGTCGGTGCCACCGGTGAGGCCCGAGAGCCGGTTGACCAGTTCGTACAGCAGCACGCACACGCCGATGGTGATCATCAGACGCGTGAGGTCGGCGCCGCGCACCACGAGGTAGCTCAGTGCGTAGCCCAGCAGGCCGCTGACGACCAGTGCGAACAGCAGGCCGGTGAAGGGTTCGCTCCAGCCGTACTTGGCAAGCAACCCGGCTGCATACGCGCCCGCGCCGAAGAAGGCTGCGTGGCCCACTGTGAGGATGCCGGCGTAGCCCAGCGCCATGTCGAGCGACACGGCGAACAGGCCGAAGATCATGATCTGGCTCATCAGCGTGAGCTTGTCGGGCAGGAGGAAGAAGCTCGACGCGAGTGCCAGCCAGAAGGCGATTTCGGCGATGCGCAAATGCGTGGGGGAGATCGTTACGGGTTTCATCCTGGGTGCCCTGCTCGTTGAGTTTCGGGGCGCGTGCGAATGACACCGGGTACTCCCCTCCGCGAATGTCCCCCGCCTTCGGCTCCTCCTTTATTTCGCTGCGGGGAGCACCCGATGCCATTCACACATTGAGCCCGGCTGTCGTGCCGGCCGATCAGCCGCTGCGTCCAACGATCACGTCGATGGTGTGCTCTGTGCAGCGAAATAAAGGAGGAGTCCGAAGGACGGGGGACATTCGCGGAGCAGAGCACGCCGTCGGCGTGATCGCTCCCCGAACAAAGCACGCTGTACATCACGCGATCCCCTTCTTCGCAACGATGCCGTTCGGCCGCACCAGCAGCATCACGATCATGAAAACGTAGATGAGAAAGGCGCCCGCCTCAGGCAGGTAGTACTTGCCCGCCACGTCGACGATGCCGACCAGCAGCGCCGCAATGAACGGCCCCGTGACGGTGCCCGCACCGCCCACGCACACCACCATCAGGAAGTACACGAGGTACTTGAGCGGGAACGACGGCTCCAGCCCCAGCATGCCCAGGCTCAGCGCACCGCCGAGGCCCGCGAGGCCGCAGCCGAGAGAGAAGGTCAGGAAGAACAGCCGCTGCACGTTGATGCCGGTGCCACCCGCCACGCGCTGGTTGTCGACCGCCGCGCGTACCATCGCGCCGTAGCGCGTCTTGCCCAGGCCCAGCAGCAGCGCGGCCAGCACGGCCACGCCGCAGACGATCAGGAACAGGCGGTAGCGGCCCACTTCGAGGCCCAGCAGCGACATCTGCCCGTCGAGCGCCGGCGGCAGCGTGAAGGGCTGCATCGTCGGGCCGAAGAAATACGTGAAGGCGGCGATCGAAACGAACACCACGCCGATCGACAGCAGCACCTGGTCGAGCGGGTGCGCGCGGTACAGCCGTCGGTAGAACGCGAACTCCAGCACCGCGCCCGCAACGGCAGCCGCCACGAAGGCCGCCGCCAGCGAGAGGCCGAAGCCCAGGCCGAAGTGGTTCATCAGCACGCTCGCGGCGTAGCCGCCCACCATCGCGAAACTGCCGTGCGCGAGGTTGACGAAATTCATGAGCCCCATCGTGATGGACAAGCCCACGCCGATGAGAAACAGGAGCATGCCGTAGGCCACTCCATCGAAGATCACGATGCCCATGAATTTCCTGCTGGCTGACGACGAACTGGCTGGCTTACTTGGCTGCGGCTTCCTTGGCCGGGTCCTTCACGCGGTCGAACTTGTCGAACTCGACGTTCACCAGCTGGCCGTTCACACGCTCGGTCTTGCGGATGTAGACGGTCTGCACGATGTCGCGCGTGGCGGGGTCGATCTCGATGGGGCCGCGCGGGCTCTCGAAGCTCAGGCCCTTGAGGGCGTCCATGAACTTGTCACCGCTGGCGTCGCCCTTGGTCTTGGCCAGTGCGAGGTCGATGGCGGCCATGGCGTCGTAGGCCGTCACGGCGAAGTAGCTCGGGCGCAGCTTGGCGCCGTTGTCGGCGGCGAAGTCTTTCACGAACTTCTGGTTCTTGGGCGAGGGATGCGCGAACGAGTAGTGGTGGCTGGTGACCAGGCCCAGCGCCACGTCGCCGGTGGCGTCGAGGTAGCTGTCGTCGGTGGCTTCGCCCGTGGCGTAGAGCTTGATGCCGGCCTGCTCCATGCCGCGTTCCTTCCACACCTTCAAAAAGGCCGGCGGCATCACGCCCGAGGGGAAGAAGAAGAACACGGCCTGGGGCTTGGCGTCCTTGATGCGCTGCACGTAGGCCGAGAAGTCGGGGTTGTTCATCGGCGTGCGCACTTCGCCCGAGACCTTGCCGCCGCCGGCGGTGAAGGTCTTCTTGAAGGCGGTTTCTGCGTCGACGCCCGAGGCGTAATCGGCGACCACGGTGTAGGCGTCCTTGATGCCTTCCTTGAGCATGTAGCGCGCCATCGGGTCCGTCACCTGCTGCACGGTGAACGACAGGCGCGCCACGTAGGGCGAGCTGGTGGTGATGGCCGACGATGCCGCGTTCATCACGATCGTCGGAATCTTCGCCTGCGTGGCGATGGCGCCCACGGCATATGCGTTGGGGCTGAAGTCCAGGCCGGTGAGCACGTTCACCTTGTCGCGCACGATGAGCTCCTGCGCGATGCGCTTGGCGGCGTCGGGTGCGGGGCCGGCGGTGTCCTTCTTGATGATCTCGACAGTGCGGCCGCCCACCTTGCCGCCGTGTTCCTTCAGGTAGAGCGCGATGCCGGCGTCGAACTGGCGGCCGTAGTCGGCGTACGGGCCCGAGTAGGTGGCGATGAGGCCGATGCGCAGCGGCTCGTCGGCGGCGTGCGCCGTGGCGCCCAGCAGGCCGAAGCCGGCGAGCAGCAGGGTCGAGAGGATGGTTCTCTTGGTCATCGTTGGGTTCACGGGAAAACGCCTTTCAGGTGGAGTGGATGCGCCACGTCGGCGCCGCTGTCATGTAACCGAATATGCAAACAAAGCGGGCGATGATGCCCGAGCCGTCCTTCAAATCTGGGTATCGGGCACGCGGACCCTGAGGCCATCGAAGGCTGCGGTCACGCTGAGCTGGCAGCTCAGGCGCGAGCCGGACCTGCGCTCGGACGCGACGGCTTCGAGCAGCGCGCTCTCCATGTCGTCGGGCGGCGGCAGCAGGTCGATGAAGGCGTCGTCCACGTAGACGTGGCAGGTGGCGCAGGAACAGCAGCCGCCGCATTCGGCGTCGATGCCGCGCACGTTGCCGCGGATGGCGGTCTCCATCACGCTGGCGCCGACCTTGGCGTCGACCTCGCGCGTGGTGCCGTCCTTGAGGATGTAGTGGATCGTGGGCATGGTTTTCAGAACATGTCGAAGTACTCGCGGTGTTCCCACTCCGAGACTTCGAGGTTGAAGCGGGCGATTTCCGCTTCCTTGATGTGGCAGAGGTAGTCGATGAAGACTTTGCTCATCTGCGTGTTGAGCATTTCGTCTTTGCGCAGGCAGGCGAGGGCGTCGCTCAAGGAGCGAGGCAGTTGCTCTGCCGGCGTTTCGTACGGCGCGTCGGCCGAGGGACCGGGGTCGGTCCTGTTGCGGATGCCGTCGAGGCCGGAGAACAACTGAGACGCCAGGTACAGGTACGGGTTGGCCGTCGGCTCGCCCACGCGGTTCTCGATGCGCGAGGCGCTCTGGCCCACGCCGCCGAGCACGCGCAGCATCGCGCCGCGGTTGTCCTTGGCCCAGATCGCCCGGTCGGGCGCGAGAGAGAAGGGGCGGTAGCGGCGGTAGCCGTTGATGGTGGGGCTTGCCAGTGCCGCGGCGCCGCAGGCATGCGCCTTGAGTCCGCCGAGGTAGTGCATGCCGATCTCGCTGAGGGTCTGGCCCTCGGCCTCGGGCATGAAGGCGTTGACGCCGTCGCTCTTGCGGCGCAGCGACTGGTGCAGGTGCCAGCCGCTGGACATCACGTTCGGAATCTTCGGGCGGCACATGAAGGTGGCGTGCAGCCCGTTGCGCTGGCAGATCTGTTTGATGGCGCTGCGCAGCAGCACCATGGTGTCGGCCGGCATCACGCCGGCTGTGGGGCCGAAGGTCAGCTCGAACTGGCTCGGGCCGAATTCGATTTCGAGCGATCGCAGCGGCAGGCCGAGCGCGATGAGGTTGGAGCGCAGCAGTTCCATCAGCCCGTCGACGCGGTCGTAGCGCAGCTCGGTGAGGTACTGGTGGCCGTGCGACAGCAGCGACACGCGCGGCGGTTCGCCGGGCTGGCCCGAATCGGCCAGGCCCATGCGGGCGTCGTCGAGCTTGAAGACGTGGAACTCGACTTCGAGGCCGGCGATGAAGTCCAGACCCAGCTCGTCGAGCTGGCGCACCGCGCGCTGCAGGATCTGCCGCGTGGCGAAGGGGCAGGGCTTGCCGTCGGCCATGTAGGCGTCGCACATCACCCAGCCGGTGCGTGGCGACCACGGCAGGATCTTGAAGGTGGCGGGGTCGGCCACGATGGTGAAGTCGGCGCCGCCCTGCAGGCCCTCGATGGCGAAGCCGCCGCCTTGCGTGAACACCGGGAACACGGTCTTGTGCGAGGTGTCCTTGGCGAGCAGCGTGGAGGTGAGGTTCACGCCTTCCCACAGGGCAGAGCGTGCCTCGGTGGCGACGAGCGTCTTGCCGCGCAGGATGCCGTGCTGGTCGGGCCAGGCGAAGCGCACGAGGTCGACCTCGCCGCTGTCGATGCGACGCACCAGCTCCCTGGCCTGTGCGTGCTGGTCGTCGGACCAGAGGCCGAAGCGGTCGACGAATGTGTGGCTGCTGCTCATGGCGTGCGTGCTCAGGCGGCGAGCCGTGCGGAAGCCCAGTCGGACTTCAGGCGGCGTGCGCGGTCGGCGTCTTGCCAGTAGGCCTCGGTGGCTGCCTCGTCGCTGACGTGGCCGATGCCGTCGATGGAGGGCGGGCCGGTCATCGCGCTGGCTTGTGCGGCGTCGATCAACATCGGCGCGCTCTCGCCGGCCAGCGTGGCCTCGATGGCCTTCATCAGCACGCGGCGGTAGGCAATGATGCCCTTGTCGGTGCTGCCCAGATGCTCGCGCGTGCGGTCCTGGATGGCGCCTTGCGACTCCACCGCCCACTGGTCGTGCACGTTGATGTCGTCGCCCATGCCGGTGTAGGTTTCGGTCAGCTGCTCTTCGATGCTGTAGCCGTAGTTGTTGCGCTTGTTCTTGCGCGAGGTGTAGTCGGGCAGCTCGTAGAGCTTCAGGCGCTGGTCGCGCATCTGCTGCTTGTCGACCGGGCCGGTGAAGCTGGTGAAGATGGCGTACCAGTAGCAGTGCGTGTCGTCCACCGGCACGTGCCATTGCGAGATGGTCATCTCGGCGCTCATCGGGATCACGAAAGCCTGCGGGAACACCACGTTGGTCACGCGCACGTGGGTGGTGTCTTCCGACAGCTTGCGCAGCGCCTTCAGGCGGAAGCCGTAGTCGGTGGGCTCCACGCTGATGTCGGGCCGGTCGTATTCGCGCAGCACCTTGGTGATGGGCATGTCGGAGTCGGCCGATGCGCCGCGGAACTGCTTGCCGTAGCTCCCGGAGGTGTCTTCATCCTCGAAGAAGCGGTGCAGGTACGAGGCATGCGCGGGGTCGATGCCCACTTCGAGCGCCTGCAGCCAGTTGCATTCGAACAGGCCCTTGAACGCGAAGGTGTGGCTGTCGGGCGCGACGAAGCAGTCGAACTCGGGGAAGGCGGGAGGCTCGCCCTCGCCGATGTACGCGAAAACGACGCCGGCCTTCTCGACCACCGGGTAGGCCGACTGCTTGATACGGCTGCACAGCTTGCTGGTGGCGGGCTCGGCGGGGGTTTCGAGGCAATTGCCCTTGGCGTCGAACAGCCAGCCATGGAAGGCGCAGCGCAGGCCGCCGTTTTCGAGCCGGCCGAAGGCAAGGTCGGCGCCGCGGTGCGGGCAGTCGCGGTCGAGCATGCCGAGCTGGCCGTTCTCGTCACGGAACAGGACGAAGTCCTGCCCCATGAGCTTCACGGGCTTGACCGGGCGCGGGCCCGCCAGTTCGTCGGCCAGGGCCACCGGCTGCCAGTAGCGGCGCAGCAGCTTGCCGGCGGGCGCGCCGGGTCCGACGCGGGTGATGAAATCGTTCTGCTCTGCGCTGATCATCGTGCGGGCTCCATCGTGGGGACTGTGGAAAGAGGCTTGCAGCTATTGCATGCAACTGTATGCATTGTCTTGGTGATCCTCGATCCTGGTCAAACTTTCATCTGCGATTTCGCCTCGATTCGGGGCCGTGAGAGGCAAAAATCAGGGTAAACGCTGAGGATGCTGTCAGTTTTTGACACTTGTTGTGAAGATGTGCATGCAACAAGCGAGCCAGGATAAATATGCTGCGTGCAGTGTCGGGCTCGTCTCCTAGAATCCGCCGATGGACTCCCAACAATCCCGCGTGCTCGTGCAACTGCGCGACTTGATCCTCAAGGGCGAATTCGTGCCCGGAGAGCGGCTGGCCGAGATCCCGCTCGCCGAGAAGCTCGAAGCCTCGCGTACCCCGGTGCGGCTCGCGCTGGCCAGCCTGGAGCACGAAGGGCTGATCGAGCAATCGCCCAGCGGCGGCTACCAGATGCGCCGCTTCACCTCGCAGGAAGTGGCCGACGCCATCCGCGTGCGCGGCGTGATCGAAGGCTTCGCCGCGCGCCTGCTGGCCGAAGACGGTGCATCGCGCCAGCTGCTGCGCGACCTGAAAGAGTGCCTGGAAGACGGCGACCGGGCCGTGAACAAGCCCAGCATGGAGATCGACGACTACGCGGCCTACGTCGAAATGAACGACCGCTTCCACAAGCTGATCGTCGAAGGCTGCGGCAATCTCGCGCTCAAGCGGGTGATGGACATGCTGGGCGGCCAGCCCTTTGCCGCTCCGAGCGCGATGCTGCCGATGCAGTCGTCAATGGAAGAGGGCCAGCAATGGATGCGGCAGGCGCACCGCACGCACCACGCAATCGTGCAGGCCATCGAGCGCGGGCAGGGCTCGCGGGCGCAGGCGCTGGGCGAGGAGCACGTCGAGATCGCGCGCATGAACCTCGATTACGCGCTCGAGCGGCCGGAGCTGGCTGCCGAGCTGATGCCGGGCATCCGCCTGGTGTCCAAGGGTCGGGGCGCCTGAGATCGGGCAAACCGGCGCGTCTGTATAAGACTGGCTGGTATTTCGGCATTCACGCCGTCTGCCCAGCGACGGGCGAGACTAGAATTTCCGGCATGAGTGCCACCGCCCCCGCCAAGACCTCGTTCAAGGAACAGATGCTGCAGGCCCGCGAGGAGGCCATCGTGCAGACCGCGAACCGCCTGCTCGCCGAGAAGGGCTTCGAATCGATGACGGTCGACGAGGTGGCTGCAACGGTCGGCATCGCCAAGGCCAGCCTCTACAAGCACTTTCCCAGCAAGGAAGATCTGGCTGCCGCCGCGATGGTGCGCATCATGCAGCGCACGCTGGATTTCCTGGCCGCGGTGCCGGCCGAGGACAAGCCCGTCGACAAGCTGCGCGCCGTGGTGCGCTGGGTCATGCAGATGCAACTGGCCGGCGAGATGCCTTCGCTGCCGCACCAGAACTCGAGCCTGCGCGCCGCGCTGATGAGCAACCGCGGTTACCTCGACCGCCTGGTCACCATCAGCGACCAGCTCGGCGGCTGGATACAGGCCGCGCAGGCCGACGGTTCGCTCAACCCGAAGCTGCCGGCGATTGCCGTGCTCTACACGCTGTTCGCACGCGCCTGCGATCCGGTGCTCGGTTTCCTGAAGGCGGGCGGTCTGCAGACAGATGAGCAGATCGTCGAGCTTGTGCTCGCAACCTGCTTCGACGGCCTGGCCGCGCGCTAACTGCTGAGCGCGCGCCGCGGCGTCACCACGGCTTCGATCGCTGCGCCGACCGCGAGCAGCCGGTGATCGGTGTTGCCGATGCTGGCCACCATCAGCCCGACCGGCGCCGTGCCCGCGTCGTGGCAGGGCACCGAGAGCGCGCAGCCGTCGAACAGGTTCACCACCGAGGGGTTGCGCAGCATGCGGCCATTGATGCGGTAGTAGGTGTCGTCATCCTTCAGAACCTCGGCGATCGGCGGCGCGATGTCGGGCGTGGTGGGCATCAGCATCGCGTCGTAGCCCACGGCGGCGGTGTTGATCGAACGGATGAACTGGCGGCGCAGCGCCTGCAGCTGCAGATAGTCGGGCGCGGTGATGGTTTCGCCGGTCTTGATGCGGGCGAGCACACGCGGGTCGTATTTGGCGGCGCCGGTCTTGATGAAGTCGCGGTGCCAGGTGAAGGCCTCGGCGGCGGTGATCATGCCGCGCGGGTTGATGGTTGGCGCCTTCGCGAACTCGGTCATCGGCAGTTCGGTGACCGTGGCGCCCGCGGCCGAGAGCTTGGCCAGCGCCGACGCGAAGGCCGCGGCCACGGGCGGCGACAGATCGTCCTGGAAGAAAGTCTTTGGCACCGCGAAGCGCAGGCCGCGCAGCGGCAGCACACGCAGCGGGCGCTGCAGTTCAGCGGCCAGCACGGCGTCGAGCAGGGCGCAGTCTTCCACCGTCCAGGCCATGGGGCCGGCCGAATCGAAGGAGGTCGACAGCGGCATCACGCCGTCGAGCGGAATGCGCCGCTGCGTCGGCTTGAAGCCCACCAGCCCGTTGAGCGCTGACGGGATGCGCAGCGATCCGCCGGTGTCGGTGCCGATGGCGCCGGCAGCCATGCCGTCGGTCACCGAGATCGCGCCGCCCGAGGTCGAACCACCCGGGATGCGGCCTGTCGCGCGGTCGTAGACGTTTTTCGGCGTGCCGTAGTGCGGGTTGACGCCCAGGCCGGTGTAGGCGAACTCGACCGTGTTGGTGCGCCCGATGATGATCGCGCCGGCGCGCCGCAGTCGCTCGACCACGAGGGCGTCGCGCGCTGCCGGCGGCTGGCCGGCCAGCACCATCGAGCCGCCGAGCGTGGTGATGCCGGCTTCGTCGAACAGGTCTTTCAGCGAAATCGGGATGCCGGCGATCGGCGAGGCGGCCGGGCGGCCGCTCTTGCGCTCGGCGTCGAGCCGCGCCGCGGTGGCGCGGGCCGTATCGGCGTGCACGCGGATGAAGGTGCGCGCGCCTTCGCCCGCGGGGTTCTGGATGGCGGCCAATGCTTCTTCTACTAGTTGGCTGCTGCTGAGGGTGCCGGCGGCGAGGCGGCGCGACATTTCGGCTATCGACAGCTGGCCCATGGCCCTGCCGGCGGTTTCGTTCGGTCCCTGGGCGAAGGCCCGTGGCCACAAGGAGAGCAGTCCAGTGGCCGCGGCGGCGCCGGCGGTCTGCTGCAGGAAGTTGCGTCGTTGTTGTTGCTGTTGCGTCATGGCGCTCTCCTCCATCGGTGAGATGGGCTCGGCCAGTCTACACAGCCGTGGTGGCGAACGCGTTGCTGGCCGTTACCGTCTGCGCGACGGTGCGGCCGGTCAGCGCAGGTCTATCAGCAGTTGGGGCTTGTAGCCTTCCTGTTCGCCGTTGCGTGCGTAGCCCAGCGGGTTGGCCACTACGCGGCAGCCGTTCTTCACATAGTCCGACGGACAGTGCAGGTGGCCGTGCAGCCACAGCTTCGCATGGGGCAGCAACTCGTCGAGCGCATTGCAGAAACCGGCCGTGCCGGGTGTCAGGCCGTAGCGCGGATCGGCACTTTCGAGGCTGGGCGCAAAGTGGGTGATGGCCACCGTGGTGCCGTCGAAAGGTTCGGCCAGCGCCTGCGTGAGCCAGGTCTGGCAGGCCAGCGCCTGGTCGCGCAACTGCGCGGAGAGGAAGAGTTCGCCGTTACGCATGGTGGCCGCTTTTTCAAGATAGAAATCGGCCGCGCGCATGGCCTTGCCGCGTTTCTTGAGCGCCTCGGCCAGGCTGTCGGTGGGTTCGGCCAGTGCGTCGAAGTCGGCCCACAGCGTGGTGCCCACGAAGCGGATGCCGTCGATCACACGGGTTTCGCGCTCCAGCCAGAGGATGTCGAGTTCCTCGCAGAGCGTGCGCAGGCGGTCGTGGGTCTCGTCGAAGTCGACGTTGTCGTATTCGTGGTTGCCCGGCACATAGACAACCGGCACCGGCCAGCCGTTGCGGGGCGAAAAGCGGCCCAGGCCGAAGTCGGTGTCGGTCAGGCGAGAGCCTTGCTGGTAGGAGCCGATGTCGCCCGCGAGGATCAGCATGTCGGCGCCCGGCACGGGCTCGGCATGGAAGCGGGGATGGGACTCCAGATGCAGGTCGGAGAGCAGTTGCAGCTTCATCGT
The DNA here is from genome assembly GCF_051216835.1 of Variovorax multivorans. Taxonomy (NCBI): domain Bacteria; kingdom Pseudomonadati; phylum Pseudomonadota; class Betaproteobacteria; order Burkholderiales; family Comamonadaceae; genus Variovorax; species Variovorax multivorans. Next base: position 186,503 of record NZ_JBPJZL010000013.1, read on the forward strand.
CGGGCCAGTCTAGGTGAATTGCCCCATGCGTGAAGCGCATAAGGTTTGGCTTGATTGACTAGGGATAACCCTTATTCTTGAAACATCAACCACTCCAGCGCAGCCACGAGCCGCGCACCGTCATGTTCAGCCTCATTGCCCAAGTGGCCCGTTTCTTCCGTTCTTCCAGCGCCAACGTTCCGGCCAGCCACGCCGCTGCGCTGATGGAAAGCGCCGACATGCGCGCCGGCCGCGGAGCCCACCACGCGCAGGAACTGCGCGCCGCAGCCAGCGCCTGGCTCAGCGTCGTCCGCTAAGCAAACCCGGTCAGCCGGGCACCTTTTGCCCGAGGACCGATCCGGCAAAAGCCGCGGCTGCCGAGCGCAACAGCGCATTGCGCAGCCACTCATGTGAATGCCCATGCTGGGCGCGCCGGTGCCAGATGGCATCCACGTGCACCGGCGGCTGGTCGAACGGCAGGTCGCGCAGCACCAACTGGTCGTCGATGCCGGTCACCGTCACGAAGTGACGAGGCAGCACGGTCAGCAGGTCTGAATTGGCGACCACCCGGCCGGCCGTGAAGAACTGGTTCACCGTCACCACGATGCGCCGCTCGCGCCCCAAGGCGCCCAGCGTCTGGTCGATGAAACCGTAGGGCCTCCCCGAAAAACTCACCAGCAGGTGTCGCGCTGCGCAGTAGTCATCGAGCGTGAGGGGTGCGCTCGCAAGCGGATGGCCGCGCCGCATCACGCATACATACTGACCCAGGTAGAGCCGCTGGGTCTCGAACGGTACCCCTACCCCAGATTGCCCGCGCGCCGCGAGGCTGGCGATCACCGCCGGGAAATAGCCGACAGCCATGTCGACTTCTTCCAGCTCCAGCATGCGGCGCGGATCGCGTGTGGTCAGCGGCAGTACGCGCAAGGAGATTGCGGGCGCTTCCTTTTCGGCGATCTGCACCAGGCCCGGGATGAGCTCGGCTGCGGTGGCGTCGGCCATCGCTAATAAGAAGGTGGTGTCGGCGGTGCCGGCGTCGAACTCGCCGGGAGCCAGCGTGTGCTGCAGTTGGCGCAGGGCGTCGCGCACGGTCGGCCAGAGGGCCAGCGCCCGTGGCGTGGGCTCCACGCCGGCGCCGGAGCGGCGCACCAGCTCGTCCCCCAGTACTTCACGCAGGCGCCGTAGCGCATTGCTCACCGCCGGCTGCGTGATCGAGAGGTTGCGGGCGGCGCGCGTGAGGTTGCGCTCCGCCATTACCTCGTCGAAAACGCGAAGCAGGTTGAGGTCGAGCGTGCGAAAGTTGACGTCCATCAGTCTTGTGAATGATAAACATCAGAAAGATAAAGTGGACGAACACTGGGGTAATCCCTAATATCACTGCATCGGCCTTGTTCGCCACCACTGTTTATCACTGTCCCCAGGAGGGATGCATCATGACCAGCTTCGTTCACGTTGACCAACCTACTGTCCACCCCGGCGTGCGTCGCGCCGAAGTCCTGTTCGGCCAGATTCAAGCCGCCCGCGCCGGTGCCAATGGCGCCCGCCCGCTCGTTGCCCTGCTGATCGTCGCTATCGCGGCGGCCGTGCTGGTGGTGACCGACTCGCTCGTTTCCAACTGGAGCGAAGGCGGTCTGCTCGCTGCCTGGACTGTGTTCTGCGTCGCAGCCATCGCCTTGTTCGCGCTGTTCGCAGGCTCGGTGCGCCAAAGCAGCATCGCCGGTGCCTGGCGCGCTGCCGCCGAACGCCGTGCCGCTGCCCGTGCTGACGCTCGCTTCCTGGAAACCGCCAAGAGCGACCCGCGCGTGATGCAAGAGCTGCAGGCTGCGATGTGGCGCCAGCAATCGGAAGGCACCGTGCCTGCCGCCGAAGCCGCCAAGATCGACGCGCTGGCCCGCATGAGCGCCCGTTCGCAGGAAGTGCGCATGCCCACGCTCTATGAAGCGATGCGCCGGATGAACAGCTCGCGCTATTACTAAGTAGCGACGACTCGCTGTATGTAAGAAAGCCGCCCTCGGGCGGCTTTCTTTATGGGGGAGCCTGGTCTTCGAGGAGGTGCCTCGGAACTTGGGCGAAAAAGTTCTTGGAGGTTGATGGCACCCCCAAATCTGTCATATACTCGTGGGCTTCGCTGATGAATGCCACTGGTGTTCGAGGCAGTTGGTGCTTCTTCTGGGGCGTTGATTGTTGGCGGTGAAGAAAGTCTTCGAAAGTTGA
>NZ_JBPJZL010000014.1:0-180141 GCF_051216835.1 Variovorax multivorans
GCATCACCGTCAAGCTGATCAACCCGATCGCGATGGAAGAAGGCCTGCGCTTCGCCATCCGTGAAGGCGGCCGTACCGTGGGTTCGGGCGTCGTGGCCAAGATCCTCGACATCTAAGCCGGACGCAAAGGAATCACCATGGCTACCAAGCAAAAAATCCGCATCCGCCTGAAGGCATTCGACTACAAGCTGATCGACCAGTCGGCAGCCGAAATCGTCGACACCGCCAAGCGCACCGGCGCGATCGTCAAGGGCCCCGTGCCCCTGCCGACCCGCATGAAGCGTTTCGACATCCTGCGTTCGCCGCACGTCAACAAGACGTCGCGCGACCAGCTGGAAATCCGCACGCACCAGCGCCTGATGGACATCGTCGACCCGACCGACAAGACCGTGGACGCGCTGATGAAGCTCGACCTGCCGGCCGGCGTGGACGTCGAGATCAAGCTGCAGTAATCCGTTCGACCTCGCGTCGCGGTTATTTGTGAAGCCCGCCTGCAGAAATGCAGGCGGGCTTTGTGCTTTATGTCACGCAGATGTGGCATCCTCGCCGGACGACAGCCTCCCTCCATCGAGGCGTCGGACAGCTGAAACGAGGGCAGCACAGCTATGAGACAAAGTATCTCTTTTGCGTCGGGTTTGATGGCTTGCATTGCGGCGGTGTTGTTGACCGCATGTGGCGGCGGTGGGGGAGGTGGCGGTGGTGGCATTCCCCTGTTGCCTGTGGCCTCGTCGACAACGGGAAATGGCGATGGTGGTTCTTCTCTGCCGGTATTCCCGGCGGGGACGGTGGTTGTACTGAGCGGGACTGCCAGTTATGAGTCGGTGCCAAATCCCAGCGGCCGCTTGGTGTATGCCGACACCGCTATCAAGCCAGTGCGCAGGGCTTATGTCGAAGTGCTCGATGCCACCAGTGGCACCCAGTTGGCCATCACCTCCACTGACGACAACGGCGCTTATTCGGCGAGTGTTCCGATGAACACGAGTGTCATCGTCCGGGTGCGTGCCCAGCTCCTCCGCACCGGTGTGCTTCCGAGTTGGGACGTCACCGTGCGCGACAACACCCAGTCGAGCGCGATCTACTCCATGCAGTCGTCGGTGTTCTCCACCGGCGTCGCGGCGCTCACGCGTGACCTGCGCGCTGGCAGCGGGTGGGGCGGGTCGAGCTACACCAGCCAGCGCGTGTCCGGGCCATTCGCTGTGATGGACACGATCTACACCGCGATGCAGAAGGTGCTGTCGGTGGCTCCGGCGACGGCGTTTCCGTCGCTGAAGGTGTTCTGGAGTGTCAACAACACGAACTCCGGCGGCAGCATCGCGCTGGGCCAGATCGGCACTACGTTCTTCATCGGCAGGAGTTCGGGTGCCGAGATCTACGTGCTTGGCAAGGAAGATGTGGACACCGACGAATTCGACGCGCCGGTGATCGCGCACGAATGGGGCCACTATTACCAGGCCTCCTTCAGCCGCGACGATTCGCCGGGCGGCGCGCATTCCACGAGCGAACTCATCGACCGCCGGCTCGCCTTCTCCGAAGGATGGGGTAACGGCTGGTCGGGCATCGCGCTGGGTCGTAGCAACTATGTCGATTCGGGTGGACCCGGCCAGGCCCAGGGCGGCAGCCTCGATCTCACGCAGGGGCCGGCGACCAACCGAGGGTGGTTCCGTGAATCCTCGATCCAGTCGATCTTCTGGAACCTGAACCAGCAGGTCGGTTTCAAGCCGATCCACGACACGATGACGGGGGCGCCGTTCAGGAGCGGTGCGCCGGTCACGTCAATCCATCCGTTCGCCGTGGCATTCAACGCGACAGCGCAGGGCAGTGCATCCACGCTGGCCTCGCTGCTCGCAGGGCAGAGCATCACGGTCAATGATGCCTACGGCGCGGGGGAGGGCAATGATGGCGGCGTGTCGATCGCGCTGCCGATGTACAAGCAGGCGGTGGTCGGTACGGCCACTTCGGCCTGTGTGACGAACGCAGCGGATCCTCAGCGTGACGGAAACAAGCTCGGAAGCTTCGCGTACCTGCGTTTCACGGCGCCCGCCAACCGTGGCTACCAGTTCACGATCTCCCCACCGGGGGGCGCTAATCCCAACTACGCAATCTATCGAGGTGGCGTGGTGAGCCGAAATACCAGTTCGGTCAACCTGTCGGCTGGCGACTATGTGCTGGTTGTCAACGATCTCAACAACTCCGCCGCCAGCACCTGCTTCGGCGTGATCATTCAGTAGCAGCGAGGAAGGCCGCCATGAACCTCCGTTCCAACTCGACGATTGCCGCCATGGCATGCCTGACGCTAGCTGCCGCGTCGGCGCCAGTCTTCGCAGATGGCGTGCCGGCGCCCCGCACCGCAAAGCACTCCGCTTCGTCCCGCAATGCTGCGCCCATGACGGTCGCGGCGCGCAAGCCCAACGATTCAGGCGTCGTGATCCAGTTCAGGGTGGAGGGTACGGCCCAGGTCGGCCGGCCGGTTTCTGTCGTTCTGCAGTTCGACGGCGTGAGCGATCCGGCAGGTGCCACCGCACGCCTGACGACCGATGCCGGCCTGACCCTGACCACAAGCAGCAGCCTGGCCCTTCCCGCCGGCCAGCGTACGACCGCCACCGCCACGGTGACGAGCGACCGCGAAGGTCTCGCCTATCTGAACGTCTTTGTTACGCAGAACGGCGCCATGAGCATCGTCGCTATCCCCGTGCAGACCGGCTCGGCCGCCCCGGCCATGAAGGCTGCAGGCGAGATGAAGTCGTCCGCGGAAGGCGAAAAAATCATCTCGCTGCCGGCCAAAGAGCCGAAATAAGCCGCGAAAGACCCCGGAAACGGGGCTTCGGCGCCCTCAAAACGGCCACAACTGCAGTGCTTGCGCGGAGCCCGCATCGCGGGCTATAATCGCTGGCTCTGCCCTTGCTGCGTCCGCATGGGTGTCGTTCTGGCAGAGATTTATCAACCTTCTTACGCTGTTCGGGGAAGCCCGACAAACGCTGTCGCCAATTGAAGTGGCAGCGGCGTAGGGAGTTTCCATTTTTGGAGAAAACAAATGAGTCTGAGCAACTCCCTCGGGTTGCTGGGCCGCAAGGTGGGGATGATGCGTCTCTTCACCGATGACGGGGACGCAGTTCCTGTCACGGTGGTGGATGTGTCCAACAACCGTGTGACCCAGATCAAGTCCCAAGAGACCGATGGCTACGTCGCCCTGCAGGTGACGTTCGGTTCGCGCAAAGCATCGCGCGTGACCAAGCCCGAAGCCGGTCACCTCGCCAAGGCGGGTGTCGAAGCAGGCGAAATCATCCAGGAATTCCGCGTTACCGCCGATACCGCTGGTCAGCACAAGGCTGGCGGCGTGATCGCAGTGACGAGCGTCTTCTCCGTGGGCCAGAAGGTGGACGTGCAAGGCACTTCCATCGGCAAGGGCTACGCTGGCACGATCAAGCGTCACAACATGAGCTCGCAACGCGCGTCGCACGGTAACAGCCGTTCGCACAACGTTCCCGGCTCGATCGGTATGGCACAAGACCCCGGTCGCGTGTTCCCCGGCAAGCGCATGACGGGCCACCTCGGCGACGTCACCCGCACGACGCAAAACCTCGACGTGTTCCGCATCGACGAAGCACGTCAACTGCTGCTCATCAAGGGCGCGATTCCGGGTTCGAAGGGTGGCTTCGTCACCGTGCGTCCCGCCGTCAAGGCCAAGCCGCAAGCGGCCCAAGGAGCGAAGTAATGGAACTCGAACTCCTGAACGAACAAGGCCAGGCCGCGTCGAAGTACGACGCCCCCGAGACCGTGTTCGGCCGTGACTACAACGAAGACCTGGTTCACCAGATCGTCGTTGCATTCCAGGCCAACGCACGCCAAGGCACGCGCGCCCAGAAGGACCGCGAACAGGTCAAGCACTCGACCAAGAAGCCTTTCAAGCAAAAGGGAACGGGCCGCGCCCGTGCCGGTATGACGTCCTCGCCGCTGTGGCGCGGGGGTGGCCGGATTTTCCCGAACATGCCTGACGAAAACTTCTCGCAGAAGATCAACAAGAAGATGTATCGCGCCGGCATGGCGTCCATCTTCTCGCAGCTGGCTCGCGAAGGCCGTCTGGCCGTGGTCGATTCGATCAAGGTCGACTCGCCCAAGACCAAGCCGCTGGCAGCCCGTTTCAAGGCGATGAATCTCGAGTCCGTGCTCGTGATCGCCGAAGAAGTCGACGAAAACCTGTACCTTGCCTCGCGCAATCTGGTCAACGTTCTCGTGGTCGAACCCCGCTACGCCGATCCGGTGTCGCTGGTTCACTACAAGAAGGTGCTGGTCACCAAGGGTGCCGTCGACAAGCTCAAGGAGATGTTCGCATGAGCCGCGTGAACCCTACCGCCGCTGAACGTACGTTCGAAGAAGGCCGCCTGATGGCGGTGCTGGTCGCCCCGATCGTGTCTGAAAAGGCCACGATGGTCGGCGAGAAGTCGAACGCTGTCACTTTCAAGGTGCTGCAAGACGCCACCAAGCCCGAGATCAAGGCCGCTGTCGAACTGATGTTCAAGGTCGAAGTCCAGGGCGTGTCGGTGCTCAACACCAAGGGCAAGACCAAGCGCTTTGGCAAGTCCATCGGCCGCCGCGACAACGTTCGCAAGGCCTATGTGACGCTGAAGGCCGGTCAAGAGCTCAACCTCGTCGGGGAAGGCGCTTAATCATGGCCGTCATCAAGATGAAACCCACTTCGCCGGGCCAACGCGGCGCGGTGAAGATTTCGCGTGACCACCTGTTCAAGGGTGCTCCTCACGCGGCCCTGCTGGAACCCCAGTTCCAGAAGGCCGGCCGTAACAACAACGGTCACATCACGATCCGTCACCGTGGCGGTGGTTCCAAGCACCACTACCGCGTTGTCGACTTCGTGCGCAACAAGGACGGCATCCCGGCCAAGGTCGAACGCATCGAGTACGACCCGAACCGCACCGCCCACATCGCTCTGGTCTGCTACGCCGACGGCGAGCGCCGCTACATCATCGCCCCGCGCGGTCTGGAAGCCGGTGCAACGCTGCTGTCGGGCGCCGAAGCCCCGATCCGCGCCGGCAACACCCTGCCGATCCGCAACATCCCGGTCGGCTCGACGATCCACTGCATCGAACTGCAACCCGGCAAGGGCGCGCAGATCGCACGTTCGGCCGGTACGTCGGCCACGCTGCTGGCCCGTGAAGGCGTTTACGCCCAGGTTCGCATGCGTTCGGGCGAAGTCCGCCGCATTCACATCGAATGCCGCGCGACCATCGGTGAAGTTGCCAACGAAGAGCACAGCCTGCGCCAACTCGGCAAGGCAGGCGCCAAGCGCTGGAAGGGCATTCGCCCGACCGTTCGCGGCGTCGTGATGAACCCGGTCGACCACCCGCACGGTGGCGGCGAAGGCAAGACTGGCGAAGGCCGCCATCCTGTCGACCCATGGGGCAATCTGACCAAGGGCTATCGCACCCGTAACAACAAGCGCACGCAGGTCTTCATCGTGTCGCGTCGCAAGAAGTAAGGGATAGCCAATGACTCGCTCTCTCAAAAAGGGTCCTTTCGTCGACCACCACCTCGTGGCCAAGGCCGACAAGGCCGTGACGACCAAGGACAAGAAGCCGATCAAGACCTGGTCGCGCCGCTCGATGGTCCTGCCCGAATTCATCGGTCTGACCATCGCTGTGCACAACGGCAAGCAACACGTGCCCGTGTACATCACCGACCAGATGGTCGGCCACAAGCTCGGCGAATTTGCGCTCACGCGCACGTTCAAGGGGCACCCCGCGGACAAAAAAGTCCAGAAGAAGTAAGGAACGACCATGTCTGAAACACGTGCAGTCCTCCGCGGTGTCCGCCTGTCGGTCGACAAGGGCCGTCTGGTCGCGGATCTCATCCGCGGCAAGAAGGTCGATCAAGCGCTCAACGTTCTGCAGTTCACGCAGAAAAAGGCCGCTGTGATCATCAAGAAGGTGCTCGAGTCGGCAATCGCCAACGCCGAGCACAACGACGGTGCCGACATCGACGAGCTGAAGGTCAAGACCATCTACGTCGAGCAAGGTGCAACGCTCAAGCGCTTCACGGCGCGGGCCAAGGGTCGCGGCAATCGCATCAGCAAGCCCACGTGCCATGTGTACGTGACGGTTGGCAACTAAGAAGGCCTGGAAGAAATATGGGACAGAAAATCCACCCAACCGGGTTCCGCCTTGCGGTCACCCGTAACTGGTCCAGCCGTTGGTACGCAAGCGACCGCGATTTCGCGGGCATGCTGGCCGAAGACATCAAGGTTCGCGAATACCTGAAGAAGAAGCTGAAGAACGCTTCGGTGTCGCGCGTCATGATCGAGCGTCCCGCCAAGAACGCACGCATCACGATCTACTCGGCACGTCCGGGCGTCGTGATCGGCAAGAAGGGCGAAGACATCGAGAACCTCAAGCGCGAACTGGGCAAGCAGCTCGGCGTGCCGGTTGCGGTCAACATCGAAGAAGTGCGCAAGCCCGAAATCGATGCGCAGCTGATCGCCGACAGCATCACGCAGCAGCTCGAAAAGCGGATCATGTTCCGCCGCGCCATGAAGCGCGCCATGCAAAACGCCATGCGTCTGGGTGCCCTGGGCATCAAGATCATGTCGGCTGGCCGCCTGAACGGCATCGAAATCGCACGTACCGAGTGGTACCGCGAAGGCCGCGTGCCGCTTCACACCCTGCGCGCCGACATCGACTACGGCACCTCGGAAGCCAAGACCACCTACGGCGTCATCGGCGTCAAGGTCTGGGTCTACAAAGGCGACACGCTGGGTCGTAACGACCTGCCGGCCGTCGAAACGCCGCGTCCTGAAGAAGAACGTCGTCCGCGCGGTCCGCGCCGTGACGGCCGCCCTGGTGGCGACCGTCCGGGCAGCGACCGTCGTGGTCCCGGCCCGCGCGCCGGTGCCCGTGGCCCGATCGGTGGCAACACCGCCCCGGCCGATGGCAGCGACAAGCCCGCAGAAGCAACCGGCGGTGCCGGTGCAGACTCGAAACCCGCCGTTAAGCGCGTCCGCAAAGCCGCGCCCGCTGCAGCAGCGGACGGTGCCAAGACCGAGTAATCGGTCGCTCCCGGGCGCGCAAGCGCCTGGGGCCCTCACGGAGTAACAAAACATGCTGCAACCTGCACGCAGAAAGTTCCGCAAGGAACAAAAGGGCCGCAACACCGGCATCGCAACCACGGGTAACTCGGTTGCGTTCGGTGACTTCGGTCTCAAATGCACCGACCGCGGTCGCCTCACGGCGCGCCAGATCGAAGCCGCTCGTCGCGCGATTTCGCGTCACGTGAAGCGCGGTGGCCGTATCTGGATCCGCGTGTTCCCGGACAAGCCGATCTCTACCAAGCCCGCTGAAGTGCGGATGGGTAACGGTAAGGGCAACCCCGAGTACTACGTCGCTGAAATCCAGCCTGGCAAGATCGTGTTCGAGATCGTCGGCGTGCCCGAAGAACTCGCCCGCGAAGCGTTCCGCCTGGCCGCCGCCAAGCTTCCGCTGCGTACGACGTTCGTCGCTCGCCAGCTCGGCGCCTGAGAGGAGAACATCCATGGCAACACGTAAGAAAAAAGAAACCGCGGCTCCGGCCAAGGTGACGAAGGCCGCAACCCTGCGCACGAAGGACGTCGCAGGCCTGCAAGCCGAAATCAAGGATCTGCAGAAGGCCCATTTCGGCCTGCGCATGCAGAAAGCCACGCAACAGCTGTCGAACACCTCGACGCTGCGCGTTACGCGTCGCGACATCGCGCGCGCCAAGACCATTCTTGCTCAGAAGCAGCAAGAAACCCCCGCCGCCAAGTAAGGAGTGAACATGACGGAAGCTAAAAAATCCCTCAAGCGCACCTTGATCGGCAAGGTGGTCAGCGACAAGCGTGCCAAGACCGTGACCGTGCTGGTCGAGCGCCGTGTGAAGCACGAGCTCTACGGCAAGATCGTGGCCAAGACGAGCAAGTACCACGCCCATGACGAAAAGGGCGAGTACAAGCTGGGCGACACCATCGAGATCACGGAAAGCCGTCCGATCTCGAAGACCAAGAACTGGGTCGTGACCCGTCTGGTCGAGAAGGCCGTTCTGGTCTGATCATCCCCGGCTCGATACAGCCCATCTCGAAACGGCCCACAATGTGGGCCGTTTTTCTTTTTCAGGAGCACATTCAATGATCAAAGTCGGCGACACCCTTCCTTCGGCCACCCTGCAGGAATATTCCGAGGTCGAGGGCGAAGGCTGCAGCATCGGCCCGAACGCCGTGGACGTGAGCAAGGCTTCGGCGGGCAAGACCATCGCGCTGTTCGCGCTGCCCGGTGCCTTCACGCCCACCTGCTCGGCCAAGCATGTGCCGGGCTACGTGCAGCATTTCGAGGACTTCAAGGCCGCCGGCGTGGACGAGATCTGGTGCGTGAGCGTGAACGACGCCTTCGTGATGGGCGCCTGGGCGCGCGACCAGAAGACCGGCGCCAAGGTGCGCATGCTGGCCGACGGCAGCGCCGACTTTGCCAAGGCCACCGGCCTCACGCTCGATTTGACCGGCCGTGGCATGGGCCTGCGCAGTAACCGCTATTCGATGCTCGTGAAGGACGGCAAGGTCGCGACGCTGAACGTCGAGGCGCCGGGCAAGTTCGAAGTCAGCGACGCCGATACGCTGCTGGCCCAGGCCCGCAGCTGATCGGGCGCTTCGGTCGTCAGAGATCCACTTTGAGGTAGTGGGCCCCGGCGACGGGGTTGTGATAGTAGGGCGGCACCTCCGTGAAGCCCAGGTCTTCGTAGAGAGCCCGCGCCGACTCCATGTCGTCGAGCGTGTCGAGCAGCACGCAGCCGTATCCCGCGCTGCGTGCGGCATCGATGATCGCCTCGGCCAGCTGACGGCCCAGGCCCAGGCCGCGGAAGCCGGGGCGTACGTACAGACGCTTCATTTCCGCAGCGTTCGCGTAGTCCGCGCTGTCGAGCGGCCGGAGCGCGCAGCACCCCGCCACATGCGCCAGCGTGCCGTCGGCACGTTGCAGCGTCGGCGCCTGGCGCCCGGCGTCTTCCGAGACATTGACCGGATCGACCAGCGCGAGCAACAGCGTGCCGCGTGGCTCGGCGTACTCGCCCGGCAGCTGGGCCAGCTCGCTGTCGAAATCCTGAAAGTCCAGATCGATGCCCAGCGAACCCGCGTAGTCGCGGAAGATCGCGCGCGCGGCCTCGATCTCGTGCGCCTCTTCGGGCGTGAGCAACACGACGGCCGGCATCGTCGACAGTGGCAGGGGGCGTGACACGGAAAAGCTCATACGCGCAACGAAGAAACCCAGTAAGCCACGCCCGCGCACAGCGCGAACAACACCAGCGCAAGCCAGCGCGAGGCCGCATCGTCGCGGCTCGGCGCCACTTGGCCGCTCTCGGCGGAAACCAGCTTGTCGCCAGTCACCATCGGCCGCACCAGGCGATGCCGCTTGACGAGCACGTAGAACAGCACCGCCAGCACATGCAGGCTCACGAGCGCAATCACGGCCCACTTGCCCTGCGCCTTGTGCCAACTCGTGGCCAGGCTTACGACCTCGCCCGAGACAAAACGAGTGAGCGGCCCGGACGCCGAGATCTCGTCATCTGCCATCAGCCCGGTAGCGACCTGCAACGCCAGGATCGCCAGCACCGCGAACACCGACAGCGCGCCCAGCGGCGTGTGTCCGATCAAGTGGTCCGGATGCGCCCGTCCGCGCAGGTAGGCCACGACCGACCCCGGCCCGTAGACGAAGGCCGCAAAGCGCGACCAGCGCCCGCCCACAAAACCCCAGAGCAGCCGGAACAGCAGCAGCGAAAGCACCGTGTACCCAAGGCGGAAGTGCCATTCCATGACACCGCCCAAGCCGGTGCCGATCATGCCGATGACGGCGATGGCCAGCGCCCAGTGAAAAAGGCGCGTCGGCAGGTCCCAGACCCGTGTGCGGGCACCGGAGCCGGAGGCCACGCGAAAGGCGGCCACGGAGGAGTCGGTCATCGGAGAAGGCGCCAAGGGAGCGCAATGCTGCGGAAGGCGCAGATTAGCAAAGTCCGGGCCCCAGTCTGCTTCGGGTTGTTGCTATGCGCCGGATACGGCCCGCCCCTACACTCGCCGGCAGTGCCGCATTCGACGGCGCTTTCCCCACAACGAGGACCCACGATGACCAGACTAGCTTCGTTCGCCCTTGCAGCCGCCTGCGCTGCCATGTCCCTCCCCGCAGCGGCCCAGTTTGCCAAGCCCGAGGACTCCATCAAGTACCGCCAGAGCGCGCTGTTCGTGATGAGCCAGCATTTTGCTCGCCTCGGCGCCATGGCCAACGGCCGTGCGCCCTACGACGCCAGCGCCGCCGCGGCCAATGCCGAAGTGGTCGCCGACATGGCGAAGCTGCCCTGGGCGGGCTTCGGCGCCGGCACCGAGGGCGGCAAGGCCAAGCCCGAAGTCTGGAAGGAAGACGCCAAGTTCAAGGAGCGCCAGCAGAAGCTGATGGAAGAGACCGGCAAGCTGGTGACCGCCGCCAAGGCCGGCAACCTCGACGCGCTCAAGGCCCAGTTCGGCCCGACCGCCGCGAGCTGCAAGGCCTGCCACGACAGCTTCCGTAACCAGTAACCGGCTAACCGGCATCTCGCAAAAACAAAAGGCGCTCTTTCGGGAGCGCCTTTTCGTTGGGATGACCGGAGATCAGGCTTCGGCCAGCAGCTTTTCGATCAATTTATGCAGTTCGGCGAAGTCCGGTTCGCCCACATAGCGCTTCACGATCTCGCCGCGCTTGTTGACCAGGTAGGTGGTCGGCGTGAGCTTCACGTCGCCCCAGGCCTGCGCCACGCTGCCGGTGTTGTCGATCGCCACCTTGAAAGGCAGCTTGCGCGTCTGGGCGAAATTGACGACGTAGCTCGGCGGGTCGTAGCTCATGGCCACGGCCAGGGTGTCGTAGCCCTGCGCTTTGTATTTGTCGTAAGTGGCGATGACCTTGGGCATCTCGCCGACACAGGTCACGCAGCTCGTGGCCCAGAAGTTGACCAGGGTGACCTTGCCCTTCAGGTCCGCCGTGCTCTTTTGCGTGCCGTCGAGCAGCACGAAGGTCGAGGCCGGCGCGGCGGTGGCGCCGGAGCCGAGGTACACGCCCACGCCGGTGGCCAATGCGATGACGACGGCGGCAGCGGCGATGTATTTTTTCATGGCTTCAAGCAAGAGAAGGGCGGCGCGATTTTAGTTCCGCGTGCCGGATCGTGCTGGCGGCGTTCCGGCGGCCCTCGCGCGGTTCGATAATCGCTGCCCCATGCCGTCGTCGCCCGCTTTCTCTTCTTCCTGGCTTGCGCTGACCGCGGCAGCCCTGCTCGCAGCCTGCAGCCCCACTTTCAACTGGCGCGAAGTACCGGTCGCCGAATCGGGCCTGATCGCGCTGCTGCCTTGCAAGCCCGACCGCGCGAGCCGCGCCCTGCCGCTGGGCGCCGAGTCGGTGCAGGTCGACATGGCGGGCTGCGAAGCCGGCGGCGCGACCTTCGCCATCGCGCATGCCTCCGCCAAAGGCCCCGAACAGGCCGAGGCCTGGCTCAACGCATGGCACGCTGCCACGCGCGGCCAGTTGGGCGAGGCGCAGATGACGGAAGCCCCCGCCAGCGTGCAGCGCGCGACCGCCACGCCCGCCCCGTTGCGGCTCGATGCCCAGCCAAAGCAGCAGGGCGCCGCGCCGGTACAGGTGCTCTGGTTCGCCCAGTCGCAAAAAGACGGCAGCGTTGCGCTCTACCAGGCCACCGTACTGGGCAAGCCTTCCTCGGTCGAAGCGCCAAAGACGTTCTTCGAGGGCCTGCGGCTTCCATGAGCGACGGTCGCGTTTGCTATTGTTTTGATAGCTCCTCCCGCGGCGCTGTCTGTTTTTCGGGGCTGCTGCGTTATGTCATATATCTACTTCCCTTGGGCGCCCCCGCATAATCGACGAGTCGTCCTCCGTCCCGCATGAACAGCATCCTCATCATCGCCCACTCACCGTTCGCACATGCGCTGCGGCAGTGCGCGCTGCATGTGTTTCCCGATTGCGAGCAGGCCATCGTCGCGCTCGACGTGCTGCCCAACGTGTCGCCCGAAGAAACGCTGGCGGCCGCGCGCATCACGCTTGCGCAGCAGCTGCACACGCCGCGCTCGCAGGTGCTGGTGCTGGCAGACGTGTTCGGCGCCACGCCCTGCAACGTGGCGCAGAAGCTGGTGGACGGCGTCCGGTCGCGGCTGGTGGCGGGGGTCAATCTTCCGATGCTGCTGCGCGCCGTCACCTACCGGCATGAGCCTCTGGAGACGCTGGTGCAGCGCGCCCTCGCGGGCGGCACCGCGGGCGTCATGCAGGTGGCGGTGGCGGCTCCCCAGAATCAGGCGAAAAGAAAGCACAGTGATCAAGAAATCCGTGACCATCAGCAATAAGCTGGGCCTGCACGCACGCGCATCGGCCAAGCTGACCAAGCTCGCAGGCAGCTTTCCCTGCGAGGTGTGGCTCTCCCGCGGCGACCGCCGCATCAATGCCAAGAGCATCATGGGCGTGATGATGCTGGCCGCCGGCATCGGCTCGACCGTCGAGCTCGAAACCAACGGTGCGCAGGAAGAAGAAGCGATGAACGCCATCGTCCAGCTCATGGACGACAAGTTCGGCGAAGGCGAGTAAGGACCGTCCCATGACCTTCGCAGTCCACGGCCTCCCTGTCGCCCGTGGCATTGCCATCGGGCGCGCGGTGATGGTGGTGTCGAGCCGCATCGACGTGGCCCACTACTTCATCAAGCCGGAAGAAATCGAGACCGAGATCGACCGCGTGCGCACCGCGCGCAATGCAGTGGCCGAAGAGCTCGCAAAGCTGCAGGCCAACGTCGCGCTGATGGGCCCCAACGACGCGCCGCACGAACTCGCGGCGCTGCTCGAGGTGCACCAGATGCTGCTGCAGGACGAGGCCTTGAGCGGCGGCGTCAAGCACTGGATCAGCGAGCGGCTCTACAACGCCGAATGGGCGCTGACCACGCAACTTGAAATCATCGCGCGCCAGTTCGACGAGATGGAGGACGAGTACCTGCGCGAGCGTAAGGCCGACCTCGAACAGGTGGTCGAGCGCCTGCTGCATCGCATGAAGGGCACGGCCGCCGTGCTGGCGCCGAGCCCGCCGCGCCGCAAGCGCGCCGCCGCCACGGACGACGACAACGACGACCCCACCGCGGGCGACGGCATCGACGTGCCGCTGGTGCTCATCGCGCACGACCTCTCGCCGGCCGACATGCTGCAGTTCAAGAAGAGCGTGTTCGCCGGCTTCGTCACCGACGTGGGCGGGCGCACCTCGCACACCGCCATCGTCGCGCGCAGCATGGACATTCCGGCCGTGGTCGGCGCGCGCACCGCGAGCCAGCTGGTGCGCCAGGACGACTGGGTCATCATCGACGGCGATGCCGGCGTGGTGATCGTCGACCCGTCGCCGATCATCCTGGCCGAGTACGGCTTCAAGCAGCGCCAGGGCGATCTCGAACGCGGCCGGCTCGCGCGGCTGCGCCACAAGCCGGCCATCACTCTCGACGGCCAGCGCATCGAACTGCTCGCCAACATCGAGATGCCCGAAGACACCGTGGGCGCAGTCAAGGCCGGTGCCGTGGGCGTGGGCCTGTTCCGCAGCGAATTCCTCTTCATGGGCCGCGAGTCGACCACGCGCCAGACCCGCCTGCCCGACGAAGAAGAGCAGTACCAGGCCTACAAGCGCGCGGTCGAGGGCATGCAGGGCATGCCCGTCACCATCCGCACCATCGACGTGGGGGCAGACAAGCCGCTCGACAGCAAGTCGGCCAACAAGCAGGAGCACCTGAACCCCGCGCTCGGCCTGCGCGCCATCCGCTGGAGCCTGGCCGATCCGGCGATGTTCCTCACACAGCTGCGCGCCATCCTGCGCGCGGCGGCGCACGGCGAGATTCATCTGCTGATCCCCATGCTCGCGCACGCGAGCGAGATTCGCCAGACGCTGTCGCTGATCGATTTCGCGCGCACCGAGCTCGACAACCGCGGCGCGGTGCACGGCCCGGTGAAGCTCGGTGCCATGATCGAGATTCCCGCGGCTGCGCTCACGCTGCGCATCTTCCTGAAGCATTTCGACTTTCTGTCGATCGGCACCAACGACCTGATTCAGTACACGCTGGCCATCGACCGCGCCGACGAGTCGGTGGCGCATCTCTACGACCCCGCGCACCCGGCGGTGCTGCGTCTCGTGGCCGACACCATTGCCGAGTGCCGCCGCCAGGGCAAGGGCGTGGCCGTGTGCGGCGAGATGGCGGGCGACGTGGCCTTCACGCGCCTGCTGCTGGGCCTGGGCCTGCGCAGCTTCTCGATGCACCCCTCGCGCATTCTCGCCGTCAAGCAGGAAGTGCTGCGCGCCGACACCAGCAAGCTCGAGGCATGGGCCAAGAGCGTGCTCGAGTCCGACGACCCTGCCGCCATGATGGCGGGTTGAGCGTACTTTTCACTCACCCTTGCGGGTGGGTGAAAAGAAACGATACACGCCGAAACTGCGGCGAAAGGACTTGCGGGAACCCCGCAAGCACGATCAGGCCTCCTCTTCCAACCCTGAAAGAAAGGCCTGAAATGAACTCCGTCTCCTTCACCCAGATCGTCGCTGTCGCATCCTTCGCCATGCTCGCCGCAGCCGGCGCCAAGGCTGAAAGCTACGAGGGCGTGCAGCCCGCCGTGTCGGCCAAGAGCCGCGCCGACGTCAGCGCCGAAGCCGTGAACACCGCATCGGCACCCAACCAGAACGTGGTGCGCGGTTCGCGCGGCGCCGAGACCATGGCCGTGTCGACCGAGCGCGGCCGCATCGTCGCCGAAGCCGTGCGCGCCACCGCTGCGCCCGACCAGAACGTGTCGGCCAGCTCGCGCGTGAACAGCCAGGTCATCTCGACGATGCAGAACCCCGTCGACGCGCGCGCCTCGGCTGCCAACGCCAAGAGCAGCCGCCTGTAAGCAAACAGCCCCCGGCTTGCCGCCTCGCGCGTCGCAATAAAACGAAACACGCCGCAACCGCAGCGAGAGGACTTGGCCCGGTGCAAATCGCACCATGGAGCTTCCTCCTCACAGACAACACAAGGAATCACCATGAAATACTGGATCAAACGAACTCTCTTCGGTTTTGCGGGCGCCGCAATGGTTGCCGGCAGCATCGCCGGCTGTGCTGGTCAACGGCACGGCTGGGGCGGTGGCGACAGCGCCGAGTTCCGCGCGAAGATGATCGAGCGCGTGGGCAGCAAGCTCGAGCTCGACGCCAACCAGAAGCAGAAGCTCACCGTGCTGGCCGAGAAGCTGCAGGCGCAGCGCGAAGCCATGCGCGGCGCCGGCGGCTCGGGCGATCCGCGCTCGCAGTTCAAGGCGCTGTTCGCGGGCAACAAGCTCGACCAGGCCGGCGCCACGCGCCTGGTCGAAGAGAAGACCGCCGCCGTGCGCAATGGCAGTCCCGAGATCATTGCCGCCGCTGCCGACTTCTACGACAACCTGAATGCCGCGCAGCAGCAGAAGGTGCGCGACTTCATGGACCGAGGTGGCCGCCGCTGGAGCCATCGTGGATAGGCTCCACTCACCCCCAGGCTTCGCGCACTTCGTGTCGCTTCGCCTTCCCCCTCTCCGGGGGCGACAGCTGTGGACCGGCGAAGCCGGCTCCACCGTATCTCCCGAACAGGCAGCGGTAGCCGGCGGGGTGCGCGCGCTGCTGCGGGTCGAAGGCGCCGTGGTGCTCGGCGTGGCACTCGCTGCTTACGCCCAGTTCGGCTTGGGCTGGGGCGTGTTCGCGCTCTGGCTGCTCGCGCCCGATCTCTCGCTGCTGGGCTACCTCGCGGGGCCGCGAGTGGGCGCGGCGCTCTACAACGCGGCGCACTCGTACATCGGACCGGTGCTGCTGCTGGCGCTCGGCGTGCTTGCGGCCATGCCGTGGGCGGTGGCCGGCAGCCTGATCTGGCTGGTCCATATCGGCTTCGACCGCGCACTCGGCTACGGACTCAAGTACGCAGCGGGCTTTGCCGCCACGCACCTGGGCCGCATCGGGAAGGCCGATCCATGGTGAGCGCACGCGGCATGGTCCCCGTCATGCGCCCGCAGGCCGCGCGCGCATGGATGCTGGCCGAGGCGCTCGCGCTCGGCCTCGCATCGATGGTGCACGCCGGCCGCATCGTGCCGGGTTATGCGCATGGGCATGCCCGCATCGCTGAAGCGGTGATCGCCACCGTGCTGGTGCTCGCCACGGTCGAAACCTGGCTGCGCCCAGAGGATGCGCGCCGCGCCGCCATCTTCGGCCAGGGCTTCGCGCTGCTGGGCACGCTGGTCGGGCTCGGCACCATCGTGGCGGGCATCGGTCCGCGCACCGTGCCCGACGTGGTCTACCACGCGCTTTTGCTCTCACTCCTCGTGACGGGCCTGACCTGGGCGGTGCGATGCCGGCAGGTCTGATGGTCAGCGAGGTCATCCGCCATTTCCTTGCCAGGAGGCACAATCCCGCCATGCCGCGCATCCTGCTGATCGACGACGACGAACACCTCGCCGCGCCGCTGACCACCTACTTCGCACGCTTCGGCTGCACGCTCGAGAGCGCCGTGCGCCCGAGCGAAGGCCTCGCCAAGCTGCGCGCCGGCACCTACGACGCGGCCATCCTCGATGTCATGCTGCCCGAGATGGACGGCTTCGCGCTGTGCCGCGAGATCCGCAAGGAAAGCGACATTCCCATCGTCATGCTCACCGCCCGCGGCGAGGTTATGGACCGCGTGGTCGGCCTCGAACTCGGTGCCGACGACTACGTGCCCAAGCCCTTCGAGCCGCGCGAGCTGGTGGCGCGCGTGCAGACCATCCTGCGCCGCCAGCGCAGCGTGCCGCAGGCGGTGGCCAACGGCACGCAGCACCGCGTGTTCGATGGCCTGTCGATCGACCTCGACCGGCGCCAGGTGCTGCGCCACGGCGAGCGCGTGGAGCTCACGGGCACCGAGTTCGAACTGCTGGCGCTGCTGGCCGCCGAACCCGGCAAGGTGTTCAGCCGCGACGACATCCTCAACCGCCTGCGCGGTCACGAGGCCGAGCTCTACACCCGCGCGGTCGACATCGTGGTGAGTCGCCTGCGCAAGAAGCTCGAGCCGCTGGACTGCATCAAGACGCTGCGCAACGCCGGCTACGCATTGGCCGTCGCACGCAGCGAGCCTGCATGAGTTTCGGCCGTCGGGAATCCCGCAGGATGAGGTGGCGCGGCGAGGAGTGCCGCGACGAGCAATCGCGCGAGGACTGGCACGCGAAGTGGCATGCGCGCTGGAACGAAAAAGTGCAAGGCAAGCGCCGCTGGCGCCGCTCCCTGCGCGTGCGGCTGGTGCTGATGTTCGTGGTGCTGGCCATGGTGATGGCGGCGGTGTTCATGGGCGGCATGAAGAAGGCTTTCTCCACCGGCTGGGCCGAAGCCGCCAAGCCGATGCTGACGGACTACGCCGACCGCCTGGTCTCGGAGATCGGCACGCCGCCCGACGTGGCGCGCGCACAGGCGCTGGTGGCCCGGCTGCCCATCACCATCCGCATCGTCGGTCCCAAGGTCAACTGGGATTCCAACCCCGGTGGAGCGAACAGCCCCGGCGGGTGGATGCACGACCGCGAAGACGTGTTCGGGGGTGACAAGTGGTTCATCCGCCCCACCGCAGACGGCCACCGCGTGATCTTCGGCTGGGCGCCCAAGCTCTGGCAGCTGGCGCCGCGTGCCACCGGCTGGGCCACGCTCGGCGTGCTGCTGTCGTGCGTGCTGCTGGGCTATGCCTACGTGAGTCGACTGCTGCGGCCGCTGATCGACATTCGCGAAGGCGCGCAGCGCTTCGGCCGTGGCGAGTTCACGCAGCCCATTCCGGTGCGCCGCAACGACGACCTCGGCGATCTCGCCGAACGCATCAACACCATGGCCGACGACATCCAGGCCATGCTCGACGCCAAGCGCGGGCTGCTGCTGGCCTTGAGCCATGAACTGCGCTCGCCGCTCACGCGCGCCCGGCTCAATGCCGAGCTGCTGCCGATCACGCCCGAAGGCCAGGCCGAGCGCGAGGCGCTGCTGCGCGACCTCAACGAGATGCGCGACCTCATCAGCGACCTGCTCGAAAGCGAACGCCTGGCCAGTCCGCACGTGGCGCTGCAGCGCGAACCGGTCGAGCTGGCAGCGCTGATCCGCGAGATCGTGGCCGAGATGCCCGATGCGCAGCACGTGCATCTCGACCTGGCCGAAGGCCTGCCGCCGCATGCCGTCGACCGCATGCGCATCCGCCTGCTGGTGCGCAACCTGCTGGACAACGCGCTGCGCTACAGCGCCGACGCACCGCGGCCGCCCTGCGTGTCGCTGCGTGCGGTGCTCGACGGCAGGAAGCAGGGCATCGAGATCGAGGTGCGCGACCATGGCCCCGGCGTGGACGACGAGCAGCTCGAGCGGCTGACCGAGCCCTTCTACCGCACCGACGGCGCACGGGCGCGCGCCACCGGCGGCGTCGGCCTCGGCATGTACCTGTGCCGGCTGATCGCCGAGGCGCACGGCGGCGAGCTGACGGTGCGCAACGCCGGGCCGGGGCTGCAGATCATCGTCAGACTGGCCTAGAACGTCCGGCGGGCGCTGTCACCTGCGCTACCAGCCCGCCTGCAGGCCACGGCTACGATGCGCCTCCGTGCCAGCGTCCGGCATTCAAGGTCAAGGAGACACCATGAGCAGCTCACTCACCAACCACCAGGTTCGCCTCGCCAAACGCCCCGAGGGCACGGCCACCCGCGAGAACTGGAAATTCACCACCGAACCCGTCGGCGAGCCGGCCGAGGGCGGCGTGCTGGTCAAGACGCTGTCGCTGTCGCTCGACCCCGCCATGCGCGGCTGGCTCAACGACGCCAAGAGCTACATCCCGCCCGTGGGCATCGACGAAGTGATGCGCGCCGGCGGTGTCGGCCGCGTCATCGCCTCGAAGAACCCGCAGTTCGCGGTGGGCGACACCGTCTACGGCACGCTGGGCGTGCAGGAATACATCCTGATCCCCGAAGACCAGATCAAGCGCAACGGCCTGGTCAAGATCGACCTGCGCGTGGGCACCATTACCCAGTGGCTCAACGTGCTGGGCATGCCCGGCATGACCGGCTACTTCGGCCTGATGGACGTGGGCATGCCCAAGGCGGGCGAGACGGTGGTGGTTTCCGGCGCGGCCGGCGCCGTGGGCCAGACCGTGGGTCAGCTCGCCAAGATCAAGGGCTGCCGCGTGGTCGGCATCGCCGGCGGCGCCGCCAAGTGCGACTGGGTGGTGAAGGAGCTGGGCTTCGACGCCTGCATCGACTACAAGGCCGGCGCCGGCGCGGTGCGCGAAGGCCTCAAGACCCACTGCCCGAAGGGCGTGGACATCTACTTCGACAACGTCGGCGGCGAGATCCTCGACATGGTGCTGGCGCGGCTCGCGCGCAAGGCCCGCATCATCATCTGCGGCGCCATCAGCCAGTACAACAACGCCAACAGCATGCCCGCGGCCGGCCCCAAGAACTACCTGAGCCTGCTGGTGAACCGCGCGCGCATGGAAGGCATCGTGGTGTTCGACTACGCCGACCGCTATCACATCGCCATCGCCGAGATGGCCGGCTACCTGAAAGACGGGCGCATGAAGAGCAAGGAAGACATCGTGCAGGGCCTGGACACCTTCCCCGAGTCGCTCAACAAGCTCTTTGCCGGAGAAAACTTCGGCAAGCTGGTGCTGCAGGTGGCGCAAGCCTGAAAAAGAAGCTGAAGAAGGCGCTTCTTCAGCTTTCGTCGGGCCGCATGGGAATGTCGCCCATCGCGTCGTCTTCGCGAAGACCCCTCGCGGCCTTCAGCAGCTCGATCGACATGCCGTCGCCGTGGCCGGCGAAACCCCTGGCGATGCCTTCGAGCACTGTCGACAGGCCGGTGTCGCCGTCGCCGCGCGCGTCCATGCTGATGTTGAGCACCCGGGCCGCCATCTGGCGGTAGGTGACGGCGCCCGCGCCCTCCAGCGCGGCCACCAGGTCGAGGTACAGCGCCAGGTTCAGGTCGAACACCAGCTTGGGCGTGATCTCGAAATCCCTGTTCTTGTCGTCCATGTGGGTTGGCTCCTTTTTTCCTGAGCCTCCACTCTAGCCAGAAAAGAAGACGCCGAGCCGTCGGATACAGCCTGATTCAGCGCGAATCAACGGGCGCGTGTGCCCATCACCGCCGCCGAGACGATGAGCCAGGCCGCGACAGCGATGGTCCAGGTCAGCGGCCGGCCGGTGACGAGCAGCAGCAGCGCGGTCGAGCCCAGCGGCGTGAGGTAGCTCAGGATGCCGATCTGCCGCGCGTCGCCGCGCTTGAGCGCGATGTCCCACACGAAGAAAGCCGCGCCCAGCGGGCCGAGGCCGCAGAGCACGAGCAGCAGCCAGTCGCGGCTCGACAGCGCCACCGAAGGTTCGAGCACGGCATGGCAGGCCAGCGAGAGCACACCCGAGACCAGCCCGAACAGGCCGATCGCCGAGGTCGGGAAGGCCGCCACGCGCTTCGTCCACAGCGAATAGCTCGCCCAGACGAAGGCCGAGCCCAACGCCGGCACGAAGCCCCAGTACTCCTGCGCCCCCGTTGCCGCCGCGCCGCCGCCGCGCGCGCCGAGGATCGCGATCGCCGCGCCCGCGAACCCCAGCAGCCCCGCCACCAGGTGCAGCGGCCGCAGCGACATGCCCGGAAGCAGCACCGGCGCCAGCACCACCATGAAGAGCGGCCACAGATAGTTGACGAGGTTGGCCTCGACCGGCGGCGCGTGCCGCAGCGCGATGAACAGCAGGAAATGAAAGCCGAACAGCCCGTAGATGCCCAGCGCCAGCGTGCGCGGCGGCACCCGCCAGGCCGAGCGGTCGCGCAGCACCAGCGGCCAGCTCGGCACGCTGCCGACGATCAGTGCGAGGCCGGTCAAGAGAAATGGCGGCAGGTGCGATAGCGCGGTGCCGAGCGAGGCGAGCGTGGCCCAGAGCGCGATGGCCAGCAGGGCGTAGACGGTGGACGACATGGGCGGCAAGGCTAAGCGACGCGGTCGTCGCGCAATGACGGTCCGTCGTCGCGCAACGACGGTTTTGCGCCGGGGAAGGCGCAGTCAGCGGCGCAGCGCGGCGGTGAGTGCGGAGTGCGATCGGTAGCCCGTGCGCCGCGCCGTCTCAGCGACGCTCATGCCGCCCAGCCGCAGCTCACGCGCATGCGCCAGCCGCAGCGAGCGCAGCCAGTGCATCGCGCTCACGCCCTGTTCGTCGCGGCAGCGCTGCGCGAACTGGCTCGGGCTCAGGCAGGCGACATCGGCCAGGTCGGCCACGCTCAAAGGTTCATGCCAGCGGGCTCGGGCCCAGTCGGCGAGCAGGGTCCAGTCGATGCGTCGGCGGCGCGAATCGGCAGATGCCGGTGCGGGGCTCCAGGCCTCCAGCAGCAGCGCGGGGCCGTGCTGCAAGGCCAGGGCCGAGGCCTGCGGTTGCTTCATGCATTGCGCCAGGTAGCGCGCCAGCGTGTGCAGTTGCGGTGCGTCGGGCGGTGCGCGCTCGGCGCAGCGGGCCCATGCCGGCTGCGTGGTGTCGAGCACCAGGCACAGGCTGCCGTGCTTGCGCGCGCTGAAGTCGTGCCGGTCGCCCGGGGCGACCACCTGCGCCTCGCCCACACCGATGCCGGCGCCCCGGCCTTCGACCTCGATTTCCAGCACGCCGTCGAGGCCGATCAGCACCTGGAAGTGGTCGTGCGCGTGGCTGCCGTGCGAGTGGCCGTAGTCGCGCAGGGCGAGTTCATGGTGGGGCAGCGGGGAGGAACCGAGGACAGGCATGGGCTTTCATGGATTGTCCACGCAGCGCCTCGGCAATGCCACAAGCAGCATCAGCCTCCGTCGGCGTCCTGCAGCGCCTGCCCGTTGACCCGCACCGCTTCGACCACGCGCCCCTGGCCCGTCGCCAGCGGCTGTGAGCGGCCCTCGGCCCGCACCTTGTCGCCGACCTTCAGGGCCAGCCGCGCGAGGCCGTCGGGCTTTGTGTGGACGAAGTCGCCAGTGTCCAGCACCACGCCGTTGGCCTGTCCGTGGCGCGCGTAGTTGAAGCGAACTACCGTGCCGTCGATGCGTTCACCGGCGTCCACCTGCCGCGGCGCCTTGCCGTCGACCGAGGCCAGCCGCTCGAAGCGGTAGACCGTGTGTTCGGTTTCGCCTTTGGGCGAGGGGTCTTGTTCGATGCCCTCGATCACCAGCGCCTGGCCGGCCTGCAGGCCGGCAAACGCGGGCGCGGCGCATTCGTCGTGGCGATCGAACACGAACTGCGTGGGCACGCCGTCGGTGTCGATCAGCACGCCTTCGATGCGGCCCTTGGGGCTGTAGACCAGGTGCTGGAAACGGCCTTCGACCGACCAGACGTCGAGGGTGTCATGAGGATGTGGCATGGGATGTCCTTTGTCAGTATGTTTGTGAAGCAGAAAGCGCAATCAACCGAGCCGCAGCAGCACTGCGGATGCCGCGCACACGATCAGGAAGGGAATGCCGATGCGATGGAACTCGCGCAACCCGTGCGGCACCTTGGCCAGCCGCAGCGCGATGAGGTTGGCCAGCGAGCCCAGCACGCAGCCGAAGCCGCCCACGCTCACCCCCGCCGCCAGCGCGGGCAGGTCGTGCACGTAGCGGTCCAGCAGGATGGTGGCCGGCACGTTGCTGATGAACTGAGAGGTGACGATGGCCGCGAGGTACGCGCGCCAGCCCTCGGCAATCGGCCACTGGCCCACCAGCGTAGCCACGGCCGGCAGTTCGGCCAGCTGGCGCAGGTCGACGAACATCAGCGCGATGATCGCCAGCAGCGCCCAGTCGACGCCCAGCAGCACGCGGCGCTGGAACAGCAGATAGGCGACGAACACCACCACCAGGCCAGCCAGCAGCCAGTGCCGATCGAGCGCGACGACGAAACCCACGAACAGCACGCCCGACAGCGCCAGCAGCCTCGGCTGCACCGGTGCAGCCTCGGCGGCCGGCTTGAGCGCGATGGCCGTGCGCGGCACCAGCAGCCACACGGCCACGAACAGCCAGAACAGCATGACGAGCACGGTGGGCGCCATCATGAGCATGAAGCCACCGAAGCTCTCCCCGGTGCGGTGCCACAGGTACAGGTTCTGTGGATTGCCGATGGGCGTGAGCGCGGAGCCCGCGTTCACCGCCAGCGCCTGGAGCACCACCAGCCGCGCCAGCGGCAGGTGCGCCTGCGTGGCCAGCACGCGCGTGAGAGGTACCAGCAGGAACAGGCTCACGTCGTTGGTGACCAGTGCCGACAGCACGGCGGCCGTGGCGGTGAGCAGCAGCGCCAGTTGGCGCAGATTGGTGGTGCGCGCCAGCAGCCGCTGGGCGGCCGACTGCAGCATGCCGCTCTTTTCCACGCCCTGCGTGATGGCGAGCAGCCCGGCCAGGGCCCCCACAGTCTGCCAGTCGATCAGCTTGAGCCAGTCCATCGGCGCGCGCGGGCGCACAAAGGCGAACAGCACCGCCACCGCCACCAGCACCCAGAGCAGGCCGTTTCCGCCGCCTTCGTGGGTTGCGGGAGCGTCGGCCTCGGAAGCGGCGGACGAAGAGGACAGGGTGGACACGGAGTCTTTGGTCATGGAACGGCGGTGGTCAGTGCGGAGGCGGCCGGCGCGTTCGCCATCGAACGGCGCCGGTCGCGAGTTTCCGGCATTGCGAGCGCAAAGAGCGTCAGCGCAGCGGCCGCGATGCCCGCCAGCATCACGAAGGCCGTGCCGTAGCCGGCCAGGTGCGCGACCGTGCCCGCCACCAGATTGCTGAGCGCCGCGCCCAGCCCCACGCAGGCTGCGCCGATGCCCAGCGCAAAGTTGAAGTGCCCGCTGCCGCGCGTGATGTCGCCGATCATCAAGGTCAGCATCACGCCGAAGATGCCCGCGCCGATGCCGTCCAGCACCTGCAGCGACAGCAGCGCGGCCGGGCTGTCGGCCAGCAGGTACAGCAGCCCGCGCACCGGCAGCACCGCGAAGCCGACCAGGAAGATCGGCTTGCGCGCCAGTCGCGGCGCCCAGCGCCCGACCGCCAGGGCAATCGGAATGGTGACCAGCTGCGTGACGATCACGCCGCCCGACAGCCACAGCGTGGCCGAGGTGCCGGCCTGCGTGCCGACCTTCTGCGCCACCAGCGTGAGCATGGCGGCGTTGGCCAGGTGGAACAGAAAAGCGCAGACCAGCAGCACGATGAAACGGCGGTCGTACCAGCGTGCGGTGGAACGCGGCGCGTCGGCTTCGTGATCGGCATCGGCGCCGCGCGCCAGTCGTGGATCGACGTCGCGCTGCCGGATCAGCATGGCCGCTGCCATGGTCGGCAACGCCATCGCCACCGCGTAGAAGAACATGGCATGCGGGCCGAACGCGTGGCCCACCCAGCCGGTGCCCAGCGCCCACAGCACCGTGCCGGCCGCTGTGATTGCGGCGTTGCGGCCGACGCGGGCGTCCAGTCCGGCGCGGCCCACCATGCCGAGGCTGACGGCCGCAATGGCGGGCGCCACCAGCGTGCCCGCCGCGCCGATGAGCGACTGGCCCGCCAGGATCACACCGTAGCCCGGCCAGTTCGCCATGACCACGAGGCACGCAGCAATAAGTGCGATGGCCCCGGCGATCCAGCGCGGCTTGTGCCGCGCGCTGTCGATCAGCGCGCCGGCCGGCGCCTGCACCAGCAGCCCCACCAGCGCCGAGACGAACATCACGGTGCCGATGCGCTGCGGGTCCCAGGCCAGCGTGCTGGCCATGAAGACGATCAGGAACGGACCGACGCCGCCCTGGATGTCGGGCGCAAAGAAGGCCAGTGCGTCGAGTGCGCGCAGGCTGCGGCGCGAAGGTGCGGCGGAGGAGGTCATGGCAGGCTGGGCTGGAAGATCAGGATGCCGGCATCGGGGTCGGTGGCGCCATCAGCGGCGCGTATGGCGCGGGGCCGGCGCCCCTCGGGCCGCGGAGACCGCCGGGGCCTCGGTGTGCAGGCTCCAGCCCCGGGCCCCCGAACACCTCGCGCACCGTGTCCGCGGTCGGACCCATGCTGGTGGCCTCCAGCGCCGTGCCCTGTGCGCCGCGCGTGCCCCAGCCGCGCGCATGGAACTGGGCGCCAGGCTGCAGCTGCGCGCCGTACATCGCGCCGATGTGCGGCGGAAAGCGCACGGTGGTCTTGTCCGCGAGAAGCACGCCGTGCACGTCGCCACGGTCGGTGTACAGCAGGCGATCGATGCGCCCGCCCGCCGACAGGGCAACGAGCGCGCCCGGCTCGCGCGGCGGCGGGGCCATGCCGGGCACCGGCGGCTCGTCGGTCACGCTGCGGCCGTTGGCAGCGAGCGACTGCATGCGCACCACCGGCACGCTGGGCGCGCGCCAGCCGCTGACCTGCACCGTATCGCCGGGCCTGAGTATCTGCATCACTGCAGCCGAGAGGTGCGGCGGAAATGCGACCTGCGTGCCGTCGGCCAGCAGCAGCCCGTCGGCCTCGCCGTTCGGGTTGAGCAGCCATTGCTGCACGCGGCCGCTGGCGACCGTGCCCGCTGTCGGCACGGCGTGTGGCAGTGGCGCGGTGGCGCCGGGCCGCTGCGGGGGGAGCGGTCCGCCCGATGGTGGGGGCGGCATCTGGGCGAAGGCGGCGCTGCCGGCCAGCAGGCAGGCGGCGGCGATGAAGGTGATACGGGGTGTCATGGTCAGCTCCTTGTGTGGATGGATGCCCAAGGACATCTCACACAACGTGCCAGCGCATGAATCCTTTTAAATCAACAACTTGCGTGTGTTTGGCAGCTTGCCATCGCATGATCCGGAGACACCGGGTGTCCGGTTTGCGGACACCTGCGGCTCATTCGAGCCCGTACTGCGCCAGCTTTCGATACAGCAGCTGCCGGTGAATGCCCAGCCGGCGCGCCGTTTCGGCGCGGTTGCCCCGCGTCTGCTCGAGCGCGTGGGCGATCAGCAGGCGCTCGAGCCTTTCGACGGCGGCGGGCAGCTCGCCCTCGAGCCAGTCGGCAGGCAGCGTGTCGGGGGCTGCGCCGCGCGGCGAGGCACCGAGCGCGAGGTCCAGGTCCACGCCGCCGATCACGCGGTGCCGCACCAGCGCGTGGCAGCGCTCCATCACGTTGCGCAGTTCGCGCACGTTGCCCGGCCACGGGTGGCTCAGCAGTCGCTGCGCCGCCTCGGCCGACAGCGCCTTGGGCGCGTCCGGCGAATGGGACGCATCGGACATCGCCGCGCGGCTCAGGAAGTGCTCCGCCAGCGGAATGATGTCCGCCAGACGCTCGCGCAGCGGCGGCATGCGGATCGACAGCACGTCGAGCCGGTACAGCAGGTCTTCCCGGAAGCGCCCCTCGCGCACGGCGGCGGCCAGGTCGCGGTGGGTCGCGGCGACCACGCGCACGTCGACCTTCACCGTCTTGTGGCTGCCCAGCGGCGTGACTTCGCCCTCCTGCAGCGCGCGCAATATCTTGGCCTGCACGTCCAGCGCCATGTCGCCGATCTCGTCGAGCAGCAGCACGCCGCCGTCGGCCGCGCGAAAGCAGCCGGGCCGCTCGCCGGTGGCACCGGTGAAGGCGCCGCGCACGTGGCCGAAGAGCTCGCTTTCGAGCAACTCCTTCGGAATGGCCGAGCAGTTGACGGCCACGAAGGGGCGTTCGGCGCGGGCCGAGTAGCGGTGCAAGGCGCGCGCCACCATTTCCTTGCCGGTGCCCGTCTCGCCGAGCACCAGCACCGGCATCGCGTTGGCCGCGGCCAGGCCGATGCGCTTGTGCACCTCGCGCATCGCCTGGCTCGGACCGATCAGGTCGCCGTCGTCGTCGTCCCCGGTGTTGCTGGTAGACGGTGAGGCCGCCGTCTGCCGCTGCAGCGCGCGTTCCAGCACCTCGCGCACCGCCTCGCGGCTGATCGGCTTGGCCAGGTGGTCGAAGGCGCCCAGCCGCATCGCCTCGATGGTGTTGCCCGCGCTCGAGAACGCGGTGAGCACGATCACCGGCGGCAGCCGCGCCATGCGCGCCTGCAGGGCCGCAAGCGTCTGCAGGCCGTCCATGCCGGGCATGCGGTGGTCGAGGAACACGGCATCGAAGCGCTCGCGCGACAGCGCCTCGATGGCCTCGTTGCCGCTGGCGACGGCGACCGTCTCGTGGCCCAGGCCCTGCAGCGTCTCGGCCAGCGTGTCGCGAAACGCGTTGTCGTCGTCGACGATCAGGAGGTGCGCCATGGAAGTTCCAGTTCGAAGCGGGTGCCCGGTGTCAGCGGCACATGATGCAAGTCGCCGCCGTGCGCCAGCGCCACTTCGCGTGCCAGCGCCAGGCCCAGCCCGGTGCCGTCGGCGCGGCCGGTGGCGAAGGGCTCGAACAGGCTGGCCTGCAGCGATTCGGGCACGCCGGGGCCGTCGTCGTCCACGCGGATGGCCAGCGTGCGCGCATCGGGCTGAAGGGCCGAGAGCACGACGTGGCCGCCGCGCGGCGCGTGGCGCACCGCGTTGTCGAGCAGGTTGTCGACCGCGCGCGCCAGATGCACCGGGTCGAACACGGCCTGCGCAGGTCCGTCATGCCGCAACGCTACCTGCACGCTTGCCGCACCGGACTTGTTGGCGACGGCCGCGACGCGCTCTTCGAGCCAGCGATGCAAGTCGACCTGCAGCGGTGCCAGCGTCACCGGCTGCACGAGCGCAAGAAGGCTCTGCACCAGCCCATCGAGCCGGTCGATCTGCCCGACGATCACGCGCAGTGCCTCGCCCTGCTTCTCGGGCGTGGCGGCCAGCGCGTTCTCGGCCTTCAGCCGCATGGTGGCGATGGGGTTGCGGATCTCGTGCGCGATGCCGCCCGTCATGCGGCCCAGCGCCGCCAGCCGCTGGTCGCGGCTGCGCTGCTGGGCGGCCACGCGCAGGTGGGCGCGGGCCTCCTCGAAGCGCAGGCGGTAGTGGTTGAAGCCGTCGACGATGCGGTCGAGCTCGCGCACGCCGGTGCGCGGCAGCTCGGGCATGGCGCCGCCGTCGGCATCGGCCTGCACCAGCCGGTTTTCCAGGCGCTGCACGTGGCGCAGCCCGCGCAGCAGGATGAAGCCCAGCCACAGGCCCGAAGCCAGCACCAGCAGCAGCAACACGCCCAGCCCGGTGCGCAGGCTGTCCTGCGCAGCCAACGCACCGCCGTTGGTACGGGTCATGGTCCAGGCCGCCAGGTCGTTGCCCGGCGCCGCCAGCGGGCAGGCCGCGACGATCAGCGCCTCGCGGCTGCCGCGCACCACGTCGGTCTGCGGCTGTTGCGTGCGGGCCGCGAGCTGCGCCATCTCGGCGATCAGCGGCTGCTCGGCGGCAGGCACGTCGCGCTTCACGCCGCTGCCTTCGTAGGTTGGGTAGGCGTAGGCCAGCTGGCCGCCACCGGCCTGCCACACGCCGCCTTCGACGTGCGGCGCCTCGACCAGCACCAGCTGCAGCAGCACCTGCAGCAGGTCGACCTGGGGTTGTGCGGGGGCGGGTGCGGTGGCCGACCTGGCATAGCGCGCGGCGATGGCCCGGCACGACTGCTCGGTGGCCGTGCGCCCCGCCGCCACCTGCGCGCCCGCACTGCTGCGGTACAGCGTGAGCATCACCACCGCCAGCGCGGCGCACATGCCGAACAACAGCACCCAGAAGAACAGCAACTGACCGCGCAGGGATTTCATCTGCCGCGATCCTGCTCCGCCTTCGGGCCGCGGCGCATCAGCCGTGGTCACGTTCGCGCAGTTCGCGCTTGAGCACCTTGCCGATGGCGCTGCGCGGCAGCTCGTCGATGAAGCTCAGCCGCGCCAGGCGCTGCGTCTTGCCGAGCTGGGCGTTGGTCCATTGCAGCAGCGCGTCTTCGCTCGTGGCGTCGCCCTCGCGGCGCACCACGAAGGCCACCGGCGTCTCGCCCCATTGCTCCGACGGCACGCCGACCACCGCCACGTCGGCCACCGCCGCATGGCCGCGCAGCACGGTCTCGAGGTCGCTCGGGTAGATGTTGAAGCCGCCGCTGATGATCATGTCCTTCTTGCGGTCGAACAGCGTGAGGAAGCCGTCGGCGTCGAAGCGGCCCACGTCGCCGGTGCGGATGAAGCGCTTGCCGGTGGCGTCGAACCACTCGGCCTCGCGCGTCTTCTCGGGCTGGCGGTGGTAGCCGGTCATCATGCCGCCCGAGTGGCCCACCACCTCGCCGGCCACCTCGGTGTTGTTGCGCGGCAGCTCGTTGCCTTCCTCGTCGATCAGGCGGATGTCGCTGCCCTCGGCGGGCTGGCCCACCGTGTGCAGCTTGGTCGGGTGCAGGTGAGCTTCCAGGATGCAGGTGCCGCCGCCCTCGGTCATCCCGTAGAACTCGATCAGCCCGCCGGGCCAGCGCTTGAGCACGTCGGCCTTGAGCGCGGCGTTGAAGGGCGCGCTGGTGCTGAACTTGAACTTGTAGGAAGACAGGTCGTGCTCGTCGAATCGCGGGTGCGCCATCAGCCGCTGGTACTGCACCGGCACGAGCATGGTGTGCGTCACGCGGCGCTTCTCGGCCAGCTGCAGGTAGCCGAGCGCGTCGAACTTGGGCATCAGCACCACGCAGCCGCCGAAGGCCAGAGTGGGGAAGAACACCACCAGCGTGGTGTTGGAGTAGAGCGGCGTCGACAGCAGCGTGACGGTGTCAGTGCTGTATTCGTACCTGGCGCCGCGCTGCACATGGGACCAGCGCATGCCGTGGCCTTGCACGATGCCCTTGGGCTCGCCGGTGGTGCCCGACGAATAGATGATGTTGAAGGCCCACGCTGGCTGCACCTCGGCGGCCTCGGGCTGCGAACCGGCCGGTGCCAGCCAGCCTTCGATGTCGCGGCCGACCTGCGAGCCGTCGAGCGCGACGCGTGCAATGCCGCCGTCCTTCGCGGGGCCGATCACCTCGGTGGCCGAGGCGTCGCTGAACAGGATGCGCGCGTCGGCGTCCTCGATCATGCGGGCCAGGCTGGCGGGCGTGGAGCCAGGCGCCAACGGGGCCACCGCGACGCCCGCGCGCAGCGCGCCCAGGAACACGGCCGCGTAGTTCACCGACGACGAGGCGCAGATGGCGATGGCGTCACCCGCCTTGAGCCCGTCGCGCTGCAGGCTGGCCGCGACGCGGTCCATCAGCGCGTCGAGCGCGCGGTAGTCCAGCGTGCGGCCGGCATCCGCCAGCGCGGCGTGGTCGGGTATGTGTTGTGCGTGGAGGCGAACCAGATCGGCGATGGCGCCGAAACTGCGTTCCATAGAGGCTTGAACAGCGGGGTGCATGGGAGAGTCAGTCCTTCATCTTGGCCAGCCGGCAGGATAGCGGACCCGTCGCGCATGGCCAGCGCCTGGGCGACGCCTGCCGGTGCAGGACACAGCGCCGTCAGTTGCCGATCAGGAAGGCGGGGCGACCATGCCCGACCATCAAGGAGCTCACCATGGGTTTACTCGACATCCTCCAGCAGGCCATCGGCAACAACAGCAACAACGCCGAGGCCCACATCGACCAGGTCGCGCAGCACGCCTCGCCCGGCGAGCTTGGCGCGGGGCTCGCCGCGGCCATGCGCTCGGATCAGACGCCGCCTTTCGGCGACATGGTCGGCAAGCTGTTCGGCCAGTCGTCGCCCGCGCAGCAGGCCGGTGTGCTCAACCAGATCCTGGCCACGCTGGGCCCGGCGGCAGCCTCGGCACTGGCCGGCGGCGTGCTCGGGCGCGTGCTGCAGCCGGGGCAGACGCAGGTCACGCCCGACCAGGCCTCGCAGTTGTCGCCCGCGCAGGTGACCGAGATCGCCACGCATGCCGAGCAGCAGCATGCGGGCGTCATCGACGAGGTGAGCCAGTTCTACGCGCAGCACTCGGGGCTGATCAAGACACTGGGCGGCGCGGCCATTGCCATCGCGCTGGCGAAGATGAAAGAGAACGCCACGCGCGGCTGACGGACTCCGGGGCGGTCAGCGTGCCGACGCTGTGGTCTCGGCCCGCACCGTGTCCCCACCGCCTATCACCTTGTAGAGCGTGATGCGGTTGCTCTGCTCCGACAGGCGCAGCGTGATCAGCGTCTGCTGCGCTGTGTACAGCGAGCGCTGCGCGTCCAGCACTTCGAGAAAGCTGTAGCTGCCGCTGCGGTAGAGCGCGTTCGACAGCGTGTAGCTCTTCTGCGTGGCATCGACCAGCGACTGCTGAGCCGCGATCTGCTCGCCGATCGAGCCGCGCGTGGCCAGCGCGTCGGCCACTTCCTTGAACGCGGTCTGCACGGTCTTCTCGTAGGTGGCGAGGTCGATCTCGCGCTGCGCCTTTGCCGAGTCGAGGCTGGCGCGGTTGCTGCCGGCGTTGAAGATCGGCAGGCTGACCGACGGCGCGAAGCTCCAGGTGCTGTTGCCGCCCTTGAACAAGCCCGACAGCGCCGTGCTCGACGAGCCTGAGCTCGCGGTCAGCGAGATGCTCGGAAAGAAGGCCGCGCGCGCCGCGCCGATGTCGGCGTTCGAGCCCTGCAGCGTGTGCTCGGCGGCCAGCACATCGGGCCGCTGCTGCAGCAGCGTCGAAGGCAGCCCCGCGGGCACGTCGACCAGCGCGCTGGCCGTGGCCATGCCTGCGGCCGGCAATAGCTCGCTCGGCACGGTGGCGCCAGCCAGCAGGTCCAGCGCGTTGCGGTCGAGCGCCACCTGCGCGGTGTAGCTGGCCACGTCCACGCGCGCGGAATCCACCGTCGTCTGCGCCTGGGCCAGCGACAGCGCCGAGCTGGCGCCCAGTTCATGCATGCGGCCGGTCAGCGCATAGGTGCGCTGCTGGCTGGCCAGCGTGTCCTGCGCGAGCTTCAGCCGTTCGTTGTCCGCGGCCAGCGTGAGCCAGGCCGAGGCGACTTCCGCCACTAGGCTGATCTGCGTGCTGCGGGTCGTGGCCTCGGTCGACAGGTAGCTCTGCAGCGCCGCCTCGTTGAGGTTGCGCACGC
This sequence comes from Variovorax multivorans, assembly GCF_051216835.1. NCBI lineage: Bacteria > Pseudomonadati > Pseudomonadota > Betaproteobacteria > Burkholderiales > Comamonadaceae > Variovorax > Variovorax multivorans. The sequence continues at coordinate 31,878 of NZ_JBPJZL010000014.1, forward strand.
GGCCGAACAGGTCGAGCTCGTAGCTGCTGAAGCCCAGCGACGCGCTGTAGGTCGAGCCGATGGACGATTCGCCGCTGCTGCTCGTTGCCGCCGAGGTGCGCGCGCGCGTGGCACCTGCCGTGGCCGAGACGCTGGGGAACAGCTCGGCGCGCTGCACGCCGTACTGCGCGCGCGCCTTCTCGATGTTCTGCACCGCCACGCGCAGGTCGCGGTTGTTGGCCAGCGCGAGCGCAATGGTGCGGCGCAGCCGGTCGTCGGTGATGAAGCTCTGCCAGCCGGTGGTGGCGGAGACGGTCGCGTCCTTGGCCTCCTTCGCACCCGTGGAGGCCGGCCAGGTGGCGGGCACCGGCGCTTCTGGCCGCGAGTACACGGGCGCGAGGTTGACGCAGCCGGCCAGCAGCGCGGCTGCAACGAGTGCGGAGAGTCTGAAATGAATTCGGGTCATGGCGTTCATGCCTCAGGCAGCGCGGTCAGCGTGGATGCCGCCGCGGGTTTTTTCTTTTGCGCGAAGAAGCGCCGGATCACGACGAAGAACAGCGGCACGAAGAAGATGCCCAGCGCCGTGGCTGTCGCAATGCCGCCGAGCACGCCCACACCGATGGCGCGGCGGCTGCCCGAGCCCGCGCCGGTGCTCAGCGCCAGCGGCAGCACGCCGAACATGAAGGCCAGCGAGGTCATGAGAATGGGCCGCAGCCGCAGGCGCACGGCCTGCAGCGTGGCCTCGACCAGCGCAACGCCTTCGTCCTGAAGCTGCTTGGCGAATTCCACGATCAGGATCGCGTTCTTCGCCGACAGGCCCACCGTAGCAAGCAGCCCCACCTGGAAGTACACGTCGTTCGACAGCCCCGCCAGCTTCGTCGCCAGCACCGCGCCCAGAACGCCCAGCGGCACCACCAGCATCACCGAGAACGGCACCGACCAGCTTTCGTACAGCGCGGCCAGGCACAGGAACACGAACAAAATCGACACCGCGTAGAGCAGCGGCGCCTGCGAGCCCGACAGGCGTTCCTGATACGAGCTGCCGGCCCATTCATAGCCGATGCCCTGCGGCAGCTGCTTCATGATGTTTTCCACCGCATCCATCGCCGCGCCCGAGCTCACGCCCGCGGCTGGGTCGCCGATCAGCTCGAACGACGACATGCCGTTGTAGCGCGACAGCTGCGGCGAGCCGTACGTCCAGCGGCTGCTGGCGAAGGCCGAGAACGGCACCATCTCGCTGCTGGCGTTGCGCACGTACCAGCTGTTCACGCTGTCGGGCTGCATGCGGAAGGGTGCGTCGGCCTGCACGTAGACCTTCTTCACGCGGCCGTTGTTGATGAAGTCGTTCACGTAGCTGCCGCCCATGGCGCTGGACAGCGTGTCGTTGATGTCCGAGGTCGACAGGCCCAGCGCCGAAGCCTTGCGGTCGTCGATGTCGATGGCGAACTGCGGCGTGTCGTCCAGGTTGTTGCTGCGCACCTGGCTCAGCGCCGGGTCTTTCTTGGCCAGGGCCAGGAATTGCTCGCGCGCCTGCGCCAGCGCCTCATGGCCGATGCCGCCCAGGTCCTGCAGCTGCACGTCGAAGCCCGCGTTCGAGCCCAGGCCGCGCACGGCCGGCGGCAGCATGACGAACACGTTGGCGTTGCTGGTGCGCGCGGCCATCTCCATCGTGAAGCGGCGCGACAGCGATGCGGCGTCCTGCGCCTTGCCATCGCGCTCGCTCCAGTCCTTCAGCGTGATGAAGGCATTGCCGGTGGCCTGGTCGCCGCTCAGGCCGGTCAGCGTGATGAAGTGGGCAACCTCTTTCTGCGAGGACAGGTATTGCTCGAAGCTCTTCATGGTCTGCTGCAGCTGTTCGTCGGTGGCGCTGGCGGGCAGCTTCACCTGGGCCATCAGCGTGCCCTGGTCTTCGTCGGGCAGGAACGAGGTGGGCAGGCGCATGAAGGTCACGGCCAGCACGCCCACCAGCAGCGCGTACACCAGCAGGCTGCGCTTGCCGCGCCGCAGCAGGCCGCCGACGCCCGAGCGGTAGCGGTCTGCATTGCGCTCGAAGTTGCGGTTGAACCAGCCGAAGAAGCCGCGCTTCTCCTGATGATGGCCAGCCTCCACGGGCTTGAGCAGCGTGGCGCACAGCGCCGGCGACAGAGTGAGCGCCACCAGCACCGACAGCAGCATGGCCGCGACGATGGTCACCGAGAACTGACGGTAGATCACGCCCGTCGAGCCGCCGAAGAAAGCCATGGGAATGAACACCGCCGACAGCACCAGCGCAATGCCCACCAGCGCGCCGGTGATCTCGCGCATCGACTTGCGCGTGGCTTCCTTCGGCGAGAGCCCTTCCTCGGTCATGAGCCGCTCGACGTTCTCCACCACCACGATGGCGTCGTCCACCAGCAGGCCGATGGCCAGCACCATGCCGAACATGGTCAGCGTGTTGATCGAGTAGCCCAGCAGCGCCAGCACGCCGAAGGTGCCCAGCAGCACCACCGGTACCGCAATGGCGGGCACCAGCGTGGCGCGCAGGTTCTGCAAAAAGAGATACATGATCAGCACGACCAGCACCATCGCCTCGCCCAGCGTCTTGGCCACTTCCTCGATGGAGATGCGAACGAAGGGCGTGGTGTCGTAGCCGACCACGGCCTTCATCTGGTTGGGGAAGAAGGGCGACAGTTCCGCGAGCTTGGCCTTCACCGCGTTCGACACCGTGAGCGCATTGGCGCCGGTGGCCAGCTTCACGCCCATGCCGCCCGACGGCTTGCCGTCGAAGCGCGAGCTGACGGTGTAGCTCTCGCTGCCGAGCTCGATGCGCGCGACGTCGCCCAGTCGCACGATCGCGCCGCTGCTGCTGTCCGACTTGACGATCACCTCGCGGAACTGGTCGACGGTGCGCAGCTTGCTGCGCGCGGTGATGGTCGCGGTAAGCCGCTGACCCGCGGCCGCCGGCAGCGCGCCGAGCTGGCCGGCCGAGACCTCGGTGTTCTGGCTGGTGAGCGCGCTGGTCACGTCCGAGGGCATCAGCGAATACTTCTGCAGCTTGGCGGGGTCGAGCCAGATGCGCATGGCATAGCCCGAGCCCAGCGTCTGCACGTCGCCCACGCCGTCGATGCGGCTGAGCACGTCGAGCAGGCTGCTGGAGATGTAGTCGCCGATGTCGGTGGCCGAGGCGCTGCCGTCCTGCGAGACCAGCGAGACGATCATCAGGAAGTCGGTGCCCGACTTGGTGACCGTCACGCCCTGGCTCTGCACCGACTGCGGCAGTTGCGACTCGGCCTGCTGCAGCTTGTTCTGCACCTGCATCTGCGCCACGTCGGCGTTGGTGCCGGCTTCGAAGGTGAGCTCGATGCGTGCGGTGCCCGACGAAGTGCTGCTCGACGACATCGAGACGAGCCGGTCGAGGCCCTTCATCTTCTGCTCGATCACCTGTGTGACCGAGTCCTCGATGGTCTTGGCCGATGCGCCCGGGTAGGTCGCGTTGATGGAGACCTTGGTGGGTGCGATGTTGGGGTACTGCTCCAGCGAAAGCGTGGCGATGGACAGCCCGCCGGCAAGCATGATGACGATGGCGATGACCCACGCGAAGATGGGCCGGTCGATGAAGAAGCGTGCCATGTGCGTTGCTTCCTCAGCGGCTGGTGCCGACGCTTGCCGCGCTGGCCACCGTTGCGGTGGTATCGGCGGTCACGGGTTTCACTGTGTCGCCCACTTTGACTTTGAGCGAGCCCTCGACGATCACGCGCTCGCCCGCCTTCAGCCCGTCGGTCACTTGCCAGCGATTGCCGACCGCGCGCGACACCTTCAGCGCGCGCTTCTCGACCTTGTTGTCGGCAGTGACCACCAGCGCCGATGCATCGCCGCTGGCCGTGCGCGTCACGCCCTGCTGCGGCACCAGCAGCGCCCGTTCGGCCACGCCCTCTTCGAGCACGGCGCGCACGTACATGCCGGGCAGCAGCGTGCGCTCGGGGTTCGGCACCAGGATGCGCAGCGTGACCGCGCCCGTGCCTTCGCTGACGGTGACGCTCGCGAACTGCAGGCGCCCGGTATGGGCGTAGACCGTGCCGTCTTCCAGCAGCAGCTTCACCGAGGCTTCGCTCTTGTCGCCGCTGCTCTTGAGCGTGCCGGCCGCCAGTTCGCGCTGCAGCCGCAGCAGCTCGGTGGTCGATTGCGTCACGTCGACATGGATCGGGTCGAGCTGCTGCACCGTGGTGAGTGCGGTGGTCTGGCTGGCCGTGACCAGCGCGCCCGGCGTGACCGTCGAGGCTTCGATGCGCCCTGCGATCGGCGCGGTGATGCGCGTGAAGCCCAGGTTGATGCGCGCCGTGTCGAGCGAGGCGCGGGCCACGCCGAGCTCGGCTTCAGCTTGCTGCAGCGTGGCCTGGCTGTCTTCGCTGGTCTGCCTGCTCACGGCTTCGATCTTCGCGAGCTCGGCATTGCGGCGCGCGGTGACCTTCGCGGAGTTGACCGTGGCCTCGGCCTTGGCGACGCTTGCCTGCGCGCTGGCGTAGGACGCCTTGTAGCTGGCAGGATCGAGCTGGTAGAGCACCTGCCCGGCCTTGACCAGCGCGCCCTCTTCGAACAGGCGCTGCTGCACGATGCCGCCGACCTGCGGGCGGATCTCGGCGCTCAGGCGGGCGCGGGTGCGGCCCGACAGCTCGGTGGTGATCGGCTGGTTCTCGGGCTGGATGGTGACCACGCCGACTTGCGCGGCGGGGAGCTGGGGCGGTGCGGAAGAAGAGCCGGAGCATCCCGCGATCGCGCCCAGCAGGCCGATGGCCAGGGCGCACGCGAGGCCGGTGCGGATGAAGCGGGAAGACATGTTCAGGATTCCAATCAGGTTGGAATCCATGGTCTTCAGTGAATGTGGAGCGAATGTGGAGGTCCCTGCGGCATGCACGGCCATGGGTACGGAGTACACCGCGCGGGCCTCATCTGGCTTATCTTGTGGCCCTTCATGAAGATCAGCATCACCACCAAGCTCTTTCTTGCCGTGCTGGCCACCGCCGTGCTGGCCGTGGTCGCGATGGGCGCCGCCTCGCGCTGGAACTTCGAGCGCGGCTTCGTCGGCTACCTCAACGAGCAGGGCGTGGAGCGGCTCGACGCCGTGCTGCCGAATGCCGTTGCGGCCTACCGGCAGAACGGCAGCTGGGACTTCCTGAGAGACGACCCGCGCCCGTGGTTCGAGATCATGCGGCCCGCGCCTTCCGCCACGGGCGAGCGCTTCGAGCCGGGGCGCACGCCGGCGCTGGTGTCCGACCTGACGGGCGCCGTGCTGCGCATCGCGCTGCTCGATACGGACAGGCGGGTGATCGTGGGCTTCAGGGAGATTCGCAAGGGTGCCATTGAACGCGCCGTGGTGGTCGACGGCAAGACCGTGGGCTGGGTCGCCATGATGCCGTTCCAGAGCGTGAGCGAGGCCGGCGACCAGCGCTTCCAGAAAAACCAGCTGCGCGCGAGCTGGATCATCGGCAGCCTGTGCGTGCTGCTGGCCGCGGGCATCGCGTGGTGGATCGCGCGGGTGCTGCTCGCGCCCGTCAAGCGCGTGGCGGCGGCCACGCACCGGCTGACATCGGGCGACTACGCGAGCCGCGTGGCAGTGGCATCGCACGATGAGGTGGGACAACTGGCGCGCGACTTCAATTCGCTGGCCTTCACCTTGCAGCGCAACGAGCGGATGCGCCGCGAGTTCATGGCCGACGTGTCGCACGAGCTGCGCACGCCGCTGGGCGTGCTGCACGGCGAGCTGGAGGCGATGGAAGACGGCGTGCGCCGCCTCGACGCGCAGGCCGTGCGCTCGCTGCAGCACGAGGTGGGCATGCTCAACAAGCTGGTGACCGACCTGTACGACCTGTCGATGGCCGACGTGGGTGCGCTCGCGTACCGCAAGGCCGACATCAACCTGCGCGAGCTGCTGGAGCTGAGCGTGGATTCGTTCCGCGAAAGGCTGGCTTCGGCTGGCCTGCGGCTGGAGCTGGTGCTGCCCGCGCAGCCGCTGATGATGTTTGCCGACGAACGGCGCATGCAGCAGCTGTTCAGCAACCTCGTGCTGAATAGCTGCCGCTACACCGACGCGGGCGGCGTGCTGCGTATCGAGGCGCGCGAGGACGGCAACGAGATCGCGATCGATCTCATGGATTCGGCGCCGGGCGTCGACGCGGCGCTGCTGCCGCGCCTGTTCGAGCGCTTTTTCCGCGGCGAGGCTTCACGCAATCGCGCCAGCGGCGGCGCGGGTCTCGGCCTGGCCATCTGCCGCAGCATCGTGGAAGCGCATGGCGGCACCATCGAGGCCAAGGCTTCGCCGCTGGGCGGGCTGTGGATTGCGGTGCGGCTACCGCAATGAACGACACGACCATGGCAACTGCTTCTTCACCCGCACACATCCTGATCGTCGAGGACGAGCCGCGCATGGCCGCGCTGCTCGCCGACTACCTCCAGGCCTCGGGCTACACCTCGCAATGGATCGCCAACGGGCTGGAGGTTGTGCCCTCCGTGAAGACCCGCCGGCCAGACCTTGTGCTGCTCGACCTGATGCTGCCCGGCCAGGACGGCATGAGCGTGTGCCGCGAACTGCGGCTGTTCAGCGAGGTGCCCGTCATCATGCTCACGGCGCGCGTCGAAGAGGCCGACCGCCTGATGGGCCTCGAGATCGGCGCGGACGACTACATCTGCAAGACGCCCTTCAGCCCGCGCGAGGTGGTGGCGCGCGTGAAGGCGCTGCTGCGCCGCAGCGGCTATGCGTCGCGCGAGGCATCGCCCCTGCAGATCGACGAGCAGACGTACAAGGCGACGCTGCACGGCACCCCGCTGGGGCTGACGCCCATCGAGTTTCGCCTGCTGAAGGCGCTGGCCGATGCACGCGGCCGCGTGCTGTCGCGCGACAAGCTGCTCGACCATGTGCATGCAGACCAGCGCGCAGTGACCGATCGGGCGGTCGACAGCCATGTGAAGAACCTGCGCCGCAAGCTCGACGCGGCGAGCCAGGGGCAGGAGTTGATACGGTCGATCTATGGGGTGGGGTACCGGCTCGACCTGCCTTGATCGCCGCGCTCGCCCGTATCAAGCGCCAGTCGCAGCAGCTTGCCGCACGGCACCGATGATGTACTCGATTTCCTCGTCGTCGAGCATCGGGTAGAGCGGCAACGCGAGCGAACAGCCGGCCAGCGTCTCGCTGTGCGGCAGGGCGCCGTTGCCGTGCCAGGGCTGGAGTGCCTCGTGCCGGTGCAGCGGCTGCTCGTAGTAGATGCGGGTGGCGATGCCGGATGTGGCCAGTCGGGCCGCAAAGGTTTCGCGTTCGCGCGGGCTGGGCAGCCGGATGACGAAGTAGTTCCACGCGTGGCCGGGCGAGTCTGGCGGCAAGCGAATCGGCAAGTCCGCCCAGGCCGACAGGTAGCGTGCGGCGATGGCGCGCCGTCGCGCGATGTGGGCCGGGAAATCGTCCAGGGCGGCATTGAGCAGGCAGGCTTGCAGTTCGTCCATGCGGCTGTTGTGCCCGAGGCAGTGGTGCTGGCCGTCGTGGTAGCCATGGTTGCGCAACAGCCGGGCCTTGCCGGCGTGGAGCGGGTCCCTGAAGGCCAGCGCACCGGCGTCGCCGGCAGCACCGAGGGTCTTGGTCGGATAGAAGCTCATCGCCGCGGCGTCGCCCCAGGTGCCGGCGTTGCCCGCCGCGGTGCCGTCACTGGCCCGGGCGCCGAGGCACTGGGCCACGTCCTCGACCAGCAGCAGTTTTTCGTCGCGGCAATATGCGGCCAGCTCGGGCAGGCCGCTCGGGTCGCCAAAGAGGCCGACCGCGAGGATCGCGCGGGTCCGGGGCGTGCGGGCGTTGCGGAAATGCGCGAGCGTTGGCAGGAAGTCGTCTGGCGCGCTGTCGACGAAGACCGGCCGCGCGCCGGCGCCGAGCACTGCTTCCGCGCACGCGACGAAGGTGTAGGTCGGCATCAGGACCTCGTCGAGCGCATCTCCTCCACCCGCGCTTCCGATGCCGAGGCTCTTGAAGGCCAGCAGCAGTGCTTCGGAGCCCGACCCCACGGCCACGGTCTCGCGGCCGTGCAGCAGGGTCGACAGCCGAGCCTCCAGAGCCTGGACCTGCGGGCCGAGGATGTACGTGCCGCTGCGCAGCACGGCGGCGAGGGCCTGGGCCAGGCGCGTCGCCATCGGTTCGGCGGAAGCCGCCGGCCGGAACAGCGGGATCTTCATGCGTGCAGTATCTGGCAGGCCCGGGTGACGGCCACAAGGCCGTCGGCACCCGACGCGACGCGGCTGGCCTGGCCCAGGATGGCGCGCCGGAAGCCCTGGTACTGCCGTGCCAGGGCATCGTCGCCGGTCGCCGTCGCTGTCGAACCGCGCAGATCCAGCAGCTGCTCACGGTGGCCGTCGCACACGTGCAACCGGGCGCTGGCCGGCATGCTGCCGTAGCCGCTCTCGAATTCGGCGACCAGTTCGCCCAGCCGCACGCGGGCGCGGACGCCTTGTTCGCCGATGTGCCGCGCGAGCACTTCCAGTGGTGCTTCCACGGGAATCGCGCACAGCCAGGCGAACAGGTCGATGTCGTGCACCATCAGGTCGAGCACGCTGTCCCTGGCCGTGGCCGTGCGGGTCGAATAGCGGCGAAACCGCATGAAGGGACGCCGGCCCTGCTGGCTCTGGCCGTGGGTCGCCGCTGCGTTCCGCAGCCGGTCCAGCATGGCTTCGTCGAACACCGGGTTGAAGCGCTCGATGTGCCCGGTGCTCAGGGTGACGCCGCATTGCCGCGCGGTGTGGATCATCAGGGCGCCTTCGTGCCGGTCGATGCAAAGCGGTTTTTCGACCAGCACGTGGCAGCCGCGCCGCATCAATGCCATCGCGACTTCGGCGTGCGCGTCGTCGCTGGTGGCGACTGTGACCGACGCAATGCCCGGCGGCAGATCGTCCAGGCTTGGCAAAAGCGGCAGCGCCGCGAGTTCGCTGGCAGCGCGGGCCGACGACGAGCAATCCACCAGGGCACGCAGATGGAAGCCGCTCAGGGCGAGGAGCTTTCGGGCGTGGACGCAGCCGAAGCGGCCGAGGCCCACGACTGCATGGGCCAGCGGAGCGTCGAACGGGGGCGGAGCCGTGGAGGTGGCTATGGGGTCGGCGACGATGGCCGTGCTGTCGTCGTCGATGGCAGGCGTCGTGAAGGACATCGCGGCGTCGATGACTGTGTCAGCGCATGGCGTCGCGCAGCCGGTCGGCCACGGCTTGCAGATGGGCGCCACGGATCACGTGCTTGTACACGCCGGCCGCGACGCGCTCTTCGCCGATGATTTCGAAAGAGGGCTTGGTTGCGGGCGCTTCCGCCAGTTCGTAGCGCGTGGGCTGTGCGGCGAAGAGGCATTCGCGCCCATAGGCCTGGGCGCCGAACTCGGCGATGAAGCCCGCCAGCTCCCGCTCCAGCTGGCCGCCGAAGCTGCGCGCATAGCCGTGCATGTCGTCAAGCTTGGCTTGCAGCTCGTGCTCGTCGAGCTGCACCATGACATGGTGCTCGGAAGCCAGCCGCGCCAGCGGGCTGGGATGGCCCACGGTGGGATAGCCGAGCGAGACGACCTCGCGGCCGCGCGCTGCGGCGTGCGCGGCGACCTGGTTGGCCAGCAGGCGACACAGGTCGTGCGAAGGGTTGTAGTCCTCCGCTTCGTCGGCGACGATGCAGTCGATGCCTTGTTCGACGACATGCGTGGTCAAGGCACTGACCCACTGTGTGAACAGGCGCGTGTCGCCTTCGAGCAGTGCCCGGTAGATGTCGGCGTCGGCGACCGGTTGCACAACCGTTGGAATCCAGTTGGCACCAGCTTGCGCCAGGTTGTCGATCGTCGGCTCGAGCCGAGGCACACCGGTCGATCCAGCGCCGTTGGTCAGCACCACGAAGTCCGGCCGCTCGTTGCGCAGCCATTTCCAGAGCAGCAGTTCGTGCCCCGAATGAGCGGCGATCACCAGCGGCTTCATGCGCTTGGGCCGCCCGGTCGGACGAGGGTCGAAATACGGCGCAGCGGACCGGTCACGCGCCATGAGTGACTGGCATAGACCTCGCGCAGTTGGGCCTGGAGCAGGGCGAGTTCGGCGCGCGCCTGGCGAGCCTGCTGCTCGGCTTCGGCCAGCCGTGCATTCCAGTCGGCGTTCGATTGCGTGGCCTGCGCGGCGGCATGGTCCGCCTGCCGCTGTGTCTCGGCTTGCAGCGCGTCGATCCGGGCTTGATATATGCGCTGATGGTCGTTGAAGGATTGCTGCAGCCCCGCGATGTGCTGATGCAAGGACGCAATATTCAGATGCGCCGCCGAAGGGCTGCCGCGCCGGATCCAGTCCTGCATGTAGCGGGACATTTCGTCCGCCCGTCGGCTCGCGGGCACCTCGACCACCGGATGCTGCAGGACCATGCGCTGCACGCAACTCTCGAGCGCACCGAGCGTGGCGTCGAGGCTGCCATGCGCGCGCATCCATTCGCCGGCCTTGCCTGCATCGTCGGCGTCATAGCGGTCGAGTTCGGCGCCCACGCTCTCCCGCGTGATCGGCCGGATCAGCAATGCCCGGCCGAAATTCCAGCGTCGTGCGTGGGCCACGGTCTGCGCCGTCACCATCTCGCCCATGCCCCAGACCGGATCGAGCACCACCACCGAGTTGCCAGTGCACAGCGCCTCGGTGGCGCAGCGGCCCTTGCCGAAGACGATGTCGTAGCGGCCAAGTGCCTCGGCCGGGTCGGGCAGGTGGTTGCCCGTGCCGCTGCCGATCACGTCCAGCGACAGTCCGCGCTGCACGCAGGCGGCGCGGATCTCCTCGAGTTGCGCGTCGTGCGAGGCGTAGTTGCTGAAGACCAGCGCGGTGCGGGGCCGCGCCGGCAGCTCGCCGCGCCGGGGAAAGCGCGAAAGGTCGATACCGTTCTGGATCAGCTCGATGCGTTCGCGCGCGATGCCGAACTCGTGCACCAGGCGCTGCGCGCAGTTCTCGTCGACGGCCACATGGCACACGACCTGTGCGAACTGCGCCGGGCGCCCGTGATCGTCGCTGCGGTCATGGCATATCGTGAGGACCGGCACGTCGTGGAAATGCAGCAGCGCGCGAACCGTCTCGTGGTGCGTGTTGCCGACGATCACGTCCGGCCGCGCAGCCATGTCGGCCAGGTCGGTAACGCAGGCGATGGAGGCGAAGCGCAATTCGTTCGCCATGTCGCCGAAGGCCGTGGCGAAGATGGTGACGGCATGCCCGCGGCGGCGCAGCCACATTGCCAGGTCGCGCGTGAACATTTCGGCGCCTGTGCGATGCAGCAGGTAGCACATCGTCAGCAGGATGTGCAGGGGCCTGCCGGGCGGCGGCGCGTCCGGTGTGGGGGCCGTCGCCGCGTCGTTGTTCAATCGAGCGACGGCGCGCCGGCCAGAACGTGTCCTGCCTGCTGGTCTGCGTGATAGCTGGAGCGCACCATCGCACCTACCGCCGCATGGCTGAAGCCCATCTTGTAGGCTTCTTCCTCGAACATCTTGAAGGTGTCGGGGTGCACGTAGCGGCGCACCGGCAGGTGCGAGCCCGACGGCGACAGGTACTGGCCGATGGTCAGCATGTCGATGTCGTGGGCGCGCATGTCGCGCATGACCTGCAGGATTTCTTCGTCGGTCTCGCCCAGGCCGACCATGATGCCGCTCTTGGTCGGCACATTGGGGTGCAGCGCCTTGAACTTCTTCAGCAGCTTCAGGCTGAACTGGTAGTCGCTGCCGGGGCGCGCTTCCTTGTAGAGGCGCGGCGCGGTTTCGAGGTTGTGGTTCATCACGTCCGGCGGCGCGGCCTTGAGGATTTCAAGGGCGCGGTCGTCGCGGCCGCGGAAGTCGGGCACCAGGATCTCGATCTGCGTCATCGGCGAGAGCTCGCGGATGTTCCTGATGCAGTCGACGAAGTGCTGGCCGCCGCCGTCGCGCAGGTCGTCGCGGTCGACGCTGGTGATCACCACGTACTTCAGGCGCAGCTTGGCGATGGTCTTGGCGAGGTTGAGCGGCTCGTCCTTGTCGAGCGGGTCGGGGCGGCCGTGGCCCACGTCGCAGAACGGGCAGCGGCGCGTGCACTTGTCGCCCATGATCATGAAGGTGGCCGTGCCGTTGCCGAAGCATTCGCCAATGTTCGGGCACGAAGCCTCTTCGCAGACGGTGTGCAGGTTGCTCTCGCGCAGGATCTGCTTGATTTCGTAGAAGCGCGTGGTGGGGCTGCCGGCCTTGACGCGGATCCACTCGGGCTTCTTGAGCACTTCGCCGGTCTGCACCACCTTGACGGGAATGCGCGAGAGCTTGGCCGCCGCTTTCTGCTTGGCCAGGGGGTTGTAGTTTTCGGCGCTTTGCGCGTCGCGGACGACTTCTGTGGTGCTCATTGGTATGTCAAGGCGCCAGGTAGGCGGTGAGCTTCTGGCTCAGCACCGTGGCGGCTTCTTCCCATGTGGTTTGGATGCCGATTGTAGAAAGGTCGACCGTTTGCAGCCCTGCATAGCCGCAAGGGTTGATGCGGGAGAAGGGTTCGAGGTCCATCTGCACGTTGAGCGCCACGCCGTGATAAGTGGCATGGCGGCTCACCTTGATGCCCAGCGCGGCGATCTTGCCGAGGCCGCGGAACGGGTCGGCGGCGGGCATTGGGCCGGTCAGCGCGGCGTGCGAGAACGGGTCGTCCTGGCGCACGTAGATGCCCGGCGCGCCGGGCACGCGGTGGCCGGTCACGCCGAAGTGGGCGAGCGTGCGCAGCACCGATTCCTCGATGCGGTAGACGTATTCCTTGACGAAGTAGCCCGCCCGGCGCAGATCGATCAGCGGGTATGCCACCACTTGGCCGGGGCCATGGAAGGTGACCTGGCCGCCGCGGTCGGTCTGCACGACCGGGATGGCGCCGGGGTTCAGGATGTGGTCCTGCTTGCCCGCGATGCCTTGCGTGAACACCGGGGCGTGCTCGCAAATCCATAGCGCATCGGGCGTGTCGGGCGTGCGTTCCAGCGTGAACTGTTTCATCGCCGCGAAGGTATCGGCGTAGTCGACGCGGCCCAGCGGGTGCAGCTCGATGGCGGGAACGGTGGCGGTGTCTGTCATGGCGTGGTCCGCCGCGCGGGCCGCTTGTGGGTCAAAGCACGACCTTGACCATCGGGTGCGCGGACAGCGCGCGATACAGGTCGTCGAGTTGCTCGCGGCTGGTGGCCGTGACGGTGATGGTCACGCCGAGGTAGTTGCCGGCCTTGCTGTCGCGCAGCTCGATGGTGGTGGCGTCGAAGGTCGGGTCGAATTGCTCGGCGATCTGCGTGACGGCATGCACGAAGCCGTCGACCTTGGCGCCCATCACCTTGATCGGAAACTGCGAGGGGTACTCGATCAGCGATTCCTTGCGCGGGTCGGGGATTGCGTTGGTGTCGGTGGGGGGGCTTGTGTTGTCGGTCATGCCAGGGCTCCGTGCTTCTGTGCGTTGTGTTGCTTGGCCTGCTGGTAGGCCGCATACAAGCTCTTGTAAATGGGGCCGGGGAGGCCGTTGCCAATAGCCTGCCCGTCGAGCGTGACGACGGGCAGCAGCTCCTTGCTGGCCGAGGAGATCAGCAACTCGTCGGCGGCGAACACCTCTTCGCGCGAGATGGGGCGCAGCGCAAAGGGAATGCCGAGCGTCTTGCACAGGCGCTCGAACAGGCTGTAGCGGATGCCGGTCAGCACGAGGTTGTTCTTGGGCGGGCCCATCAGCTTGCCGTTCTTCACGATCCACACGTTGCTCGACGAGGCCTCGCTGAGCCATTCGTCGCGGAACATGATGGTCTCGGCCGCGCCGGCCTCCACGCTGATCTGCCGCGCGAGCACGGCGCCCAGCAGGCTGGTGCTCTTGATGTGGGCCTTCTGCCAGCGGAAGTCGGCCGCGGTGACGCAGGCCACGCCCTTGGCGCGGATGGCGTCGGAGATGGGGGGCAGCGGGTTCACCATCACGAACACCGTCGGGCGCAGGCCGCGCACCATTGCGTGGTCGCGCGGAGCCACGCCGCGCGTCACCTGAAAGTACACTGACTGGGGTTCGTCGCCGCCGGGCTCGACCAGGCGCATCACGATCTCGCGCCATTGCTCGAGCGAAAGCGGGTTTTCTATCTGCAACTCGGCGAGCGAGCGGTCGAGGCGGGCCATGTGCTCCTCGAAGCAGAAGGGCTGGCCGAAGTAGACGGGGACGTATTCGTAGATGCCGTCGCCGAAAATGAAGCCACGGTCGAGGACGCTGATCTTCGCGTCGCGCAGGGCGGTGTACTCGCCATCGAGGTAACAAAGCGTGGCGGGCAGGGCGTCGGTGATAGGGTGCATGAAGGAATTATGGTTGTGTGCGCCGCGTCGGGTTCGCGTCAGGGAATGCAGCGTCGATTTGCATGCGCGACAGCTCGGGGTGGCGGGACCGGCTGGGTTTTTACTTATAATCAATGGCTTTGTAGAAATTCTGGGTCGTCATCCGGGCTTCATTCGAAATGAAAACAATCGCCCGTCAAGACTCGGAGGTCGCTGAAGACCTCGATGCAGAATTCAAGCCGTTGACCGCCGATGAGGCGCGTGAACTGCGAGCAAAGAACCCTTCGGTCTCCCCATGGCGGGTGATCGCGGGTCAGTTGGTTGTCGGTCTGGTGGTGGCTCTGGCCGCCTGGGGACTGACGGGGAGGCAAAATCTGGGTTGGTCCGCCGCTTACGGTGCGATCGCGGTGGTTGTTCCATCGGCGGTTTTCGCGCGCGGGCTGACCGGTCGGTTTTCTTCCTTGAATCCGGGCACTGCGGTGTTCGGATTCTTCCTGTGGGAAATGGTCAAGATGGCCTTGTCCGTGGCGATGCTGATCGCCGCGCCAAGGCTGATAACGGCGCTGAGCTGGCCAGCAATGCTGATCGGCCTGGTGGTGACAATGAAGGCGGCCTGGTTGGCGGTGATGTTCTCGCCCCGGCGCCGGCAACAGAGAGACGAGTAACGGAATGGCTGCTGAAAACGCTGCGGAACATGGTCAGACCGCGGGTGAATACATCGTTCACCACTTGACGCACCTGCAAAGCTCCAAGCCCGGAGGTGTTGCTGACTTCTCGGTTTTCAATTTCGACTCGCTCTTTTTCTCGATCACGCTCGGCATCCTGGGTTGCTGGCTGCTCTGGCTGGCTGCCCGCAAGGCCACTTCGGGTGTTCCCGGCCGTTTTCAAGCGGCTGTCGAACTGCTCGTCGAAATGGTCGACCAGCAGGCAAAGGGCATCGTCCACAACGCCACGAGCCGCAAGTTCGTCGCGCCGCTGGCCCTCACGATCTTCGTGTGGATCTTCCTGCTGAACGCAATGGACCTGTTCCCGGTCGATTTGTTCCCGGCAATCTGGGCCAAGATCTTCCACATCGCCGGCGAAGACCCGCACCACGCCTACCTGCGCGTCGTGCCCACCGCCGACCTCTCGGTGACCATGGGCATGTCGGTGGCCGTGCTGCTGATCTGCATCTACTACAACATCAAGATCAAGGGCGCCGGCGGCTGGATCCACGAGCTGTTCACCGCACCCTTCGGCAACCACTGGGCGCTGTACCCCTTCAACTTCGCCATGCAGATGATCGAGTTCGTCGCCAAGACGGTCTCGCACGGCATGCGGTTGTTCGGCAACATGTACGCCGGTGAACTGATCTTCCTGCTGATCGCCCTGATGGGTGGTGCCTGGTCCATGTCGGCCACCGGCATCGGCCTGGCCATCGGCCACATCATCGCGGGCACGGCCTGGGCCATCTTCCACATCCTGATCATCACGTTGCAAGCCTTCGTGTTCATGATGCTGACGCTGGTCTACATCGGCCAGGCCCACGATCACCACTGATCATCAGTTTTCGTTTCTGTTTTTTTGTTTTCTCTTCAACCAAAGTCCTCTAGGAGTCATCATGGAAGTTATTAGCTTTGTTGCACTGGCCGCCGGCCTGATCATCGGTCTGGGCGCTGTGGGCGCATGTATCGGCATCGGCATCATGGGCAGCAAGTACCTCGAGTCGGCCGCACGTCAGCCTGAGCTCATGGGTGAACTTCAAACCAAGATGTTCCTGCTGGCTGGTCTGATCGACGCCGCTTTCATTATCGGCACCGGTATCGCTCTGTGGTTCGCAACGGCCAACCCGTTCCTGGCTCAGATCGCCAACCTGCCGAAGTAAGTCTTTCTCGTCGGACCTGCGTCGTCGTTCCCTAGTCCTCTGGCGTCTAGCGAATGGCTTCGATTCAATCCCAAAGAGAGGGTGAAAAGTGAGCATTACCGGTACCCTGATCGTTCAGATGATCGTGTTCCTGATCCTGGTCGGGTTCACGATGAAGTACGTGTGGCCGCCGATCGCGAAAGCGCTGGACGACCGCGCTGCGAAGATCGCCGAAGGCCTCGCTGCCGCCGACAAGGCCAAGTCCGAGCTGTCCGCCGCCAACAAGCGCGTGGAAGCCGAACTGGGTCAGGCACGCAACGAGTCCGCACAACGTCTTGCCGACGCCGAACGTCGCGCCCAGGCCATCGTTGAAGAGGCCAAGGCCCGCGCGACCGAGGAAGGCAACAAGATCGTTGCAGCCGCACGCGTCGAAGCCGACCAGCAGGCACTGAAGGCCCGTGAAGCACTGCGCGAGCAGGTTGCCGCACTGGCCGTCAAGGGCGCAGAGCAGATTCTGCGCAAGGAAGTGAATGCAGGCGTTCACGCCGATTTGCTCGCCCGTCTGCAGACCGAACTCTGATAGAAGCCATGGCAGAACTCGCCACCATTGCACGCCCCTACGCCGAGGCGCTCTTCAAGGCGTCGTCGTCCGACGTCGCCGGTACCAGCGCCTGGCTCGAAAAGATTGCCGCCATCGCGGCCAATCCGGAGCTCCAGCAGTTCGCCGACAACCCGAAGGCCACGGCCGAACAGGTGATCGGCGTGGTCGCCGGTGCATTCGGTGCACCGTTGGCCGCTCCTGCCCAGAACTTCCTGGGTGCGCTCCTCGAGAACGGGCGCTTTTCGGTGCTGCCGGAAATTGCGAAGCAGTTCCGGGCACTGGCCAACGCGAAGAGCGGTTCGTCCGACGCCGTGGTCTACAGCGCCTTCCCGATCGACGGCCCGGCGCTGGCCAATGTGTCGGCCGCGCTCGAAAAGCGTTTCGGTCGCAAGCTCCAGGTCACGGTCCAGCAAGAGCCGGAACTGATCGGCGGCATTCGTGTGGTGGTCGGCGACGAGGTGCTCGACACCTCCGTCAAAGCGCGCCTTGAACAAATGAAAGTTGCGCTGGCAGCCTGACGGTTTCCAGCCCTCTACTTGTAGCCTCAAAGAAAGAAGGAAAGAGTCATGCAACTCAATCCCGCAGAAATTTCCGAACTGATCAAGAGCCGCATCGAGGGCCTCGGGGTCAGCGCCAACATCCGTAACGAAGGCACCGTGGTGTCGGTGACGGACGGCATCGTGCGCGTGCACGGCCTGTCCGACGCGATGCAGGGCGAAATGCTCGAATTCCCGCCCACGGCAGACGGCACGCCGTCGTTCGGCCTGGCGCTGAACCTCGAACGCGACTCGGTCGGCGCCGTGATTCTGGGCGAGTACGAGCACATCTCCGAAGGCGACACCGTCAAGTGCACGGGCCGCATTCTGGAAGTGCCCGTGGGCCCCGAGCTCATCGGCCGCGTGGTGAACGCACTGGGCCAGCCGATCGACGGCAAGGGTCCGATCAACGCCAAGATGACCGACGTGATCGAAAAGGTCGCACCGGGCGTGATCGCCCGCAAGTCGGTCGACCAGCCGATGCAGACCGGCCTGAAGTCCATCGACTCGATGGTGCCCGTCGGCCGTGGCCAGCGCGAGCTGATCATCGGCGACCGCCAGACCGGCAAGACGGCAGTGGCCATCGACGCGATCATCAACCAGAAGGGTCAGAACATGACCTGCGTCTACGTTGCGATCGGCCAGAAGGCTTCGTCGATCAAGAACGTGGTGCGCGCACTGGAACAAGCCGGTGCCATGGACTACACCATCGTGGTTGCGGCTTCCGCTTCGGAATCGGCTGCCATGCAGTACGTGTCGGCCTACTCGGGCTGTACGATGGGCGAGTACTTCCGCGACCGCGGCGAAGACGCCCTGATCGTCTATGACGACCTGTCCAAGCAGGCCGTTGCCTACCGCCAGGTCTCGCTGCTGCTGCGTCGCCCGCCGGGCCGCGAAGCCTACCCCGGCGACGTGTTCTATCTCCACAGCCGTCTGCTCGAGCGCGCAGCCCGCGTGAACGCCGACTACGTCGAAGCCTTCACCAAGGGTGAAGTCAAGGGCAAGACCGGTTCGCTGACCGCACTGCCGATCATCGAAACGCAAGCCGGCGACGTGTCCGCTTTCGTGCCGACCAACGTGATCTCGATCACCGACGGCCAGATCTTCCTGGAAACCAACCTGTTCAACGCAGGTATCCGCCCCGCCATCAACGCCGGTATCTCGGTGTCGCGCGTGGGTTCGTCGGCTCAGACGAAGATCATCAAGGGCCTGTCCGGCGGTATCCGTACCGACCTGGCGCAGTACCGCGAGCTGGCTGCGTTCGCGCAGTTCGCTTCCGACCTGGACGAAGCCACCCGCAAGCAGCTCGACCGCGGTGCCCGCGTGACCGAACTGCTGAAGCAGGCACAGTACAGCCCGCTGCCGATCTCGCTGATGGGCGCGTCGCTGTTCGCCGTGAACAAGGGCTTCATGGACGACCTCGAAATCAAGAAGGTGCTGCCGTTCGAACATGGCCTGCACCAGTTCCTGAAGTCCAGCCACGCCCCGCTGCTCGACAAGATCGAGAAGGCGAAGGCGCTCGACAAGGAAGCGGAAGCCGAATTGCTGGCAGCCGTCACCGCGTTCAAGAAGTCGTTCGCCTGATCGACCCCTTGATCGACGCAAGAAGGAGCTCTCATGGCAGCTGGTAAGGAAATCCGCGGCAAGATCAAATCGGTGGAAAACACCAAGAAGATCACCAAGGCCATGGAAATGGTCTCGGTTTCCAAGATGCGCAAGGCGCAGGAACGCATGCGCGCCGCTCGCCCCTACAGCGAAAAGATCCGCAACATCGCAGCCAACCTCGGCAAGGCGAACCCGGAGTACACCCACGCGTTCATGAAGACGACCGATGCCAAGGGCGTCGGCTTCATCATCGTGACCAGCGACAAGGGCCTGTGCGGCGGCTTGAACACCAACTTGCTGCGCGCCGTCACCGGCAAGCTGCGCGAAGCGCAGGCAGCGGGCAACGTGGTCGAGTCGGTCGCCATCGGCAACAAGGGCCTGGGTTTCCTGAATCGCATCGGCGCCCGCGTGGTGGCCCATGTGACGCAGCTGGGCGACACGCCGCATCTGGACAAGCTCATCGGGCCGGTCAAGACGCTGCTGGACGCCTATGCCGAAGGC
Organism: Variovorax multivorans; assembly: GCF_051216835.1. NCBI lineage: Bacteria > Pseudomonadati > Pseudomonadota > Betaproteobacteria > Burkholderiales > Comamonadaceae > Variovorax > Variovorax multivorans. The sequence goes on from NZ_JBPJZL010000014.1 coordinate 51,204, forward strand.
AAGCTGTCGGCGGTGTACCTGTGCTACACGAAGTTCATCAACACCATCAAGCAAGAGCCGATGGTGGAGCAACTGCTGCCGCTGAAGGCCGAGACGCTGCAAACCGAGTCGGGTCATCATTCGTGGGACTACATCTACGAACCCGACGCGCAAAGCGTGATCGACGAGCTGCTGGTGCGCTACGTGGAATCGCTGGTGTACCAGGCCGTGGCCGAAAACATGGCGTCCGAGCACTCGGCGCGCATGGTGGCCATGAAGGCTGCGACCGACAACGCGGGCAACGTGATCAGCGAACTGAAGCTGGTCTACAACAAGACCCGTCAGGCAGGCATCACCAAAGAGCTGTCCGAAATCGTGTCCGGCGCGGCCGCGGCCGCAGGCGTTTGATTGAGGCAATGCAACAGGCCGCGTTGCTGATCGGATGCGCTCTGCGCGCCCGGTAACCCAAGGCCTTTATTTAAGGGGACTCTGCGCAAAATGAAGAAGATTCTTGCTCTGGTGGCGATTGCTGCCGCTCTGACTGCCTGCTCCAAGAAGGAAGAGGCGCCCGCGCCTGCACCGGCTCCCGCTGCTGCACCCGCCGCGCCCGCTCCGGCTCCTGCGCCCGCAGCAGCACCGGCAGCTCCCGCTGCAGCCCCGACGGCATCGGCCGCCGATCTGCCGCAGGAGTGCAACGACTACCTGGCCAAGGTGCAGACCTGCGTTGGTTCGCAAAGCGGCGCCGCTGCTGACGCGATGAAGGCCAGCCTCGACCAGACGAAGGCCACCTGGGCTTCAATGGGTGCCGACAAGGCTGCGTTGGGTCAGGCCTGCAAGGCTGCTTCGGACGCCTTCGCTGCGCAAGCGACGGCCATGAAGTGCTGATGAACTGACGAGAAGAAGTAGAGATTCAAGGGTGCCGGCCCGTCCGGCATTCTTGCAAAAGCGGCCCGTTTTGGCACCAGGACGCTTCTGCAAGAACCTGTCGCAAATTTATTGAGATCCATCCAGAAGGAAACGCCATGGCTGAAGGAAAAATTGTCCAATGTATCGGCGCCGTGGTCGACGTGGAGTTCCCGCGTGACCAGATGCCCAAGGTGTACGACGCCTTGAAATTCGAAGGCGGCGGGCTGACCCTCGAAGTTCAGCAGTTGCTCGGCGACGGCGTGGTGCGCACCATTGCGCTGGGCTCGTCCGACGGCCTGCGCCGCGGCCTGATCGTGACCAACACCGGCGCGCCCATCACCGTGCCGGTCGGCAAGGCCACGCTCGGCCGCATCATGGACGTGCTCGGCCGTCCGATCGACGAGCGCGGCGAAGTGGGCCAGGAGCTCACCGCTTCCATCCACCGCAAGGCTCCCGCGTACGACGAACTGTCGCCCTCGCAAGACCTGCTGGAAACCGGCATCAAGGTGATCGACCTGGTGTGCCCGTTCGCCAAGGGCGGCAAGGTGGGCCTCTTCGGCGGCGCCGGCGTGGGCAAGACCGTGAACATGATGGAACTCATCAACAACATCGCCAAGGCTCACTCGGGTCTGTCGGTGTTCGCCGGTGTGGGTGAACGTACCCGCGAAGGCAACGACTTCTATCACGAGATGGCCGACTCCGGCGTCGTGAACCTCGAGAAGCTCGAGGACTCGAAGGTGGCCATGGTCTACGGCCAGATGAACGAACCTCCGGGCAACCGTCTGCGCGTGGCGCTGACCGGCCTGACCATCGCCGAGTCGTTCCGCGACGAAGGCCGTGACGTTCTGTTCTTCGTGGACAATATCTACCGCTACACGCTGGCCGGTACCGAAGTGTCGGCTCTGCTGGGCCGCATGCCTTCCGCCGTGGGCTACCAGCCGACGCTGGCAGAAGAAATGGGCCGCCTGCAAGAGCGGATCACGTCGACCAAGGTCGGCTCGATCACCTCGATCCAGGCCGTGTATGTCCCTGCCGACGACTTGACCGACCCGTCGCCCGCCACCACTTTCGCCCACTTGGACTCGACCGTGGTGCTGTCGCGTGACATCGCCTCGCTCGGTATCTACCCCGCCGTGGACCCGCTGGATTCGACCTCGCGCCAGCTCGACCCGAACGTGGTCGGCGAAGAGCACTACAACGTGGCCCGCGCCGTGCAAGGCACGCTGCAGCGCTACAAGGAACTGCGCGACATCATCGCCATTCTGGGCATGGACGAACTGGCTCCCGACGACAAGCTGGCCGTGGCCCGCGCCCGCAAGATCCAGCGTTTCCTGTCGCAGCCGTTCCACGTAGCCGAAGTGTTCACGGGCTCGCCCGGCAAGTACGTGCCGCTGGCTGAAACCATCCGTGGTTTCAAGATGATCGTGAACGGCGAAGCCGACCACCTGCCGGAACAAGCGTTCTACATGGTGGGCAGCATCGACGAAGCGTTCGAAAAAGCCAAGAAGGTCGCTTAAGGCGGCATAGGAACTCAGATGGCAAACACCATTCACGTCGACGTGGTCAGCGCGGAAGAGTCGATCTTCTCGGGCGAAGCCAGGTTCGTCGCGCTGCCCGGTGAAGCCGGTGAGCTCGGCATCTATCCGCGCCACACTCCGCTGATCACGCGCATCCGCCCTGGTGCAGTGCGCATCGAAACGGCCGACGGCAAGGAAGAGTTCGTCTTCGTGGCCGGCGGCATTCTCGAAGTGCAGCCCAACGCCGTTACCGTGCTGTCCGACACCGCGATCCGCGGCAAGGACCTCGATGACGAGAAGGCCAACCAGGCCAAGGCCGCCGCCGAGGAAGCGCTGAAGAACGCGAAGAGCGACATCGACATCGCGATGGCGCAATCGGAACTGGCCGTGATGGCCGCCCAGATCGCAGCACTGCGCAAGTACCGCCAGAAGAAGTAATCGGCCTTTCCGATTGCTCCGACAAGAAGCCGCCTTCGGGCGGCTTTTTTGCGCCTGTACGCTTTCATTCGATCATCTTTGGCTGAAACATGGTCGAAGTTCGGCCTTGTCTGGCTGAAGAGTGCCGCCTAGTATTCGCCTTCGTCCAGCAGCCGGGGCTGCGGGCGCAAAGCAAAAGAACACCGGAGACAAAGCGCGTGGCACCCTGGAGTGGCATCACTGCGGACGAAATGCGGCTGCTGGAAACGACCTTCTGGTCGGCCGGCGGTTCGCGCCATGCCATGGCCGAGCAGCTCGGCTTTTCCAAGAGCAAGGCCAACGGGCTGATCGCCGGCCTCGTCGACCAGGGCCTGCTCGCCGAAGCTGGCCTGCAACGCTCATCGGGCGGCCGTCGCGCCGAAAACCTCCAGCTGCATGCCGGACTCGGCGTGCTCATCGGCATCGACATCGGCGCCACCAGCCTCGACGTGGCCGTGCTGCGGCCCGACCTCACAGTGCTCGCGCAGCACGACGAACCCGCCGACGTGCGCGAAGGCCCGGCCGTGGTGCTGGCCCGAGTGCGCACCCTCATGCGCGAACTGCTGGCCCGCTGCAACGCGAGCGCCAAGGACGTGCTGGGCATCGGCATCGGCGTGCCCGGCCCCGTCAACTTCGAGATCGGCCAGCTCGTGAATCCGCCGCTGATGCCCGCATGGGACAGCTTCTCGATCCGCGACTACCTGCGCGAGGACTACGCGGCGCCCGTCTTCGTCGACAACGACGTGAATCTCATGGCGCTCGGCGAACTGTGGCGCCTCAAGCGTTCGCTGACCAACTTTCTCGTCATCAAGATCGGCACCGGCATCGGCTGCGGCATCGTCTGCCACGGCGAGGTGTACCGCGGCGCGGCGGGCTCGGCCGGCGACGTGGGCCACATCTGCGTCGACCAGGAAGGCCCGCGCTGCCATTGCGGCAACCTCGGCTGCGTCGAGGCCATGGCCGCCGGCCCTGCGATCACGCGCATGGCGATGCAGGCCGCCGAGGCCGGTGAAAGCGTGACGCTGGCCGAATGCCTGCGCGTGCATGGGCGCATCGACGCCATCGATGTGGGCCAGGCCAGCCGCGGCGGCGACACGGCCGCCAACGCCATCATCCAGCGCGCGGGAAGCCTGATCGGGCAGATGCTCGCGTCGGTCGTCAACTTCTTCAATCCGTCGCATGTGTTCATTGGCGGCGGCATTACGCGCATCGGCCCGCTGTTTCTCGCGGCCGTGCGGCAGAGCGTGTATCAGCGCTCGCTGGCGCTCTCCACGCGACATCTCGAAATTCAGTACACCCCGCTGGGCATGCAGGGCGGTCTGATCGGTGCCGGCGTGCTTGCGATGCAAGAGACCCTGAAGGCCCGCGGAGTGGCGCCATGAACGCGGCTGAGAACATCAAGGGCAGCGTGGCCGTCGAGTTCGATGGCGTGGTCAAGGCCTTCGGTCCCGTGCAAGTGCTGCACGGCGTGAGCTTTGCGCTCGCGCCCGGCCATGTCTACGGCCTGCTCGGCGAGAACGGCGCGGGCAAGTCCACACTGATGAAGATCCTGGCTGGCTACGAGCCGCTGAGCGGTGGCACGCTGAGCGTCAACGCGCAGCCGCAGCAGTTCGCGAGTTCGCGTGATGCCGAAGCGCTGGGCATCGTGCTGATCCACCAGGAGTTCAATCTCGCCGAAGACCTGAGCGTGGCGCAGAACATCTTCCTCGGCCACGAGAAGAAGAAAGGCTGGCTGCTCGATGACGCATCGATGGAGCGCGACGCCGCCACCGCACTTGCAGCAGTGGGCCTGAACATCGACCCTCGCACCAAGGTGCGAAAGCTCATCGTCGCCGAGAAGCAGCTCGTCGAGATCGCAAAAGCCATCGCCCGCCGAGCGCGCCTGCTCATCATGGACGAGCCCACCGCCACGCTGACGCCCGGCGAAACCGAGCGCCTGTTCAAGCTCATTGCCCAGCTGCGCGCCGATGGCGTGACCATCGTCTACATCTCGCACAAGCTCGACGAAGTGGAGCAGGTGACGGACGAAGTGATCGTCATGCGCGACGGCCGCTTTGTCGCGCGCGCACCTACGTCCGAGGTCACACGCCAGCAGATGGCCAACCTCATGGTGGGCCGCGAACTGGCCGACCTGTACCCGCCGCGCGACGTGGTCGTCGCGGCCGACGCACCCGCCATGCGCGTGCGCAACTTCAGCGTGCCCGGCTGGGCGCAGGACGCGAGCTTCGAAGTGCGCCCCGGCGAGATCCTCGGCTTCGCGGGCCTCGTCGGCGCGGGCCGCACCGAGCTCTTCGAGGGACTGCTCGGCCTGCGCCCCGCGAGCGGAGGCGTGGAGATGCTCGGAAAGCCCGTGCCCCACAACAAGGGCTGGCGCAACCCGCGCGATGCCGCGAAGCACGGCCTCACCTACCTCAGTGAAGACCGCAAGGGCAAGGGCCTGCACGTCAACTTCGGCCTGCGCCAGAACCTCACGCTGATGGCGCTCGAACGCTATGCGCAGCCCTGGCTCAAGCCCGATGCCGAGCGCGGCGCGCTGGCCGAGGCGGTGAAGGACTACGGCATCCGCACCGGTTCGCTCGACGTCAAGGCATCGTCGCTGTCGGGCGGCAACCAGCAGAAGCTCGCGCTTGCAAAAGTGCTTCAGCCGCAGCCCAAGGTGGTGGTGCTCGACGAGCCCACGCGTGGCGTCGACGTGGGTGCCAAGCGCGACATCTATTTCCTGATCCAGCGACTCGCCCGCGAAGGGCTCGCAGTGATCGTCGTCTCGTCGGAGCTCATGGAGCTGATCGGCCTGTGCCACCGCGTCGCGGTGATGCGCGCGGGCCGCCTCGTTGCCACGCTCGACGCGGACCATCTGACTGAAGAGGAGCTCATCGCTCATGCCACCGGAACAGCCAACACCACCGCAGACGCTTGAAGCCGCGCAGCAGCAGCACCGCAGCGAGGCCAAGCCGGGCTGGGTGCAGCGCCTGCACGGGCTCGGCCCGGTCATCGGCCTCGTGCTGCTGTGCATCGCCGGCACGCTGCTGAACGGCGACTTCGCGACCCTCGACAACGCAATGAACGTGCTCACGCGCACGGCCTTCATCGGCATCATCGCGGTGGGCATGTGCTTCGTGATCATCTCGGGCGGCATCGACCTGTCGGTGGGCTCGATGGCCGCGCTCATCGCGGGCAGCGTGATCATGTTCATCAACTGGGCCGGGCCGGCCTCGGGCTCGCCGCTGCTCGCGGTGGTGATGGGGGCGGTGCTGGCGGTGGTGCTCGGTGCGGTGTTCGGCCTTGCGCATGGCCTGCTCATCACCAAGGGCCGCATCGAGCCCTTCATCGTGACGCTGGGCACGCTCGGCATCTTCCGCGCATACCTCACGTACTTTGCCGACGGCGGCGCGCTCACGCTCGACAACGACCTGTCGGACCTTTATGCGCCGGTGTACTACGCGAGCCTCGCGGGCATTCCGGTGCCGGTGTGGGTGTTCGTGATCGTCGCGGTGATCGGCGGCGTCATCCTCAACCGCACGGCCTACGGGCGCTACGTGCAGGCCATCGGTTCGAACGAACAGGTTGCGCGCTATGCGGCCGTGGACGTCGACCGTGTGAAGATCCTCACCTACGTGCTGCTCGGTGTGTGCGTGGGCATTGCCACGCTGCTGTACGTGCCGCGCCTGGGCTCGGCCTCGCCGACCACCGGCCTGCTGTGGGAGCTCGAAGCTATCGCCGCGGTGATCGTCGGCGGCACCGCGCTCAAGGGTGGCTCGGGCAGCATCACCGGCACCGTGGTGGGCGCGATCCTGCTCTCGGTCATCAGCAACATCCTGAACCTCACCAGCATCATCAGCGTGTACCTGAACGCTGCGGTGCAGGGCTTCGTGATCATCATCGTCGCGTTCCTTCAGCGAGGACGCCGCTAATCCCTTTCCCGTTCGTTCCATCAACCACAAGGAGACACCCAGCATGACGACTTTCACCCGACGCCTCGCACTCACGGCGGTTGCCGCCGCAGCGTTCGCCAGCCTGCCCGCGCTTGCCGCGGAAAAGGTCAACCTCGGCGTTTCGATTCCCGCGGCCACGCACAGCTTCATGGGCGGCATCAACTACTGGGCCAACCAGGCGAAGAAAGACCTGGAGAAGGAACACAAGGACCTGAAGATCACGATCAAGACAGCTGCCAACGCGCCAGAGCAGGCCAACCAGCTGCAAGACCTGTCGACCGTCACCAAGATCAACGCGCTGGTCGTGTTCCCCTTCGAATCGGCAGCGCTGACCAAGCCTGTCGCGCAGGTCAAGGCCAAGGGCGCCTACGTCACCGTGGTCGACCGCGGCCTCACCGACACCAGCGCGCAAGATGCCTACGTGGCCGGCGACAACACGGCCTTCGGCAAGATCCCGGCCGAGTACATCGTGAAGCAGCTGAACGGCAAGGGCAACGTGGTGGCGCTGCGCGGCATTGCGACCACGCTCGACAACGAACGCATGGACGCCTTCAACGCCGTGCTCAAGGGAAGCCCCGACATCAAGCTGCTCGATGCCAAGTACGCCAACTGGAACCGCGACGACGCCTTCAAGGTCACGCAGGACTACCTGACGCGCTTCAAGAGCATCGACGCCATCTGGGCCGCCGACGACGACATGGCCGTGGGCGTGCTCAAGGCCATCGAGCAGGCCAAGCGCGACGACATCAAGATCATCTTCGGCGGCGCGGGCGCCAAGGGCATGGTCAAGACCATCATGGACGGCAAGGACAAGCGCATCACGGCCGACGTGAGCTACTCGCCGAAGTTCATCTACGACGCGATCAAGCTGACGGCCGAGGCACGCCTGAAGGGCGAGAAGCTGCCGGCGACGACGATCATTCCTTCGGTGCTCATCACGAAGGACAACGCCAAGGACTTCTACCACCCGAACTCGCCGTTCTGACGGTCGCCTTGCCTTGCTCCCTCTCCCCTCGGGGAGAGGGTTGGGGTGAGGGCCGACGGCGATGGCAAAGGCTGTGCGCGCGCAAGCGCCGATGCCCTCACCCTAGCCCTCTCCCAGAGGGAGAGGGAACAGTTTCAGGAAATACCGAGACGATTGATGACCGACACACCTCTGCGCAAGCTCCGCTACGCCATGGTCGGCGGCGGTCGCGACGCCTTCATCGGCGGCGTGCACCGCAAGGCCATGGCGCTCGACGGCCAGATCGAGCTCGTGGCCGGCGCGCTGTCGTCGAGCCCGGACAAGGCGCGCGCCTCGGGCCGCGACCTCGACCTGGCCGACGACCGCAACCACGGCGACTGGCAGGCGCTGCTGTCCGACGAGCTGAAGCGCCCGGCGGGCGAGCGCATCGACTTCGTGTCGATCGTCACGCCCAACCACGTGCACTTTCCGGTGGCACAGGCCTTTGCCGAAGCGGGCTTCCACGTGGTGTGCGACAAGCCGCTGGTGCACACCCGCGAGCAGGCCGATGCGCTGGTCGCGACCGTGGCGAAGCAGGGCACGGTGTTCGGCGTTACCTACAACTACACCGGCTATCCGATGGTGCGGCAGGCACGCGAGATGGTGCGCTCGGGCCAGATCGGCGAGGTGCGCAAGGTCGTCGTCGAATACAACCAGGGCTGGCTTGCGAGCCATGTCGAAGGCGGCACCAACAAGCAGGCCGACTGGCGCACCGACCCCGCGCGCAGCGGCGCGGCCGGTGCCATCGGCGACATCGGCTCGCATGCCGAGAACCTCGTGGCCACCGTCACCGGACTGGAGATCGAGAGCCTGTGCGCCGACCTAGGTGCGCTGGTGCCGGGACGCATGCTCGACGACGACGGCAGCCTGCTGCTGCGCTTCGAGGGCGGTGCGCGCGGCGTGCTCATCGCTTCGCAGATCAACACCGGCCTGGAGAACGACCTGCGCCTGCGCGTGTCGGGCACGCTGGGCACGCTCGAATGGCGCCAGGAGCAGCCGAGCCGGCTGGTGCATCTGCCGCATGACGGGCCCCTGCGCGTGTTGACGCGCGGCGCGGCGTGGCTTTGCGAATCGGCGCAGCGCGCAAGCCGGCTGCCGGCGGGGCATCCTGAAGGCTTCATCGAGGCTTTTGCGAATGTTTATATGGGCGTGGCGGCGGACATCCGCGCCCGGCTTGCGGGCCAGCCGGCCGATCCGCTGGATGCCGACTACCCGCGCGTGGAAGACGGCGCGCGTGGGGTGCGCTTCATCGAACGCACGGTGGCTTCGTCGAAAAGCGAATTAAAGTGGACGCCCTGGTAGCGCGCAACGCGCTGCTCAGGCCTCCATGACACCTTCCGCATCCGAAGCTTCTTCCACTTCATCGGCAACGCAGCCCTGGCTCGCCGCCCTCTGGCGCCGCTGCATCACGCTGTTCGCCCTGAAGCTGGTCGGCAACACGGTCGCCACACTCGGCTTCTTCCCGCTGTACTTCTGGATCATGAAGAACGCCGGCCAGGCTTGGGTGCTGCCGCTCACGCCCATCGACCGGCTGATCGCCTTCTGGCCGGCGCTGCTGCCGGTGTACCTCTCGCTCTGGGGCTATATCGCGCTGCCGGTGCTGCTGGCCAAAGACAGGCGCGAGCTGCTGGGCTTTTCCTTCGGCTGCGCGGCCATGACGGCCCTGGCGCTGCTCGTGTTCTGGTTCATGCCCACGGCGATTCCCAACTTCGCGGTCGAGGCCGCGCCGGGCACCTCGCTGCAGTTCCTCAAGATGGTCGATTCGGCTGGCAATGCCTTTCCCTCGCTGCATGTCTCGTTCTCGGTGTTCGCCTGCGTCATGCTGGCGCGGCAGTTGCGCGATGTGGGGGCGCCGGTGTGGCTTCGCGTCGTTAACGTGGCCTGGGCCGTGGGTATCGTCTATTCGACGATGGCGGTGCGCCAGCACGTGCTGATCGATGTGCTGGGTGGCCTTGCGCTGGGCGTGGCCCTCGGTGTCGCCACGCGGCAGCGCGGCCCGGTGCTCGCGCCGGCGCAGCAGGCGCGTCCGGCTTAGGCCGATTGCGCTATTCCGCCGCCGCGGTGCGCGCGGTACAACCCGGGGATCGTCGTCCACCGATGCGGGAGCCCGTCATGAAGATCCGTTTGTCCGCCGTCGCTGCCTGCATGGCGGCCAGTGCCACCGCGTGTCCCGCGTTCGCGCTCGATTTTCCATCGCGCAAGCCCGGCCTGTGGGAAATCCAGACCGGCGACCCCACGGGCAAGGGCGCCGGCGCTGGTCACACCATGCAGCAGTGCATCGACGCGGCCAGCGACAAGGCCTTGCGCGACATGGGCCAGGGCATGGGCAAGGACATGTGCTCCAAGCAGGAGCTGCGTGCCGACGGCGGCAAGCTGGTGATGGACTCGGTCTGCAAGATCGGCAACACCGTCGCCACCTCGCATGCGGTGATGAGCGGCGACTTCAGCACCGCCTACCGCATGGAAAGCAAGTCGACCTACAACCCGCCGCTGATGGGCCGCGCCGAAGGCGCGAGCGTCATGGAAGCCAAGTGGATCGGCCCCTGCAAGGCCGACCAGAAGCCGGGCGACATGGTCATGTCCAACGGCATGAAGATGAACGTGCTCGACATGATGAAGAACCGGCCGCAAAAACCATAGCCTGTCGCGCAAGCCCGGCTGCGCCTACCATGGCGTGCCATGCCCGCAAAGCAGGAAGAAGATCTCCTCGTTGTCGCCCGGCCCGAGGGCCTGTACTGCCCGCCCGGCGATTTCTACATCGACCCGTGGCGGCCGGTGGCGCGCGCCGTCATCACGCACGCGCACTCTGACCACGCGCGCCCCGGGCATGCGCACTACCTGGCCCACACCGACAGCGCCGGCACGCTGCGCGCGCGGCTCGGCCCTGACATCGACCTGCAGACGCTGCCCTACGGCGAAGCCATCGAGCACCACGGCGTGCGCGTCTCGCTGCATCCCGCCGGCCATGTGCTGGGCTCGGCGCAGGTGCGGCTCGAACATGGTGGGCGCGTGTGGGTGGCCTCGGGCGACTACAAGACCGAGCCCGACGGCACCTGCACGCCCTTCGAGCCCGTGCCTTGCGACACCTTCATCACCGAGTCGACCTTCGGCCTGCCGATTTACCGCTGGCCCACGCAGGCCGTGCTGTTCGCGGAAATCGATGCATGGTGGCGCGCCAATGCTGAAGCAGGGCGCGCATCGGTGCTGTTCTGCTACGCCTTCGGCAAGGCGCAGCGCATCCTGCATGGGGTGGACGCGAGCATCGGGCCGATCGTCGTGCACGGGGCGGTGGAGCCGCTCAACGCCGTGTACCGGGCGGCGGGCGTGGCATTGCCGCCTACCTTGCGCGTGAGCGATGAAGGCGTCGATGCCGCATTGCTGAAGCGCGCGCTGGTGCTCGCGCCGCCATCTGCACAGGGCTCGCCGTGGATGAAGCGCTTCGGCAACTACGCAGACGCTTTCGCGAGCGGATGGATGCAGCTGCGCGGCACCCGGCGGCGGCGCGGCGTGGACCGCGGCTTCGTGATGTCCGACCATGCCGACTGGCCCGGCCTGCAGCAGGCGATTGCGGGCACAGGCGCGGAGCGCGTGTTCGTCACGCACGGCAGCGTGCAGGTGATGGTGCGATGGCTCACCGAGAACGGACTCGACGCGCAGGGCTTCAAGACCGAGTACGGCGACGAAGACGATCAGGAGACAGAGGCATGAAAGCCTTCGCCGCCCTCTACCGCGACCTCGACTCCAGCACGTCGAGCCTCGCCAAGCAGGCGGCACTGCAGCGCTACCTGCGTGAGGCCGATGCAGCCGATGCCGCATGGGCCGTCTACTTCCTCGCCGGCGGCAAGCCGCGCCAGCTCGTGCCCACCAAGCTGCTGCGCCTGCTCGCACAGGAAGCGGCGGGCCTGCCCGAATGGTTGTTCGACGAAAGCTACGACGCCGTGGGCGATCTCGCCGAAACCATTGCGCTGCTGTTGCCGCCACCGAGCGAGGCGCATGAGCTCGGCCTCGCGGGCTGGGTCGAGCAGCATCTGCTGCCGCTGCGCGAAGCCGCAAAGACCTCGCCCGAGCAGCTTGCAGACCGCCTGCGCGCACAGTGGCGGCAGCTCGCTGCCGAAGAGCGACTGGTGTACTTCAAGCTCATCACCGGTGCGTTCCGCGTCGGCGTGTCGAAGCTGCAGGTCACGCAGGCGCTCGCCGCGGTCGGTGGCATCGATGCCAAGCGCGTCGCGCAGCGGCTCATGGGCTACACGCACATCGGCGCGCGGCCAAGGGCCGACGACTACCGCACGCTCATCGCCCCCGAGTCGGGCGCCGAGCAGGTGCAGAAGACCAGCGGCCAGCCGTACCCCTTCTTCCTCGCGCATCCATTCAACCTGTCGCTCGAACAGTTCGATGCCGCGCTGGGCCCACCCTCCGACTGGATCGTGGAGTGGAAGTGGGACGGCATCCGTGCGCAGCTCATCAAGCGCGCGGGCGTCGTGTGGCTGTGGTCGCGTGGCGAAGAACTGGTGACAGAGCGCTTCCCCGAGCTCGCCGTCCTGGGCGAGGCTCTGCCCGATGGCACCGTGCTCGACGGCGAGATTGCCGTGTGGCGCGACGACCGCGTGCAGCCCTTCGCCGAGCTGCAGAAGCGCATCGGCCGCAAGACGCTGGGCGCGAAGCTGCTGCGCGACATTCCCGTGGTGCTGCTGGCCTACGACATCCTTGAATGGGAAGGGCGCGACCTGCGCACGCTGCCGCAGTCGCAACGCCGCACGCTGCTCGACGATCTGGTCACGCGCATGCAGCATCCCTCGCTGCTGCCGAGCCCGATGCTCACGGGCATCGACTGGAGTGATCTCGCACGCCAGCGCGAAGCGGCACGCACCATGGGCGTCGAAGGAATGATGCTCAAGCGCCGCGACGCGCAGTACGGCGTGGGCCGAACCAAGGACGTCGGCGTGTGGTGGAAGTGGAAGATCGACCCGCTCAGCGTCGATGCGGTGCTGATCTACGCGCAGCGCGGCCACGGCCGGCGCGCGAGCCTCTTCAGCGACTACACCTTCGCCGTGTGGGACGGCCCGCCAGAGCAGGAAGACCGCAAGCTCGTGCCCTTCGCCAAGGCCTACTCGGGCCTCACCGATGCCGAGATGGCGCGCGTGGACGCAATCATCCGCAAGACCACGGTGGAAAGCTTCGGACCTGTGAAGAGCGTGAAGCCGACGCTGGTGTTCGAGCTGGGCTTCGAAGGTATCGCGCGCAGCACGCGGCACAAGAGCGGCATCGCCGTGCGTTTCCCGCGGATGCTGCGGTGGCGCGAAGACAAGTCGGTGGAAGAGGCGGACACCCTGCAGACGCTGGCGGCGTTGTTGCCCGTATGAAAAAGGCCGTCAAGCAGGCGCTCGATGCGTGGTTCGCCGCGCGCGGCTGGAAGCCCTTCAAATTCCAGCGCGAGGTCTGGAAGGCCATCGGCGAAGGCAGGTCCGGCCTGCTGCATGCCACTACCGGCGCGGGCAAGACCTACGCGGTGTGGCTCGGCGCGCTACAAGCCTTATCGCAGGCTCGCAAGGCAAGCGCGCGGCCTGCGGCCCCGCCGCTCACCGTGCTGTGGCTCACACCCATGCGCGCGCTTGCGGCCGACACGCTGCGCGCCCTGCAGCAACCACTCGAAGCCCTTGGCGCCGAAGTGCATCCGTGGAGCGCGGGCGCGCGCAGTGGCGACACCACGTCTGCCGAACGCAGCGCGCAGAACCAGCGCCTGCCCACGGTGCTCGTCACCACGCCCGAAAGCCTTTCGCTGCTGCTCGCGCGTGCCGATGCCCGCGAGGTGCTCGGCCACGTGCAGATGGCGGTGGTCGACGAATGGCACGAGCTGCTCGGCAACAAGCGCGGTGTGCAGGTGCAGCTTGCGCTCGCGCGGCTGAAGCGCTGGAACACTGGCCTCGCGATCTGGGGCATGTCAGCCACGCTGGGCAATCTGCATGAGGCGATGCATGCGCTGCTGGGTCATGAAGAGGGTGTGCTCGTGCAGGGCCAGGTGCCGAAGAAGCTCGTCATCGATTCGTTGCTTCCCGGCACCGCCGAGCGCTTCCCGTGGGGCGGGCACCTCGGCCTCACGATGCTGCCCCAGGTGATCAGTGAGATTGCCGCGAGCAAGACTGCGCTGGTCTTCACCAACACGCGCTCGCAGGCCGAGATCTGGTACCAGGCGATGCTCGAAGCCAAGCCCGAATGGGCCGGCCTCATCGCGCTGCATCACGGCTCGCTCGACCGCGAAGTGCGCGAGTGGGTCGAGCTGGGCCTGAAAAGCGGCGAGCTGAAGGCAGTGGTCTGCACATCGAGCCTCGACCTGGGCGTGGACTTTTTGCCGGTCGAGCGCGTGCTGCAGATCGGCTCGCCCAAGGGCGTGGCGCGGCTGCTGCAGCGCGCGGGCCGTTCGGGCCATGCACCGGGGCGGCCGTCGCGCATCACGCTCGTGCCCACGCACAGCGTGGAAATGGTGGAGGGCTCGGCTGCGCGCACGGCCATTGCGGCGGGCCACATCGAGGCGCGGCAATCACCCGACCAGCCGCTCGACGTGCTGGTGCAGCACTTGGTGACTGTGGCGCTCGGCGGTGGCTTCGTGCCCGACGAGCTGTATGACGAGGTACGCGGCACGGCTGCGTACGAAGGCCTTTCGCGCGAGAGCTGGCAGTGGTGCCTCGACTTCGTCTCGCAAGGCGGCCCCTCGCTCGCGGCCTACCCGGACTACAGGCGCGCCGTGCCCGATGCGGAAGGTGTCTGGCGCGTGCCCGATGCGCGGCTCGCGCGGCGGCATCGCATGAACATCGGCACCATCGTGAGCGATGCGAGCATGTCGGTGCAGTACCTCGGTGGCTCGAAGATCGGCAACGTCGAAGAGAGCTTCGTCGCGCGCATGAAGGCCGGCGACTGCTTCCTGTTCGGCGGCCGGCTGCTCGAGCTCGTGCGTATCCATGACATGACGGCCTGGGTGCGGCGCGCGAGTGGCAAGCGCACCTGCGGTGCCGCGTTGGAGCGGCGGGCGCATGCCGCTGTCGAACACGCTGGCCGATGCGGTGGTGCAGCAGCTGGCGCTGGCCGGCGAGGGGCACTACGACTCGCCCGAGCTGCAATGCGTGCGCCCGCTGCTCGAAATACAGCAGCAGTGGTCGGCACTGCCGACGCCGCAGACGCTGCTGGCCGAGACGCTGAGCACGCGCGAGGGCTCGCACCTTTTCCTCTATCCGTTCGCGGGCCGGCATGTGCACCTCGGGCTCGCGAGCCTGCTGGCCTGGCGCGTTGCGCAGCACGAGGCGCGCACTTTCTCGATCGCGGTCAACGACTACGGTTTCGAGTTGCTGAGTGCGACAGAGGTCGATTGGGCTGCACTGCTGCCGCAGGTGCTGAAGCTGCCAGAAGGCGACGACGCGCATGCGGCGTTGCTGCACGAAGTGCTGGCGTCGCTCAACGCGAGCGAACTCGCGCAGCGGCGCTTTCGCGAGATCGCGCGCGTGTCGGGGCTCATCTACCAGGGCTACCCGGGCGAGAAGCGCAGCAGCAAGCAGCTGCAGGCCTCGTCCTCGCTGTTCTGGGAGGTGTTCCGCAAGTACGACCCCGGCAACAGGCTGCTGCAGCAGGCTGAGCAGGAGCTGCTCTCTCAGGAACTCGAAATCGGCCGCCTGCGCGCCAGCCTGGAGCGCATGGCGACGCAGCAGCTCGTGCTGAAGCCGCTTGCGCGGCCGACGCCGTTCTCGTTTCCGTTGATGGTCGAGCTGTTCCGCGAGAAGCTGTCGAATGAGAGCGTGGCCGACCGCATCGCACGCATGGTCGAGCAGCTGGAGAAGGCTGCGGGCGGAGCGGTCACGGCCGGCGGCGTGGAGCGCGTGAAGGGCACGCTGGCCTTTGGGCAGGAGGGGTTGGGCAAGCCGGCGAGGCCTTCAAGCGCCCGACGCGAGCGCAGGCGGCCTTCGCGTCCGTTGCCGCCCCTGTGAGCAGATCAGCCGGCGCCGTGCGCCTTCACCCATCGCACGATGTCCGCCGCACTCATCGCGCCTGCTTGTCGCGCCACTTCGCGGCCACCGCGGAACAGGGCCAGCGTCGGGATGCTGCGGATGTTGAAGCGCGCGCCCAGGGCAGGCACGGCCTCGGTGTCGACCTTGGCCAGCCGCACTTGCGGTTCGAGCTGGGCCGCGGCCTGCTCGTAGCCCGGCGCCATCTGGCGGCAGGGGCCGCACCAGGGCGCCCAGAAGTCGACCAGCACCGGGATTTCGTTGCGCGAGATGTGGCGATCGAAGGTAGCTTCGTCCGGCAGCGCGGTCGAATGGGCGGTGAAAATCGGCTGGTGGCAGCTGCCGCAGTCGGGCGCGCTGCCCAGCTGCGCCGCGCGCACGCGGTTGGTCGTGTGGCAGTGCGGGCAGACGATGTGCAGCGGGGGCGATTCGGTCATCTGCAGAAACTGGGGGCTGCTGGAGCCCATTGCAAGACGGTCGCCTGCCGGAGCGTCTTTTGCGACACTTCCAGTCCGTGACCTCCCCAGGCTCCTCCGCATCGCCGCTCCCTGTCCATTGGGCGGGCGAACTGCTGCACCTGCTGCCCGAGCGGGCACTGTGGTGGCCCGATGGGCGCGTGCTGTTCGTGGCCGACCTGCATCTGGGCAAGGCCGCGACCTACCGCGCGCTCGGCCAGCCGGTGCCGGGCGGCACCACGCAGGAAAACCTGGCGCGGCTCGATGTGCTGATCGAACGGCATGCTCCGCAGCGCATCGTGTTCCTTGGTGATTTCCTGCACGCGGCGCAGGCACGCACGGTGCTCGCCACGGTGGAGGCCTGGCGCGTGGGCCATACAGCCGTCGCAATGACGCTGGTGCGCGGCAATCACGACAGCCGCGCGGGCGATCCGCCGGACACGTTCGGCATCGAGGTGGTCGACGAGCCTTTTCTGCTCGGGCCATTCGCCTGCTGCCACCATCCGCAGACCCATGCCACGCACTTCGTGCTGGCGGGGCACCTGCATCCCGTTTGCAGGCTTCATGGCCCGGGCCGTGACAGCGTGCGGCTGCCTTGCTTCGTGAGCGATGCGCAGCAGGCTGTGCTGCCGGCATTCGGCGAGTTCACAGGTGGTTGGCTGATGGAATCGGCGCCGGGGCGGCGCTTTCATGCGGTGGGTGGCGATGCCGTGTGGGCCTTGCCGCCGCAGGAAGGCTAGAGCACGACCGGCTCGTCCGGCAGCTCGTTCACGTCCACATCGTTCTCGCCCAGCGGAAAGTGTTCCACCAGCAGGGCCGAGATCTCTTCCAGCGCCTGCGTGAGCCCATCCTCGAAGCGCCCTTCACCAAAAGCTGCCCCCATGCGCTGCGCCATCGCGGCCCATTCGGCATCGTTCACGCGCGCATTGATGCCGCGGTCCGCCACGATCTCGATGGCGTGTTCGGCCAGCAGCAGGTAGATGAGCACGCCGTTGTTGTGCGCGGTGTCCCACACGCGCAGCTTGCCGAACAGCGTGACGGCACGCTCGCGCGGCGGCGCATGGCGCCACAGGTACGACATCGGCAGGCCGGCCTCGACGCAGATGCGGATCTCGCCGCTGTGGCGCCGCTCGCTCGCGGCCACGCGGCCTGCAAGGCGCTCCAGCGCGGCTGCGGGCAGCGCACGGCGAACCTCGGACTCGTCGATCCAGCGGTGGCGCCAGATGCGGCCGAGCTTCGAGAGGAAGCCTGCTTCGGTTGGATTGGTCGTCGTCATCGTGTTCACCAGTCCCCCGACGCGCCGCCGCCGCCGAAATTGCCACCGCCGCCGGAGCTGAAACCACCACCTCCGCCTCCGCCCCCACCGCCGCTGCTCCAGCCACCGCCTCCACCGGAGCTCCAGCCGCCACCACCGCCGCCGCCCGGACGCCCGGCGCCCGCGACCAGCGAGACGATGAGCGCGACAAGCGCCGCGATCACCGCGATGGCGATGCTGGTGGTGATGAAGAAAACGACCACGCCCACACCGCCGCCCACGACCACCGTGCCCAGCTTCTTGCCGAGGACGGCGCGCGCGACCGGCGCACCGATGAAGACGCCTACGAACAGGAAGATCGCGAGGTTCTCCCAGTCGAAGCCACCACCGCCGCCGCCGCCTCCGCTGCCCGTGTCGCGCGAAGGCTCCGGCAGCGGCTCGCCGCCGACCAGCCCGATGAGCCGGTCTACTGCCGCGTTCAGCCCGCCCGCGAAGTCGTTGTTGCGAAAGCGCGGCTTCATCTCCTCGTCGATGATGCGCACGGCCGCAAGGTCGGGCACCGCGCCTTCGAGCGCCTTGGCGGTGGCGATGCGCATCTTGCGGTCGTCCTTGGCCACGACCACCAGCAGGCCGTCGCCGACGTCCTTGCGGCCGATCTTCCAGGCGTCGCCCACGCGCTGCGTGTAGCTGGCGATGTCCTCGGGCGCGGTGGTCGGCACCATCAGCACCACGATCTGCGAACCCTTGCGCTGCTCGAAGGCCGCGAGCTTGGTGTCCAGGCCGTTGCGCTGCGCGCTGTCTAGCGTGCCGGTCTGGTCGATCACCCGCGCGGTGAGTGCGGGCACCGGCAGCAGGCCCTGGGCCAGCGCGACCCCGGCCAGGGTCGCGAGAACGAGCGCGGCCAGTGCGCGACGGAGCAGTGCGGCAATGGCCATTGGTGCTGGCTTACTTCTTCGGAGCGCTGAAGTCGACAGTAGGCGGCGTGGAAATCTGCGCCTCGTTCTGCACCGAGAAGTTGGGCTTCGGCGCGTAGCTGAAGATCTTGGCCGTGATGTTGGTCGGGAAGCTGCGCGCGAGCACGTTGTACTCCTGCACGCTTTCGATGTAGCGGTTGCGCGCCACGGTGATGCGGTTCTCGGTGCCTTCCAGCGTCACGCGCAGGTCGCGGAACGCCTGGTTGGCCTTGAGCTCGGGATAGCGCTCCGACACCACCATCAGCCGCGACAGCGCCGAAGAAAGTTCGCCCTGCGCCTGCTGGAACTTGTTGAAGGCCTCGGGGTTGTTCAGCGTCTCGGGCGTCACCTGGATCGAGGTGGCCTTGGCGCGCGCCTCGATTACCTTGGTGAGCGTGTCCTGCTCGAAGCTGGCCTCGCCCTTCACGGTGGCCACGATGTTGGGCACGAGGTCGGCGCGCCGCTGGTACTGGTTGAGCACCTCGCTCCAGGCCGATTTGCTGGCCTCGTCGAGGGACTGGAACTGGTTGTAGCCGCATCCGCTCAGGGACACGACCGCCGCGAGAATCAAGAGCCAGCGCTTCATCATCATTTGCATTACCTCCGCAGAATTGCCGGAAGGTAGCATAGATGGCTCTATGTCCCTCGACCCTCTACAAGCCCTGCGGGCCGCCAACCGTGCGGTACTGCCCGTTGCTTCCGACGCTTTCGGCACGCTGCTGATTGCGGGCGCGACCGGTGCGCTGGGATCGGAGCTGCTGCGGCGACTGGCCGGCAGCCACCGGCATGCCCACACCCGCGTGCTGGCGCGCGAGCCGATCCGCGACGGGTTGCGCGGCGTGGAAACCTACCTGAGCCCGACCCAGCCGATCGCGCAATGGCCGCTGACTTCGGCCCACACCGCCATCATTGCCTTCGACCCGCCGCGGCTGTACCACGACCGCGAGCGTGCGCTGTGGGTGCCCGAGCCTTCCAACCTGCCCGAACTGGCCCGCTGGCTACGCGCTTGCGGCGTGCAGACGCTGGCCATCGTGCAGCCGCACGACCAGGGCCGGCTGCCCGAGGCGCTCAAGCGCGGGCTCGCGAGCCTCGACGAGCAAGCGGTGGTGGCCTGCGGCTTCGAGCGCGTGATCCTCGTGCGCTCGGCGCGCAAGCCGGTGAATGCGAAGTTCGCCAACCCGCTCGAGCGGCTGGCCGCGTGGATGCTGTCCGTCGTGCGCTTCATGGTGCCAAGCAGCGAGCAGCCGGTGCGCGCGTCGAAGGTGGCCGAACTGGTCGACGTGGCGCTGCGCATCGCGCCGCCGGGCGTGCACGTGGCCGCACCCGAAATGGTGTGGCAGGCCGCCCAGGGCGACATGCCCGGCGTGGCCGCACGCTGGCTTGGCGTATCGGGTTAATTCATCCGCGCCACTGGCGCAGCAGCTCCGCCGAATCGACCACCAGCCCGAGGTGCAGCGACACCATTGCAAGCGCCGCGCCTTCCAGATGCGGGTCGGTGCCGCGCACCAGGTCGCGCAGCACGATCACGCGGTAGTTGTGGTTGTTGGCGTCGAAGGCCGTGTTAAGCACGCAGCAGTCGGTAAAGCCGCCGTTGAGCACCACCGTCTCGATGCGCTGGTTGCGCAGCAGAAAGTCGAGGTCGGTCGGGTAGAAGGCCGAGAGGCGGCGCTTGTTGTCCACGCGCATGTCGCCGGGCTCGACGCGCGTGACCCACTCGGTCCACTTCGAGCCTTCGATGGCGTGCGCGTCGGCATTCGGAATTTCGCCGACGTGCAGCGGAAAGGTGCGCCGCCATGCGGACGGAATGCCGCGGATGTCGTCCACGCCGTCGGGCCGCAGCACCGACTTGATGTGCACGATGCGCACGCCCAGCGCGCGCACTTCGTCATGAAAGCTGTCGATGGGCGCCACCACGTCGCGTGCGCGCGGTGCGGGGCAGGGGCAGTCGGGGCTGTCGTCGAGGTGGCCCTGGTGCATGTCGATGGAGACGACCGCGGTGGTGGCGGGGTTCAGGTAGTCGGCGAACTTTGCCGCGTCGAGCTCGCGCTCCTCGTTGTAGACCCAGGCCTTCATCGGCGTTCTTCTCTCACATAGGGTTGGCCCAGCGCGCCGGGCTCTTCATCGGCGCCGCGCCGCGAGAGCGCGACCCACACCATCACGCCGAGCGTCACCGCATACGGCGTCATCATCACGAAGTACTGCGGCAGCTGCACGCCGGCAGCGGCAAGCTGCGGAATCAGCGCCTCGATGCAGCCGAACAGCAGCGCGCCGACCAGCGCCTTCCACGGCGACCAGCGCGCGAAGATCACCAGGCCCACCGCGATCCAGCCGCGTCCACCTGTCATGCCCGCGATCCATAGCTTGGTGCTGACGACCGAGATGTACGCGCCCGCCAGCCCCACCAGTGCCGAGCCCGCGAGCACCGCCGCGAAGCGCCATGCCGTCACGCGGATGCCGGCTGCGTCGGCCGCCTGCGGGTTCTCGCCCACCGCGCGCAGCCGCAGGCCGGTGGATGTGCGTGCGAAGAACCACGCCACCGCACCGAAGATCGGCAGCGTGAGCCACACCATCGCGTTCTGCTCGAAGAGCCTGCCCACGCCCGGCAGCAGCGACAGCGGCCACAGCGCCATCGCGCCGATGCCTTCGGTGGCATGGTTGGTCCAGTCGGCCATCGAACCGACCAGCGCCGTGAGCCCCTGGCAGAAGAACACCAGTGCGAGCCCGGCGATCACCTGGTTCACGCGCAGCCAGATCACCATTACCGCGAACAGCACCGACACCACGCTGGCCGCCAGCATCGCGAGTACCAGCGACACGGCCGGCTGCCCGATGGCAATCTGTGCGCCGATGCCGGCCAGTGCACCGACAAGCATCAGCCCTTCGGCGCCGAGCGCGAGCACGCCCGCGCGCTCGCAGATGATGAGACCGAGTGCCGCGAGCGCATAAGGCACCGCGAAGTCCGGCGTGCTCGCGAGCCAGTTGAGAACAATGCCGCCGCTCATGCAGAGGCCTCCCCGCCCACGCGGCGCAGCCGGTGGCGAATGAAGAAGTCGCTCGACGCCACGCACACCACGATCACCGCCTGGATGAGCTGCACCATCGAGAACGGCACCTGGTAGAACACCTGCAGGCTGCGCCCGGTGACGAACAGCGCCGCCACCAGCAGCGCCACCACCGTTGCCGCGAGCGGGTTGTTGCGCGCGAGAAAGGCGATGAGGATGCCCGAGAAGCCATAGCCCTGATAGAAGGCCTGTGTGAGCCGGCCCTCCTGCCCCGCGACCACCGCGAAGCCCGCGAGCCCGGCCATCGCGCCCGACAGCAGCACCGCGCCGTAGATCGTGCGCCGCACCGGCACGCCGTTGGCATGCGCGACGCGCGGATTCGCATCGACGAAGCGCAGGTAGAGCCCCACGCGGCTCACGCTCACCAGCCACCACGCCAGCAACGCGACCACGCCCGCGAGCACGATCGAGCTGCCGATGCCCGCGCCCAGCTCGGGCAGCCGCTCGAACACGCGGAACTGCGGCGAGTAGGGAAAGTTGTCCTTCGGGTCCTTCCAGCTGCCGTAGACCAGGTGCAGCAGGAAGTTGGCCGCCATGTAGTTGAGCATCAGCGTCGAGATGATCTCGTTCACGCCGAGCTTCAGCTTGAGCCACGCGGGGCCCAGCACCCACAGCAGGCCGCAGCCGATGGCGGCCGCGAACATCAGCGGCAGGCGCAGGTTCTCGGGGCCGATCTGCCACATCGAGACGGTGGTCGCGCCGATGGCGCCCCAGATCATCTGGCCCTCGAGGCCGAGGTTCCAGAAGCGCGCGCGGAATGCGATGGAGCCCGCCAGGCCGACGAGGATCATTGGCGCGGCCTGGAACAACACGGCGCGGAAGTTCTGGCCGTCGAAGAAGGTCTGCATCACGAACTCGTTGGCGAGTTCATCGGCGGGCACGCCAGCGCCCACGAGGATCGCAGCGGAGATGGCGAAGCCCACCAGCAGTGCGGCCGCAAGGATCAGCGCCTGCCAGCGCCAGGCCATGTGCTGGCGGATCTCGAGCGCGTAGCGGCGGCGCGCGAGCGGTTGTGTGTGCTGCTGCGAGTTCACCTGGGTCCTGGGCGCGTGTGCCATGTCGACTGAGAGCGAGGCATCAGCCATGGTCCACCATCGCCTGTCCGATGGCCTGCCGGTCGGCAGGCTGCGCGAACTCGCCGGCGATGCGCCCGCGCGTCATCACGCCCACGCGGTCGGCCAGCTGCAGCACTTCGTCGAGGTCTTCGCTGATCAGCAGTACCGCCGCGCCGCTGTCGCGCGCGGCGCGCAGCCGCGCATGCACCTCGGCGCTGGCGCGCACGTCGAGCCCGCGGCTCGGGCTGTGCGCAAGCACCAGCGCGGGCGACTTGCCGAACTCGCGCGCGAGCACCAGCTTCTGCGCATTGCCGCCCGAGAGCAGCGCGGCCTTCTGCGCGACCGAGCGCACGCCCTGCACGTCGAAGGCGTGCACAGCTTCTTGCGTGTCGCTCTGGATGCGGCCACGGCGCAGGCGCCACACGGGGCCGTAGCGGCCGGTGTGCACGCGGCCGATTGCGTAGTTCTCGGCCACCGACAGGCCGCCCGCTAGCGCGAGCCCGTATCGGTCGGCCGGAATGGCTGCAATGCCGATGCCGCGGCGTGCCGACGCGGCCATGGTCTTCAGGTCGCCGTGGCCTTCGAGCCGGATCTCGCCTTCGGTGGCTTCACCCGGCAGGCCCATGATCGCGCCTGCCAGCTCGCCCTGGCCGTTGCCGCCGACACCAGCAAGGCCGTAGATTTCGCCCGCGTGCAGTTCGAGGTCCACGCCGTCGAGCACGCGACGGCCTTCTGGCGAGGCGGGCGTGCGCAGCCCGCGCACCGAAAGGCGCACGGGGCCGCGCGATACGGTCGAAGCCTGGAATCCTTGCGTGGCAATCGATTCACCCACCGTGAGCTTCACCAGCTCGGCGACCGATGCTTCGCCCGGCCGCAGCGTGGCCACCGTGCGCCCGCCGCGCATCACCGTCACGCGGTCGGCATAGGTCTTCACATCGGCCATCTTGTGCGTGACCAGCACCACGGCAGACCCCGCACGCGCCAGCCCCTGCACCGTCTGCAGCAGGCGCGCGGCTTCCTGGTCGGTCAGCACGGCCGTGGGTTCGTCGAGGATCAGGATGCGCGCGCCCGCGAGCAGCACCTTGAGGATCTCGACGCGTTGCTGTTCGGCAATCGACAGCGCATCGATGCGCTTCGACGGATCGATGTCAAAGCCCAGCTCCGAGGCCTTGTTGCGAATGTCGCGCTCGATCTCGCGCAGCCGTTCGCCATGGCTTTGAAATTCGGCTGGTGGCGGCGCGGTGAGCAAAATGTTCTGCGCCACCGTGAAAGGCCGCACCAGCTTGAAATGCTGGTGAACCATGCCGATACGGTGCTTCGCTGCGTCGCGTGGCCCCGCGAAGCGCACCGCGTTGTCGTCCACCAGCAGTTGTCCGGCCTCGGGCGCATAGAGCCCGGCCGCGATGTTCATCAGCGAAGACTTGCCCGCGCCGTTCTCGCCCAGCAGCGCATGCACCTCGCCCCAGCGCGCGGCAAAGTGAGCGTCGGTCAACGCCGCGAAGCCGTCGAAGGACTTGCGGATACCGGTGAGTTCTAGCGCGTTGTTGGGCATGAAATTACTTCTGCGTGACCACGCCCTTGACGAACCAATCCATCTTCCACAGGTCGGCATCGGACAGTACCGCGCCCTTGGCCACGCGCTCCTTGCCGTCGCGGTCGGCGAGCGGGCCGGCGTAGACCTGCTTGCCCTTCATGATCGCGTCGCGCTCGGCGGTGATGACCGCGGCCTTGTCCTTGGGCACGGCGGGGCCGAAGCCTGCGATGTCGGTGCCGCCGTCCTTCATTTCGATGAAGGCGCCGTACTGCGCGGGCTTCCAGTTGCCGGCCATCACCTTCTTCAGCTCAGGCGTCAGGAAGCGGTCCCACACCCACACCGACGAGCACAGCGTGGCCTTGGGCGCGAACTGGCGCAGGTCGCGGTGGTGGCCGGTGCCGTACACGCCGCGCTCCTGCGCGACGATCTGCGGCGTGGGGCTGTCGACGTGCTGGCCGATCACGTCGGCGCCCTGGTCGATGAGCGCGGCGGCAGCGGCGCGTTCTTTCACCGGGTCGTTCCAGGCGCCGGTGTAGATCACGTTCACCGTGGCGTTCGGGTTCATCTTCTGCGCACCGAGCGCGAAGGCGTTGATGGTCCAGTTCACCACGCCGAAGGGGTTGGCCGCGACGAAGCCGAGCTTGCCCGTCTTGGAGGCCGCGCCGGCGGCCATGCCGCAGAGGTATTGGCTTTCGTAGGTGCGGCCGTAGAACGATTCGAGGTTGCTGCCGTTGGTGGTGCCCGAGCCGTTGAGGAAGGCAACATCGGGGTACTTGGCGGCCAGGTCCTTGAAGCTGTCGGAATAACCAAAGGCGGTGCCAATCACGATGTTGGCGCCGCGCTGGATGAACTTCTCCGCAGCGGGCTTGATGGCCGATGCGTCTTCGGGCACGTTCTCGACGAACTGGATCTTCTGGCCGATTTCCTTTTCGATCTTCACGCGGGCCTCGTCGAAGGCCTGCGTCCAGCCGCCGTCATTTTTCGGGCCGAAGTAGAGCATTGCGATCTTCGGCTTGTCCTTCAGCGTGAAGCCGTCGGCGGCCGCGGCGGGCAGCGTGGTGAAGAAGGCGCCGCTGGCCGCGACGGTCATCGCGAGGCCCAGGCCGGGAGTGAGGGTGCGCAACTGCATGGGACTACCTTTGGTGAGAGGCTTTGAAGAAAGGGAGGACGAAAAAAAGAACGAGCGCAGCGCGCGTCACATCATGAAATTGATGCGGAACACATTGCCCTCGGGATCGAGCAGCACCGACTGGTACCAGTTGTAGTAGGTGACGTACGGCGGCTTGACGAGCGTGGCGCCGGCTTCGAGCGCGACAGGCACCATGCTGTCGACGTCGGCCTGGCTGTCGACGTCGATGTTCAGCAGGAACTTGACGCCGCGCGTGTCTGAAAACTCGCTCAGGTGCAGCAGCTCGTAGGCATCGAGTGCGTTGAAGCCCAGGCTCGACTTGCCGGTATCCAGGCCTCGGAAGATCGGCGAGCGGATTGCTTCGATCTCGGGGAAGCCGAATACGCGCTGGTAGAAGCCGCTGAGTGCGACCACGTCTTTTGCGAAGACGTTGACGTAGGAGAGGTGGGCCATGTTTAGTTGCTCATTGCGCGGTTGTTGGTGTTCTTGTTCGGGGTGCGTGCGAATGACACCGGGTACTCCCCTCCGCGAATGTCCCCCGGCCTTCGGCCTCCTCCTTTATTTCGCTGCGGGGAGCACCCGATGCCATTCGCACATGGGCGCAGCCGTTGTGCTGGCCGATCAACCAGTGCTCTGAACGATCACGCCGATGGGGTGCCTTGCGCAGCGAAATAAAGGAGGAGGCCGCAGGCCGGGGGACATTCGCGGAGCAAGGTACCCCGTCGGCGTGATCGCGCCCCGAAGAACAGCAAGCCGTCATCTCAAGCCATCGCCTTCGTGCCACCAAAGGTCGTCTGCTTGACGAACTTTGAAGTCAGATGGTCACCCGAGGAAATCGGTGCGTACTTCGCCGTCTCGCCCGGTGCAAGGCAGCTAGCCAAGCACTCGACCATCGCGTCGTAATTCGGCTGGTGAAAGAACACCAGCGATTGCCGACGATTGGTGCTCGCAATCTCGAAGGGCGGGTTGATCACGCGGTGCAGCGTGGACACCCACTGGTCGTTGGTCCACTGCATCATGAGGTCGGCGATGTTGACCACCAGGCCGCCTTCGACCTGCGGCACATCGACCCACTGGCCGGCCTTGTTGAACACCTGCAGGCCCTTGTCATCGGGCAGCACGATGGTGAGGCTGCCGTAGTCGCTGTGCGCGCCCGCGCGCAACTGGCCGGGCAACGGCTGCTCGCGCTGCGGTGGATAGCTCAGCACGCGGAACATGCTGATGTGCTTGTCGATCTTGTCGTCGAAGAAGGTCTCGGGCAACGACAGGCCGAGCGCGAAGACACGCATCAGCGAGCGCGAGAGATCGCTCATCGCCTCGAAGTAGCCCTCGTAGGCTTCGCGGAAGCCCTCGATGGGCGGCCAGCTGTTGGGCTCGAAATGCGGGCCGGCGGCGGGGCCGCGGTGGTAGTCGTCTTGCGGCACGTTCGACGGGCCGATGGAGAACGATTCCTTCAGGTCGCCAGGGGCCGCTTCTTCGAGGCTGTACGAGAGCCCTTCCTCGCCTACCGCGCTGTAGCCGCGCACCGCGTCTTCGCGTGGACGATCGACTTTGCGCTTTTCGCCCAGCGGCATGTCGAAGAACTTTCGCGAGAGCGACGACACGCGCGAGATCAGCCCGGGCGCAATGCCATGGTTCGTGATGACGAGAAAGCCGATGCTGCGGCAGGCCTCGTCGACCTTCTTCGCGACCTCGGCCTTGCCTTCGGCGGTGCCCGCGAAGTAGGGCGCTAGATCGATGATGGGTACGGACAGCAGGGTCATGGCAGGTTCCTCATGCTTGGCATGCCTTTCGCCATGCAACGTCTGTGCCAGTTGGACCAAATGGACAAAACGCATCCGTCGCGTCAGCATGGTGCGCAACGACGCGCTGCCAAGGCTGCTGCGGCGCAAGGCGATGCATCACGGCCTTACAGTGGTGCGCTGTGCTGTCTGCCGATTCACTAACGAACGAACAAGAGCGAGGGAAGATGCCGAAGACCAAAGCGCTGGCCGCCAGTGCCAGCAAAGAGAAGAGCCCGGCGCGCAAGCGCGCGAAACCCGCGGTGCGCAGTGCGTCCGCGGTGAGCCGCCGGCTGCGCCAGATCGAGGACAAGCGCAGCGCGATCCTCGGTGCGGCGCTGGGGCTGTTCTCCCGCTTCGGCCTGCATGGCACGTCGATCGACCAGGTGGCGGCACGTGCCGATGTATCGAAGAGCAACCTGCTCTATTACTTCGCGAACAAGGAAGAGCTCTACGTCAACGTGCTGCGCGATCTGCTCGCGCTGTGGCTCGAGCCACTGCGCGGCTTCAGTGCCGAGCAGGACCCGGGCGAGGCCATCGGCGACTACATCCGCCGCAAGCTGGTGGTTTCGCGTGACAGGCCCGATGCGTCACGGCTCTTCTGCCTGGAAATGATCCAGGGCGCGCCGCTGCTGCGCGACGAGCTCGACCGTGAACTGCGCACGCTGGTGGAGAAAAAATCGGAGGTGATTCGCGCGTGGGTCGAAGCGGGCAAGCTGGCGCCTGTCGATCCGCATCACCTGATCTTCGCGCTGTGGGCGGTGACGCAGCACTACGCGGATTTCGGGGTGCAGGTGCAGGCGCTGTCGGGGCACACGCTGGACGATGAAGCGTTCTTCGAGAAGACCGTCGAGAACGTGCAGCGCATCTTTCTTCAAGGCATCACGCCGCGCTGAGTCTTGCTCCCTCTCCCCTCGGGGGGAGGGCTGGGGTGAGGGCTGCGGCATCGAAGCCAATGTTGCCTTTGCAAGCGCCGCTGCCCCCTCACCCTGACCCTCTCCCCGAGGGGAGAGGGGATAGGACGGGTCAGTGCTGCGGCGGCGCCGCGATCTCGTGATAGCGCCGGTCGAAGTAGATCAAGCCCTGCGTCGCGCCACCGATGGCAATGGCCACCGCTTCGCAGAACAGCACGTCGTGCGTGCCCGCGCTCGTGGCATGCACCACGCGGCAGTCGAAGGACACGGCTGCATCGTCGAGCATCGGCGAGCCGGTAGTCTTGCGGCTCCAGTTGCCGGCGGCGAAGCGCTCGTCCATCGGCGTCTTGCCACCGAACAATGCCGAGAGCGACTGGTGTCCCGCGGCCAGCACGTTCACGCACAGCACGCCGTTGGTCTTGAACGCCGGGTACACCGAGGCCGAGCGGTTCAGGCACACCAGCAGCGTTGGCGGCTCGTCGGTCACGCTGCACACGGCCGATGCCGTGAAGCCGGCGCGACCCGCGGGGCCGTCGGTGGTGATGATGTTCACCGCCGCGCCCAGCCGGGCCATCGCATTACGGTAGTCGGCCTTCTCCAGGCTCGGCAGCAGGCCGGCGGGGTTCGATGACGATGAAGCAGCGTGGGAGGCCATGGCATTCAGCAGCATGTGGTGAGTCCTTCAGGCCAGCACGCAGGCCTCGTCGAAGGGTAGCCGCGGCAGGCGGCCGAACACCTTCGACGCATCGCCGTGGCCCAGGTTGATGAGGAAGTTGACGGTCCAGTCGGTGCCTTCGAAGAAGGCCGCGTCGACCTTCGCCTTGTCGAAGCCCGACATCGGGCCTGCATCGAGGCCGACCGCGCGTGCTGCGAGCAGCAGATAGCCCGCCTGCAGGCTGGCATTGCGAAAGGCGGTCTCGTGCGCGGCCTCGGGGCTGCCGGTGAACCAGCTGCGCGCATCGGCATGCGGGAACAGCGTGGGCAGCTTGTCGTAGAACTTGCGGTCCCACGCCGCGATGACCGTGACCGGCGCGGCCATGGTCTTGTCGAGGTTGCCCTTGGAGAGCGAGGGTGCGAGGCGCTGCTTGCCTTCGGGCGTGCGCACGAACACGAAGCGCGCGGGCGAGCAGTTGGCCGATGTGGGGCCGAGGCTCGCCAGCGCATAGATCTGCTGCAGCTGTGCGTCGGTGACGGGTTCGTCGGTCCAGCCGTTGTGGGTGCGCGCGCCGGTGAAGAGAAGCGACAGCGCGGCGTCGTCGAGTGTGGATGCAAGAGTGGTCATGCTGGAACGGCGGATGCGCTGACCCGCGAGAGAAAGTCGAGCAGGCTGCGGTTGAAGGCTTCGGCTTCGGTCACGCTGTGGGCATGGCCGCCGTGCGGCATGAAGTCGAGCGTGACGTCGCTCAGGCCATCGGCCAGGCGCTGCGAGCAGGTCCAGGGCACGAGCGTGTCGTCTTTCGCCGCGGCGATGAGTGTGGGCGCAGTGATGTCGGCGAGGCGGGCGTCGATGTCGAAGGCGCGCAAGGCGGCGATGCGTGCGCGCATGTTGGCCTCGCCCGGGAAGTGCGCGAAGGCGTGATCGACTTCGTCGGCCACGCGCTGTGCGTGTTCGGCGGCCCAGGCTGCGGGGTACAGGAAGATCGGTTGCGCTTCCACGTACGCGCGCGGACCGCAGGCGCCGAGCAGCGCGAGCCGCGCATCGAAGCAGCGCGCCGAATGCGGGTTGGGCTTCGACCATGCGTTGATGAGCACGAGACTCGCGATGCGCGAGGGCGCATCCAGCGCGAGCTGCAAACCCACGAGGCCGCCGAGCGCATGGCCCGCGAAGTGGCACTGCGAAGTGTTCGTGGCATCGAGGATCTCGATCACGTCCTTCGCCATGTCTTCGATGGCATACGTCTCTGGCAATGCTGCAGGGCTGCGGCCCGTGCCGCGCTGGTCGTACGCAATGACGCGGTGCCCGGCGGCAACCAGCGCGCCGAGCTGCGGCTGCCAGAACCCGGCCGAGCCACCGAGGCCCGACGACAGCAGCACGGTGGCTGCTGCATCGGACGGTCCGTGCACCTCATAGTGCAGGGCGCTCATGAAGCTCAGCCCTTCTTGCCGACGTGCGCGATCGAGGCAATCTCGATCAGCGCATCGGGCTTCACAAGGCCGCACTGGATGCAGTAGCGCGCGGGCTTGGTGCCGGGAAAGAACTCGGCATACACCGCGTTGATCTTCCCGTAGTCGGCCCAGTCCTTGAGCATGATCTGGTTGAAGGTCACGTCGTCCATGGTGCCGCCCGCGGCCTCGACCACGCCCTTGATGATGGTGAGCACGTGCCTTGTCTGCGCGCTTGCGTCGCCGACATGCACCACGTTGTTGTCCTTGTCGAAGGGCAGCGTGCCCGACACGTAGAGCACGCCGTCGGCGAGCGTGCCGGGAACATAGGGGGCGAGTGGCACGCCGGTGCCGGGCGGGATGATGGCTTGCTTGGGCATGAAGAGAGCTCCTTGAAAAGAATCAGACAGTGGCCGCTTCGGCCGGTGCGGGTTGGGTGATGGATGCGGGTGCGAAGGTGCTGCAGAAGTAATCCACCGTGGAGACCCATCCGAAGAAGGTCTCGACGTTGTAGACCGCTGCCTTCTGGATCGCGGGTCCACCGAGTTCGTGCGTGGCGTCTTCGAGCATCACGGCGAAGTATTCGAGGTGGAATGCGTCGCGCAGCGTCGATTCGACGCACACGTTGGTGGCGATGCCGGTGAACACCAGGTGGCGGATGCCGCGCGCGCGCAGCGTGCTGTCGAGCGTGCTGTTGAAGAAGCCGCTGTAGCGCGTCTTCGGCACGACGATGTCGCCGGGCTGCGGCTTCATCTCTTCGATGAGTTCGTAGTCCCAGCCGCCCTTGGCGAGGAACTTGCCCTGCAGCTCGGGCTTGGCACGCATGGTCTTGAGCGCGTTCGACTTGTGCCAGTTCGGCGAGCCGGGGCCGCCGGCCTCGACGTATGCCGCGTCCCAGCCGTTCTGCAGAAACACGACCAGCATGCCGGCCGCACGCGCCGCCGCTATGGTGCGCGCGATGTTGGCGATGGTGCCTTGCGCGCCGGAGATGTCGAAGCCGGCCGAGTCGACGTACCCGCCGATGGATGCATAGGCGTTCTGCATGTCGACGACGATCAGCGCGGAGTCGCTCGCGTGCAGTGCCAGTGGTTCGGGGCGCGCGGGCAGCACCAGCGGTGCCGGGGCGCCCGGCAGGCGCGGTGCGCCGGCGGGGGTGTTCGATGTGAGGGTGGTGTTGCGTGCCGGAGTGCTCACGTGAGGCTCCTGCTCAGGCCGCGAGGCGTTCGGGTTCGACCCGCGACGGCACGGGGCTCTGCACGTGCGCGCGGCTCTTCATGTGCGGCTGGATGCGTTCGCCGAAGGCCTCGACGCCCTGCAGGAAATCGTCGAAGGTCAGCAGCACGCCTTCGGTGCCGGGCACCTCGGCCATTTCGTCGAGCATGCGCGCGACGTTTTCATAGGAGCCGACGAGCGTGCCCATGTTGATGTTCACGGCCGAGGTCGGGTCGGCCATCTGGCGCACGTTGGTGTCGGCGCCCGACTTGGTGTCGGCCGCGCCCTGCTGGCCCAGCCATGCAATGGCTTCGTGGTCGGCGCCGGCCTTGTAGTGTTCCCACTTGGCGCGCGCGGCCTCGTCGGTCTCGTCGGCGATCACCATCATCAGCACGTAGGTGGTGACGTGGCGGCCGGTCTTCGTGGTGGCTTCGATCAGCTTCTCGGCCGCGGGCGCGAAGGCCTTGGGCGTGTTCACGCCCTTGCCGAAGCAGAAGTTGTAGTCGGCGTACTTCGCGGAGAACTCCATGCCCGCGTCGCTCTGGCCGGCGCAGATCACCTTCATGTCAGCCTGCGGCTGCGGGCTCAGGCGGCAGTCGTCCATCTTGAAATGGTCACCCTTGAAGTCGGACTGGCCGGTGCCCCAGAGGTCGCGCAGCACCTGGATGTATTCGCTCAGGTACTGGTAGCGCGTGCCGAAGAACTGGTCGCCGGGCCACATGCCCATCTGCGAATACTCGGGCCGCTGCCAGCCGGTGACGAGGTTCAGGCCGAAGCGGCCGTTGGAAATCGAATCGATGGTCGACGACATGCGCGCCACGATGGCCGGCGGCATCACCAGCGAGGCGGCGGTGGCAAAGAGCTTGATCTTGCTGGTGACCGCCGCGAGGCCGGCCATGAGCGTGAACGACTCCAGGTTGTGGTCCCAGAACTCCGTCTTGCCGCCGAAGCCGCGCAGCTTGATCATGGACAGCGCGAAGTCGACGCCGTAGCGCTCGGCCTTCAGCGTGATCTGCTTGTTGAGTTCGAAGCTGGGCTTGTACTGCGGTGCGTTTTCGGAAAGCAGCCAGCCGTTGTTGCCGATGGGAATGAAGATGCCGACGTTCATGGAAGGGCTCCTGTTGCGAGGTCGCGAAGCTCCTTGCATGCGCCGTGCCAGTTGTATAAGTCGTTTTAAATCAATGGCTTATGGAGAAATGGCATCCGCGTTTTGACCATTTGGTCCAAAGTGGAGCGGGCGTTCCAACCGGATTGCGGCAGCACGGTGCAGGCCGGACCAAAGCGGTGCAGTGCCGCCGTCACGGACAGCGCGGCAAAATCGCGCAATGCCCAAGACCCCACTCCGCGCCGCTGCGGCCATCGGCGGCACTGCCGACGACGTCGAAGCGGCCTTCTATGAAGCGCTGCAACGCGGCGACATCGATGCGCTGATGGCCTGCTGGGCCGACGAGGACGAAGTGTTCTGCGTGCACCCCGGCGGCCCGCGGCTGGTGGGGACCGTGGCGATCCGCGCGGCCTTCGAGCAGATGTTCGGCAACGGCGCGATCCACGCCATGCCGGCGCGGGTGC
The DNA here is from genome assembly GCF_051216835.1 of Variovorax multivorans. Taxonomy (NCBI): domain Bacteria; kingdom Pseudomonadati; phylum Pseudomonadota; class Betaproteobacteria; order Burkholderiales; family Comamonadaceae; genus Variovorax; species Variovorax multivorans. Next base: position 84,007 of record NZ_JBPJZL010000014.1, read on the forward strand.
GCAAGATCGAGTCGCTCGGCAGCGCCGTGCACAACGTGCTCGAACGCATCGAGGTGCTCACGGCCGAAGGCCCGCGCCACGCCTTCGTGCTGGCCACCAACGTCTATCACAAGACCGCCCAGGGCTGGCGCATGGTGGCGCACCATGCGAGCCCGGGCAGTGCGCGCGAGCCGGACGACGCGAACGATCCGCCCCAGACCCTGCATTGATGCCTTCCTTCGTCACTTCTTCTTCGGCTTCTTCTCCTGCCGCTCTTCAGTCGATGGACTACGCGGCGCCGCGCTGGCTGCCCGGCGGCAACCTGCAGACCATCTGGGCCGCGCTCTACGCCCGGCGCTTCGACGGGCCGGCCCCGGTCTACCGGCGCGAACGCTGGCCCACGCCGGACGGCGACTTCATCGACGTCGACTTCGTGGATGCGCCAACGCCGGGATCGAGGCCGCTGCTGGTGCTGTTCCACGGGCTCGAAGGCTCGTCGCGCAGCCACTACGCCGAAGCCTTCGCCGCCTTTGCGGCGTCTCGCGGCATGGCCTTCGCGGTGCCGCATTTCCGCGGCTGCAGCGGCGAGCTGAACCTGGCGCCGCGCGCCTACCACTCGGGCGATTTCGAGGAGATTGGCTGGATCCTGGCGCGCATGCGCGACCAGCATGCGCAAAAGGGTGGCGGGCCGGTGCTGGCGGCGGGCGTGTCGCTGGGCGGCAATGCGCTGATGCGATGGGCCTCGGAGGCGGGCGAGACCGCTTCGGGCGTGGTGGGCGCCGTGGCCTCGGTCTGCGCGCCGCTCGACCTTGCGGCAGGCGGTGAAGCCATTGGCCAGGGCTTCAACAAGCTGGTGTACACGCGCATGTTCCTCGCGACCATGAAGCCCAAGGCGCTGGCCAAGCTGGCGCAGTTTCCGGGCCTGTTCGACCGGGAGCGGCTGATGTCGTCGCGCAACCTCTACGACTTCGACAACGTCTTCACCGCCCCGCTGCACGGCTTTCGCGATGTCGACGACTACTGGTCGCGGGGTTCGGCCAAGCCGCACCTGGCCTCGATCCGCGTGCCTGCGCTGGTGGTGAATGCGCGCAACGATCCCTTCATTCCGGCTCGCAGCCTGCCGAAGCCCGGCGAGGTGGGGGCGCACGTCACGCTGTGGCAGCCCGCGCACGGCGGGCATGTGGGCTTTCCGATGGGGCCGCCGCCGGGGCATGTGCGCGGCATGCCGGAGCTGGTGGGCGGCTGGCTGCAGCTGCATGGCGGCGCTTCCACTGACGGTGGGGGCTTGCCACCAGGACGAGAATGACGCCATGGACGACATCGTCAAACAAGCGCTCGCGAAATGGCCCAACGTGCCGCACTGCTACGGCTGGCTCGGCCTCGATGCGCGCGGCAACTGGTACATGCGTGACGACCGTACCCAGGCGCAGGGCCCGTTTCGTAAAGCCAAGGGCTCGATGCTCAGGCACGACAAGCTGATCGACTTCATCCATCGCAACTACGAGCACGACGACGAAGGGCAGTGGTTCTTCCAGAACGGGCCGCAGCGTGTGTATGTGGAACTTGAGGCTTCGCCGCTGGTATGGCGGGTCGCCGAAGACGAGGGTGGTGGTTTCACCGTCACAGCTCACACAGGCAAGGCGACCGAGGTGTCGGGCTGCCTGCTCGACGAGGAAGGCCGGCTCTATCTGGTTTCGCCTCTTGGGCTAGGGCTGGTGCACACGCAGGACGTGGGCATCGCTGCGGAGGCCGTCGAACGCGGCCTGTGGATACCGGAGGCGGTGCAGGCCAGCGAACTGCCCGGTCGCTTCGGACACGTGCTGAGCCCGGCGGAGCGCCACGCCGAAGCGGCCACACCAGCCCCGGCCGCACACCCATGAAAAAAGCCGGCGCTGAGGCCGGCTTTCTTTCGTGACTAGGGAAAACGCTTACTTGGCAGCAGCGCTGGCCGCAGGGGCCGCACCCGAGGCACCTTCAGCAGGTGCAGCAGCGGCCGGACGGTCCGGCACCGGGAACTTGGCGCCGCCGGCATTGGCCATGTAGACCACTGCACGACCCACTTCGAGGTCTTCGAAGTCGCCGCCGCCCTGCGGGGGCATGGCGCCCTTGCCCTTCAGGGCATGCTCGAGGAGGGTTGCGTAGCCTTGGCCGATGCGGGGCCCCCAAGCGGCTGCGTCCTGGAAGTGCGGAGCGCCGGGAATGCCGGGTGCTCCGTGGCAGGCGACGCACTGAGCCTTGAACACGACCTCGCCTGCAGCGAGCGGGCGGTTGGCGTCGCGGATCTCGATGGCGCCGACCTTCTTGAGGCGTTCGGCCACTTCGCGGTCGCGCGCTTCCTTGGTCACACCGTAGAGCGACATGCTGTCGCCCTCCGCGATGCCGGCGGGCTTGGTGCCCGAGACCACGTAGGAGACAAGACCCACGATGATCAGGATCGGGGCTATGAAGGAGAAAAATACCGCGAGCAGCAGTTGCTTCGGGTTCTTGATCGGCCCGGTGTGGGCTTCTTCTGTGGCCTGGTAATGCGGGTCTGCGCTCATTGGCGTCCTCAATTATCGGGGGCTCGTCGGGGGGCTTGTCCTAACCAACCGGCGATTATAGAGAGGCCCCTTGCCCGAACGGACAAGGGACCACCCTTATCGGACGCCTTGGCGTCTCAGCCCTTGTCGCGTGTGGCCCAGCCGCCACCCAGCGTCCGGTACAGCGTGACCTGGTTCTGCAGCTGCAGCAGGCGCGTGGTCACGGCCGATTGCTGCGCCGTGAACAGCGAGCGCTGTGCGTCGAGCAGGTCGAGCGCGCTGGCGATGCCGTTGCGATAGCGCAGGTCGGAGAGCTTGAAGCGCACCGCCTCCGCATCGGCCTGCGCACGCTGTGCGCGCACCTGCTCGCCCAGCGTGGCGCGGCCCGCGAGTGCATCGGCCACTTCGCGGAACGCGGTCTGGATCGACTTCTCGTACTGCGCCACCGCGATCTCGCGCCCGGCCTTGGCCGAGTCGAGCGTGGCGATGTTGCTGCCGGCGTCGAAGATCGGTAGCGTCACTGTCGGTGCGAAGGACCAGGCCTTCGAGCCGCGGTCGAACAGGCCCGAGAACTCGCTGCTCGCGGTGCCGATGGAACTCGTCAGAGACACACGCGGGAAGAAGTTCGCGCGGGCCGCGCCGATGTTGGCGTTGGCCGCAATCAGCTGCTGCTCGGCCGAGCGGATGTCGGGCCGTTCGGCCAGCAGGTCGGAAGGCAGGCCGGCCGGTACGTCGGGCATCGGCTTGATGCCATCCAGGCCCTTGATGCCGCCCGCCGTGGCGTCGGCCGGCACCGGCGCGCCCAGCAGCAGGGCGAGGGCGTTTTCGTCCTGCGCGCGCGTGCGCTGCTGCTGTGCATAGGAGGCGCGCGCCGTTTCCAGCAGCGAGTTGGCGGCCTGGAAGTCGAGCTCCGACGACACGCCGTTGTCGAAGCGCATCTTCGTGAGGCGCACCGACTCTTCGCGCGTGACCATCGTCTGGCGCGTGATCTCGAGCAGCTCGTCGTCGGCCAGCAGCGTGAGCCAGCCGTTGGCGACCGACGCGATCAGGCTGATCTGCACTGCCTTGCGCGTTTCGTCGGTGGCGAGGTACTGCGCCAGCGCCTGGTCCTTCAGCGCGCGGATGCGGCCGAAGAAGTCCAGCTCCCAGGCGTTGAAGCCCAGGTTGACGCTGTACGACGACGACACGCTGCCCACGCTGGAGTCGAAGGCCTGGTAGGGGTTCGGGCTCGAGCGCGAGCCCGAACCAGTGAGGCCCACAGCCGGGAACAGCGCCGAGCGCTGGATCTGGAACTGCGCGCGCGCCTGCTCGATGTTGAGCACCGACACCCGCAGGTCGCGGTTGTTCACGAGCGCGGTCTGGATCAGGCCCGCGAGCCGCGCGTCGGTGAAGAAGTCCTGCCAGGGCAGGTTGGCTGCGGCCTGGCCGGGTGGCTGCGTCGGGTCGCCCGGGTAGGTGGTGGGCACCGGCGCGGCGGGGCGCTCGTAGGTCGGAATCAGCGAGCAGCCAGCCAGCAGCATCGCGGCGGCCAGGGCTGTGGGAATCAGTTTCTTAGTCATGTTTTTCCTCCGCGATGCCGGCGGCTTCGGCGTGTCGCTTGTCGGCTTCATGCTGGCGCGCGCTGCCCTTGAACAGCGTGCGCACCACCACGAAGAACACCGGCACGAAGATCACGGCCAGTGCAGTGCCCGTCACCATGCCGCCGAGCACGCCGGTGCCGATGGCGCGCTGGCTGGCGGAGCCGGCGCCCGAGGCGATCGCGAGCGGCACCACCCCGAGGCCGAAGGCCAGCGAGGTCATGATGATCGGGCGGAACCGCAGGTGGGCAGCCGCCAGTGCCGATTCGATGACGCCCTTGCCCTGCGCCTGCAGGTCCTTGGCGAACTCGATGATCAGAATCGCGTTCTTCGCGGACAGGCCGATGATGGTGATCAGCCCCACCTGGAAGTACACGTCGTTCGAATAGGCGCGCAGCATCGTCGCCACCAGCACGCCCAGCACGCCGAGCGGCACCACCAGAATCACCGACAGCGGGATCGACCAGCTTTCGTACAGCGCAGCCAGGCAGAGGAACACCGCCAGGATCGCGAAGCCGTACAGCACGATGGCCTGCGAGCCCGCGAGCTTTTCTTCACGCGACTGGCCGGTCCACTCGAAGCCGAAGCCTTGCGGCAGCTGCGCGGCGAGCTTTTCCATCTCGGCCATCGCGGCGCCCGTGCTGTAGCCGGCGGCGGCGTCGCCGCTGATGCGGATCGCCGGGTAGCCGTTGTAGCGCACCGTCTGCGTGGCACCCGTGACCCACTTGGTGGTCGCGAAGGCCGACAGCGGCACCGGCTGGCCCTGCGTGTTGTTGGCGTTCAGCTTGAGCAGGTCGTCGGGCTGCATCCGCGCCGGAGCGTCGGCTTGCACCACCACGCGCTGCAGGCGGCCGCGGTTCGGGAAGTCGTTGATGTAGCTCGAACCCAGGCCGGTCGACAGCGTCGCGTTGATCGCGTCGAAGCTCACGCCAAGCGCATTCGCCTTGTCGCGGTCGATGTCGATCTGCAACTGCGGCGCGTCTTCCAGGCCGTCGGGGCGAACCTGCGCCAGGACCTTGCTCTGCGAGGCCATGCCCAGCAGCTGGTTGCGCGCGTTGATCAGCGCCTCGTGGCCCGCGCCCGAGCGGTCCTGCAGACGGAAGCTGAAGCCGCTGGCGTTGCCCAGTTCAGGAATGGGCGGCGGGCTCAGCGGGTAGATGAAGGCGTCGCGGATGCCCGACAGCGCACCGAAGGCACGGCCGGCCAGCGCGCTGGCCGAGTGCGCCGGGTCCTTGCGTTCGTCCCAGTCCTTCAGCGTCACGAAGGCGAGGCCCGCGTTCTGGCCCTGGCCCGAGAAGCTGAAGCCCATCACGCCCACCATGCTCTGCACTTCCGGCTGCTTCAGGATGAAGCCCTCGACCTGCTGCATGACCGACAGCGCGCGCTCCTGTGTCGCACCAGGCGGCAACTGCACGTTCACGATGATGTTGCCCTGGTCTTCCTGCGGCAGGAACGAGCTCGGCAGGCGGGTGTAGGTGAACACCACTGCGCCGATGATGGCGAGGTAGATCACGAGGTAGCGGGCAGCGCGGCGCAGGATGCGAGCGACCACGCTCTCATAGCCCTTGGCCGTGCGCGCGAAGCCGCGATTGAACCAGCCGAAGAAGCCGGTCTTCTCGTGATGGTGGCCGGCTTCCACCGGCTTGAGCAGCGTGGCGCAAAGTGCCGGCGTGAGCGACAGCGCCATGAATGCCGAGAAGGCGATCGAAGCCACCATCACCGCCGAGAACTGGCGGTAGATGTTGCCGGTCGAACCCGCGAAGAACGCGAGCGGAACGAACACCGAGATCAGCACCACCGTCACGCCGATGATGGCGCCGGAGATCTGCTTCATGGCCTTGCGCGTGGCTTCGAGCGGCGGCAGCCCCTCCTCGCTCATGATGCGCTCGACGTTCTCCACCACCACGATGGCGTCGTCCACCACGATACCGATCACCAGCACCATGCCGAACATGGTCAGCACGTTGATCGAGAAGCCCAGCGCCAGCAGCGAGGCGAACGTGCCCAGCAGCGCGATCGGCACCACGATGGTCGGGATGATCGTGTAGCGCCAGTTCTGCAGGAACAGGAACATCACCACGAACACCAGCGCCACGGCTTCCAGCAGCGTCTTGACCACTTCGGTGATCGAGATCTGCACGAAGCGCGAGCTGTCGTACGGAATGTTCCACTTCACGCCCTGCGGGAAGTAGCGCTCGAGTTCGGCCATCTTCGCGCGAACCGCCTTGGCCGATTGCAGCGCGTTGCCGTTGGGCGTGGGCTGGACGCCGATACCGACCGCGGGCACGCCGTTCAGGCGGGCCGAGGTGGCATACGACTGGCCGCCGAGTTCGACGCGCGCGACGTCCTTCAGCCGCACGGTCGAGCCATCGGTGTTGGCGCGCAGCACGATGTTCTTGAACTGCTCAACGTTGACGAGCTGGCCGTTCACGGTCACCGTGGCCGCGATGGCCTGGCCGGGAATGTTGGGCAGGTCGCCGAGCGTGCCCGAGGACACCTGGGCGTTCTGTGCGCGGATGGCGTTGTTGACGTCGGTCGCCGACAGGTTGAAGCCCTGCAGCTTGGCCGGATCGATCCACACGCGCATCGCGTTCTCGGAGCCGAACAGCTGGGCCTGGCCCACGCCGACCACGCGCTGCAACTCGGGCACGACGTTGCGCGCGGTGTAGTCGCCGAGCGCCACCGGGTCGATGTTCGGATTGTCCGAGGACAGCATCACGAACATCAGGAAGTTGTTGCGCGACTTGTCCACGCGCACGCCCTGCTGCGTCACGGCAGCCGGCAGGCGCGGCGTCGCGCGCGACAGCCGGTTCTGCACGTCCACCTGTGCGAGGTCGTCGTTGGTGCCGGCCTCGAAGCTGATCGTGATGGAGCCGGTGCCGTCGGCCTGGGCCACCGATTCCATGTAGATCAGGCCTGGCGAGCCGTTCATTTCACGCTCGATGACGGACAGCACGCTGTCCTCGAGCGTCTGGGCCGAGGCGCCGGGGTAGGCGACGTTGATGACGATGGCGGGAGGCGCCACCGGCGGGTACTGCGAGATCGGCAGCTGGGTGATTGACACGCCGCCCACCACCAGGATGAACAGTGCGATCACCCAGGCGAAGATCGGTCGGTCGATAAAAAATTTGGCCATTTGCGGGCGCGCTCCTGATTACTTCTTCTCGGCCGCGGCCTTGTCGGCCGGGGCAGGCGCCGCCGGTGCGGACCCCGCTGCGGCCGGCGTGGCCGCGGCGTTCGGATTCGGCTTGGTCCAGGGGACCGCCTTCACCGGCGTGCCGGGCGGCATCATCTGCAGCTTCTGGAAGCCGTCGACCATCACCTGCTCGCCGGCCTTCAGGCCATCGAGCACCACCCACTGGTTGTCCTTGGCGGCGCTGATCTTCACGGTGCGCTTGCTGATCTTGCCGTCCTTGTCGACCACCGACACGGTGTCACCCTGCTGGGTGCGCGTGACGGCCTGCTGCGGCAGCGTGATCGCGTTGGTGGCCTGCGCCTGCTCGAGCTTCACGCGAACGTACAGGCCGGGCAGCAGCTCGCCCTTGGGGTTGGGCACTTCGGCGCGCAGCGTGACTTGGCCGGTGGTGGAGTCGACCGTGAGGTCCGAGAACAGCAGCTTGCCTTCCAGCGGATAGTCGGTGCCGTCTTCCAGCACTACGCGGATGGTTGCGGCTTCTTCGCCGCTCGCGCGCTTGTACTGGCCGGCGGCCACGGCGCGGCGCAGCTTCATCGCGTCGGAGGCCGACTGCGTGAAGTTCACGTACAGCGGGTTGACCTGTTGCACCACGGCGAGCTCGGTGGCGTCGCCCTGGCCCACCAGTGCGCCTTCGGTGACGAGGGCGCGGCCGATGCGGCCCGCGATGGGCGAGGTCACGTCGGCATAGCCCTGGTTGATCTTGGCGGTCTGCAGCGCCGCACGGCCCGAGGCCACATCGGCTTCGGCCTGCTTGGCGGAGGCCACGGCGGTCGCGTATTCCTGCTTGCTGACCGCATTGGCTTCGACCAGCGGCTTGTAGCGGTCGGCGAGGGCCTTGGCCTGCACGGCATTGGCTTCGGCGCGGGCCAGCGTGGCCTGGGCGTTCTGCGTGGCGGCCACCAGCGGGGCGGGGTCGATGCGGAAAAGCAGCTGGCCGGCCTTCACGTCGCTGCCTTCGCGGAATTCGCGCTTCAGCAGGATGCCCGAGGCACGGGCGCGGACCTGGGCGACGCGGGAGGCCTCGAGGCGGCCGGGCAGTTCGGTGACGAGGCCGACATCGGTCGGCGCAGCCACCACCACGCCCACCTCCGGTGCAGGGGGATGGCCACCACCGCCGGCGCCGCCCGGACCGGCGGGCGCATCGCTCTTGCCACAGCCCGCAAGGACCAGCAGGACGACGGCGGCCACGGTCGCGAGACGCGGCGAAAAGGACGAATGACGCGAAACATGCAGGAGAGGCATGCGATTCCTTTGAAGCGAAGACGGGAGATGGCGCGTTCGCGGAACAAACCGGAAACCTGTGTAGCCAGGTGGGCCATCGAGGAAACCGGCGAGTTTACATACATTCATGGATGTATAGTGACAACCGCGAATGGCCCCACGATACATAGAGGGCGTTGTCTTTACAAATCAGGAGACTTGGTGGCACGTCGGACGAAAGAAGAAGCATTGGCCACGCGGCATCGGTTGCTCGATGCCGCGGAGCTGCTGTTTCAGGCGCAGGGCGTTTCGCAGACCACGCTGCAGCAGATCGCGCAGCAGGCCGGCGCGACGCGCGGCGCCATCTACTGGCATTTCAAGGACAAGGCCGACCTCTTCAACGCGATGATGGAGCGGGTCATCCTGCCGTTGGAAGCCGCGCCGAAGCCCGCCACCGCAGGCGTCACCGACGACCCCCTGGCCGAGATCGAGGAGGGCATGATCCACGCGCTCACCCTCATGGCCACCGACCCCCAGGTGCGCCGCGTGTTCGACGTGGCGACCCACAAGGTCGAATACACCCACGACATGGCCTCGGTGCAGCAGCGCCACCTCGACGCCCGCAACGCCTGCGTGGGCGACTTCGAGAAGGCCCTGCGCCTGGCCGCGCGCCGCGGCCATATCAAGCTGCCGCTGCCGGGCAACGCGGCGGCGCAGGGGTTGCACGCACTCATCAGCGGGCTCATCCAGAACTGGCTGCTCGACCCCGAGGCCTTCGACCTGGTGCACACCGGAAGGCGCACTTTCCGGGTCTATCTGGCGGGGCTCGGGTTCGCCCGGCCGCTGCCGGGCACCGCTGTTGCGGCTGAAGCCGAAACGGTCGCCGCCTGATAGGCGATAATGCGTGGCTCCGGTGCATGCCGGACCCCAATTCCTCGCTGTATTTCAACGGATAGAATTCGGCCCTCCGAAGGCTGAGATCCAGGTTCGATTCCTGGCGGCGGGACCAGATACAAGGCCGGAAGCTTTCAGAAGCTTCCGGCCTTTTTCATTTTTCCCCGGAGAAATGCCTCTGCATGAAAACATTCACTCGCCATGACGCGGTGATCGTGGGGAAGATCCTGGCCGAAGTCGCGCGCGCCGAGATCATGCCGCGCTTCAATGGCTCGATGGCCAGCAGCACGAGAGAAAAGTCCTCCACCTTCGACGTGGTCACGGATGCAGACGAGGCTGCGGAACGCGAGATTGCGCAGCGGCTGCTTCAGCTCTATCCGGGCGCGCTCGTCATTGGCGAGGAGGCGGCTGGTCGCGACCCCGGCGTGCTGTCGCGGATCGCAGCGGCCGAGCTCGCGTTCATCATCGACCCCATCGACGGAACGAAGAACTTCTCTTCCGGTGTTCCTCTCTTTGGCGTCATGCTTGCGGCCACGGTGCAAGGCGAGGTCGTCTTGGGCATCATCCATGACCCTGTCTGCGACGACACGTCATTCGCAGTGCGCGGGGGCGGTGCCTGGCGGCAAGGGGCCGACCTGATCGACAAGGAGATAAAGGTCGCTCTCCCTGTGCCGGTCAACCAGATGCACGTAGTGGCCGGCACGAACTTTCTTCCGGAGCCGATGCGCTCGACGGTGATCCGAAATTTGCCGAAGGTCGCCATGAACTTCTGGATGCGCTGTGCTGCGCATGAATACAGGATGGCGGCCGCGGGCCATTGCCACGCGCTGGTCTACAACAAGCTGATGCCCTGGGACCACGCCGCGGGCTGGCTCATTCATAAAGAGGCAGGCGGCTACAGCGCTCATTTCGACGGGTCGCCGTACAGGCCGGACCATCTCACTGGCGGGTTGATCTGCGCGCCCGATCAGAGCTCTTGGAGTTTGTTGAGAGACGTTCTTTTCTCGGATTCGCCTGAAGGTGATCCGACAGTCAACCAGTAGTAAACATTCGGAACCAACGTTCTTGCCGAGGCACGCAAGCCACTTTTGGCGCGTGTATTCGTTCACGGATTCGCAGGCACTTCTCGCTGCTGCCTGCTGGAAAGCCCCAGGCACTTACATACTCTGACAAAGCTTACCGCCGTTAGAGCGGAGCGATTTCAGGGAGGATCCATGTCCATCTTCGATGGCACGCGCTGGCATGTTCGCCCGGCGTGCGTCTTTGCGTCTTCGGCGGTGCAATGACACGCCGCGTCACTATTCAAACGCCGCTGGGAGCGGCGCTGCAATTCCATCGGCTTGCCGGTCGTGAGGTGCTGAGCCAGCTCTACGATTTCGTAATCGACCTGCTGGGCAGCAGCAACGGCATCGATCCGAAATTGCTGCTCGGAAAGCCCGCCACCGTGGCGGTGCAAACCGAAAGCGGCGGCACGCGCTACCTGGGTGGTATCGCCGCAGCATTCGGGTTCCAGCAGGAAGACGCCCGGCATTCTTTCTATCGACTTCAGTTGCGGCCTTGGCTGTGGCTCGCGACCAGGCGCAGCGATTTCCGCGTATTCCAGTCAAGGAGCGTTCCCGAAATCGTGATGGAAGTGCTGGAGCGCTACGGCTTTCCCTCCGAGCAGAAGCTCAGCCGCAGTTACCGCACGTGGGACTACTGCACTCAATACGACGAGACTGACTTCGCCTTCGTCTCGCGCCTGTGCGAACACGAAGGTATCTATTACTACTTCAGGCACGAGGCCTCGCAACAGGTGCTCGTGTTCGCAGACGACATCGCCACATCGCACGATCCGCTGCCCGGTGGGGATACCGTGCGTTTCCATCCCCTGGAGAAGGCGGGCATGACTGGAGGAGGCCCAGGGCCGAACGAGCGCATCTACGAATGGAAGAGCGGCGAAGAAGTCCGCTCCGGCTTTCACTTCACCAATGAATACGACCCCCTCAAACCCAGGGCGGACCTCTCGAGTCAGCTGCAAATGCACTCGGGTCATGCATTCGACGACTTCGAGCTGTACGCATGGCCCGGCGGCTACAAGCAGCACGACGACGGAGAGACCTACACGCGCATCCGAACCGAAGAGCAGTTGAGCGCACGTTGTGTTGCGAGCGGGCGCTCCAACCGGCGCGAGCTTGCACCGGGCCATACCTTCGAGCTCGCCAGCCACCTAAGGAACGACCAGAACCAGAAGTACCTTCTGACCAGCGTCGAATACGAGCTGCAAGAAAACCTCCAGGCCAGCGAAGGTGCCAATGCCGGCGAGGGCTCCGTCCAGCGCTTTGCCTTCGAAGCGCAGCCAGTCAGCTACGCATGGCGACCGATGCGCACCACGCCAAAGCCTCGCACGCGTGGTCCGCAGACGGCCATCGTGGTCGGCCAGAAGAATGAAGAAATATGGGCCGACCAGTACGGCCGCGTCAAAGTCCAGTTCTACTGGGATCGCCTCGGCCAGCGCAACGAGAACTCCAGCTGCTGGGTGCGCGTGTCCACGTCCTGGGCCGGCGACACCTTCGGCACAGCGGCCTTGCCACGCATCGGCCATGAAGTCATCGTCGATTTTCTGAGTGGCGATCCGGACTACCCCATCATCACCGGACGCGTGTTCAACGCAGAGAACATGCCGGCGTGGCGTTTGCCCGAACAGACGAATATCTCAGGCATTCGCAGCCGCGAGCTGAGCGCAAACGATGGTTCGGGCGGTACGGGCGGAGCACGCGGCAATCATCTGGCGCTGGACGACCACCCCGGAAAGATCCAGGCGCAACTCAAGAGCGACCACCTCAGCAGCAGCCTGAGCCTTGGCCACATCGGTCGCATCGATGACACGGCAGGCCGCAAGGACGACCGCGGCGAGGGCGCCGAACTGCGTACCGATGGCCATGCCGCAGTGCGCGCCGCCAGGGGCCTGTTGCTTTCCACCGAGACACGACCCAATGCGCAGGCGCATATCACCGACCTGGGGGAGACCGTGGCGCGCCTGACAGCCGCACGCGATTTGCACGAACGCCAGAGCCAAACTGCCCAAGAAGCCAAGGCGCACGAAGCGGGCGACCAGGATGCGGTCACGACGGTTCTCAAGGAGCAGAACGACGCCATCAAGGGCAAGGGCGGCGATGGTGGCCCGCAGCAAGGCGCGTTTCCGGAACTCAGCGAACCTCACCTCGTGCTCGCCAGCGCGGCCGGCATCCAGAGCACCGCGGCGGGCGCCACCCACATCGCCAGCATCACCCACAACGCGCTGAGCAGCGGTGGCCATACCAGCATCAGCGCAGGCAAGGGCTTCCTGGTCAGCGTGAAGGAGGCCGCACGCCTCTTCGCCTACAAGGCCATCCGCCTGACAGCCGCTACCGCCGGCATAGACATCGTCGCCCTGCAGAACAGCATCAACCTGCTGGCCAAGCTCGACATCAAGCTGGAGGCCAACAAGATCAGCATCACCGCCAAGGAAGAGATCCTGATCAATGGAGGCAGCAGCTTCACCAAATGGAGCGCCTCGGGGATCGTGCATGGGACGAAAGGCCTTTGGCGTGAGCACGCGGGCACTCATAGCTATGCAGGGCCGAAGAATCTGCCTGCGCCCTTCGCGACTCTTCCCATTGCGGAAATCAAGCAAGACGAGGAGCACAAGTACGTTCAGAAATTCGATGTCACCACGTTGGTCGACTACGCCCCAATGGCTGCAGTGCTGCAAGGCCAGCCGTATCGAATCTATCTACCGGATGAGACCTTGATCCAGCAAGGCAACGTGTCCGAGACGACTGCTCAGGTCCGCACGAAAACATCAACCAAGGTGCGCTGCGAAATCGGGGCGGGCGATTGGACGGTGCATGAACACGGATATGACCACGAGCAAGCCAATGGCAGTGACGCCAAGCAGAACCACGAGAACCAAGGTGCCTGGTAATGGCTAATCCGACTTTCAATACGCCAACTGATGGCAAGCCAAGCACTGCTGGCGATGTCCTCCCTCCCTCCGAGCTGGCGCCGCCTGGCCCTGTCGGAGTTGTGCGCAAGCCTGGTGATCCTGAAGTGGAAGTCACCTTTGTGTTCGTGGATGCGGTCAAGCACGGCATCAAAGGGCTGGACGTCAAGATGGAGGGAGGCGGAAAAAGCGAGATCGCCACCACCGGCGAGGATGGCACCGCCGCGACTTGGTCTGATGCCAAACGTGGCGAACCGATCAAGATTTACGTCAAGAAACGGACCGGCGATTTGGATCTCAAAGGCACTGTCACGCCCAAACTGGATGTCAACAATTACACGATCCAGAGTCCTGAATACCACCTCGAAGCCATTACAAAACTGGATGCTGAAGAGCAACTGGAGCAGGATCTGAATATCCCCAGCGTCAAGGAAGGGGAAATCATGACGGTGGAGCGATTGACAGGGGTGTTAGCTCCTTACATTGCGTCCAAGCAGGTGGTGACGGAAACCGGGAAAGTGATTAAGGACCACCCCATCAAGAAAAGAGTTGTGACCATAGATCCAAAGACTCGCAAAACAAAAACAAAGATAGAGATCGAACATCACTACCAAGCGGTTGACACCAAAAAGCCGCATACAGTTGTAATGTATGTGCTTGGATCTCGGTTGAATTATCCAATCGCAACCGAAATAACCGAGGCACAGTACGCCAGGATGGCCAAAGAACTCGGATGCGAAGTGGCTGCAATCAGAGCAGTGGCAAAAACGGAAAGTAATAGCGCGGCTTATTTTTCAAATGGTCTGCCTGCCATATTGTTTGAGCGCCATAAGTTTTTCAAGTTGACAAAGCCTGCAAATGGAAAGCATCCATATGCAAAATTCCCTGATATCTGCAACCCTATTCCAGGTGGCTACAAACTGCCCGCCGATTACGGGCCCGATCCTATACGAATTTGGCAATATGAACGTCTAGTCAAAGCGGCTCAATTGAATCGTGCCGCGGCGGTGGAGTCATGTTCTTGGGGAGCGTTTCAAGTGATGGGCGAATATTGGCATTCAATGGGATACGGTAGTCCAGAAAATCTTGCCAATGAATGCATGGCATCTATTGACGGGCAGGCCAAGCTTTTCATGGAATATATAAAAATGAAAAACAAAGAGGTGGCAATAATTAAAACACTGATCGATAAGGACTGGGAGGGCTTCACGCGTTACTACAACGGTGCCAATTGGAAGGCTCAAAATCCAGATTATCCCGCAAAAATGAAAAAGGCCTATGATGAGAATAAATAAGCTAATTTTGCTGCTTGTTGTTTTTCTGTCTGCAAATTTTGCGCATGCCGGAGTATTGCTGCAATTTGAATATCCAACGCTTTTGATTCTTGAATCAAAAGATAGGGTGTATGGCTACTACGGATCTGCGTTGCCGAAAGTGAGCGGTGTCCGGCCGTACTCTGTTGAATGCAGGTTTTTCTTTTACTCCACTGATAAATCATCAGGGATAGATGTTAAATATCCGGCAAAGGCTTTTCTTACGAGAAATTCTTTTGAAGAAAGAGAGAAGTCAATTGATAGTCCTGCTTCAATATTTCGCCGTGGCTCTAGTTGGATTGTTCAGATGCGGCATCAAGATGCTGGTTGCGACAGTGCGGCGGGCTGGAATTTTCGACTCGGTCCTGATGATCAAGAGGTCATGCGGTTTGAAGTTATAGGAAGCGTAAGCGCGTTCTATTTGCGCCTGGTGATAAAAAAGGCGAACATTTTTAGTCGAGGGAAAAGCTTTACTTCATCGAGAGTATTTCTTGTTCCTGGGGATGTTGTGGCAGTTGTCGATGAAGAAGAGGGGTTTTCTAAAATTCGATTTTTGAACTCAAAGAGTAATCAGACAACAGAGGGATGGGTGAAAACTGAAACTCTCGTGAATCCTTTTCCAAATTAGGAGCGCTGTTTTCCGAAATGTGAGGGTGGGTGCAAATAGGTAAATTAAATGGCAGGGAGATTGTTGTGAAATATATGAGGAGCATCGCAATTTTGTTGTGCTTTCTGTGGTGTGAGGGTTCTCTGGCTGGTACGCTCTATTATTTTTCAAGTGGTGAGCTTATTGCCTTTGAAGAAGCGGGAAGGATTGGTGGATCTTATTTGAATGTGGCGCGTGCGGATGGAAAGTCACTTGAGTGCAAATTTATTTTCAAGACTATAGATAAAAGTAAAAAATATGAGAAGCGCAAAATATTCGCGCAAGAGAAAAATCGATACTCTCGCGCCGAGGCGAATGGTTACCTTTATAGGGAAGGCGATGATTGGAGGATTCGAATTGAATTCCCAAGTGCTGGGTGCCGATTGTTTCCATGGCGCCTCTTTTCATTAAATGAGAAAATTGCTGGCAGATTTTCTGTGGAAGAAAAAAAGACCGTTCTTGGAATTTATGTATTGAAAAAAGACGCAAATTACTACGATGAGGATGGCGGTAAATCTGAAGTAAATGGCTCTAGGCGCGATCTTTTGAGGAAAGGCGATCTTGTGGCGATCATCAAGAGAAAAGCTGATTTCTCTTATATTGATCGCTATTTTGGATATGGCACGGGGGCTTACAAAATAAAGTCTTCTGGGTGGATCAAATCGTCCGATGTTGGTAATGCAATCTCTCACTAATGATGGTCGGAGGGTCTGATGGAGGAATCACATCAGCCTGAGACGGATTTGAGGCCTCTCGCCCAAAAATCGCACAGCACAAAATCCAATTACCTGCGGGCACGCTCGACACTCCAAAAATCCCGATGGTGCCGCGCAGGTTGTGGCGAATTGATTGCGGACGGGCCGCTCGGCTGGTGGCCGTGCTGCAGCGAGGCTTGCCTGCAAGCCTGGAATGCTCGCTCTCCCGCAGTTCAGCTCTCGCGCATCGAGTGGCCTCCTCGCCAGCAAAGCCACGAATGAACGGACCGCAATGAGCTCGCAAGAAATCATCCTCAACCACGACCTCTGGCGCAAAGGCGCGGGCGGTGCCCCGGCCGGCTTGGTTGGACAAGCAGATAGTTCTGCCTACGTCGGTCTTGACCTCGATCTGGCCCAGTTCACCGAGTCAGCGTTCTTCGGTAGCAGTTTCACCGGCACGACTTTTCATCAGGCCCGGTGGGTTGCCTGCACGTTCACCGACTGTGTCTTCAGTGGCTGCGGTTTCGGCGATATCTCGATCTCAGACTGCACCTTCGTCAACTGTGTCTTCGAGTACACCGAGTTCGAGCGAAGCACCCTCAGTGGTAGTTGCTTGATGCAATGCAGCTTGAACGAGGTCAGCTTCGATCAGGGTCGTTGGTCTGAAGTCAAGCTGCTCGAATGCACCGGTACGCGGATCAAAGCCGTTGGATTGCGCGGTGAGCGCATTGACTTCATGGGCAGCAACTTCGAGCAGCTGGAGTTTGAGGACACGATCCTCAACAGCGCGATGTGACGAGCGTTCTTAGCCGCACGGTGCTGCGCTGACATGCGCACACGCGCACGGTTGCCATGGTCCCCGCACTCGTGACACCATGGCCGCATGCCCTACCAACTCCATTACTGGCCCACCATCCAGGGCCGCGGTGAATTCGTGCGGCTCGCGCTCGAGGCGGCTGGCGCCGACTATGTCGACGTGGCGCGGCTACCTGAAGCCAAGGGCGGAGGCGAGTCCGCACTCGGCGAGCGTTTGGACGACCCCAACAGCGCGCGCCCCGCGTTCGCGCCGCCCTTTCTCGTCGATGGCGACATCGTGGTCGGGCAGACCGCCGCGATCCTGCTGTACCTGGGGCCTCGGCTCGGCCTGTCTGGCGTGGGCGAGTCCGACGGGCTGTGGACGCACCAGCTGCAGCTCACCATCGCCGACGTGGTGGCCGAGGCGCATGACACGCACCATCCGATCTCGGTCGACGCTTACTACGAAGACCAGCGCGACGCGGCGGTGCAGCGTGCACGGGCCTTTCGCGACGAGCGCATCCCGAAGTTCCTGAACTGGTTCGAGCGGGTGCTGCAGCGCAATCCCGCGGGCAACCTGCACCTGGTGGGCGACGTGCTGACCTATGCGGACCTGTCGCTGTTCCAGCTGGTGGACGGCCTGCACTACGCATTTCCGAAGGCCACGGCCCGGGCGCTGGCCGCAACGCCCGCGGTCGAGAAGCTGCACGCCAACGTGAGGCGCCGCCAGCGCGTGCATGACTACCTGCAGAGCCCGCGCCGTATCGCGTTCAACGAAGACGGCATCTTCAGGCGCTACGCCGAACTGGACGGCTAAGGCTAGGCCTCTTCCGCGCCATTGCGAATGCGCAGCGCGGTCTCGTACAGCGTGTTGCGCGGCGCGCCGCTGATCTCGGCAGCCAGCTTCACCGCGGTCTTCACGGGCAACTCGGCCAGCAGCAGGCGCAACACGCGTTCGCCTTCCGCGCCGCCATCGCCGCTCACCGCCACGGGGTGCAGCACCAGCGCGAACTCTCCGCGCGTGCGGTCGCGGTCGGCGCTGAACCACTCGGGCAGGGCACCGGCCGCGACGGTGGCGATTTCCTCGAATTGCTTGGTGAGCTCGCGACCCACGGTGATGCGGCGCTCGCCCAGCGTAGCCAGCGCACGCGCCAGGCTTTCGATGCGATGCGGCGCTTCGAGCAGCACAACGGCCCGCGGTTCCTGCGACAGCGCCTGCACGGCGGTGTCGCGCTCGCCGGCCTTGCTCGGCAGGAAGCCAGCAAAGACGAAGGCGCTGCTGGCATTGCCGTCGCCGCCGCCATCGGCCACCAGGCCTGCCGAGCTGATCAGCGTGGTCACGCTGCTGGCACCGGGCAGTGGCAGCACGCGCTGCCCGGCCGCGCGCACGGCTGCGGCCAGCCGCGCGCCGGGGTCGCTCACGCCGGGCGTGCCGGCGTCGCTGACATACGCGATGCGCTCGCCCTGCGCGAGCCGCGCGACCACGGTCTGCGCGGCCTCGGCTTCGTTGTGCTGGTGCACCGCCAGCAGCCGCGCGCCGGGACGGTCGATGCCGTAGGCGCGCAGCATGCTCTGCGTGTGGCGCGTGTCCTCGCAGGCGATGACGTCCACCAACTGCAGCACATGCAGCGCGCGCAGCGTGATGTCGGCCAGGTTGCCGATGGGCGTGCCGACCACGTAGAGCGTGCCCTGCGGATAATGCTGCGCACCCGCGGCGTCGTGCGCGGCCGCGAGGGCGGCGCCGAAAGAAGCAGGGGCGAGTGAAGCCAAGAGGTTTCTCCGTCGGAATGAACGAACAAAAAAGAAGATTGCAGGCAGGGAGCCATGAAGACCACCACAACGAAGCATCGGGGCGATGCGGCGGAAGACGCCGCGCTCGACTACCTGCGGGACGCCGGCCTGTTGCTGCTCGCGCGCAATTATCGGACGCCCGGGCGCGGCGGCGGCGAGATCGACCTGATCATGCGCGATCCGCGCGGCTCCTCAGGCGGCACGCTGGTGTTCGTCGAGGTCCGCCAGCGCAGCGCCGGCACGCACGGCGGCGCGGGCGGCAGCATCACCGGGCTGAAACAGCGGCGCATCGTGTTCGCCGCGCAGCACTACCTGAGCCGGCTGCGCGCGGTGCCGCCATGCCGTTTCGACGTGGTGCTGGTCGAGGAGAAAATCACCTGGCTTCAAGGCGCCTTCGACGCCGGCTGATGTGCCCTGCATGGGGAACTGAAGCCCTGCCGAGGGCTCCACAACTCACACGTCTTGTTTCACAACCCCCAGTTATCATCCCGCCTCATGCTCGAGCAACGTATTCAGCAGCACTTCATCGATAGTGCCGACCTCAAATACCAGACCGGACCGGTCCTCAGCAAACCCATCTCTCAAGCGATGCAGGCCATCCTGGCCTGCGTGACCAGCGGCGGCAAGGTGCTGGCTTGCGGCGCCGGCGTGTCTGGCCTGCTGGCGGCCCAGTTCGCCGCGCAGTTCGTGGGCCGCTTCGAACGCGAGCGGCCCGAGCTCGGCGCCATCGCGCTGCCAGGCGACACTACCGACCCCGAGGCCGACAGCGCCAGTGCTGCGGACTCCGATCGCTTTGCCCGCCAGGTGCGTGCGCTCGGCCAGGCCGGCGACGTGCTGCTCGCTCTGAGCGCCAGCGGGCAGTCCGCGTCGGTGCTGGCCGCGGTGGCTGCAGCGCACGAGCGCGATATGACCGTGGTCGCGCTGCTGGGCAATGCCGTTTCGGGCGTGCCCTCGGCTCCGGGCGCGGGCAGCAGCGGCTCGGGCGGCGCCATCGGCCGCGCGCTGCGCGAAACCGACGTCCAGATCAGCGTGCCGCACGAGCGTGCGGCACGCATCCACGAAATCCACCAGATCGCGCTGCATTGCCTGTGCGACGGCGTGGATGCCCAGTTACTCGGAGAACAGGAAGCTTCCTCATGACCATGACGACCATGAAGACGACATCGACCCAGCGTTTCGCCCTTGCCCTGACCCTGGGCGCCGCATTGGTTGCAGGCCTTTCTGCCTGCGTGCCGCTCGTCGTGGGTGGCGCGGCCGTGGTGGGCGTGGGCATGGTGGCCACCGACCGCCGCAGCTCGGGCGCGCAACTGGACGACCAGGGCATCGAGCTGCGTGCCGCGGCCCGCGTGCGCGACATCGCCAACGACCAGATGTACGTGAGCGTCACCAGCTTCAACCGCCAGGTGCTGCTGACCGGCGCCGTGGGCAGCGATGCCGACCGCCGCCGCGTCGAGGACGAGGTGAGCCGCATCGTGAACGTGCGCTCGGTGGTGAACGAGCTGACCATCGGCGCCTCGAGCACCTTCCAGGACCGCTCGAACGACCTCTATATCACCGGCAAGGTGAAGGCCTCGCTGCTCGACGCCAAGGACATCTTCGCCAATTCCTTCAAGGTGGTGACCGAGCGCGGCACGGTCTACCTGATGGGCATCGCCACGCGGCGCGAAACCGATCGCGCCACCGAAATCACGCGCGGCATCTCGGGTGTGGTGAAGGTGGTGCGCGTGGTCGAGATAGTGAGCGAGGCAGACCTGGCAGCCAGCCAGGCGGCGAACCAGGCCGCGGCGCAGCGCGGCGGCACGGGCCCGGCGCCGGTGACGTCGGCCTCGCCGTCCACGCCTTCGTCGTCGTCTTCCACCTCGCGCGTGCCGCTGCCGCCGATGGATCCGCTGCCTGGGTCGGGCTCCACGTCGACGCAGCCTTCGGGCAACGCGACGACCTCGCCGGTGCGCTGACAAACCGGTGGCAGCGTCACAATGAAAAAAGCCCGCTGATGCGGGCTTTTTTCATTTGAGTCGAATGATGAGGCTCGACGTGTCCCAGCGCCGCCCGCCGGCCTGCTGCACGTCGGCGTAGAACTGGTCGACCAGCGCTGTCACCGGCACGCGCGCGCCGTTGCGCTTGGCTTCGTCGAGCACCAGGCCCAGGTCCTTGCGCATCCAGTCGACCGCGAAGCCGTAGTCGAACTTGCCTTCGATCATGGTCTTGCCGCGGTTTTCCATCTGCCAGCTCTGGGCCGCGCCCTTGCTGATGACGCCCAGCACAGCCTCCATGTCGAGCCCGGCGCGCTGGCCGAAGGCAATGGCTTCAGACAGGCCCTGCACTAGGCCCGCGATGGCGATCTGGTTCACCATCTTCGCGAGCTGGCCGGCACCGCTTTCGCCCAGCAGCGTGACCGCGCGCGAGAACGCCATGGCCACCGGCTTGATGCGTTCGAATGCCGCTGCGTCGCCGCCGCACATCACGGTGAGCGCGCCGTTCTGCGCGCCGGCCTGGCCGCCCGAGACGGGCGCGTCGATGAAGTGCAGGCCCAGCGCCTGTGCAGCCTTGGAGAGTTCGCGCGCCACGTCGGCCGAGGCGGTCGTGTGGTCGACCAGCACGGCGCCCTTCTTCATGCCGGAGAAAGCGCCGTCGTCGCCCAGTACCACCGAGCGCAGGTCGTCGTCGTTGCCGACGCAGCAGAACACGATGTCGGCGCCAGCGGCTGCTTCGCGCGGGGTGGCGGCATGGCGCCCGGGCGGGCCGAACTCGGCGGCCCAGGCTTGTGCCTTGGCGGGTGTGCGGTTGTAAACCGTGACGCTGTGGCCGGCCTTGGCCAGGTGGCCTGCCATGGGGCCGCCCATGACGCCGAGGCCGAGGAAAGCCACTGTCTGCGCGGGGACGGATTCGTAGGTGCGGGTATTGATGCTGCTCATGGGGCGACAGCTTAAAGCCATTCCGCGACAGGCGCGATGGCTCAAACATGTACGTGAACGTATAGGTTTGGGTAGAATCGCTTCACCATGACTGAAGCGAGCCCCGCCAAGACCATCACCGTGCGCGATGCCGCGGCCCGGCTCGACGTGACTCCGCGCACGCTCAAGTACTACGAGGAACTGGGCATCGTGGTGCCGGTGCGCAGCGAGGGCGGCTACCGCCTGTACGAGCAGGCCGACCTCGACAAGCTGGCGCGCGTGCTTCGCATGCGCTCGCTGGGTTTTTCGCTCACGGCCATCACCACGATGCTGCAGCAGCCGATGGAGGCGCCGGCCGAAGGCGGGCGCCCGCGGCTGTCGAATGCGTCACTAAAGACGCTGCGCGAAACGCTCACCGAGCAGCTGGGCACGCTCGATGCGCGCGTGGCGCAGGTCCGCCGCGAGCTCAAGGAGGCGGCTTCGCTACAGGCTCAAATACGGCGCGACCTCGACTATGTGGAGCGCCGCCTCGCCGGCGAGCCGGTAGAAGAGGCGCTCGAGCAGCGCCGCAAGGAACGGCCGGCGTCATGAACACTTCGGCTCTGGCGTGGCCTTCGCGCGGTAATGCCGCGGCCGCGCTGCTGCCCTGGGCCATCGGCCTCGTCACGGCCATCGACTATTTCGACAACGCGCTGTTCGCCTTCTTCGCCAGCTACATCGCCGGCGGCGTCAACGCCTCGCCCGACGAACTGGTGTGGGCTTCGAGCGCCTATGCGTTGGGCGCGGTGCTCGGCATCCTGCATCAGCATGCGTGGATCGAGCGGCTGGGTTACCGGCGCTACCTGGCCGTCTGCATGTTCGCCTTCGCCCTGGGCGGCGTGGGCGCGGCGCTGTGCGACAGCTCGATGCAGCTCACGCTGGCGCGCGCCGTGCAGGGCTACTTCGTCGGCCCGATGCTCGGCGCCTGCCGCATCCTGATCCAGATCGGCATTCCGCCCGCGCGCCGCGCCAAGGCGCTGAAGGCGTTCATGGTGCTGATCGTCTTCGGCGGCGCGCTGGCGCCCATCGCGGGCGCCTTTCTCGTGACCAACTTCGACTGGCGCTGGCTGTTCGCGAGCACCGCGCCGGCCGCGGCGCTCATCGGGCTGCTCGTGCTCTGGACGCTGCCCGACATCGGCGACGTCGGGCCGCACGAGCGCACCGAGCCGCACTACGTCGCCTACGTGGTGTTCGCGCTCGCGCAGGCTGCGCTGCAGGTGGTGCTGACGCGCTCGCACTTCGAGCTGTTCACCGGCTCGCCCGCGCTGATCGGCCTCACCATCGCCGGAGTGGCGGGGCTCGCATGGTTCGGCTGGCAGCAATGGCAGCATCCTGCGCCGCTGGTGCGGCTGCATGCGCTGCGCAACGCGTCGTTCCGCGTGGGGCTGGCACTCTACGTCGTCTACTACTACCTCTCGACGGGCTTCAGCTACCTGCTGCCGCGGATGATGGAAGGCGGGCTCGGCTTCACCGTGGGCAACACCGGCTATTTCACGGGCGCGGCCTCGCTTGCGACCGGGCTGCTGGTGTTCGTCTACCTGAAGTACTCGGCGCGGCTGGCTCGCAAGAAGTGGCTCATCGTCACGGGCTTTGGCATTGCGGCGCTGGCAGCGTGGTGGCTGTCGCGGGTCACGCCGCAGGCAGGGCGCGAGGCTTTGCTCGTGCCGCTGCTGTTGCGCGGGCTGCTGATGCTCTTCGTCGTGCTGCCGGTGGCAAACCTCACCTTCAAGCCTTTCGCGGCTGAAGAGTTCGCGCACGGCTACCGGCTCAAGAACCTCGTGCGCCAGCTGGCGATTTCATTCGCGACCTCGAGCGTGATCGCGCTGCAGCAGCACCGGCTGGCGCTGCACGAGGTGCGGCTGAGCGAATCGGCCAATGCCGCGAACACGAGCTTCATGCAGGCGCTGGATTCGTTGACCCATGGGTTCGCGGCGGTGGGCCACGCTGCCGGTGAGGCGCATGCCATGGCGCTGGGCACGCTGTATCGCACACTCGAACAGCAGGCCACGTTCATGGCCTCGCTGGACGGGTTCACCGCGATGGCGGTGGTTGCGCTGGCGGCAGGAATCTTCGCTGCGTGGCAGCGAACGATCGACTGAGCGATTGCCGCTTAAACGATAGCGAAGTGCTCGGTGCCGGCGGCCAGGTCTGTGCTGCGCGCACGCTGGCTGTTCAGCTTGATCTGCAGCCGCAGGTCATTCGCCGAGTCCGCGTTGCGGATGGCATCTTCGAAGGTGATCGAGTGGCTTTCGAACAGGTCGAACAGTGCCTGGTCGAAAGTCTGCATGCCCAGGTTGCGGCTCTTGCGCATGATCTCCTTGATTTCGCCGACCTCGCCCTTGAAGATCAGGTCGGAAATCAGCGGCGTGTTCAGCAGCACTTCAACCGCGGCCACGCGGCCCTGGCCGTCTTCGGTTGGCACCAGCCGCTGCGAGACCAGCGAACGCAAGTTCAGCGACAGGTCCATCAGCAGTTGTGCGCGACGCTCTTCTGGGAAGAAGTTGATGATCCGGTCCAGCGCCTGGTTGGCGCTGTTGGCGTGCAGCGTGGCCATGCAAAGGTGGCCGGTTTCGGCGAAGGCCACGGCGTGCTCCATGGTCTCGCGGTCGCGGATTTCGCCCATCAGGATCACGTCGGGCGCCTGGCGCAGCGTGTTCTTCAGCGCGGCTTCCCAGCTGTCGGTGTCGATGCCCACTTCGCGCTGCGTCACCACGCAATTCTTGTGCGGATGCACGAACTCGACCGGGTCTTCCACCGTCACGATGTGGCCGTACGAGTTCTCGTTGCGCCAGTCGATCATCGCGGCCAGCGTGGTCGACTTGCCCGAACCCGTGGCGCCCACCATGATGGTGAGGCCGCGCTTGGTCATCGACACGTCTTTCAGAATCTGCGGCATGCCCAGGCCGTCGATGGTCGGCAGCTTGGCGGGAATGGTCCGCAGCACCATGCCGACCTTGCCCTGCTGCACGAAGGCGTTCACGCGGAAGCGGCCGATGCCGGTCGGCGAGATCGCGAAGTTGCATTCCTTGGTGCGCTCGAACTCCGCCGTCTGGCGGTCGTTCATGATCGAGCGCGTGAGCGCCAGCGTGTGCGGCGCGCCCAGCGCCTGCTGCGACACTTTGGTGACCTTGCCGTCGACCTTGATGGCCGGCGGAAAGTCGGCGGTGATGAACAAGTCGCTGCCGTTTCGGCTCACCATGAGCTTGAGCAGGTCGTTGATGAACTGGCTGGCTTGATCGCGTTCCATGATGTCGGTGCTCCGAAGGGCTGTGGATCAGCCGGGGAAATTCTCGGGAATCTTGGCCTTGCCGCGGGCTTCGGCTGCCGAGATGGTATTGCGGCGCACCAGCTCTGTCAGGTTCTGGTCGAGCGTCTGCATGCCCGAGCCCTGGCCGGTCTGGATGGTGGAGTACATCTGCGCCACCTTGGCCTCGCGGATCAGGTTGCGGATGGCGGGCGTGCCCAGCATGATCTCGTGCGCTGCCACGCGGCCCTGGCCGTCCTTGGTCTTGCACAGCGTCTGCGAGATCACTGCCTGCAATGACTCCGACAGCATCGCGCGGATCATTTCCTTTTCCTCGCCCGGGAAAACGTCGATGATCCGGTCGATGGTCTTGGCGGCGGAAGAGGTGTGTAGCGTGCCGAACACCAGGTGGCCCGTTTCGGCCGCGGTCATGGCGAGGCGGATGGTTTCGAGGTCGCGCAACTCGCCCACCAGGATGGCGTCCGGGTCTTCGCGCAGGGCGGAGCGCAGCGCGTTCGAGAACGACAGCGTCATCGGGCCGACTTCGCGCTGGTTGATCAGGCACTTCTTCGACTCGTGCACGAACTCGATCGGGTCTTCCACCGTGAGGATGTGGCCGTATTCGTTCTCGTTGAGGTAGTTGACCATGGCGGCCAGCGTGGTCGACTTGCCCGAGCCCGTGGGGCCCGTCACCAGCACCAGCCCGCGCGGCTTGAGCGCGAGTTCGCCGAAAATCTTCGGTGCGTTCAGCTGCTCCAGCGTCAGGATCTTCGAGGGAATGGTCCGGAACACCGCGGCCGCGCCACGTGCCTGGTTGAAGGCGTTCACGCGGAAGCGCGCGAGGCCGTCGATCTCGAATGAGAAGTCGACCTCCAGGAACTCTTCGTAGTGCTTGCGGTGCGTGTCGCTCATGATGTCGTACACCATGGCGTGCACGCCCTTGTGATCGAGCGCGTCGACGTTGATGCGGCGCACGTCGCCGTTCACGCGGATCATGGGCGGCAGGCCTGCGGAAAGGTGCAGGTCGGAGGCTTTGTTCTTGACGCTGAACGCCAGCAATTGGGTGATGTCCACGGGGCTCCTCGGCTCGAGTTCGGTGACGTTTTGATACGATTTTGGACGATTATGACGATGATTGGCGACGACCTCCAGCAAGTAAACAGCCGGATCGCAAAGGCATGTGTAACGGCCGGCCGCGACCCGGGCGAGGTGCGGTTGCTGGCGGTGTCCAAGACCTTCGGGCCGGAGGCCGTGCGCGAGGCGCATGTGGCGGGCCAGTCGGCCTTCGGCGAGAACTACGTGCAGGAAGGTCTGGACAAGATCGAAGCCCTCGCCGATCTGCGCGCCGCCCTCGAATGGCACTGCATCGGCCCTCTGCAAAGCAACAAGACGCGGCCCGTGGCCGAGCACTTCGACTGGGTCCACAGCATCGACCGGCTGAAGATTGCCGAGCGCCTGTCGGCCCAGCGGCCGGCTTCGCTGCCGCCGCTCAATGTATGCCTTCAGGTTAATGTGGACGGCGGTGCCAACAAGTCAGGCGTGCCGCCGGAAGAGGCGCTGGCTCTGGCACGCGCTGTGGCGGCTTTGCCACAGCTTCGGCTGCGCGGGCTCATGGCGATCCCCGAACCGGCGGCGGATTTCGAGGCGCAGCGCGCGTTGTGCCTGCGCGCGCATGCGGTGTACCAGTCGATTCGCGACGCGGGCATCGAACTCGACACGCTGTCGCTCGGCATGAGTGCCGATCTTGAAGCGGCAATCAGCGCGGGCAGCACGATGGTGCGTGTCGGCACGGCGATCTTCGGTGGCCGGGCGCGCTCACACCCCTAGCGGCAGGCGCGCGCTGCTCTTCACTTCTTCCATCACCGCATAAGTCCGCGTCTCGCGCACGCCGGGCAATTGCCACAGCACGGTGCCCGCGAACTCGCGGTAGGCGGCCATGTCGGCCATGCGGGTCTTGAGCAGGTAGTCGAAGCCGCCCGCGACCATGTGGCATTCCATGATCTCGTCGCGCACCTGCACCGCCGCCTTGAACTGGTCGAACACATTGGGCGTGGTGCGGTCGAGCAGCACCTCGACGAAGACGGTGAAGCCGCGGCCCAGCTTGTGCGGATCAAGCCGCGCCTCGTAGCCCTGGATGAAGCCGTCGCGTGTGAGCCGCTGCACCCGCGCCAGCACTGCGGTGGGCGAGAGCGCTACCGCCTCGGCCAGCTTGAGGTTGGTGATGCGGCCGTCCTCCTGAAGGATCTTCAGCAGCCGGAGATCGATGCGGTCCAGGTCGAGCATCAGAAGATTATCCGGCCCGAACGCTGATTGCTGGCGGAAGATGCGGCCTATGGCCGCTGACCATAGGAGATAGAACCAAGGCGCTGGCGGCGGTCTACCCTGGCCTACCCAGGGCACCGCCGCGCGCCGTCAGCTCTTTCGCGCCTTCTCTCAGCGGACCTGGGTCTGCGACTGCGCCGCCGCCTGCTGGCCCTTGAGCTGGTCGACCAGCGCGCCATAGGCGGGGCTTGCGCGCAGCTTGGCGTATTCGGCTGCGGCCTGGTGGTAGCCGGGCTTCGTCATATCGGCGCCGGCTTCACCGCTCTGCTGAGCCGCCAGGCCCGACTGGATCCACAGCCGCGTGTCGGCCGCCACTGCGGCGCGGGTGTTGGCCGAGACAACGGCCGCCTCTTGCTGATAGCCGCTGGTGTAGCCCTGCGTGGGCGCGGTCTTCAGCCACTGCACAGCGTCGGCGGTTACCGCGGAGCGTGTCGTCGACGAGGTCAGCGGCACGGGACGCGGATCGCCCTCGGCGTAGTTGCCGGCGAAGCTCGGCGCTGCAATCACGCCCAGCAGGACGGCGAGGGTGGCGGTGCCGAGCAGTCGGGTGGCGGAAGCTTGCTTGTTCATTCGTGACTCCTTGAGGGTGGTTGGGTTGCCTTGGTTGGTGAAGCCAACTCTACGAAGCCCATCCGCAGGGTCGATAACCCGTAGATGACGTTTCTGTCATGTACATCGGTGCAATGTGCCTCCCTGGCTGCGAAACCAAACCTCTCTTGCATAACCGCCAGCGCGGCGCGCATAAGCCATGGCGCGACGCGCGGTAGAGGTCTATCGTTGCGGCCACCCGTTTAAACCAAGGGATCTCTCATGAGCGAAAAACTCTCCTTCGTCAATCCGACCGCGAACAGCCCGTGGGGCACCTATCTCTCGCAGGTCGACCGCGTCGTGCCGTACCTCGGCCCGCTGGCCCGCTGGGTCGAAACCTTGAAGCGCCCCAAGCGCGCGCTGATCGTCGATGTGCCGATCGAGATGGACGACGGCACCATCGCCCACTTCGAGGGCTACCGCGTGCAGCACAACATGAGCCGCGGCCCGGGCAAGGGCGGCGTGCGCTTCCACCCCGACGTCACGCTCGAAGAAGTGATGGCCCTGTCGGCCTGGATGACCATCAAGACCGCGGCCGTCAACCTGCCGTACGGCGGCGCCAAGGGCGGCATTCGCGTCGACCCCAAGAAGCTGTCGCTGCAGGAGCTGGAGAAGATCACCCGTCGCTACACCAGCGAGATCGGCATCATCATCGGCCCGCACACCGACATCCCCGCGCCCGACGTCAACACCAACGGCCAGATCATGGCGTGGATGATGGATACCTACTCGATGAACGTCGGCGGCACCGCCACCGGCGTCGTCACCGGTAAGCCGCTGCACCTGGGCGGCTCGCTGGGCCGCGTGAAGGCCACAGGCCGCGGCGTGTTCGTCACCGGCCGTGAAGCCGCCCGACGCCTGGGCATGGACCTGCGCGGCGCGCGCATCGCCGTGCAGGGCTTCGGCAACGTGGGCTCGGTCGCGGCCGAACTCTTCGCCGAAGCGGGCGCCAAGATCGTCGCGGTGCAGGACCACACCGGCACCATCGTCAACACCAACGGCCTCGACCTGGCCAAGTTGATCCCGGTGGCCAACAAGGAAGGCGTGGTCGCCTTCAAGTCCGGCGGCGACATCGTGCCGAACGAAGACTTCTGGAACGTCGCCTGCGACATCCTGATCCCGGCCGCCCTCGAAGGCCAGATCACCGCCGAGCGCGCGCAGAAGACCACCGCCAAGCTGGTGCTCGAAGGCGCCAACGGCCCCACCGTGCCGACCGCTGACGACATCCTCGCCGAGCGCGGCGTGCTGGTCGTGCCCGACGTGATCTGCAACGCCGGCGGCGTGACGGTGAGCTACTTCGAATGGGTGCAGGACTTCTCGTCCTTCTTCTGGGACGAAGACGAAATCAACGTGCGCCTGGACCGCATCATGATGAACGCACTGAACCAGATCTGGGACACGGCAGACAAGCACAAGATCACGCTGCGTACGGCGACGTATGCGGTGGCTTGCGAGCGCATCCTGATGGCTCGTCAAGAGCGCGGCCTGTACCCCTGATCGCAGAGCACCGGTCCTTGTATTCTGCGGACCCATGAGCGGTCCGCCTATCCACCTCGATCCCGCGTTCGTCGCGTCGCCCGATGCCCTTTTCGAATGGCTCTGCGCCGCGGTGACGTGGGACGAGCGTATGCGAGCGCGCAAGACGGCCAGCTTCGGCGTGCCCTACAACTATTCGCAGATTTCGTATGAGGCGGTACCGATGCCCATCGAACTGGAAGCCCTGTGCGACCAGATCGAAGCCGAACTCGGATTCCGCCCCAACAACTGCCTGCTGAATTTCTACGCCGACGGTGCGTCGTCGATGGGCTTCCACTCGGACTCCAGCGAGGCCCTGGCACCCGGCACGGGTGTGGCCATCGTGTCCGTCGGCAGCCCCCGATCCATCGCGTACCGCAGCAAGGCTGACAGTACCGTCCGGTTCGATTACCTGCTGCCCCACGGATCGCTGCTCTACATGTCCGATGCCGTCCAGCAGGATTGGCTGCATGCGATTCCTAAGGCCGAAGGCGCCGGTGCGCGCATCAGCCTGACGTTCCGCGCGATTCTGAAATGACGACGTCGGCAGGGCTGCGACCGTTGGAGAGCTTCCCGGACGCCCTGTGGCTGGCGGTCAGAGCAGGGGGCGACTGGGACACTCTGTGCGATATCGTCGGCGCCGAGGGCATTCCTTCGGATTGGCTCAGCCGCCGCGAAGTCCTGCCTGAATGGCATTTCTTCTGAGGTCTATCGATGAACACTGTCGGCGAAGTAGAAAACGCCCGCATTCACAACTTGCTCGCCGATGGGCGGCGCAAGCTGCTCGGCCTGGTGGGCGCACCGGGCGCCGGCAAATCCACCGTGGCCGAGGCGCTGCGGCGGTCGCTGGGCGACCGCGCCCAGGTCGTCCCCATGGACGGCTTCCACCTCGCCAACGTCGAGCTGCAACGGCTTGGCCGCTCCGGCCGCAAGGGCGCGCCCGACACCTTCGACAGCGCCGGCTATGTCGCGCTGCTGCAGCGCCTGCGCGAGCAGCGGCCCGATGGCGACATCGTCTATGCCCCCGAATTCCGCCGCGAGATCGAGGAGCCGATTGCCGGCGCCATCGCCGTGCTGCCCACGACGCAGCTTGTCATCTCCGAAGGCAACTACCTGCTGCACGACGTCGGTCCGTGGGCCGGCGCGGCGGCGATGTTCGACGAGGTCTGGTACGTGGACATCGACGATGCGGTGCGCGAAGAGCGCCTGGTGCGGCGCCACCAGCAGTTCGGCCGCAGCGCCGAGGAAGCGCTCGCCTGGGTGGCGAGCACCGATGCGCCCAATGCGCGGCTGATCGCGGCGACGCGGGTGCGCGCTCATCACGTGCTGCCCTGGTCCTGAAAATCTCGCGCGGCAGGGAACGCCGACGAGCGGATGCGCTCGAAGCCTTGCCGGCAAGGCGCCGGTTAGCATTCGCCGCTCCATGCCGTCCATGCACCTCACTTCTTTTCCAGTTGTTCGCGCCCGGGTTCTCGTACTCGGCCTGCTGTCCGCCCTTGTCGTCCTTGTGCTCGCCGGCTGCGGCAGCACATCGCGCCGCGTGAACTATGAGCCCGAAGCCTTCGGCTCGACCACCACCCACACCCGCGACTACGAGGCCACCGAGGCCCAGACCTGCGAAGCCGCGCGCCGCGCACTGCTGAGCCAGGGCTACATGATCACGGCCGCCAACGCCGATCTCGTGACCGGGCGCAAGAGCTTCCAGCCGGCGGCCGAGGTGCATGTCGAGGTCGAGTTCCGGGTGGTCTGCGCTCGCGAGAGCACAAGAAGCGGCAAGGCCAGCAAGAGCACCGTGGCTTTTGCGACCGCGCTGCAGGACCGCTACGGCATCAAGAAGGTGAACAACTCGGCCAGCCTGGGCGTGGGCGCGATCGGCTCGCTTTCGCTGCCGTTCTCGAGCAGCGACGACGCGATGGTGAAGGTCGCGAGCGAGACACTGACGGACGAGCGCTTCTACGACCGCTTCTTCGCGCTGCTCGACCGTTTCCTCGAAGGCCCGGAAGGAGAGGACGAAGCCGGGACGCCCGCGGAAGCAACGCCGGTCGCCTCGCCGCCCGCTCCCGCCGCTGCCCAGCCCGCCGTCACCTACCCGGTGAACTCGTCGCCGAACCGGGGCTGACGCCGGGGCTCCAAAGTACCAAGATGCATCTTACAATCTGGGCATGGCTTCCACCATCCCGGATCCGGCGCAATGCGCCTCGCGTCTTCGCACCTCGGTGTCGTTGCTGACGCGCCAGTTGCGCAGCGGCAGCGCAACGCCTGACGGCCCCAGCGTGGCCAAGCTCAGTGTGCTCGGGCAGCTGCATCGGCACGGGCCGTGCACGCCCACGGCGCTGGCGGGGTTCGAGCGCGTCAAGCTCCAGTCGCTGACCCGGCTACTGGCCGAGTTGGAGGCCGAGGGCTGGATCGGCCGCACGCCGCACCCGACCGACGGGCGCCAATGGCTGCTGTCGCTCACGGCGGAGGGCATACGCCGTCTGAAGGCGATCATGCGCACGCGCGAGGCGGCACTGGCAGAGGTGATCGGCGCCACGCTCGATGCCGATCAGCGCGCCTTGCTGCTGCAGGCCTGCGGGCTGATCGACGGCATCGCCGCCGCGCTGGAAGGCGGCGATCCACCGGCGCCAGAAGCATGAACGGCGCCCCGGCACTGCAACGCCTGACGGAGCCGTGGCGCCACGGCCGCTGGCGTCCCGGCGTGCAGCTGGCGGCGGCAGTGGCCATCGCCTGGGGCGTGGCCACCGCGTTGCACCTGCCCGAAAGTTTCTGGGCGGTGATGAGCGTGCTGATCGTCATGCGCCCGAGCGCCGGTTCCACGCTCGATGCCGGATGGAACCGCGTGCGCGGCACGGCCGCCGGCGCGCTGTGCGGCTTGGCCGGCGTCTATCTGCAGCACCACGGCGCGCCGATGCTGGCGACCACGCTGGCCGTCGTCATGTTGCTGGCGTTTGCCAGCGCGGCTGCGCCGGGCTTGCGCAGCGCACCGGTTGCCGCGTTGATCATCCTGTCGGCCGGCGGCATTCCCGGCCATTCGGCGCTGCAGGTGGCGCTGCTGCGCATGGCGCAGATCGGCATCGGCGTGGGAGTGGCGCTGGCGGTTTCGACGCTCGTGTCCGAGTACCACGCGGGCGCGCGTTTCGACGAGGGCTGCGCCGCGCTGCTGCACGGTATCGCGAGGCGCATGGCCGCTGCGCGAAGGCCTGCCGGTGCCGAGGCGGAGCGCATTCACGCAGGCACGCGCGCGTCGCTGGACCGGCTCGTCTTGCTGGCCGGCAGTGCGGACCTGGAGGCGCGATGGTGGCGACGCGGCACCGCCGG
The DNA here is from genome assembly GCF_051216835.1 of Variovorax multivorans. NCBI lineage: Bacteria > Pseudomonadati > Pseudomonadota > Betaproteobacteria > Burkholderiales > Comamonadaceae > Variovorax > Variovorax multivorans. The sequence continues at coordinate 116,496 of NZ_JBPJZL010000014.1, forward strand.
GGGCACGGCGCGTGGTGCCTATCGCGACAAGGCCCGGCTGGCGGCGCGCATCTTCCAGGACGCCGTGGTGCTGGATCGCGTGTTCCGGCAGATGCAGGGCGCACAGGCCGACGACGCATGGCGCGAAGCGGCGCAGACTGCCAGTGCCGCAGTCGCCGGCATGGCCGATGCGCTCGCGGGCAAGGGCGCGCCACCGGACCTCGATGGGCTCGACCGCTGCGTGCAGGCGTCGCAAGACTCCCCGTCGAATGCACTCCTGGCCGCACCCCTGAGCCTGCTGCTGGACGACCTGCGCAACCTGCAGAGTGCTCCTGTTCGCCGACTGCCGGAGCAGCCCACCCACTAGAATCTTCCGAAAATCAATCGTTTCGGAGAGGGACGGGCATGGAAGATCAGTCGCAGGACGCGCGCTACGCGCCGCCGCAATCCCATGTGGAGGACGTGCTGCAGCCGGGCCAGGTGCAGCCCGGTGAACTCGCAACGCGCGGCAAGCGTTTTCTGGCAGCGATGCTCGATGCCGGCATTTCCCTCGCCGCGATCTGGCTCCTGGCGAAGTTCACGCCCATCAATCTCTGGGAGGACGATGGCCTCGGACTCTGGGAGCCACGCATCTCCGGCGCGGCCTCCGGCATCGTTCTCTACCTCGTTCTGCACGGCTACCTGCTGGCCACTCGCGGCCAGACCATCGGCAAGGCGCTGTTCAAGATCCGCATTGCCCGGCCCGACGGTTCGCGCGCGCAGATCGGACGCATCCTGGCCCTGCGCGACGGCCCCACGTTCTTCACGACCATCTGGCCGCTGCTCGGGCCGATCTACGTGCTGATCGACTGCCTCTTCATCTTCCGCGCGTCGCGCCGCTGCCTGCACGACCAGATCGCCGACACCGTCGTGTTGCAGGCCTGAGCGAGCGCTTCGCCAGTGCGCCTCGACACGCTCTACACCGCCGAGACCCCGGAAGGCATTGCGCTCTCGCTGCGCCCGGCCGGCCTGGTTGCGCGCGGGCTGGCGTACCTCATTGACTTCGCGATCCGGCTCGGCATCTTCACCACGATCTCCATCGCCGTCGGCATGATGGGCAAGATGGGCTTCGGCATCCTGCTCATCAGCTACTTCTGCCTCGAGTGGCTCTACCCCGTGATCTTCGAGCTCACGCGCGCGGCGGCCACGCCCGGCAAGCGCGTGATGGGGCTGCGCGTGGTGATGGACTCGGGCCTGCCCGTGACGCCCGCCGCCGCGCTCACCCGCAACCTGCTGCGCGCGGCCGACTTTGTTCCGGCCTTCTATGGCGCTGGCATCGTGTCGATGCTGTGGCGACGCGACAGCAAGCGGCTGGGTGACCTGGCCGCCGGCACGCTGGTGGTGTTCAGCGACCACGTGAGCCTGCACGGCGAGGTGCCCGCGGCCGAGCCGCAGGCGCCCGCGCGGCCGCTGTCGGCGCGCGAGCAGATGGCCATCGTGTCGTGGGCCGGTCGCGCGACGCGCCTGACCCCCGAGCGCTTCGACGAACTCGCCCGTGTCGCCGAACCGGTGCTGGGCCCTGACACTTCCGGCGCCTCCGCGTCACAGCGCCTGCTGGGCGTTGCGCAATGGGTGCTGGGCCGCCGCGCCGGCGCCGATGCGCGAGGAGGCGGGCGATGACGCCACTCGATTTCGAAGCCGCCTACGCGCCGCTGTGGACCGAGCTCGAAGCCGTCATCCGCGTGGCAGAGACCAAGCGCAAGTTCGACGGCGCGCGGCTCGCCACGCTGTACCGTCGCGTGTGCGAGCACCTGGCACTGGCGCAGGCGCGCGCCTACCCCATTCACCTCACGCAGCGGCTCGAAAGCCTGACCCAGAGCGCGCACCGGCTGATCTACCGGCAGCACGACTACGGCCTGGCGCGCTTCGCGCGGCTGGCGCTGGTCGACTTTCCCGAGGCGGTGCGGGCGCACCGCATCTACCTGCTGGTTGCGACGCTGATGTTCGTGCTGCCCCTGCTGGCGGCGGGCTGGGCCGCCTACCGCGACCCGGGCTTCATCCTGCACCTGCTCGATGCCAGCTCCGTGCAGCAGTTCGATTCGATGTACGGCGACAGTGCCGAGTCGCTGGGCCGCACGCGCAGCGCGGGCGACGACTGGCAGATGTTCGGCTTCTACATCATGAACAACATCGGCATCGGCTTCCGCTGCTTCGCGGCCGGCATCTTCGCCGGCGTGGGCAGCGCCGTGGTGGTGGTGTTCAACGGCGTGCAGATCGGGGCGGTCGGCGGCTACCTGATTGCGGCGGGGCATGCCGAGAACTTCTGCTCCTTCGTCATCACGCACTCGGCCTTCGAGCTCACGGCCATCGTGCTGGCGGGCGCGGCCGGCCTGCGGCTCGGCTATGCGTGGGTTGCGCCCGGCCGCTACACACGGCTCGAGTCGCTGCGGCTGGCCGCGCGCCATGCCGTGGTGATCGTCTACGGTGTTTTCGGGCTGCTGCTGCTCGCCGCCGCGATCGAGGCCTTCTGGTCGTCGGCGCGCTGGATCGCGCCGGCCGTGAAGTACGGCGTGGGCGGCGCCTGCTGGGTGCTGGTGCTGGCGTACCTGGGCTGGCAGGGCCGGCCGCGCGCCACTGCTGCAACTGCAAAGGCTGAAGACCGTGCAGGTTGACGGCCTCGCCATTGCCCTGCGGCCACGGCCCATGGCCGAGGCCGCGGACCTGGGCGCCCAGCTGGTGCGCAACCATGCGCGCTCGGTGTGGCGCACCTTCCTGCCGGTGTACATCGTGACGGTGCTGCTGGCCTTGTGCACGGTCGAGATCGCCGGCTGGCTGCCCAGCCTGCTGATCTTCTGGCTCAAGCCCTGGTTCGACCGCAGCCTGCTGTTCGTTCATTCGCGCGCGGTGTTCGGGCAGGAGACGCGCTGGGCCGACCTCTGGCAAAACCGCCGCGCCGTGTGGGGCGGGCAACTGCTGCGTACGCTGCTGTGGCGGCGGTTTTCACCCTGGCGTTCGTTCACCCAGGCAATCGACCAGCTCGAAGGCCAGCGCGGCAGCGCCCGGCGCAAGCGGCGCACGCAGTTGTTGCGCGGACGGCGCGGCGCGGCCACAAGCATGCAGATGGTGTTCGCCAACGTGGAGATGGCGCTCGACATCTGTCTGCTGTCGCTGCTGTTCTGGTTCGCGCCGGAAGGTAGCGCGAAGGATCTGTTCGGCTGGCTCACGCAGTCGGACGTTCCACTGCAGAGCCTGCTGACTGCGGGGGCCTATGCGCTCGTCATCGGCGTGCTGGAGCCGTTCTATGTGGCGGCCGGTTTTGCGATGTACCTCAACCGCCGGGTAGAGCTCGAAGCGTGGGACATCGAGCAGGAGTTCCGCCGTGGGTTCCGCTGACACCTCCAGGCTTCGCGCACTTCGTATCGCGGCGGCTGTGTTGGCTGCGTGCGCCATCGTCGCGATGGCGCCGGCGGCAGTCGCTGCCGAGGCCCCGACCCGCGAGCAGGTGAAGACCGCAGTCGACAAGGTCCGCGCCGATCCGAACATGCCCGGCACCAAGACCGAAAGAAAGCTGCGCTTCAAGGAACGCGACGACGAAGAGGAAGACGAACCCGAGAAGAAGACCGACAGCCTCGACTGGCTGCGCGATTTCATCAGGGCGGTGGCCGAGGGTGCGCGCTGGCTCATCTGGGGGCTGGGTGCGCTGGCACTGGCCTGGCTGGTGATTCGCCTGCGCCGCTGGATGCAGGTGCGTGCTGGCGGTGCGCGGCCCGGCAAGGAACTGCTGCCCAGCCACGTCGGCAGCCTCGACATCCGGCCCGAAAGCCTGCCCGACGACATCGGCAATGCGGCAGCCGCGCTCTGGCAGCGCGGCCAGCACCGGCCCGCGCTGTCGCTGCTCTACCGCGGCGCGTTGTCGCGCCTCGTGCACGCGCATGAAGTGCCGGTGCGAGCCGCGAGCACCGAGGGCGAGTGCATGCAGCTCTCCGCAACCCGGCTGACACCGGACGCACAGGCCTTCTTCGTGCGGCTGGTCGGTGCCTGGCAACTGGGGGCGTACGGCGGTCGGCTGCCATCCACAGCGCAGGTGCTGGCGGTCTGCGGCGAGTTCGATCTGCATCTTTCCGCCGCCGCGCCGGCCGTCGCCGATCTGAAGGGCGCCGTCGCATGAATGCATGGCTGGTTCGCATCGGCGCGGTGCTGGTGCTGGCGGGAATCGGCTTCTGGCTGGTCTCCGCCACCGAATGGGCCGACACCGAAGTGCCGACGCCCGCGAGCGGCGAGGCCAAGAAGAATTCGTTCTACGGCGCGCAGGTGATGCTGCGCGAGCTCGGCCTCAAGGTGGTCAAGCACGACAGCCTCGACACCATGCCCCCCGCGCAGGCACGGCTGGTGCTCGCCTCCAGCCACTGGGACATGTTCCCCGAGCGCGAACAGCGCCTGCGCCAGTGGGTCGAGCAGGGCGGGCACCTCGTGATGCCCAGCCACCTCATCAACAGCGACCTGCTGGAAGGCTGGATCCCGCTGGTCTGGGAAAAGCCGCCCGCGACGGATGAGAAAAAAGAGAAAGAGAAAGAGCCATCCGGACCCAGGAAGAGACTGCCCAAGTCGCAATTCGCCGAACCTGCCAAAGACGCGGATTGCCATGCGGTGACCGAGCCCGAGACCGTGCCCGCGAGCTTCGCTGGTGGCCGCAGCTTCCGGATCTGCACCTGGTCGGCGGCGCGCTACCGGCCCGCCGACAAGCAGCCGCCGCCCCTGTGGACCGTGCTCGGCGCGAAAGGCCCCGAGGCGATCCGGGTGCAGGTTGGCCGTGGCACCGTCACCGTGATGCCCTGGGGCCTGCTGCACAACGTGAACCTGACGCGCGCTGACAACGCGCTGTTCGCCGTCGCCGCGGTGCAGGCGCGCAGCGGCGCCGAAATCTGGTTCGTCGCCGAGGAAACACGCGAACCTTTCCTGCGCTGGATCTGGCACAAGGGCTGGGCCGCGCTGCTCGTGGGCCTGCTGGCGCTGGCTGTTGCGTTGTGGCGAGCGGCCGTGCGCTTCGGGCCGCTGGCGCCCTCGGCCGGCACGCACCGGCGCTCCATGGCCGAGCAGGTGCGCGGCACCGCCGGCTTCCTGCACATGCACGGCGCCGACGCGCTGCACGCCGCGCAACTGCGCGCGCTGAACGAATCCGCCGGCCGCCAATTGCGCGGCTATGCCCGCCGCGATGCCGCCGCGCGCGCCGCCGCCATCGCCCAGGCCACCGGGCTGGAGGCAGCCATGCTCGTTCGGGCGATGGGCGAGCGAGCGCGCCATGCCGGCGCCATGTCGGTCGACCTGGAGGTGCTGGAAACCGCGCGCCGCCGGCTCGACGCCCACGGGCCGTTCATGCCTTCACCTTCTTCTTCATCCACATCCTGACCGAGAGACGCTCATGCAAGCCATCCAACCCGAAGAACTGACGCGTGCGGCCCAATGGCTGCAGACGCTGCGCGCCGAGGTCGGCCAGGCCGTGGTCGGCCAGCTCGAGGCGGTCGACCAGACGCTGATAGCGCTGGTCGCTTCGGGCCACGTGCTCATCGAAGGCGTGCCTGGGCTTGGCAAGACCCTGCTTGCTCGGGCGCTGGCGCAGGCCATGACGCTGCGCTATGCACGCGTGCAGTTCACCCCCGACCTGATGCCCTCGGACATCACCGGCCACGCGGTGCTCGATCTCGCCGCGCGCGGCGAAAGCAGCCTCGGCACGCTGCGCGTGCACCAGGGCCCGGTGTTCACCAACCTGCTGCTGGCCGACGAAATCAACCGCGCGCCGGCCAAGACCCAGAGCGCGCTGCTCGAAGTCATGCAGGAGTACCAGGTCACGCTCGAAGGCACGGCCATGCCGCTGCCGCGCCCATTCATGGTGATGGCCACGCAGAACCCGATCGACACCGAGGGCACCTATCCGCTGCCGGAAGCGCAGCTCGACCGCTTCCTGCTGAAGATCGACATCGGCTTTCCGAGCCACAGCGAAGAAAACGCCATCGTGCAGCTGACCACGCGGCAGCGCGCCGGCAACCAGTTTCCGCTTGAGGCTGTGCGCCCTTGCCTCGACGAGGCGCAGGTGCTCGAACTGCAGCGGCTGGCCTGCCTGGTGCAGGCCGACGAGCGCGTGATCGACTACGCGGTGCGCATCGCGCGCGCCACGCGAGACTGGCCGGGCCTTTCGTCCGGCGCGGGGCCGCGCGGCACCATGGCCCTGGTGCGCGCTGCCCGCGCCGCCGCGCTGATGGCCGGGCGCGACTTCATCACGCCCGACGACGTGGCGCGCCAGGCGCTGCCTGCGCTGCGGCACCGCGTGATGATCTCGCCCGACGCGCAGCTCGAAGGCCTGGGCGTCGACACCCTGCTGCGCGCCGCGCGCGACAGCGTAGAGGCACCAAGGCTCTAGGCCCGCGGATGCGCGCTGCTGTTCCGATTCCCGCGCGTGCGGCCGTGCTGGCGCTGGCCGGCCTGACCGTGGCCGCCTCCGTGGCGCTGCTGCTGGGCGTGCCGGTGGGCTACGTCGCCATCGTGGCCGGCCTGCTGCTGGCGCTGGGGCTCGTGCTGGCGAGCGTCGATTTGTGGCTGAGCCTGCGCCTGTGGCGCGCCGCGCCGCTGCGCATCGAGCGCAGCCTGCCCGGGGCGTTCTCGCTCGGCGTACCCACGGTGCTCACGCTCACGCTGGTGAACGAAGGCACGCAGGCCTGGCAGGTGTCGGTGTTCGACGAACTCGACGCGCACTTCACCTTCGAGGGCCTGCCGCAGACCGTCGCCGTGCCGGCGCTCTCGCAGGTTGCGCTGCGCTACACCGCCACAGCAACGCAGCGCGGCGTGGCGCAGTTCGGCGCCACCCAGCTGCGCTGGCGCACCCGCTTCGGCTGCTTCGACATGCGCCAGACCCTGGGCGAGCCGCGCCGGCTGCGCGTGTATCCCAACTTCGCCGCGCTGGCGCGCTACGCCTGGCTGTCGGGCGACCGGCGGCTGGCGCAGATCGGCATCAAGACCTATGCGCAGCGCGGGCTCGGCACCGACTTCCGTCAACTTTCTGATTACAAGACCGGCGACTCGCTGCGCCATATCGACTGGAAGGCCACGCAGCGCCAGCGCCGGCCCATCGTGCGCGAGTTCCAGGACGACCGGGACCAGTGCGTGCTGTTCCTGCTCGACTGCGGCCGCCGCATGCGCGCCGACGAGGGTGCGCTGGCGCTGAAGGCCAACAGCCACTTCGACGAGGCGCTCAATGCGCTGATGCTGCTGAGCTACGTGGCGCTGAAGGAGGGCGACGAGGTCGGCGCCATGACCTTCGGCTGCCCCGCCGAGGAGCGGCGCGACTTCGCCCCGCGCAAGGGCACCGCCACCCTCAATGCGCTGATGAACCGGCTGCACGACATCCAGCCCGGCGCCACCCATTCGGACTACCTGCTGGCCGCGCAGGAAATGCTGCGTGTGCAGAAACGGCGCGCGCTGGTCATCGTGCTCACCAATTTCCGCGACGAAGATGCCGCCGAGCTACGCCCCGCAATCAAGCTGCTGCGCCGCAAGCACCTCGTGCTGGTCGCGAGCCTGCGCGAGCGCGTGCTCGGGCGCATCGCCAGCCAGCCGCTGGTGCATGCGCGCGACGCGGTCGATGTTGCGGCGGCGCATCTGTTCGAGCAGTCGCGCCGCGATGCCTTTGCGCGCGTGGTCGGCAACGATCCGCTCTCGGTAGACGTGGAGCCGGCCGACCTCGCGGTGGCGTTGGTGAATCGCTATCACGCCGTCAAAAGGGCTGGTCTTTTGTAAAGGTCTTTGCCCAAAATGTGAACTTCACAACAGAGGAGAGAGAAAAGCACATGACCGAGATGACCAATCCCTACGCCGCGCCCCGCGCCACGGTGGCCGATGTGTACGAGGGCGATGCGGGCGTCCAGCCCGTGAAGCTGTGGTCCGCCAAGGGCCGCAGCGGGCGGGCGCGCTTCCTGGCGTACACGATGTTTTCGTACATCATCTTCATCGTCGCGGCCACCTTGCTGGGTTTCATCCTCGGCATCGCCGGCCTCGGGCGTTCCGAGGGCCTGATCGTGGCGCTGACCTTCCTGCTCGCGATTCCGTACTTCGTCTTCTACGTGCTCACGGGCATCCAGCGCTCGCACGACATGGACTGGTCGGGCTGGATGCTGTTCCTGGCGCTGATCCCGCTGGTCGCGCTGATCTGGGTCTTCAAGTCGGGCACCAAGGGCAGCAACCGCTTCGGCGCGCCGCCGCCGCCCAACACCACTGGCGTGCTGATCGGCGCATGGCTGCTGCCCGTCATCGTGGGGCTCGGCATCGTCGCGGCCATCGCGCTGCCGGCCTACCAGGGCTACACGATGCGCGCCAAGGCCGCGCAGGTCGAGCGCCCCTGAACCTGCTGACCCTGGGGCCCTAGCGCACCAGCGTTGATTTGCCGAAGAGGCTCTCGATCAGTTCGACGGCCACTTCAGCCGTCTGGTTGCGCACATCGAGCGCCGGGTTCAGTTCGACCACGTCGAGCGAGCCGAGCCGCCCAGTGTCCGCGATCATCTCCATGCACAGCTGCATCTCGCGGTAGGTCGGCCCGCCGCGTACGCCGGTGCCCACGCCGGGCGCGTCGGCTGGGTCGAGGCAGTCGAGGTCAAAGCTCACGTGCAGGTGCGTGTCTTCGTCCACGTCCTGCAGTGCCTCTGTCATGGTCGTGCGCATGCCGTGCTCGTCGATGTGGCGCATGTCGAAAACGCTCAGGCCCAGCGTGCGAATGGCTTCCTTCTCGTCGCCGTCCACGCTGCGGATGCCGATGAAGCGAATGGCGTCGTGCTGTAGCGCCGCGCGCTCGCCGCTCCAGCCCGTGAGCACTGCCGGCCCATGGCCCAGCAGGCACGACACCGGCATGCCGTGCAGGTTGCCGCTGGGGCTCGTGGTTTCGGTGTTGACGTCGGAGTGCGCGTCCAGCCACAGCACGCGCAGCTTCTTGCCGCGCTTGCGCGCATGCCACGCCACCGCGCTGATCGAGCCGATGGCCAGGCAGTGGTCGCCGCCCAGCATCACCGGCACATTGCTGGCACCCAGCGCGGTGTCGACGGCCGCGTACACCGAGCGGTTCCAGGCGATCACTTCGTCGAGGTGACGCAGCCCGTTGGTCGGCGGCGCCCAGGGCGTGGCCGGGCCCGCGAGGTTGCCACGGTCGATGACCGTGTAGCCCTGCCGCGCGAGCGCCTCCGGCAGCCCCGCAACGCGCAGCGCGTCGGGCCCCATGCCGGCGCCGCGCACGCTGGCGCCGATGTCGGTCGGCGCGCCGATCAGTTCGAGGGTGACGGGGGTGCTGCTGGCATTGCTCATCACGGCTTCTCCAGGTGTTGCCACAGGTACGCGTAGCCCAGTGCGTCCATGAAGGCGGATTCCTTGTTGTCCGTTGCAGCGCTGTGGCCGCCTTCCAGGTTCTCGTAGAAGCTGCTGTCGTACCCCAGCGCCGCCATCTTCGCGTGCATCTTGCGCGCATGCACCGGGCCCACGCGGTCGTCGCGCGTGGAGGTGGTGAAGAGGGCGGGCGGGTAAGCCTGGCCCGGCTTCGCGTTCTCGTAGGGCGAGAAGGTCTGGATGAATTCCCACTCGTCGGGCTGGTCGGGGTCGCCGTATTCCGCTATCCACGAGGCGCCGGCTGACAGATGCGTGTAGCGCCGCATGTCGAGCAGCGCCACTTCGCTCACGACGGCGCCGTAGAGCTTCGGGTACAGCGTGAGCATGTTGCCCATCAGCAGGCCGCCGTTGCTGCCGCCCATGGCGCCGAGGTGCGCGGGCGAGGTGATCTTTCGAGCAAACAGGTCTTCCGACACGGCCGCGAAGTCTTCGCAGGTGCGCAGCCGGTTCTCCTGCAGCGCGGCCTGGTGCCAGCGCGGGCCGTACTCGCCGCCGCCGCGGATGTTGGCAATGACGTACACGCCGCCCTTGTCGAGCCACGCGCGGCCGATGCTGCCGCTGTAGCTCGGCTGCAATGAGATCTCGAAGCCGCCGTACGCGTACTGCAGCGTGGGGTTCTTGCCGTTGGCCTGCAGGTCCTTGGCGGCGATCTCGAAGTAGGGCACGCGCGTGCCGTCTTTCGAGGTCGTGAAATGCTGGCTCACGCGATAGCGCGAGGCGTCGAAGAAGGCGGGGCTGTCCTTCAGCACCTCCGGTTCGCCCTGGCCGATGGTGCCTATGTAGAGCGTGGTCGGCTGCAGGAAGCCGCTCACGGTGAGGAAGTAGTCGTCGTTCTCGTCCTCGTCGATGCCGCCCGCCGCGATGGTGGAGAGCGCGGGCGCGCCGCCGAGGCTTTCGCGCGCCCACGCACCTTTGCCGTTCGATGGCGGCGTGAGCACTTCGAGCCGGTTCACCACGTCGTGCATCACGTTGACGATCAGGTGGTGGCGCGTCCACGAGTGGCTGTCGAGCGCGGTCGTGTCGTCGGGCTCGAACAGCACGGTGAGTTCGCGCCGGCCCGCCATGTAGTCGTCGAATTTCGCTGCCAGCAGCGAGCCCGACTTGTAGGTGGTGCCGCCCACGGTCCAGTCGGTGCGCGGCTCGATCAGCATCCACTCGCGCGTGATCTCGGCCAGCGAATCGTCGGGCACGTCGATCTTGGCGAGCTTGCCGTCGGCGCCGCGCAGCCAGGTTTCGCTTTCGTAGAAATCGATCTGGCGCGAGACGAAGTCGCGTTCGAAGCCCGGCGTGTTGTCGCGATAGGCGCTGACGGACATGTCCTCGTGTGCGCCTTCGTACACCGTCACTGCGCTTTCGAGCGGCGTGCCGCGCTTCCATTCCTTCACGATGCGCGGATAGCTGGAGCTGGTCATCGAGCCGGGGCCGAAGTCGGTGGCCACGTAGAGGTGGTCGATGTCTTTCCAGCCCACGTGATTCTTGGCCTCGGGCAGCGAGAAGCCGCCTTCGACGAATTGCTTCGTCTCCAGGTCGAACTCGCGCACCACGTCGGCATCGGCGCCGCCGCGCGACAGCGAGATCAGGCAGCGCCTGTAGTCGGGCTCCAGGCAGTCGGCGCCGTGCCAGACCCAGTTCTCCTTGTCGGCCGCGGCCAGTGCGTCGAGATCGATCACCGTCTCCCACGCGGGCTGCGGCTTGCGGTATTCATCGAGCGTGGTGCGGCGCCACAGGCCCTTGGTGTGATCCTTGTCCCGCCAGAAGTTGTAATAGAAGCGCGGGCCGATCTTGCGGACCATCGGAATGCGGTCGTCCGAGTCGAGTACCTCGAGGATGCCCTGCTGGAGTGCCTCGAACGCGGGCGACTGCGCATAGGCCTGCACTGTGAGCGCGTTCTGCGTGCGCGCCCAGTCGAGCTGCTTCTCGCCGTCGATGTCTTCGAGCCAGAGGTTGTCGTCCTGATGCTGCTGCGGGGGGAGGCTGGATGTCATGGCCGCAGTGTACGGAGCCTGTGTGAAACGGGCGATGTGAGCAGTTGTTGCCCTGCCCGCCGGGCACATGGCACTTTTTCGCTACTTCGGGCAAACCCCTGTCTCGCGGGTGCCTTCCCCCGGTGGAAACACTGAAGAACCCGGGGCCCAAGAACGCAATGCGCACGGTATCCTGCCGAACGGCGCATGCCCCACCAAGGAGACACAACACATGAAACACCTGAGCGGTCTTGATGCCACCTTCCTGCACCTGGAAACGCCGGAAATGCCGATGCACGTGGGCTCCCTGAACGTGCTCGACCTGCCCAAGGGCTACAAGGGCGACTTCTACGAAGACGCCAAGAACTTCATGGCCAGCCGCATCCACCTGGCCGACGTGTTCACGCGCAAGCTCGCGCTGATGCCCTTCGACATGACCAACCCGGTGTGGGTCGAGGACGACGACATCGACCTCGACTACCACGTGCGCCACATCACGTTGCCCAAGCCCGGAACCAACCGGCAGTTGCAGCAATACGTGGCGCGGCTGCACTCCTCGCTGATCGACCGCAGCCGGCCGATGTGGGAGTTCTACATCATCGACGGCCTCAAGAGCGGCCAGGCGGCGCTCTACACCAAGGTGCATCACGCGGGCATCGACGGACAGGCCGGCGTGGAAGTGGGCAAGGCCATCTTCGACCTCGAGGCCACCGGCCGCGTCGTGAAGCCGCGGCGTTCGCGTCCGCGCAGCAGCGGCTACCAGCTGGGCATGGCTGAACTTGCCACCGCCGCGCTGCGCAACACCGCGCAGCAGTACGTGAAGCTCTTCAAGATGGCGCCCGCCATCGCGCGCGCCATCGGCGGCCTGGCCAAGCCCGACGAGAAGGCGGCCGAAAAAGACACGGCCGCCGCGCCGAAGAAGTTCAACCTCTTCGCGCCGCGCACCTCGCTCAACGTGTCGATCACCAACCAGCGCACCTTTGCCGGGCGCACCATCTCGCTGGCCGAGACCAAGTACATCGGCAAGCACTTCGGCGTGTCGCTCAACGACGTGGTCATGGCCACGGTGGCCGGCGCGCTGCGCCACTACCTGGCCGATAACAACGAGCTGCCGGCCAAGCCGCTGGTGGCCGGCGTGCCGGTGAGCCTGCGCGAGGCGGGCGACCAGACGGCCAACAACCAGGCCAGCATGATCCTGGTGAGCCTGGCGACCGACATCACCGACCCGGTGCAGCGGCTGAAGGCGATCAACGCGTCGTCGACCTCATCGAAGTCGACCATGAACCGCTTCAAGGCCGTGGTCCTGGACGACTTCCCGACCTTCGCCGCTCCCTGGCTGGTGTCGGGCATTGCGTCGATGGTGGGGCGCTCGGGCATCGTCAACCTGCTGCCGCCGGCGGCCAACGTGGCTATTTCGAACGTGGCCGGCGCGCCGTTTCCGATGTACTTCGCGGGCGCGCTCGTCACCTGCTACTACCCGGTGTCGATCGCCAGCCACGGCACGGCGCTCAACGTCACGGTGCAGAGCTACAACGGCCGCATGGACTACGGCCTGATTGCCTGCCGCCGTGCCGTGCCCGACATCACCGAGATCGGCGACTACCTGCTGGCCGAGCACAAGCTGCTGATGGAGCTGACGCAGAAGCACCCGGCCGCCGCCGGTGCGGCGCCCGCGCCGGTGCCGGCGAAGACCATCGAGGAGCCGTCGGACGAGGCCGAGCACGCGCCCGTTGCGGCTGCAAAGAAGAAGCCTGCCGCGCGCAAGAAGGCGCCAGTCAAGGTCGCGGCGAAGAAGGCGCCCGTGAAGGCAGCCGCAAAGGCACCGGTCAAGACCGCGGCGAAGAAAGCCACGCCCAAGCCGCCAGCCCGCAAGGCCGCACCGGCCAAGCGTTCCGGCAGCCCCAGGGCTGCTGCGGCATGATCGGCGCACGGAGCCCGGCCTGCAGAAAGAAAATTGGGGCAGTTGGACTAGTTTTCCGACCGTTCTAGTTTTTCAGGCCTAGGCCCTGCAGAAGAAGATAGGCCCATCGCGAAAGACATACCGTTTCCTTCGCGAGCCTTTCAACTTCAAGGAAATCACCATGTCCACGCAAACCACCATCGCTTCCGCAGCTGTTCACGTCGTCGGTCAATACAACGACGCTGGCAAGACCCTGGTCGGCGCTTACCGCACCGGCGTGCATCGCCTCCTGGGCGGCGCCGCTTCGCGCTACAGCAACTTCCTCGGCAGCCGCCAGATTCCGCTGGTGAGCGAGCAGGTCAAGGCCAACCTGATCGGCGCGCAAGAAAAGATCAACGGTTTCCTGGCCAACCGCCTGGACATCGACACCAGCCGCATCGTGAACGTGATGGACCGCGTTGCCGCCGGCACCACCAGCGGTATCGAATCGGTCGCCAGCCGCGTGGCTCGCGTCGAATCGCCGGTCGCCACCTCGGTGATCAACGCCCTGGGCGCGCTGAACCAGCCGATCGCCACCGTCTCGGTGCAGATCGCCGACAAGATCGTCGCCGGCACCAAGCAGATCGAAGCCCGCGTGAGCGGCGCCGAAGAAGCCAAGCCGGTTCGCACGGTGAAGGCCAAGGCCGCCGCCGCCAAGAAGCCGGTTCGCCGCGCTGCTGCCCGCAAGGCGGCCTGACCCCCGGGGCGCTTTGCGCCCCTTTTCTTTTTTCCGGCATCTGGAGCACTGCATGGCGACCCGTCCTGACGAAACTGCAAAGTTGAAGAAGAGGGCGGCGCCTGCGAAGAAGACGCCGGCCGCGAAGAAGGCGCCCGCGGCAACGAAGAAGCCCGCCGAGCCCGGCAAGGCCGAAGTCCTGCTGCGCGCCGGCCTCAAGGCGCTGGACAACGTGCGCAACGACGTCGCCAAGCGCCAGGCCAACGTGATCGAAGGCCTGCTCGGCATCGGGCAGGGCAAGGTCCCCAGCCTCGACAGCTTCGGCATCCGCAAGTTCGAGGACGTGTTCGACCAGCGCGTCGCCACCGCCATGCAACGCCTGGGCATGCCCGGCCCCGCCGAAGTGCAGGCCCTGCGCGACGAGGTTGCGCAACTGCGCGAACGCGTGGCGCAACTCGAAGGCGAAGGCACCGGCGCCGCCACCTCCCGTGGCCGCAGCGCCAAACGCTGAGCGACAACCCAGCAACAAGCCGGTTGTGGCCAGTTCCAACACCACACGCGACCGCATCCTGCAGGCCAGCCTCGCGCTGTTCAATGCGCAAGGCCTCGCGGCCGTGTCGACCCACAAGATTGCCGCCGAGCTCGGCATCAGTCCGGGCAACTTGCACTACCACTTCAAGGCCAAGCAGCTGATCGTCGAATGGCTGTTCCGGCGCTTCGAGCAACGGCTCGAGGCCCTGAACGGCTCGTCGGCATCGATCGCAGCCATCGACGACCTCTGGCTCGCGCTGCACCTGCGCTTCGAGGCCATCGACGAATACCGCTTCATCTATCGCGACATGGCCTTCCTGGCCAGCGAATACCCGGCGCTGGGCCAGCGTGCGCAGGCCCTCACCGCGCAGAACCTGCTGGCCGCGCAGACGCTGTGCGAAGGCCTGGTGGCCTCGGGCGTGATCGAGACCAGTGCGGAGCAGGCGCGCATCCTGGCGCTGCAGATGGTCTTCACCACCACCTGCTGGCTGTCGTTCGAGCGGCTCGTGCCGGGGCGCGACGCGCTGGCGCAGGCCGACCCCGGTCTGGCGGCTTTCTACACGCTCACGCTGGTTTCCCCGTATGTTTCCAGCGAATCGAGGGCTTACCTTGATTACCTGAGGGGCAAATACCTCGGATAAATGACGTTGTTGTCCGACGGGGCATTGATTCTTTCGGCCTCATGTTCGTCTTGAAGAAGATAAAAACCAAAAAGGAGCCATCCACCATCATGACCACCGCCACCCACGCCAACGAACCTGTCGCACCACCGTCGCGCCTCCTGCTGCTGGCCGAAGCCCGCGCGCTCTGGGAAACCGGCGCCGGCATCGCCATGTGGCCGCTGCTGCAACTCACGCCGCGTGGCGATGGACACCCGGTGCTCGTGCTGCCGGGCCTGGTGGCGGGCGATGGCTCCACGCTGCTGCTGCGCCGCTACCTGTGCAGCCGCGGCTACGACGCGCACGGCTGGGGCCTGGGCCGCAACTTCGGTCCGCGCGAAGGCGTGGAAGACGGCATGGTCGAGCTGCTGAAGACCCTGCACGACAACAGCGGCCAGAAGGTCAGCGTGATCGGCTGGAGCCTGGGCGGCGTGTATGCGCGGCTGCTGGCGTCTTCCTATGCGCCCATGATCCGCAACGTCATCACGCTGGGCAGCCCGTTCTCCGGCAGCCCGCGCGCCACCAACGCATGGCGCGTGTACGAAGGCGTGAGCGGCCAGAGCTCGCACGACCCGCGCCGCATGAAGTTCGTGCAGCCCACGCCGCCCGTGCCGACCACCTCGATCTTCAGTCGCACCGACGGTGTCGTCGCATGGCGCTGCAGCATCGAGAAGACCGGTCCGCAGTCGGAGAACATCGAAGTCATTGCCAGCCACCTGGGGCTGGGTGCGCACCCGGCAGTGCTCTATGCGGTGGCCGACCGGCTGGCGCAGCCGGAGGGCGAGTGGAAGCCCTTCAATCGCGGGGTGCTGGGGCCGCTGGTTTATCCGGACCCTGACCGCGACGCCTGAGTTGCGGGTTTCGAAGCAAAAAGCCGGCAATTGCCGGCTTTTTGCTGTCAGCCCATGACTTCCGTCACTTGTGGCGCGGCCGGCCCGCCCAAAACAATAGCGGCGCCATGTACCCCGACCTGCCGCCCGTCTACCCCCGCATCAAGCACGTCGACTTCCTCGAAGCCGTGCAGCCGATGCTCGACCAGATCGAGGCGCGGGGCGGCAACCGCGAGGCGCAGACGCCCGTGGCCTACCCCTTCGCTGGCGATTCCGATCTGCTGATGACGTTCGCGCTCGACACGCCCACGCAGTTCGTCACGCTGACGCACGAAGGCATGGCGGAAACGGGGCTCGACCCGCAGTCGCTGTACGAACTGGCGATCGACAACATGCTCCGGCAGGTGGAGCCCAATCTCGGCACGCAGGATCTCGTCATGTACAAGGCCCTGGTGACGGGCGACGACTTTGAGGCCTGCATGCTGCTGCTGCCGGACCTCTGGGCGCAGTTGTCGCAGGGGTTCAAGGGCGAGTTGCTCGCGGTGGTGCCCAGCCGCAACGTCATCTACTTCATGGACAGTGGAGCAAGCTTCGATGCCGGGGGAGAGCCGATCACGGCCGAGACCATGCTGGGCCTCATGTGTTCAGCTGCCGCCGAGGTCAAGGCCGAGGCGGGGCCCAATGGCCTCTCCGACAAGGTGATGGCGCTGACCCCGGACGGCTGGCACGTTCGCGGCACCTTCGAGGACCACATGTCGGCGCTGGCGGCCTGACGAGGCCCGCAGTCTTCCTTTCAGCTGCCGGCCCACACGTCCAGCACGTAGCGCTGGTCGGCAATCATCCTGTCCATCCACGCCGTGCTGTCGTGCCCATGCTCGCGCGCCAGATCGCTCAGCGTGCGCCGCACGTCGGGCTCCATGCGCGAGCCGTCGCCGCACACGTAGACCACCGCGCCGGCCTCCAGCAGCTTCCACACTTCGGCGGCCTGCTCGCGGATCAGGTCCTGCACATAGACCTTGCGTTCGCCCGCGCGCGAGAACGCGGTGTGCAGTTTCATCACGCCGCGGTGCGCCCAGGCCTGGAGTTCGTCGGAGTAGATGAAGTCCTGCTCGGGATGGCGGCATCCGAAGAACAGCAGCGCCTCGCCGAGCGCGTTGCCTGCCTCGATCTGCGCCGCGCGCTCCTGCAGGAACCCACGGAACGGTGCGAGGCCCGTGCCTGGGCCGACCATGATGAGCGGTCGGCTCGCATCGTCCGGCAGCCGGAAGCCTTCGGCCGTGGTCTCGCGCACCACGCCGTGCACCGTGTCGCCGGCCTCTGCGCGCGCCAGGAAGTTGGAGCACACGCCCTCGAAAGTACCGATGCCCGACTTGGCCGGGCCGCTCACCACACCCACCGTCACGCTGCACTTGCCCGGCGTCATCGTCGGCGACGAAGAGATCGAGTAGTAGCGCGGCGACAGCGGCGAGAGCATTTCGAGAAACACAGCGAACGGCACCTGGCAGGCGCGGTGCTCTTCCAGCAGGTCGAGCAGCGACTTGCGCTTGTGGAGCACGTCGGCCTTGTATGCGGCCTGCGAAGCCTCGTCGCTGCCCGACAGCGCCGCGAGCCTGGGCTTGGTGAACGGGCACTCGGTGTAGGCCGCGAGCGTGGCGATCTGCTTGCGCGTGGCCACGTCCTGCAGCTCGACGTAGTCGCCCAGCAGGCGGTCGACCGCAATCACCTGCTCCACTGGCAGCGCTGCCTTGCGGCCCGCGCCAGCATGCAGGCGCACGTGGGCCGTGCGATCGAAGCCGAAGCGCGCCATCGCGCGTTCGACCTGCGCCGGGCTGTTGCGCGGCACCACGCTCAGGTGGTCGCCGGCGCGGTAGATCAGGCCCTCGGGCAGCATCAGCTCGACGTGGCGCGTGGAGCGGCCGGCTTCTCCGTTGCCTCCGCTTTGCAGCTCGCGGTTCTCGATCACCCGCAGCGCCACCGCGCCCAGCGCATCGACGATCGCGTTCTTCTGCGGCGGCGGCAGCTCTTCGAGCGTGTAGAGCGGTTCGCTCTGCACGGGCGTGTCGGCGCCGGTCTTGATGTCGAAGGCCTTCACCAGCTCGGGCCAGAGCGCGTCGCTCCAGTCCTGGAAGGCGCCGTCCATGTCCTCGCGCGCATCGCCTTCGCCGCGCGGATGCACGCGCGTGGCGCCGAGCGCTTCGAGCCGTTCGTCGATGCGGCGCGGCACTGCCTGGTAGGTGGCGGCCCAGTCGGTGTTGCCGCAGCCGAACACGCTGAAGCGCACGCCGTTGAGCGAATCGTCGGCCTTGTCGAGCCAGCGATGAAACTCGGCCGCGTTGTCGGGCGCCACGCCGTTGTACGAGGCGCAGACGATGGCCACCGCGCCGTTGGCAGGCAGCCGCTCGGCGTAGTCGTCGAGCGAGGCCAGCTGCGTGGAGAAGCCGCGCATCTCGCCGGCCTCGGCCAGTTGGCGCGCAAGGTCTTCGGCCGTGCCGAGGTTGGAGCCCTGCAGCACCAGCAGCGAGGTGCCGTGGCGTGCTGTCTGGGGTTTGCGCGCGGCAGCTTGCACGGGCTGCACGGGGGCTGCGGCCGCGTCGGTCATGTTGCCGCGCGGACGCGTGGCCGGGTCGCGCAGCAGCGCCTTGATCTTGAAGTTCTCCGGCTTGATCGTCAGCGCTTCCTTGATCTTCAGCTTGTAGCCCGTGTGGTCCACGAGGTTGAAGCGCTGCAGGATCATCCCCAGCGTGAGCACAGCCTCCTGCAGGGCGAACTGCCGCCCGATGCAGGCGCGCTGCCCGTTGCCGAAGGGCTTGAATGCGTTCACCGGCCGCTCGCGCTCGGCCTCGCGCGTGAAGTTGTCGGGGTTGAACTGGTCGGCATCCTCGCCCCAGATGCCCTTGTCACGATGCAGCGCCAGCGCATGCATGATGATCATGTTGTTCTTCTTGATCGTGTACTGGCCGCCGATCTTCGTGTCTTCCTTGGCGCGCATCGAGATCGCGGGCGCGGTCGGGTACAGGCGCAGCGATTCCTTCAGCACCTGTATCACGTACTGCAGGCGGTTGACCTGCGCGTAGGTGGGCTTCTGCGTGGTGTCGGGGCCGAACACGTTGTCGACCTCGGCCTGCGCCTTGGCCATGGCCTCGGGATTGTTCAGCAGGAAGTAGATGGCAAAGGACAGCAGGCCGCTGGTGGTTTCATGCCCCGCGATGAGAAATTCGATGCACTCGTCGCGGATCATTTTGTCGGTGAGCTGCTCGCCGCTCTTCTTGTCCACGCCCGCGATCATGTAGCTCAGCAGGTCGGGCTTGGTGGCGATGTCGGCGCCGCTCGTGCGCCGCTCTTCGATGATGTCTTCCACCATCTTGTGCATGTAGCGGATGTCCTTGCGCTGCTGCGCGAGCTCCTTCTTCAGCATCAGCTCTTCGAGCGGCAGGCCGCGGCGGTTCTGCACCGTCTCCAGCGTGCGCACCATCGCATCGACGAAGGGATGAAAGCCCTCGCGGTAGAACGAGTTGAAGCGATAGCCGAAGCCGCACAGGCCGATGGTGTCGAGCGTGAGCGCGGTCATGTCGCGCACCACGTCCACCTCTTCGTCGAAGTTCAGGCGCTCCCACTTGGTGACCAGCTGCCCCGCGATGTCCAGCATCATCGGGTGATAGGCCTGCATCGCGCGCTGGCTGAAGTTGGCCAGCAGGATGTTGTGCGGCTTCGACCAGGTCTCCTCGTGCGTGTCCGAAGTGAAGAGCCCGTGCGAGGCGGCGCGCAGCCGTCGCAATGCACCGCGCGTGCTCT
Organism: Variovorax multivorans; assembly: GCF_051216835.1. NCBI lineage: Bacteria > Pseudomonadati > Pseudomonadota > Betaproteobacteria > Burkholderiales > Comamonadaceae > Variovorax > Variovorax multivorans. The sequence goes on from NZ_JBPJZL010000014.1 coordinate 136,262, forward strand.
TGTCGAAGCGCGGCTCCTCGCAGAGTTCGTCGACCAGCGCGGGCGACGACACCACGATCACCGGCATGCCCGGCATGTCCAGCCAGTAGATACCACCGAGGTCTTGCGCGATCTTCCACATGTCGAGCACGGGAGAGTCGGACCCGATCGACAGCAGATTCCCGACGAAGGGTTTCTTCGCCGGATGCGGGATCGGGTAGAGCGAGTTTTTGCCTGCCATGGTCTTGTTGTGCCTTTGGAATGGACCCGCCTCTGATATCCGGGGTGTAACAACCGGAGTATCCCGATGGCATGGGGGGCAGGCAGGACGGGGTTTCCCTTAGGCTGGGGAGTTCATTCAGGGCGCAATCACGCCGACGGGGTGCCTTGCTCCGCGAATGTCCCCCGGCCTTCGGCCTCTTCCTTTATTTCGCTGCGGGGAGCACCCGGTGCTCTTCGCACGCACCCTGAAAGTCAGGGAGTCAGGGCCGAACCATCTTGCACTCAGTCCCCTGCGCCAGCTCGTTCCCGGTATAGACCGCGTCAGTGCGAAAGCCGTAGTTGGTACCTTCCCAGCCCGTCTTCACGGTCTTGCCATCCACCGGCACGATGGTGTTGACCACCTGCGGCAGCAACAACTGGTGGTCTTCGGCACGCATGCGCACCGGCCCCACCACAGAGTCGAACGTCAGGTCTTCGAGGGCCCGCGCCACCTTGATGGTGTCGGCGCTGCCGGCCTTGTTGATGGCCGCGGCCAGCAGGCGCGGCGTCATGTCGATGCGCGGCGCGAGGAAGTCCTTGCCCGTCTTGGCCTTGTAGGCCTTGGCCAGAGCGTCGACCTTCGGCGTGTCGGCCTCGCCCGGATGCCATTCGGCCACCCAGGTCAGCTGCCCCAGCTTCGCCTGCGACACCGCAGTGACCGTGCCCGGCACCGAGCCCGCACTGTGGTTGAAGTAACGCAGGTTGTAGCCTGCGTCGCCCGCTGCCTTCAGCAGCAGCGTCATGTCCTGGCCCCAGTTGCCGGTAATGACCGAATCGGCCCCGCTCTGCTTCACGTTGGCGATGTACGGCGCGAAGTCTTTCACGCGGCCGATGGGGTGCAGCGCCTCGCCCACGAACTGGATGTCCGGCCGCGCCAGGCCCACCAGCTGGCGGCCATAGCTGGCCCACTGCTTGCCGTGCGCGTAGTCCTGGTTCAGCAGATAGACCTTCTTCACATCAGGAGTCTTCTTGATGTAATTGGCCAGCGCCTTCATCTTCATCGCCGTGTTGGCCTCGGTCTGGAAGTGCCAGAAGCTGCAGCCCTTGCCCGTCATCTCGGGGTCGATGGAGGAATGGTTCAGCACGATCAGCTCCTTGCCCGGGTTGCGCTGGTTCCAGCGCGCCACCGACTGCACCAGCGCCGTGACCACCGACGAGCCCGAACCACCGGTGACGATGGCTTTCGCACCCTGGTCGATCGCCGCCTGCAGCGCGCTCTGGCTCTCCTGCGCCGAGAGCTTGCTGTCGAACTGCAGCAGCTGGAGCTTGGTGCCGCCGAGCACGCCGCCCTTGGCGTTGATGTCCTCGATGGCGTACTGCGTGTGCATCAGCATCAGCTCGCCGACGTTGGCAAAGGGGCCGGAGAGCGGATCGATGTAGGCGATCTTGTAGGTCTGCTGTGCTTGCGCGTGCGCGGCGCCGGCAGTGGCCAGCAGGCAGGCAAGGGCGATCCGCGCCAATGGCGCCTTCTTCAACTTCATGGTTTGTCTCCGGGGTGGTTGTCTTGTCAGTTCTTCGCTTGCAGTCCGATCACGCGGCTGGCCAGCTTCGTGAGCTCGGCCACCACCTCGTCGGGCGACAGGCGCCCGCCCGGGCGGTACCAGCTGTACAGGAAGCCCGGCAAACTGCACGCCGCGAGCGCGGTGATCTTGGTTTCCGCAAAGTCGAGATCGCCATCACGCCGCGCTTCTTCGAGCAGCGGGCACAGCAGGTCGTAGAAGTGATGCGCGAGCTTCTTCTGCGCGGCGATGTACTCGGGCCGGTACACCTGCGGCTCGCGGTAGGGGAAGAAGGCGACGGGGTGATGCGTGATGGTCGCGCGAATCAGCCGCTCGATGCCTTCGAGCACCTTCTCGCTCGCGCGGCGCGGGTCGGTGGCCGCGAAGTCGAGCGCGGTGAAGCAGTCGACCGCGGGGCGCCACGACAGCGTTTCGAAGATCTCCTGCTTGTCGCGGAAGTAGTAGTACACGAAGGGCTTGGTCACGCCCAGTGCGCGCACGATCTGCGCCATGGTGGTGTTCGCGTAGCCCTGTGCCGCAAAGAGTTGCGCGGCCGCCTGCAGGATGCGCTCGCGCTGCAGGTCGGTGCCCTGCGTGGCTGCGCGCTGTCGGCCCGTGCCCTGGGGCAGGTGCGGCTGCGCCGTCGTGTCGCTCTGGTCCCCAGAGGGTTTGTGCCGTGTCGCGGAAGTTATACCCATGGGTAGGATTGTTCGTGCACCATGCACCATTGGCAAGCGCCTGCCCGGTGCAGGCGGCTATCGATAACCCTGAGAAAGTGACGCCATGGAGACATTGCCCAACCGCCCGCAGCAGCCGCTGCACGAGTACCTGCGCACCCACGCACGCGAGCGTGGCGGAAGCACCGCCTGCCTCTGGTACGGCCACGCAATGAGCTGGGCCGAACTCGACCGCGCCAGCGACGCCTTCGCGGCGCGCCTGCAGGCACTGGGCGTGAAGAAGGGCGAGCCCGTGGTGCTCTTTCTCAACAACTGTCCGCAGTACCTGGTCGCCCACTTCGGCATCCAGAAGATCGGGGCCATCGTCTGCCCGAGCGGTCCGCTCAACAAGGAGCACGAGCTGGCCTACCAGGTCAACGACCTGAAGGCGCGCGTGATCGTCGCGGCCGCACCGCTGCTGCCGGTGGTGCGCAAGGTGCAGCCGGAGAGCGCGCTCGAACATGTGTTCGCGGTGCACTACGCCGACCTGCTGCCCGACCCGTCGTCGCTCGACCTGCCGGCCGAACTGGCCGCAGAGCGCAAGGCCGAACGCAGCGTGCCCGAAGGCTACGAAGACTTCCTGGCCGTGATGCGTGGCAACGCCAAGCCGCAGCCCGTGGCCATCGACATGGACGACGTGGCGCTCATGACCTACACGTCGGGCACCACGGGCCTGCCCAAGGGCGCGATGCTGAGCTACGGCAACGCGCTCTTCAAGACGCGCGCCGCGGCCGACTGCAACGGCGTGGGGCCGGGCGACGTGCTGCTGTCCATCGCGCCGCTGTATCACATTGCCGGCATGCTGATGGGTGTCAACGTGCCGGTGCTGACCGGTGCGGCTTCGGTGCTGTTGCACCGTTTCGACCCACGCGCCGTGCTGCAGGCCATTGCCGCCTACAAGGTGAGCTGGTGGTACAGCATCGCGCCGATGAATGTGGCCTGCATGCAGGTAAGCGACATCGCAAGCTTCGACTTGAGCAGCCTGAAGATGAATCCGGTGACCAGCTTCGGCATCACCTTCACCGAGCCGCTGGCGCAGCAATGGCGCACGCACGCACCGAACTGCACTTCATTCGAGGCCGCCTACGGCCTGAGCGAAACCCACACCTGCGACACCTACACACCGCACCACGCGCCGCGCTGGGGCACGCAGGGCATCGCAGTGCCGGGCGTGGCCATCCGCATCATCGACACGGACACGCAGGCTGACATGCCGGTGGGCGAAGTCGGCGAGATCGTGCTCACCAGCCCGGGCACCTTCAAGGGCTACTGGAACAAGCCCGAAGCCACTGCTGCCACGCTGCGCAACGGCTGGGTGCACACCGGCGACATGGGCAAGCTCGATGCCGACGGGTATCTCACCTTCATCGGCCGCTTCAAGGAAATGATCAAGGTCTCGGGCTACAGCGTGTTCCCCGAAGAGGTCGAAACCATCCTCATCAAGCACCCGGCGGTGGCGCAGGCGGCCGTCATTGCGCAGCCCGATGCCGAGAAGGGCGAGGTCGTGAAGGCTTTTATCGTGCGCAAGACCGGCGCCGAGCTCGACGCCGACGCGCTCATCGCCTGGGCGCGCGACAACATGGCGAGCTACAAGGCGCCGCGCTTCGTGAGTTTCATCGACGCATTGCCGACGACCGGCGCGGGCAAGGTGCTGCGCCGCTTGCTCAAAGACAAAAGCTGAGAGGTCCCGCTTGTTGTTCTCCAAAGTTCTGATTGCCAACCGCGGCGAGATCGCCGTGCGTCTGGTGCGCGCGCTGCGCGACCTGGGCATCGCCAGCGTGGCGGTGCATGCGCGCGACGATGCGGCGGCGCTGCATGTGCAGCTGGCCGACACAGCAGTCGCGCTCGATGCGACCGGGCCTTCCGCGTATCTCGATGTCGCGGCGCTGATCGCGGTGGCCAAGGCACAGGGCTGCGATGCGGTGCATCCCGGCTACGGCTTTCTCAGCGAGCGCGCCGATTTCGCACAAGCCTGCGCGGATGCCGGTCTTGTCTTCATCGGCCCCACGCCAGAGCAACTTGGCCTGTTCGGCGACAAGGCTCGCGCACGCGCACTGGCCGCGCAATGCGACGTGCCTGTGATGCCCGGCAGCGTGGGCGCAGTGACGCTCGCGCAGGCACAGGCCTTCTTCGCCGAGCAGCATGCACAGGGCGCGGGCGTGATGGTCAAGGCCATCGGCGGCGGTGGCGGGCGCGGCATGCGCGCGGTGCTGAACGCTGAAGAACTGCCCGAGGCGCATGCGCGCTGCATGTCCGAAGCCAAGGCCGCCTTCGGCATCGAAGGCGTGTATGTCGAGCGGCTGATGCGCAATGCGCGGCACATCGAAGTGCAGGTGCTGGGTGACGGCCACGCCGTGGCCAGCCTCGGCGAGCGCGAGTGCACGCTGCAGCGGCGCTTTCAGAAACTGGTGGAGATCGCGCCGAGCCCTTCGCTGCCTGAAGCCTTGCGCGCGCAGGTCACGCAGGCTGCGCTGCGCATGGCGAAGACGGTGGGCTATCGCGGGCTCGGCACCTTCGAATTTCTGGTCGATGCGGCATCGACGACGCTGCCCTTCGTCTTCATCGAGGCGAACCCGCGCCTGCAGGTCGAGCACACGGTGACGGAAGCTGTGACGGGGCTGGATCTCGTGCAGTTGCAGGTCGCCGTGGCCGCCGGCCAGTCGCTGGGTGAGCTTGGCGTGGAGGCCGATCACACGGCGGCGCAGCGCGGCTTCGCGGTGCAGTGGCGCATCAACGCGGAGACGCTCGACGCGCAGGGCAACGCTCGGCCTTCGGGCGGCACGCTCGCGCGCTTCGACCTGCCGGCTGGCCCCGGCGTGCGCGTGGACACGCACGGCTACACGGGCCTCGCGCCTTCGCCGCACTACGACACGCTGCTCGCCAAGCTCATCGTGCATTCGCCCTCGCCGCGTTTCGAAGACGCGCTGCGCCGTTCGCTGCGCGCGCTGGACGAATGCCACATCGACGGCATCGCCACGAACCTTTCGCTGCTGCGCGCCATCGCGGCGCGGCCTGAGTTCACAACGCAGGCGGTGCACACGCGCTTCGTGGAGGCACATCTGGGCGATCTGCTCGCGGCTGCTGCGGTGCTGGAGAAGCATGCAAAGAAGACGGTGGCGACACCCGCAGCGCAAGCGGTCGTCGCCGATGACGAATCGGACGAGCTCACCGTCAAGGCCCCGATGCCCGCCCGCCTCGTGCAGTTCGAAGTCGCCATCGGCGACGTGCTGCCCGCCGGCGCGCAACTCGGCGTGCTCGAAGCCATGAAGATGGAGCACCTGCTGCACGCGCCGGTGGCTGGCCGCGTAGTCGCGCTGCTGGCCGAGCCCGGTGACTACCTGATCGAAGGCCAGTCGCTGGTGCAACTGGAAGCCGTCGACGCGCAAGCCGTGCAAGCCGAGGCAAGCGCAGAGCACGATCTCGATGCGGTCCGCCCCGATCTGCAGAAGGTCATTGACCGCCACGCGCCCACGCTCGACGCGAATCGCAAGGCCGCCGTCGACAAGCGGCACGCACAAGGCGGCCGCACCGCGCGCGAGAACATCGCCGACCTGTGCGACACCGAGTCCGACCCTGGCAACTTCATCGAGTACGGCGCACTCGCCATCGCCGCACAAACGCGTCGTCGCACGCTCGAAGACCTGATCGCCAACACGCCCGCGGACGGCATGGTCACGGGCCTGGGCAGCATCAACGCGAAGCAGTTCGGCCCCGAGGTGTCGCGCTGCGCCGTGCTGGCCTACGACTACACCGTGCTGGCCGGCACGCAGGGCATGCGCAACCACCACAAGACCGACCGCATGCTGACGGTGGCGCATCAGCTGAAGCTGCCAGTGGTGCTGTTCGCCGAAGGTGGCGGTGGTCGTCCCGGCGATACGGACATGCCGATCGTCGCGGGCCTGAACAATCACACCTTCAGCCAGTTCGCGGCGCTGTCGGGCAAGGTGCCCGTGGTGGGCATCGTGCACGGACGATGCTTCGCGGGCAATGCGGCGCTGCTGGGGTGCGCCGACGTGATCATCGCCACGAAGGGCAGCAACATCGGCATGAGCGGCCCCGCAATGATCGAGGGCGGCGGGCTCGGCACCTTCGCGCCCGAGCAGATCGGGCCCAGCAGTGTGCAGTCGCGCAACGGCGTGATCGACATCCTGGTGGAAGACGAAGCTGCGGCGGTGGCCGCAGCCAAGCAATACCTGTCGTACTTCCAGGGCGCGACCACCGATTGGCAATGCGCCGACCCGCGCACGCTGCGCCACGTGGTGCCCGAAAACCGCCTGCGCGTGTACGACGTGCGCGCCGCGATGCGCGGCGTGGCCGACACCGGCTCGCTGCTCGAATTGCGCGCGGGGTTCGGCGCGGGCATCGTTACTGCGCTTGCACGTATCGAAGGCAGGCCGGTGGGGCTGATGGCCAACAACCCGCATCACCTTGGTGGCGCGATCGATGTGGAAGCAGCCGACAAATCCGCGCGATTCATGCAGCTTTGCAATGCGCATGGCCTTCCAATTGTTTCGTTGTGCGACACGCCCGGCTTCATGGTCGGGCCCGAAATCGAGGCGCAGGCGCAGGTGCGCCATGTGTGCCGCATGTTCATGGTGGCCTCGCATCTGCGCGTGCCATTCTTCGCCGTGGTGCTTCGCAAGGGCTACGGGCTGGGCGCGCAGGCGATGACTGCGGGCGGCTTCGACGCGCCGGTTTTCACCGTGGCCTGGCCCACCGGCGAATTCGGCGCGATGGGGCTGGAAGGTGCTGTGCGGTTGGGTTTTCGCAAGGAACTGGCCGCCGTGCCCGAGGGTGCGGAGCGCGATGCACTGTTCAAGAAACTGGTCGCGCAGCAGTATGCGAACGGCGAAGCAATCCACATGGCGCAGACGCTGGAGATCGACGCGGTGATCGATCCGGCCGACACGCGCACCTGGTTGGTGCGTGGCCTCTCGTCCGCGACGAAAGCATCAGAGGCTGCCTCTGCCTATGTAGACACTTGGTAACTCGCCCTTAGACCTCGTCACGCGCGGGGGCACAGTGGCTCCGTACACTGCGACGCTTTGCGCGCATGAAACTGGTTTCCATTTGGGCAGAGCGCCTGCGCGACGTGACCGTCGCGCACTGGGTGGCTGCCCTTTGCCTCGCAGTGCTGGCCGTCGGCGTGCAGGCTGTGACGCCCGACGACCATCCACGGCAGCCCGCCGAGGCGCATTGGGTTGCGAGCTGGGCCGTGGCGCCGGTCGATTTCACGGAGATGGCCGCAGCCCCCGGCGGTGCGAACTATTCGTCGCCTGCCGGTAATGACCTGCGCGGACGGACGCTGCGTCAGAAGGTCGAAATGTCGCTGGACGGCGAGCGCATCCGCATCCGCTTCTCGAACCGCTTCGGCAAGACGCCGCTGCGCATTGCCGCCGCGAGCGCGGCACGCGGCACCGGTGCCGATGCGTTCTCGCCGACCACGCTGCGCGTGCTGCGTTTCGGCGGCCGCACCACCATGACCATTGCGCCCGGGGCGGATGCCTGGAGCGATGGCATCGACCTGCCGGTGCAGGCGGGACAGACGGTGGTCGTGAGCGCCTTCTTCGACCGCACCACGCCTTTTGCCACTGTCTCCATGCTGGAGCCGGGCACGACATGGATAGCGCCCGGCAATGCCGTGATGGCGCCGAAGCTGAAGAGCCCTTCGCCACTGGTGTTGAACCAGATCGTGACCGGGCTCGACGTGCTCACCACCAAGTCCGTGCGCACTGTCGTGGCCTTCGGCGACTCGATCACAGCGGGCACCGCAGAGGCCAACTTCGGGGCCTATCCCGACATGCTTGCCACGCGCCTGCGCGATACGCAGCGCGCCGGGCAAGACGTTGCAGTGCTCAATGCCGGCATTGGCGGCAATCGCCTGCTGGCCGACGGCCTGGGGCCCAGCGGTCTCTCCCGTTTCGAGCGCGATGCATTGCGGCAGAGCAGCGTGACGCACGCGATCATCCTGCTGGGCACCAACGACATCGGCCGCACCTTGTTCACCAAGGTGCCGGGCGCAGAGATAAAGCCGCGCGACATGCCGACGGCCGAGCGCATCACCGAGGGGTTGGAGCAACTGGTCAAGCAGGCCCGCGCCAAGGGCGTGAAGGTGCTGCTCGGCACCGTGCCGCCGTTCAGGAACACGCCTTACTGGAGCGAGGCCAGCGAGGCCATGCGCGAAGGTGTCAACCGCTGGATCCGTGGCCAGCAGGACATCGACGGCGTCGTCGATTTCGACGCGGCATTGCGCGACCCTGCGGACCCGAAGGCGCTGAATCCGCTGTATGACTCGGGCGACCACCTGCACCCCAACAAGGCCGGCCATGCGGCGATGGCCACAGCCATCGATCTGCGCGAATTGCAGGAGTGAGCGCTCGCCGGGGCGCTCAAAGGCGAGTCAGAGCTTTACACAAGACTTCGTGCATTGCTTACAGGCGGTTCACATGGACTGGGCAGCATGAAGGCTCCTCCAACAACTCATGAGGAGTCCTTCATGAAAAAACTCGCATTGGCTCTTTCCGTCGGCGCTGCATCGCTTCTGTCGGTGGGCGCATTGACTGTTCCCACGGCCGCGCAGGCGCAACCCGTGGTCATACAGGTGGCGCCGCCCCCTCCGCGCTCCGAACGCGTGCCCCCGCCGCGCCGCGGCTATGTGTGGGCGCCGGGGCACTATGAGTGGCGCGGTGGGCGCCATGTTTGGACCCGCGGCGTCTGGGTGCGCGCCCGTCCGGGCTATGCCTACCGTGCGCCGGAGTGGCGCGAGGAAGGCGGGCGCTGGCAGTACAACGCAGGCCGCTGGGATCGTGACGGCGATGGCGTGCCGAACCGCTACGACCGCCGGCCGAACAACCCGAATCGCAACTGACGCTGAGCGGGATGCATGCCTCCCAAGTGGAGGCATGCTTTTTTGGAGGCCTAGCGGAACACCACCGTGCGGTGTCCGTTGAGCAGCACGCGGTGCTCGCTGTGCCACTTCACCGCACGCGCCAGCACCTGGCTCTCGGTGTCGCGGCCGCGGGCCGTGAGGTCTTCGACCGTGTCGGTGTGGTCGGCGCGGGCCACGTCCTGCTCGATGATCGGGCCTTCATCGAGGTCGGCCGTCACGTAGTGGGCGGTGGCGCCGATCAGCTTCACGCCGCGGTCGTGTGCCTGGTAGTAGGGCTTGGCGCCCTTGAAGCTGGGCAGGAACGAGTGGTGGATGTTGATCGCGCGGCCGGCGAGGTTGCGGCACAGGTTGTCGCTCAGGATCTGCATGTAGCGCGCGAGCACCACGAGTTCAGCGCCTTCGGCCTCGATGATTTCAAGCTGCTTCGCCTCGGCCTGCGCCTTGGTCGCGGCCGTCATCGGGATGTGGTGGAAGGGCACGTTGTAGCTGGCGGCCAGCTGGTAGAAGTCGCGGTGGTTCGAGATGATGGCTCGCACGTCGATGGCGAGCAGGCCGCTCTTCCAGCGGAACAGCAGGTCGTTGAGGCAGTGGCCTTCCTTGCTGACCAGAATGACCGTCTTCATCGGCTCGGCGGCGGCGTGCAGCTGCAGCGTCATGCCGAAGCCGGCGGCGAAGGTCTTGAGCTCTTCGCGCAGCGTGGCTTCGCTGTGGTCGCCGCAGGCGAAGCGCACCCGCATGAAGAAAAGACCCGTGTCATGGTCGTTGTACTGGGCGGCCTCTTCGATGTTGGCGCCGCGTTCGAGCAGGAAGCCCGAGACGGCGTGCACGATGCCCGTACGGTCGGGGCAGGAGAGGTTCAGGATGTAGGCAGGCGTAGTGGTCGTCATCAGGGGCGTAATTGTGGCAGGGGTGCCAGAATCGCGATTTTCCCCGTTGATATAACCGCAGGAGACACGCATGGCCTTCCAGGACTTCAACATGGACAACCAGTGGTTGCCCTTCACCCCCAACCGTCATTTCAAGAAGGACCCGCGCGTCTTCGTGGCGGCCGACGGCATGGAGTTCACCACCCATGACGGCAAGAAGGTGATCGACGGCATCTCGTCCCTGTGGTGCGTGGGCGCGGGCCATAACCGCAAGCCCATCAACGAAGCCATCAAGAAGCAGCTGGACACGCTCGACTACGCCACCGCCTTCCAAGTCAGCAACGACAAGGCCTTCAAGGCGGCCGAGATGATCGCCTCGCTCGCGCCCGGCGACCTCAACAAGGTGCTGTTCTGCAACTCGGGCTCGGAAGCCGCCGACACTTCGATGAAGGTGGCTCTGGCCTATCACCGCGCGCGCGGTGAAGGCCACCGCAACGTGTTCATCGGCCGCGAGAAAGGCTACCACGGCGTGGGCTTCGGCGGCATGTCGGTGGGCGGCATTCCGGGCAACCGCAAGGTGTTCGGCTCGGCTTTCCTGCCGCGCGTGGACCACATGCGCTTCATCCACGACCCGGTGAACCACGCCTACATCCACAACGAGGAGCCGGTGTGGGCCGAAGACCCGCTGGTCGAGCTCGAAACCCGCATCCTGCCGCTGCACGATCCGAGCAACATCGCCGCGATCATCGTGGAGCCGGTGGCCGGTTCGGCCGGCTGGTACCTGCCGCCCAAGGGCTACCTCAAGCGCCTGCGCGAGATCTGCGACAAGCACGGCATCCTGCTGATCTTCGACGAGGTCATCACCGGCTTCGGCCGTATGGGCACCAACTTCGCGTCTGACTACTTCGGCGTGGTGCCCGACATGCTGAACTTCGCCAAGTGCGTGACCAACGGCGTCATTCCGCTGGGCGGCGTGATCTGCCGCGACAAGCTCTACGACGCGATGATGAAGACCGACGCGCCCGAGCACGTGGTCGAGTTCTTCCATGGCTACACCTACTCGGGCCACCCGGTGGCCTGCGCCGCGGCCATTGCCACGCTCGATCTCTTCAAAGAAGAAAACCTGTTCGCGCGCGCCGGCGAAATGGGCAAGGTGCTGGGCGATGCCTTCCACAGCACCTTCAAGGGCCTGCCCAACGTGGTCAGCATCCGCAGCCTCGGCCTCGCCGCGGCGGTGGAGCTCGCGCCCATCGCGGGCACGCCGGGCAAGCGCGCCTATGAGGTCTTCCTCGATTGCTTCCACAAGGGCGCTCTCGTGCGGCCCGCTGGCGACGTGCTGGTGATCGCGCCGCCGTACATCGTGGAGAAGTCGCACATCGACACGCTGGTGAACACGCTGGCGGATTCGATCAAGGCGCACGCCTGAGCAAGACGGCAGCGCCTTCGTGAGCCCGAGATCACGAAGGCGCTTTGCCGGCCGTCGCCAAGAAAGTCGACGAAGCATTTCTTCTGCTTTGACAGAACTCGGCGAGCGCTTCACGCTTCGGTCCTCACTAGAAGAACGGGGGACGAAGATGTCGAAAAACATCGAGCGATGGGTGAGCCGGCCACTTCCTGCGGGTCGCCAGGTCGCTCTCGTGATGGTGACGCTCGGCTCTGTCACCGCCTGGTTGTTGTTCTGGTTCGGCGACTAGCCTGACCTGCCGAAGCGCACGCTTGCGCGCGCGCGTGCGACCCCTGCGGCCTGCGCGGGCCCTTGGGTTGCCATCCTCATTTCTACCGGTTCCCGGGATACCTCCTACCGGTTCCCGGGATACCGGTCGTGGCCGCCGATCCCTAGCATCCCCTCCCGAAACGTAGCACTTATGAGTTCATCAAGTGCGTCTTCCAGAGAGGGACCGTCATGCAACGTGTATTTCTTATGGCATTGGTGTGTGCGCCTTTGGCTGCACTCGCCAACAACGTCGGCGAGAACGCCGCATGGCAGTTCCAGACCAGCACCGACAAGGTGAACCAGGCCGCGATCCAGGACATGATCCGCAAGCAGAAGAGCGGCTACTACTCGGCGCCGGTCTACAACACGACCAACAACATCGGTCGCCAGTACAACTGCAACGTCTCCGCGACCTCCACGGGCAACGACGGCAACAACAGCACGGTCGCGAATTCGCCTTCCACTTCGGGCGCGACTTCGAGTGCATCGGGCAATGACAGCCGCACCGCGGTGGGCACGCTCGGCGGCGCGACGGTGGGCACCACGCAGGCCAACTCCGGCGCTGTCGGCTCGGCCATCGTCGGCGGCACCAGCACGCAGGTGCAGGGCGCGGCCAACCAGGCTCTGAACTCGAATCAGAGCAACTCGGGTGCGCAGACCGCGAGCGTCGGCGGCAGCTCGGCGTGCGCGTTCGGCGTGCTCAATTGAACGAGGCACGCGACATGCAATTCCCCATCTCCCGCACCTTCGCGCTCGCAGCCATCGCCACGGTGGCGCTCGCTGGTTGTGTCTCCGCTCCGCAGCAACGCTTTGCGCCCAACGAGGCGCCCGTGGTGCTCGGCCCCGCGGTGCGCGACAACGTCACGCCGATGGAGGCGGTGCTCGCCTGCTACGCCGACCACATCGCGGCCACGCGGCGCCCGCCCATCGTCATCGGCGTGGGCGACGTGAAGGACTACACCGGCAAGTACAGCATCAACGAAGGCAATGCCATCACGCAGGGCGGCGCGCTGATGGTGTATTCGGCACTCGGCAAGCTCGGCGGCGCGGTGAGCATCGCCGAGCGCTTCGATCCGGTGATCGCCGAGCGCGAACTCGCGTACGCCGACCGCCGCCAGCTCGGCGACGGCCGCACGCACCAGGTAGGCGGTCCCAACGGCGGGCAGGCGGTGCCGTGGCTGCCGTACTTCGGCGGCACGATCAACAAGTCTGATTACTTCATCGTCGGCGGCATCACCGAGCTCAACTACAACATCAACTCGGGCGGCGCGGAGTTCGCGGTGAACCAGGTGGGCGTGAAGGCGCGCACCTTCAGCCAGTCGGTGAGCGTGGACCTGCGCATCGTCGACACCAAGTCGCTGATGGTGGTGCGCACGGTGAGCCTCACCAAGCAGTTCAACGGCTACGAAGTGGGCCTGAACGTGTTCCGCTTCTTCGGCAGCAAGCTGTACGACGTGGACATCGGCGCCAAGGGCCAGGAGCCGGTGCAGATGGGCGTGCGCGCAGCGCTGGAAGAGGGCGTAGTGCGGCTCATGGCGGCCGTCACGCAGGTCGACCACCGGCCCTGCATGACGATGCGTCCGGGCGGCGGCGAGCAGATTCCGACCGTGCCCGCGGCCGACCTGCGCAAGGTCGACAACCCGGGCGACGCCACCGTGAGCGGCGCGGCCGTGACCTCGCCCGTGGTGCAGAGCGGCGTGGCCGTCAACGCCGCGGGGCAGGGCGGCGCGCGCCTCACGGGTACGGCAACGCAGGTGTCCTTCGACTTCGGCGCGACCACGCTCGGCGGCAGCTCGCTCGCGCTGATCGACCAGATCGCGGGCCTGGCCAAGAAGGGCTCGACCGACATCGTGCTGGTGGCGCGCGACACCGAGAACTGGGACGCCCGCAAGCGCGACGAGCTCACCGACCAGCGCATCGCGGCCGTCACCTCGGCCCTTGCCAACCGCGGCGTGGCACCGGGTGCCATCAGCCTCACATGGCGACCCGATGCCGCCGACACGTCGATCCACCGCGATGGCCCGGGCCTGCAGGAGATCGCCAAGCTGCGCATCGGCAGCGCGGTGGTCGGCGGCGCGGCGCCCGCTCCTTCACCTTCTGCTTCTTCTTCCGACGGCGCAGTCAAGGGCGATTGACCTGCTGTTCCGCGCGCATCGCGCATCCACTTTCCGACCCAGACCGCTTCCACAACATCCGAGGAGTCACGCCATGAAAGCACGCAAGATCCAGAGCCGGGCCACACGCGCGCCCATGTTCAGCCGCAGCAGCATCGGCACGGCAGTCGCGATGGCGCTGATTGCAGCAGCCTCCGGCGCACAAGCCGCCGAGACCTCGGTCGATGCCGCCTACAACGGCACCGTCACCGGCACGCCGACGATCGACAAGCAGATCAGCAATACCGGGGCCGTCAACGCCACCATCACCAGCGCCACCGTGGGCACGACCTCCACCGGCACGCCGTCGAACCCCAACCCCGTGGCGATGAGCACCAGCGGCAACCTGGTCGGCGCGACCGCCACCGGCAACAGCTTTGCCAACAGCATCCAGCCGGCGCCCGGCACGCCGGTGAACAACGCCGCCACGCTGGGCGTGGCGATCAACACCGGCACGATCAACAGCTCAGTGATCAGCAGCAAGCTGGCGGTGGAATCGAGCACGCTGCAGACAGGCAGCGTGGTCAACGCCGACAACACCATCTCGGCCACCACCACGCTCAACAGCGGCAGCTCGGTCGTGTCGGGCGCCGCCGCGGTCGGCGCGCTGCCGCAGGCCGGCACCTCGGTGCTGACCTACCCGGCGGGCGCACCGCTGTTCGATGCCAAGGGCAACATCGTAGTGACCTCGCTGCAGTCGGCCACGGGCGCAAGCTCCAACGCGCAGGTGCTGGGCAACACGGTCGACCTGATGCTGACGGCGAGCCCGGGCATCACGCTGACCACCGCTGCCGTGCTCGAACGCAATTCGATCTCGGCGGTGCTCAAGGCCAACAGCGCGACCAGCACGGCCGAAATCCAGTCGGGCGGCGCGCCAGCCTTCGCCGGCTCGGCGGTGGTCGCGAACCTGCAGGCGAACGGCAACGGCATCCTCGCCGTCACGCACAGCGCAACCAATGCGAGCTCGGTGATCACGGGCCTCGTGAGCGGCGTGCCTGCCGGCGGCTCCAACGTGCTGCAGGGCTCGCTGTCGGTGCAGGGCAATGCGATCTCCAGCGCGGCCACGGGCAACGAGGCGCTGGGTACCACGGCCGGTGTGGCAGGCAACCGCATCCTGATCGACGACGTGACCATCGCGGGCACCGGCACGGCCGCCACCGCAGCCAACAACAGCATCCACAACGGCGTGGGCGTGACCAGCAACGTCAACAGCGACTTGGCCATCGTCAACAGCCAGGGCAACATCGGCGTGACCACTTTCGCCCAGACCTCGGGCGCTGAGATCCGCGCCGGCGTGCAGTCGAGCAAGAACAGCCAGGTCACGCTGTCAGACAACAGCATCACGGCGGACGCCACCGGCAACACGGCGTCGAGCGCCATTGCCAGCGGCAAGAACGCGGCCTCGTTCACCGGCACTGCTGCGGTGTCGAATCAGCAGGCCAATTCCGCGGCGGCGGCGACGGCGTTCCTGTTTCCGTCGGTCATCTCGGCGCAGACGGGCGAGTCGCCCGGCACGGGGCAGACCAGCGGCAGCTCGGTCACCGTGTCCGGCAACACGTCGGCGGCCACCGCACAAGGCAACCAGATCACGCAGAGCCTGGCGATCCAGGCGGCCACGGTGGCATTGGGCAACGGCAACGCCGTGCTCACGGGTGGCACGAACTCCGACGGGCGCGTGTCCGCCAGCGGCGCAGCGACGCTCACCAACCTGCAGGGCAACTACAACGGCAGCGGCCCCGCGGCGCTCAACTTCGGCTCGCAGATCCTGCTGACCGCCAGCGGTGGCGGCGCACCGGTCGCGAACAACACGCTGGCGCTGACCGACAACCGGCAGGAAGCCGTGGCGGTCGGCAGCGGGGCCACCAACACGCTCACGCTCACCGGCAACTCGGTCGGCACGGGCGCGGGCATCGCGAGCGTGCAGATGTCCGATGCGACCTCCGGTGCTGGCGCGGCGTTGTTCAATCCCGAAGCGCGCATCGCGGTGAACGGCAACGTCACCGGCGGCTCGGTCGCGCTCACCGACAACCTGCAGCGCGCCATTGCCTACGGCAATTCGGCGTCGAACACGCTGGGCGTGAGCGCGGGCAACCTGGCCGCGGCGCCAGGCCCGTTCCTGGGCACGCCGGCCTCGACCGTCACGGTCGATGTGCTAAGCGGACTGCCGTTCAGCAACGCGGCCGGCGCCCTGCCGACGGTGACTGCGGCCTACGGCATCCTGAACGACCAGTCGGTGCAGGGGAACATCGGCAGCTCGGCCACCGGCCCCAACACTTTCTCGGCGACCGTCACCGGCAATGTCTCGGCCGTCAGCGTCGCGAACAGCGACAACGCCTTTGTCGCAGCCACCTACGGCAACGACGCGGCCAGCGGCGTGACGCTGGGCCTGAACAACGTGAGTGGCTCGAATGCCTCGATTGCCAACGTCACCAACACGCAGGCGGTGGCGGGCGCGGGCACGGTCATCGACGCCACGGCGGCAGGCGGCATCGTGGCGCGCACCACGGTCACGGGCACGTTGAGCAACGGCTCGGTGTCCAGCTCGGACAACGCGGCGCAGGCGCTGGCCTACGGCAGCCGCGCCACCGGCAACACGGTGAAGGTGACGGGCAACAACATCGACACCTCGGGCCTCTCGCTGGCGGGTGCGACGCTGACGGGCAACGTGCTCGCCACCACCGCCGCCTTCAGCGTGCAGAACGCGCAGTCGGGCCAGGGCACGGTGTCGGCGCAGCGCAGCGGCGGGCCTGAAGTGCAGACCACCGTCACCGGCGCCATCAGCAACTCGAAGGTGGACGCCAGCGGCAACACCACGCTGGCCGGCGCGACCAGCAACAGCGCCGTCAACGGCGTGAGCGTGGATGCGGTCGGCGTCTCGACCACTACCGCGGTGCAGAACCTTCAGCTCACCAGCGCCGCGGTCAGTTCGCTGACCGGGCAGGAAGGTGCGCTGCTCAACAACAAGGACGGCGTGCAAGTGGTGCTGGGCGGCGCAAGCATCCAGAACTCGCAGGTCACTGTGGACGGCAACGCCGCCGGCGGCTCGGCCACGGGCAACGCCGCCGTCAATCGCATCGACGTGAAGGGCAACACCATCGCCGTGGGCGACGGCTTGCCGCTTGCCGGCGCGACCAGCCTCGCGGGCCTGGCAGGTGCGGTCGGCGACCATGCGCTGTCGAGCATCCAGCTGGTGACGAGCCCGACGATCTCTTCCAAGGTGGCGGCCGCATTCGGTATCGACACGGCGGTCGGCGCGGTGATCTCCGGCTCGACGCTCAGTGCCTCCGGCAACACGCAGAGCGCGAAGGCCGTGGCCAACACGGGCAGCAACGCCATCGCGCTCGCGGCCACCGATGTGTCGGCCCGCTCGGCGCTGCTGTCTGCACAGGGCAGCACGGCGGCGGTGGAGTCGCGCTCGTTCATGCAGGCGTTTGCGCCGGCCTCGGTGGCGGGTTCGTCGGTGAAACTCTCGAACAACAGCAACTCGGCGCTGAGCGTGATCAACGACGTGGACAACAAGGTCGCCGTTGCGGGTGGCTCGTCCGTCGCGTCTTTCGTGCCCGCGATCATTCTCCAGGGCGCGCTGCCAGGCAACACCGCCGCGGTGGGCGACCAGGTGCTGGTGAACCGCCAGTCGGCCGGAACCTCGGCCACCAGCACCGCCGACACCGCGATCTACAACGAAGACAGCCTGGTGCCCGCCAACGCAGGCCTGGTCAACAGCAGCTTCACCGCCTCGGGCAACACGACGTCCTCGGAAGCTGCGGCCAACCGCGCGACGAACGCGGCCTCGCTGACCGGCGGCGCATCGCAGTCGGCCAAGACCGCGGTGCTGAATGCGCAGGACAGCAACGCGACCGTGGCAGCCAACGCCAACAACGTGACCAAGCTCACGTTGACCGGCCCCAACGCGCTCACCGGCAGCAGCGCCACGCTCGACGGCAACAGCACCAGCGCAGCCGCCACCGGTAGCGCCGCGACCAACAGCATCGACGTGAAGAGCAGCGCCATTGCCGGCAGCACGCCGTTGCCGGCCGTGGCCGCAGCCGGCCCGGCGCTGTTGGTGGCAGTGACGGCAGACCACGCACTGGCCAACGTGCAGATGGGCACCGGGACCGTGTCGGCCACCGCGACGGGCATCGTGGGCATCGACACGGCACTGGCATCCATCGTCGGCACCTCGACGCTGGGCGTGACGAACAACAGCCAGAGCGCGAAGGCCGTGGCCAACACGGCGCTCAACAGCGTGACGCTGGCAGGCTCGAACGTGGGAGCGCGCTCGGCGCTGCAGTCGACGCAGTCGGGCACCGCCGCGGTGACGGCAACGTCCACGCAGGAGCTGTTCGCGCCGGCCGCGTCCACCGCATCGACGGTGCGCCTCTCGGGCAACAGCAACACGGCGCTGGGCGTGATGAACGACGCGACCAACACGCTGAGCGTGAGCGCGGTCAACACACTGCCGCCGGGCGCGACGGGTTCCGCCACGCTGAACGAGACCGGCAGCGCCGACAACGTGGTGGCCACCGGCGACCACGTGCTGTCGAACCGCCAGTCGGCCGCATCGACGGTCAGCAGCACGGCCAGCACGTCGATCCACAACGACGACAACGCCGCACCCACGCCTGGGCTGATCAACGGCGCGCTCACCATCTCGGGCAACAGCACCTTCGCAGAGGCTTCGGCCAACCGCGCGACCAACACCGCCACGGTAGCGAGCGGCGCGACGCAGGGCGCCAGCGTCGGCATCGTGAACGTGCAGGGCAGCACGGCCGGCGTGACGGCGACGGCCAGCACGGTGGCGAATGCGACGCTGACGGGGGCGGTGCCGCTCAACGGCAGCAGCATCTCGCTCGACGGCAACACCACCGCCGCCCTGGCGCGCGGCAATGCGGCGACCAACGTGCTCGAGTCCAGCGGTGGCAGCAGCTACGGCGGCGCGGCCACGGTGGGTTCGTCGAGCCTGGTCGGCACGCCGCTGGCGCTCAACGTCGGTGCGAGCGCAGCGATCCTCAACAGCCAGAACAACTCGGGTGCGGTGTCGGCCACGAGCGTGGGTACGAGCTACCAGGTGGCGCTCAACAGCACCGGCGCTGGCGTGTCGAGCGGCACGGTCGGTGTCACGGGCAACACACTGGCGGCGCAGGCCGTCGGCAACAGCGCGACCAACCGCCTGACGCAGACGGCGCTGAACACCGGCGCGCCGAGCGCGGCCATCGGCAACTACCAGGTCAACACCGGTGCGGTGACGGCCACGGTGACGAGCGTGAACTTCGGGGTCGGCGTCTCGGGCGCGGTGGGCAACAGCACGCTGCGCACCACGGGCAACCAGATCACGGCGTCTGCGACGGGCAACTCGGCGGTGTCGGCGATTACCTCGCGCTGAGCTGCCGTGTACTGAAAGAAAAAGCCGCGGGCCTTCGGGCTCGCGGCTTTTTTCTTGTCGATGGGGCGCTCAGGCTTTCGGTTGGGGTCTTGCCTGCCGCTTGAACTCTGCGCAGTAGTCTTTTTCGGGCAGGGGCGGTGTCCGCCATGTGCGGTCGTAGTCGCCCGCCACCGCTTCGGGCGAAGGAGCAGCCGGCGCGGCCATCAGCCGCACCGTGGCGACCTTGACGTCGTCGGGCAGGTGCTGCGGCACGCCGAGCGTGCGCACGACGTGGCCGGCTCCGGCGATCAGCAGCACGGTCTGGCCCGGCCGTCGCGCCTTGACGATGGCCTGCGCCATCGCGCGGTCGCGGCCCACTTGTATGCGCGTCATCGGAACGATCTGCGACTCGGGGAGCATCCTGCAGTGCCCATCGCGTACGGCGTCCTGCTGCGCGGTGTAGGCCTCGCCGTTGAGCTGCACGTCGAGCGAGACATCGGCCATGGCGTCTTTCATGCGGGCGCGCGGCAGGTTGGCGCCGACCACGGGCACGCCCGCGCGCACGGCGGCCATTACCGCGGGGCCGTAGCTGGCCCAGGGCCAGGCCTTGTCGCTCCAGTCGAGGGCGGCCTGCACCTGCGCTTCGGTGGCGGTGGGGGCGACATGCGCGGTGCTGCGGCCTTCCTCCGCCATCTCCAGCGCCAGCGCGGCGAGATTGCCGCGAGCGACCAGGGCCTCGACGGCCTCGCGTTCGATGACATGGTGTTCGGGCGCATCGTGCTGCTCGCCGAGCAGCAGGGCATCGACCGGCTGGAGTGCCGCGACACGGCGCGCGATGGGGGCGTCGGGCGCCTCGGCGCCGGAAGAAGACAGCGCCGAGCAACCTGTGAACGCCGTGACGGCGAGCAGGGGGAACAGCAGGAATCGGGAGGCCCGGGCGGGCCAGTTTGGAGGAGGCATCGCGCGATCGTATGCCCTGGGCACGCGCACGCGGTGCCGTCCATTTCCCCCTGTCCCTGTCGTCCGTGCCCTCCCGCTTTTTTCGTTCGCGCGCTGGCCACGCAACCGCCGCTGAAGTTCCGGTGGATTTACCGCTGAACACTTCTGAAACTTTTATCTGACAGCCTGCTAATTTTTTACCAAGTCTTTGGGTTTACTCGGCCCGTCGCGAAAAGTCATACCAAAGACCACATGTGGCTCGCGATACGGGCCGGATATCCATCTATCCGGAGGTTCAATTTCCGACACTTACGGGGTAGATATGAATAACTTGAGACTCGGTGGCGCCATTGCCACTGCCCTGGTGGCGCTTGCCGTGCTGCCGCTCCAGTCCGCGCACGCCACGACGGCCACCACGACCTTCAAGGTGACGGCCACGGTGCTCAGTTCCTGCGCCATGGCCACGCCCGACACGCTCGCGTTCGGAAGCTTCACCCCGGGCACTGCGCTCACCGGCGCGACCTCGTTCACCGTGCAGTGCACCTACGGCACCACCTACTCGCTGGGCATGAGCGCAGGCACCAGCGGCTCGGTGACGGCCCGGACCATGACGAGCGCCACGGCGACGAGTGGCTACAACAGCCTGTCGTACGGTCTCTACAAAGATTCCTCGTATGCGACCAACTGGAGCAACAGCACGACGGGGTCGGACTACACCGGCACAGGTTCGGCCGTGACCCATACGGTCTACGGCAAGGTCCCGGCCGCCCAGTACGCCGTGGCGCCCGCAACGGACTACACCGACACGATCACCCTGACGCTCACCTACTGAGCGTTCACGGTCCATGTCTCTCGATTGGGCTAAGCGCCAGCTCCTGCCGCGCGCGGCGATCATCCTCGGTTCGGCGGCGGCGATGGCCGTCTCGGCCGTTCCGGTCGACGTTCGGGCCGCGAGCATCCAGATCGCTCCGGTCCGGGTTGTGCTGCAGCCCAACCGGCCGGTCGCTTCGCTGGTCGTGACTAACGACGGCGCCAGCGAGATCTCGATGCAGGCCGAGGTCATGAGCTGGGCGCAGAAGGATCAGCAGGATGTCTATGCGCCTACGCGTGAGGTGCTGGTCAATCCGGCCATCTTCCGGATTCCGGCCAATGGCCGGCAGATCGTGCGCCTCGGTCTGCAGGTGCCTGCGCTGGCCGACGAGCGCAGCTACCGCATCTTCCTGAGGCAGTTGCCGCGCGACAAGGCGCTGCCAACGGGGACCGAGGGGGCGGGCGCTGAATTGCAGACGCTGCTGCAACTGGTCTTGCCGATCTTCGTGCCTCCTTCGTCCCCTGCGGGAGCGCCTTCGGTCGCGTGGCATCTGAGCGCGTCGGCGCTGACCATCGACAACCTGGGGCGCGAGCACATCCAGATCACGCAAGTCACCGTGCGCCATGCGGATGGCAGCGAACTCTTGCGTCAACGTATGTCGGTTTACGTGCTGCCGCAGCAAAGCGCCAGGTTGCCGGTCGTGCTGCCTTCACTGCCACCGGGCGCCAGACTCCAGCTCGAGGCGCAGGCGGACTCCGAAGTACCGCTGCCCCCCGTCTTCCTGCAAGTTCCCGGTGCGACGGCTGCAGCGGCTCAGTAGCCTGGTCGCTTTCGCTTGCTGGCTGCCGGTGGCACACATGGCGCAGGCCCAAGTGATTGCAGACGATCAGGCGTTCACCCCGCTGGTCATCGACGTCGAAGTCAATGGCACGGCAGAGGGGCCTGCACGCTCTGCGCTCCGGCACGGGGGCAAGCTGTTGTTCAGCCGTGCCGACTTGCAGGCGTGGCGCGTCATCGTTCCCGCCCAGGCGACGGCCGTGGTCGAGGGGGCCGATTACTACGACCCCGCTGCGTTGCCCAATGGCAGCGTGGCGCTGGAAGAAAGCACGCAGACAGCGCAAGTGCGCTTGCCCGTGACGGCATTCGTGGCCAGTGCACTCACCGGCAAGGGCGCGAACCGGCCGTCGCCGACGCCCTCGGTCAATGCCGCCTTCGTCAACTACAGCATGGCGCTGCAGCACGACAGCAACGGCACTGCCGCATCGGGGCTGCTCGACAGCACGGTTTCGGGCCAATGGGGATTGCTGGCGAACAGCGTGCTCGTCGGCCAGTCGGCCTATCAGAATGCGACGGGCCTTTCGTCGCTGAGCAAGATGGTCCGGCTCGACAGCTACTACCGCTACGACGATCCGGATCGCCTGACGCGGCTGACGGTTGGCGACGCCATCACGCAGAACGCCGCGTGGTCCACGCCGTCGCGCTTCGCCGGGGTGCAGTTCGGCACCCAGTTCGGGTTGAGCCCCGGGTACATCAGCTATCCGGTGCCGTCGCTCACGGGCGGATCGGCCGTTGCATCGACGCTCGAGGCCTATGTGAACAACACGCTGCACTATCAGGGGCAGGTCGATTCGGGCCCGTTTTCGTTGAGCAACGTGCCGGTGCTCAGCGGTGCGGGTGAGATGAGCTTCTCGGTGTCCGACGCGCTGGGCGTGCGCCGCACCGTCACGACGCCCTACTACGTGAGCACGAATCTGCTGCGCGCGGGCTTGTCGGACTACTCGGTCAACGTGGGGTGGAGCCGCCTCAACTATGGCCTTCAGAGCAATGACTACGGCAGCCCGTTCGCTGCCGGCAACTGGCGCCGCGGACTCAGCGAGACGGCCACCATGGAACTGCATGGCGAGGCCGGCGCGCAGGTTCAGGTCGCCGGCGTCGGCCTGACGTGGGTGTGGGCACCGCTGGGGGAGTTCGGACTGCACGGCGCGGCCAGCCGCTCGCAGGACGCGGGCAGCGGAACGCTCGGGCGTGTTTCGTTCGCGCACATCGCTCCTGACTGGAGCTTCTCTGCAAGCCGGCAATCCGCCAGCGCAGGCTTCATGCAGGTTGCCTGGCTGGACAGCCAGACGCACACGACCGGGCAGACGCAGCTGTTCCTGGGGCGATCCCTTGGCCGCCGCTATGGCAGCCTGGGCCTGGCCTACACGGCATTGCGCTACAGCGGTGGCGACGAGGCCAAGGTGCTGTCGCTCAACCACTCCATTCAGCTCGGTGCCGTGTTCCTGAACACCTATGTGGCGCGCACCGACTCGGGCGCCACGGCGAATCGCCAGCGCGTCGCCTCGGTCGGCTTGAGCCTGACCCTTCCGCTGGGCGACCGGCAGACCGCATCGGCCACGACCAGCCGGCAGAACGGGAAAAGCACCACCACGGTCGACGTCAGCCAGGCGACGCCGAGCGATGAGGGGCTGGGCTGGCGCGTCGTGGCCTCGAATGGCGAGACAAAGCGCACCCAGGCCGAGGCAACCTGGCGAACCCCCTATGCGAGCTTCAACGCGCAGGTCGTCGACCTCAACAAGGAAACCAGCGCCAGGGTGCTTGCCGAGGGCTCACTGGGCTATACGTCGGGCATGTTCTTCGCGGCTCAGTCGTCCAGCGACGGCTTTGCGCTGGTGACGGTGCCTGGCGCGGCCGGCATCAAGATCTACCGGGAGAACAACCTGGCGACGACGACCGACGGCGAGGGGCATGCCCTCGTGACCGGCCTGCGCGCCTATGAATTGAACAAGATCAGCGTGGACAACGGCGATCTGCCGATCTCGGCGCAGGTGCACTCCGACGTGCTGCAGGTCGTGCCGTCGTACAAGGGCGTTGCGGCGGCCACCTTCGACATCTCGCGCGACCTGAGCGCCACGATGCAGATCCGGCTGCCTGACGGCTCGCCGCTGCCGGCTGGCATCGACGTCATCGGCGAGAACCGTCCGTCTCCATTGATCACCGGCTACGGCGGCACGCTGCAGCTCGATCGCCCCCGTGCGGGCGAACGCTTCGAGGCGAATTGGCGTACAGGCCATTGCAGTTTCACGGTCGGCCCCATTCCGATCTCCGGCACGTTGCCACAAATCGGACCCTACACATGCGAAACGATGCTTCCACCCACGGCGCGCTGATCTGGGTTGCTGGTCTGATCGGTGCCCTGGCTGTCACGCCGGCACATGCGACATGCACGTCGACGGGCCTCGGGACGCCGACCTGTTCGGCCACCATCAGCGCGACGGCCCTGAGCTTCGGAAGCTACAGCGCGGCCACGACGAGCGCCACCACAAGTACCGGCACCATCACGGTGGCGGCCACGTTTTCAGGAAGCATCTTCGGAACCAGCACCTTGAGCTATACGGTCAGCCTGAGTGCGGGGAATTCGGGAACGACCACGAGCCGCTACATGAGCTATGGCAACTACACCCTGAACTACAACCTGTACACCAGTTCGACCTATGGAACGGTCTGGGCGACCAGCACGGTGTCGGGCAGCGCGTCTGCCTCAGGTGGGTTCGGGACCAGGACGGCAAGCACCACGCACACGGTCTACGGTCGCCTGCCTACCGGCCAGTACACGGCTGCGCCGGGCAGCTATACCGACACCATCACGGTGACCGTGACCTACTGAGTTGTTGTTTCCGGGGTTTTCGGCTCAGTGCACCAAGACGGGGGTGTGGGCCAGCTCGGCGTAGCCTTCGAGCGTGTCTTCGACTTCTTCCTGCGTGGGGGTGTTGAGCTGCCACGCGGCGATCTGCTGCTGGAACAGTTCGGCCCAGGAGCCGTCGAGGTACACCTCCTTGCCCGAACGCTTGTCCACGATCTCGAAGCCATGACGCTCCAGAACCGGCACATTCGGCTGCGCGGGCTCCTCGCCTTCATTGGGCTGCACGTGTACGACGACGAAAGACTCCGAGTCATAAAGCATGTTCATGGCGGGCCCTGTGAGTATGTCGATGGCGTTCATGGGGTTTAGATAGCAATCAACGCGCCAGTTTCAAGATAGGTTGTCTATTTGTAAAACCAACAGGCTAATCGGCATATCTCCAGGACCTTTTGCTTCGATAGTGTGACTTTCTCCTCAATTTGAGGGTCCCGCGGGTAGGGGTTTGCGCAATTGGGCGTCAGCGAAGTCCCCGTTGGGCTCCGTTTGCCTGATGCGTACGGGCAGATAGCCGTAGGCTGGCGCAAGCCAGAGCTCCAGTTTTCTATCGAAATCCCGGCGCGGGTTGCGGGTGAGTTTGCGCGCGGTGTATTCGCCGGCCGGGAGGGCTATCTTTTCCTCTTCGCCGACCACGAAGACCCAGACGTCGGCATCGCGCGGCCCCACGGTCTGGACCGAGATCCGGGTGCCCGCCGGATAGCGGTCCGGGCTGGCCGCCAGCAGGCCGCCGAGCTGCATCATGACGCTCATGCGGTCCTGCGCGCCGGCCAGCAGCGGCACGGGGGGCGTGTTGTTGCTGAACACGATCTGCCCCTGGTCGCGCACGAAATGCGACGCCACCTCGGCCTTGCGGCTTTCGGAGTACCGCTCGGGCTCTAGGCCGGAGGGGCCGATGCGGCCGGTGCTGTGCCAGTTGAGCAGGGTGAAGAACACCGCCTTGAGAGTCAGCCGCCCGTCGTAGCGGGTGCCGTCCTGCAGCCAGACGAGCTCACCGAATACGCCCCGCTGGGGCGACGCTCCCACCTGGCCGGTGGCTTCGAAATCGAGCGTGACCGAACCGGGGATCCTCAGCGCCTGGGTGCCGGCGATGGTGCCCGAGGCTTCGCTGCCACCGGCCGCCTTGGTGCCGGTGCCCGTGCCACCAGCAGGGGAAGATGCACCGGCAGGGGCGCTGGCGGCTGCTTCGGGCGGTGCTGCTCCTGAATCGGGAGCGGCCTGAGCCGTCAGGTCGGGTGTTTCTGGAGCAGGGGGCACGGAAGCGTCTGGCTCCGGCGTTGGCGTAGCGGCCGCGGGAGCCGGCTTCGGACGGGGCACCGACGCCTCGCGGGGCCGTCGCGGCTTGGGCGGCGGCGCCGGCTTGGCTTCCGCCGGGGCGGCAGCCGGCGCCGCGGGCTTTTCGGAAGCCGGCGGCGCGATCACGATCGTCCGCGTGCTGAACTTGCTCGCCAGCGGCGAGGGTTCCGGCCCGATGGCCACCGGTGCCAGCCCGAGCACCAGCAGGTGGATCAGCGCCACCAGCAGCGTCAGACCGATCAGCACCCGCCACGACGGACGCCCGGGCAGGCCGGGAGGCAGCAAGGAAGAAGGAGGGGCGACGAGCGTCGACATCAGTGTGTGGAGTGAGGCGCCGGCCCGGAGGTTCACCAAGACCACCTCGGTACACTGCCGCCCGTTCAACCAGTTTAAGTGGGAGCGGCGCCTTGCCTTGTGCACGTGCCGTGTCCCGCGCCATCACGCACGCACCGCATCATGAAACTCGCCACCCTGAAGGACGGCTCGCGCGACGGCCAGCTCGTCGTTGTCTCGCGCGACCTCACGCTCGCCCACTACGCCACCGGCATCGCGAGCCGGCTGCAGCAGGTGCTGGACGACTGGGGCTTCATGAGCCCGCAGCTGCAGGACCTGTACGACTCCCTCAACACCGGCCGCGCGCGCCACGCCTTCCCCTTCGATCCGTCGATGTGCATGGCCCCGCTGCCGCGCGCCTACCAGTGGGCCGACGGCTCGGCCTACATCAACCACGTCGAACTGGTGCGCAAGGCGCGCAACGCCGAGGTGCCCGAGAGCTTCTACAGCGACCCGCTGATGTACCAGGGCGGCAGCGACGACTTCCTCGGCCCGACCGACGACGTGATTGTGCCCAGCGAAGCCATGGGCATCGACTTCGAGGCCGAGATCGCCGTCATCACCGGCGACGTGCGCATGGGCTCCACGCCCGACCAGGCGCTCGACGGCATCCGCCTCGTGATGCTGGCCAACGACGTGAGCCTGCGCAACCTGATCCCGGCCGAGCTGGCCAAGGGCTTCGGCTTCTTCCAGAGCAAGCCCGCCACCGCCTTCAGCCCCGTGGCCGTGACGCTCGACGAGATCGGCGAGGCCTGGCAGGACGGCCGCGTGCACCTGGCGCTGCAAAGCAGCTGGAACGGCCGCAAGGTCGGCATGTGCGACGCCGGCCCGGAGATGACCTTCCACTTCGGCCAGCTCATCGCTCACATCGCCAAGACGCGCAACGTGCGCGCCGGCAGCATCGTGGGCAGCGGCACCGTGAGCAACAAGGGCGTGGAGAAGAACGGCCACATGGACTGGCCCAAGGGCTACTCGTGCATCGCCGAGAAGCGCTGCATCGAGACCATCCAGACCGGCCAGCCGTATACCGACTTCATGAAGTTCGGCGACACCATCCGCATCGAGATGAAGGGGCTGGACGGGCGTTCGCTGTTCGGCGCGATCGACCAGGAGATCGTGTCGACGGCCGGGCGGCCGAAGGAGGCGCCGGTGTCGTTGGTGAAGCCGCAGGGCGGTCTGGAAGAAGCAGCTGAAGATTGAGCGGCTTGACCTTTCAAGGTCAATACTTCTGTCTGGCCGTATTTGATTCGTGATTTTGACCCTCCTGGGTCAAAAATCGATATTGCTTTAAATTGACCCTATAGAGGCAAAAAAGATTGATTTGATCAGCGTTAAGCAATAATGCTCTTATCAGGTCAATTCATGTACCTCACTCCAGACAATCTTTCTGAACTGGCCATGCGACTCACGGCCGAGCGCAAGCGCCAGGGTTTGTCGCGCGCGCAAGCCGCTTCGGTGTGCGGCGTCAGCCCCTCTTTCATCCGCGACGCGGAAAGCGATCCGGGGCGCTGTTCCTTGGTGAAATTGCTGCTCCTCGCGACCGGACTGGGACTCAAAGCCAGCCTTGGCGGTTGGCAGGGCGACCCCGAGGCGAGCGCCGAATGATCCGGCTGCGCATCTGGGCCAACGCCCGTCCAATGGGGTGGTTCGGCCATGCTGCAGCTGACTACTTCTTCGAGTACGACCCTCAATGGCTGGAACAGCCAGGGCACTATGTGCTGGCACCGCAATTTCCGCTGGTGGCTGAGCGCTACACCGGGCACCTGGTCCGGTCATTTTTCGAGAATCTGCTCCCTGAAGGCGATGCGCTCGACGACATCGTCAGCGCCATTCATTTGCGCGGCGCTTCATCCTTCGAGTTGCTGGGCCGTCTGGGCGCGGAGCTTCCCGGCGTGCTCTCGCTGCTGCCGCCCGAGGCGCGGCCAGTGCCGGCGCAGGAATACCGTCCGCTACCGTTCGAGGAGCTGAGTCGACGGCTGGCCGGCCGCGACCGCACGCCGCTGTTGCTGTCCAACACCCAGGCGACCATGTCGCTGGCCGGCGCGCAGGACAAGATCGGCCTGCGCTTCGACCCGGCAGGCCAGCGCCTGAGCGACAGCATTGGCCAGTCACCCACCACGCACATCCTCAAGCCTGACACGCGCCAAGCGCGCTACCACCCCAGCGCAGTCAACGAATTTGCCTGCATGAAGCTGGCACGAGCGCTTCGGTTGTCGGTGCCGGAGGTTTGGCTGCTTCGCATTCCCGAGGCGGCTTACGTGGTCGAACGCTACGACCGGCTGCTGGCGGCGGGCAACATCGTGAGCCTTCATCAAGTCGACGGCTGCCAGTTGCTGGGACACGGCGCGGACTGGAAATATCAGCGTTCGGGTGGGCTGGTCAGCATTCCTTTGCTGGTCAAGGTCTTGCGCGGGCTGGGTGTGCGCGGCATCGACCTGCTGCAGTTCCAGCGTTGGGTGATGTTCAACTACCTGATCGGCAATTCGGATGCGCACGCCAAGAACGTGTCGGTGCTGGTCGATGACAAGGGCTTCAGGCTCGCGCCGTTCTACGACCTGCTGTGCGTGCGCGCGTACGGGGACACTGGTCTGGCGCTGTTCATCGGGGACGAGGAAACCTTCGATTCGGTGGGCCGCCATTCCTGGGAGGCCCTGTGCGAAGACTGCGGCTTTCGCCTGCCTGAAACATTGGCCGAGTTCGGCAAGATGGCGCGCGCCTTGCTGCCAGCATGGCACAAGGTCCGCGCGTCACTGGACAAGTCGCACGACCCGAACGATGCCGAAGTGCATGTGCTGGAAAGAATGACGCACGTGTTCGAGCTTCATGCTCGAAACGCGTTGTCGATGATTGGCGGCTGATCGCGAGGACGGCGCAATTAACGGCGTTAACAGGCTGGACTACAGGCTCGCACCGCGCAGCAACTCCTTCTGCGACCGTATCCCCAGCCGCCGGAACGCCCGGTACTGATGCGTGCGCACCGTCGTCAGCTCCACGCCGATCGCGCGCGCCGCTTCCTTGGCGGTTTTGCCCGCCATCAGGTGCCCGATGACCTCGCGCTCGCGCAGGCTCAACCTCAGCAGCCGCGAGGCCAGCGTGGGCTCCACCGCCTCCCGCACGGCCACTGCGCTGCGGCCATGCGCCGCCGTCGCATCAGCCAGCAGCGTGGCGTGCGCCTCGATGCGCGCGAAGTCTTCCACACCGAACTCCGGCTGCGCAAGGCTGCGGTAGAAGCTCACCGCCACGCGCTGCCCCGTGGGCAGCAGCAACAACACCGACGCGCGCTCGCGGATGCCGACGTCGCCATAGCAGGCGGCGCGGTAGGCCGGATCGGCCACTTCGTCGGCGTGCTGGTGGCCCAGCCATAGCTGCGCGCGCTTGGGCAGCTTGCGCGCCGCGAGCCAGGCCATGTTCGGGTCGAGCAGGTCGAAGCGCTGCGCCACATAGCGTTCGGTGGTGCGCTCGGCCGTGCTGCCGTAGCTGCTGGCGGCCGACACCGCCTCGATGCGGCCGGTGGCGTCGACCACGAACACGGTGCAGAAAGTCACCGGCATCACGCGCTGCATCGCCTTGAGATAGCTGCTTGCCAGATACGGCGTGCCCACGCCAGATAGCACGTCGCCGACGACGGCCGCGGCCAGCGCGGTGTCGGTGGGGTGGATGCGCCAGCGTCTCATGCGTGAGGAAAAAGAAGAGCGGTTCGGGTAAGTACCTCGTACGAAGTTATGACATTGCCGCGCCGCGCGCATCGGGACAATCCCGTCGAATGACGAACTCTCCCGTTGCCGCCCCTGGCGATGCCGCCAGCGGCCCCGTGCCTCCGCCGGCCAGCGCCACTGAACTGCCGCCGTCGGTCGGCGCCTTCCACTACACGCGCTACAAGCCCTGGACGCCGCCGCTCGAAGAAGGCGGCATCGAGCCCGGCCGCCATCCGGTGGTGATCGCGGGCGGTGGCCCGGTCGGCATGGCGCTCGCGCTGGGGCTCGCGAACCACGGCGTGCGCTGCGTGATCCTCGAAGCCGACGACACCGTGTGCGTGGGCAGCCGCGCGGCCTGCATCTCGCGGCGCAGCCTCGAAATCATGGAACGGCTCGGCGTGCTGCCCGGCTTCATGGCCAAGGGACTGCCGTGGACCGGCGGGCGCAGCTTCTACAAGACGGCCGAGGTGTTCCGCTTCGAGATGCCGCATGACGCGCAGCAAAAGCTGCCGCCGATGATCAACCTCGAGCAGTACTACGCCGAGCACTACCTGCTGGAAGAGATCTTCCGCCGCAACGAGCAGACACCGGGGCTCATCGACATCCGCTGGGGCACCGAGCTCACCGGCCTTGAGCAAGGCGATGAAGGCGTGACGCTCGACGTGCGCAACGCCGAAGGTGCCTACCGGCTGCACGGCCAGTGGCTCGCGGCCTGCGACGGCGGCCAGAGCTTCGTGCGCAAGGCGATGGGGCTCGCGCTCGAGGGCACGGGCTACGAAGGCCGCTACGTGATCATCGACATCGAGCTGCACAGCGGCCACCCCACCGAGCGCCGCGCATGGTTCGACCCACCGTGGAACCCGGGCTCGACCGTGCTGATGCACCGCCAGCCCGACGACATCTGGCGCATCGACTACCAACTGCGCCCCGGCCAGAGCACCGAAGAAGCGCTGCAGCCGCCGGCCGTGGCCGAGTTCGTGCAGCGCCACCTCGACGCCATCGGCGAAGGCCACCTGCCGTGGAAGACGGTGTGGACCTCGGTCTACCGCGCCGGCGCGATGACGCTCGACAGCTACCGCCATGGCCGCGTCGTGTTCGCGGGCAACGCGGCGCATGCAATGCCGATCTTCGGCGTGCGCGGGCTCAACTCGGGCTTCGACGATGCGGACAACCTGGCGTGGAAGCTGGCGTTCGTGGCCAAGGGCTTGTCGGATGCGGAGCTGCTCGACTCGTATTCGCAGGAGCGCATCGCGGCCTTCCATGTGAACGCCGAAAACGCGATGCGCAGCACCGAGTTCATGTCGCCGCCGTCTCGCGGCTTCGACTTGCTGCGCGAGGCGGCGCTGTCGCTCTCGGAGGCGCATCGCGGCATTGCGCAGCTCATCAATCCGCGCCAGACGCAGGCCGTGCGCTATGCCGATTCGCCGCTGTCTAGCGAAGGCGATGTGCTGTCGGCCGGTCCGCTGCCGGGCGAGGTGATGCCCGAGCAGCAACTCGCGCAAGGCCACCTCACCGACTGGATCGCACCGACCTTCACGCTGCTGGTGCTGCGGCCCGACGTGGCCCCACTGCCCGCCGCCGACATTGCGCAGGCACTGCAGGGTACGCTGCCCTTCGTCGTGCGCAGCATCGCGGCCCCGGGCATCGACGGCGCTGACGCGCATGCCTCGCCCGCCGTCTTCGAAGCGCTCGGCGCCGCGGACGGCGCGGTCTACCTGCTGCGCCCCGACGGCCACGTGGCCGCGCGCTGGCATCGCCTGCCGTCCGGCGCCCTGCAACCCGCACTGGCCCGCGCGGCCCAGGAGCTTTCCGCATGACCACGACACCGCTGAACCCCGACGCCCGCGACCGCCTCTATGCCGAGTGCGCGCGCGCCATCACCGAGGCGGGCGCCGAGCGCGAATCGCTGTTCCTCGCGCGGCTCGCGCTGCTGCTGTTCGAGCAGGTCGGCGACGAGGCGCGCTGCCGCGCCGCGCTGGCCGATGCCTTGCGCGCGCTGCCCGTACCATCGCTGTCCGCTTCCTGACCTTCCAAATTACAAACGACT
Source organism: Variovorax multivorans (assembly GCF_051216835.1). Taxonomy (NCBI): domain Bacteria; kingdom Pseudomonadati; phylum Pseudomonadota; class Betaproteobacteria; order Burkholderiales; family Comamonadaceae; genus Variovorax; species Variovorax multivorans. The sequence continues at coordinate 168,516 of NZ_JBPJZL010000014.1, forward strand.
GGAGACTGATCCATGGATCGCCGCACCCTTCTCGCCACGCTCGCTTCCGGCGCCGCAGTGGCCGCCACGCCTTTCGCCCATGCACAGGAATACCCCGCGCAGCTCATCAAGTGGGTCGTGCCTTACCCGGCGGGCGGCGGCACCGACGTGATCGCGCGCGTGCTGGCCGAATCGATGCGCCAGACGCTGGGCCAGCAGATCGTGGTCGACAACCGCCCCGGCGCCTCCACCAACATCGGCGCCGACCTGGTCGCCAAGAGCAAACCCGACGGCTATACGATCCTCTCGGCCGACAACGCCGTGCTGGCCTTCAACGAGCATTTGTTCAGCAAGCTGCCTTTCAACCCCGAGAAAGACTTCACCTACATCGGCGCGATCGGCAAGTTTCCGCTCGCGCTGGTGGTGCACCCGGACTTCCCGGCGAAGAACTTCAAGGAGTTCCTGGCCTACGTAAAGGCCAATCCCGGCAAGGTCAACTACGCCTCGCCCGGCAACGGTTCGCCGCACCACCTGGCGATGGAAATGTTCAAGGTGCGCACCGGCACCTTCATCACCCACATTCCGTACCGCGGCGCGGCGCCGGCCATGGCCGACGTGATGGGCGGGCAGGTGCCCTGCATGTTCCTCGACCTGGCTTCGGGCCTGTCGATCATGCAGAGCAACAAGGTGCGGGTGCTGGCCATCGGCTCGGGTGCGCGCAGCAAGCTGCTGCCCAATGTGCCGACGCTGGCTGAAGTGGGCGTGCCCAACACGGAGGTGTTTGCGTTCCAGGGCATCCTCGGCCCGGCCGGCCTGTCGCCCGCGGTGGTGAACAGGCTCAACGGCGACCTGAACAAGGCCTTCGGCACGCCCGCCGTGCAGAAGCGCTTCGAAGACTTCGGCATGGAAGCGATGCCGGGCTCGCCGGCTCAGTTCGCGGCGCTGTCGCGCGCGGAGTCGAAGCGCTGGGGCCCGATCATCAAGCAGGCTGGCATCAAGCTCGACTGATGCCAGCAGTGGACGTTTGCCCTATCGGGTGAACGCCTTGCGCGAGCCGTCTTCGAGGACTTCGTCGTCGCGCTGCAGCTCGCCGTTTTCGTCCCAGGTGCGCTCGCGCGTCACGCGGCCCTTGGCGTCGAAGCTAGATTCGGCCAGCAGCGTGCCCTTCTCGCTGAAGCGCTGGTGGGTGCCGACCGGAATCTGCCGGTTGCGGCCCGCGATTTCATAGCGGCCCTGCGCGGCGCGCTGGCCGCTGTCGTAGAACTCGGTGATCTCAACCGCGCGCGCGTCGCCGCTGCCGCTGTAGGCCGACTTGCTGCGCGGCTGGCCATTGAGGTAGTAGCCGTCGTCGACGATAGGCTCGCCCGCGCTGTTCCAGCGCTGGTCGCGCACCAGCGTGCCCTTTTCGGAGAAGGCCTGCTCGCGTATGCGCACGCTCGCGCGCTCGACCAGCAGGTACACCGTCTCGCGGCGCTTCACGCCTTCGGACGAGTAGTTCTGCTCGGTGCGCTGGTTGCCCACGGTTTCGTCCAGCGACGCCGTCTTGCCGTTGTCGTAGAAGCTCTGCGAGCGCACCCGCTTGCCCGACACGAAAGAAAGCCTCGAACGCAGGCTGCCGCGCACATCGAACAGGTCGACCTGCGACGGGCCGGTGCCCGTGAAGCCGCAGAGCTTGGCGTCGTCCGCCACCGGCGCGAGCGTGGGCGCGTCCGCGCAGCGCAGGGCCGAGAGCTGGCCGTTTTCGGTGAATTCGACCGACGCGCGCTCGCTGCCGCTGCCGGTGTCGGGATAGAAGATGGCGCGCCGCAGCTTGCCGTCGGGGTAGAAGTTGCGCACCAGCCCGCGCTCCTGGCCGTCGTCGTAGGTGGCGTCGCGCAGCACGCGGCCCGTGGGCGAGAACTCGCGGGCGCGGCCATGCAGGTTGCCCTTGGCGTTGAGGCTGTGCTCCTTGGCGAGCTTGCCCTTCTCGTAGATGCGCACCAGGCCCATCGACACGCCGTTCTGGATCTGCTCTTCGCGCTGAAGCTCGCCGGTTGTGTGGTCTTTGCAGCGCAGCAGGCCGGTCTTGCCGGCGGTGCTGCTGCCGTTGGTCGGGTTCACGCTGCGGCCGTTGAGTTCGCAGTCGAGCTGCGCATGCGCCGCCGTGGCACAGAGGAGTGCGAAGAGTGCGGCGGCGCCGCGAGGGGCGATCCGGCGCGGGGTCATTTCACTTGTCGTAGAGCGTTTCGAGGGAGCGGAGGCCCTTGATCTCGATCGGGTTGCCGAACGGGTCGAAGAAGAACATCGTCCATTGCTCGCCCGGCTGGCCCTCGAAGCGCACCTGCGGCTTCAGCACGAACTCGGTGCCGGCGGCTTCGAGCCGCGTAGCCATTGCCTGCCAGTCGGGCAGGGCCAGCGCGAGGCCGAAATGCGGCATCGGCACCATCACGTCGCCGACGCGGCCGGTGCGGGCGGTGGCGAAGGGCTCGCCGAGGTGGAGCGAAATCTGGTGGCCGAAGAAGTCGAAGTCGACCCAGGTGTCGGTGCTGCGGCCTTCGGCGCAGCCGAGCACGTCGCCATAGAAGCGGCGGGCACCGTCGAGGTCGCGAACGTTGAAGGCAAGGTGGAAGATGCTCTGCATGGTTTCGGATTATGGGCAGCGGTGCTGTGAGAATGCCGGACTTTCTTTCATCGTGGAGCAAGCCTTGCGGATACTCCGGGTCCTCGCCGCGCGGATGCGCGGCATGCATGTCATCGCGCGGATGCGCGACATCCTCTCTCTTCTTCCTTCCGCGCCAGATTTCCGGTGCATGCCGCGCCGCATCCTCGCTGGCGCGTGCTGTGTGTTCAGCTTCGCGGCGGCGCATGCCGCCTGCCCGCCATCGGCCATCGCCAGCCTCGAGAAGCCAGGCATGGGCGTGCGCAACGGAGTCGACCGCGGGGTGCTCTGGCGCATCGAGCGCGACGGGCGCACCTCGTGGCTCTACGGCACCATCCACGTCGGCCGTGGCGACTGGGTGCGGCCCGGCCCGACCATCCAGAAGGCGCTGGCGCAGAGTGACACCCTCGCGCTGGAACTCGACCTGCGCGACGAGGCCACCGCCCGCGCCATGGCCCGGCCGGCCGACCCGGAGCTGCTGGCGCGCATGCTCAGCGGCGAGCGCGCCCGCCGGCTGGAGCGCCAGAACTCTGAAGCCTGCGTGCCGCCGGGAACGCTGTCGAAGCTGCAGCCGATCCTGCAGGTCACCGCGCTGGCCGGCCTGGCGGGGCGAGCCGACGGGCTGTACCCGGAATTCGGCGTGGACGAGACGCTGGCGGTCTCCGCCCGCAACAGCAGCAAGCCGATCGTCGCGCTCGAAAACGCGGCTGAACAGATCAAGGTGCTGACCGGCGAATCCGAAGCCGAAGAAGCCGAGCAGGTGGACGCGGCGCTCGACGAGCTGGAGTCCGGCAAGCTGCGCGGCCAGCTCAAGGAACTGGCCGATGTCTGGGCGCGCAGCGACGCGGCCCGGCTTGCCAGCTATCCCCAGTGGTGCGACTGCCTCAAAACGTCCGCCGAGCAGCGGTTGATGAAGCGCCTGCTCGACGACCGCAACCCGAACCTGGCCGACGGCATCGAGCGCCTGCATGCCGGCGGTAAGGGCGTGTTCGCGGCGGTCGGGGCGCTGCACATGATCGGCCCGCAGGGGCTGCCCGCGCTGATGGCGGCGCGCGGCTTCACCGTGACGCCGGTGCTGACCAACGCACAGGCGCAGACGGCACAGCCAATGCCCGCGCTCGCGGCGCCTTCGCCGGCGCCAAGGGCCGTGCGCGGCGGCAAGGCCGTGAAGGGCCAGCGCGGGCAGGCGGTGCAGAAGGGCGGCAAATCGACGAAGGCGGCACCCGCCGCCAGGGGCGCCAAGGCCCCCGCCAAAGCGTCAGCCAAGGCCGCAGCCCCTGCCGCCAAGGGCAAAGTGCGCAGATAATCGCCCGCCATGCACGCGCTGCGAACCCACACCCGCTTCCTCGGCCTCGTCGGCCGCTGGGTGCTGCTGTGGTTCGTGATGTCGCTGGGCGTGGCGGTGGCGTCGCCGCTGGTGAATCCGCAGTCGATGGAGCTGGTGTGCTCCAGCGCTGGCTCGATCAAGGTGGTGGTCCATACCGAAGACGGCGCGCAGGAAATGGGCGCCTCGCACATGGACTGCCCGCTGTGCGTGCTGACCGGCGCGCCGCCGCCGGCCATGGCGGTTCCGGTTTTCGACCTTCCCTTGCCGCTGGGCCGCGTGGTCCAGTCCATTCCTGCCGCGCGCCTTGCCGCGGCCACCGCGGCGCCGCTACCGGCGCGCGGGCCCCCGACTTTCTCCTGACGCTCTCAAAACCATAGCTGCATACGCACGACAGAGTGCGTGTGCGGCCTGTCTGGCTTGAAGTTTCGTGGAGAAGGTTCCTCTTGAAAAAGCATTCCCGCGCCCTGGCGATCGCCATGGCATTCCCTCTTGGCGCGCCTGCGCTGGCGCAGCAGCAGCCCGCCGAAGCGCCTGAAAGCGGCACCGGTGGCCGTTCGCTGAGCACCGTCACCGTGAGCGGCGGCCGGCCGACCTCGCTGCCGGCGCAGATCCCCACCACCATCGAAGGCGTGACGCACGACCAGATCGTCGAGACCGTCAACGCCACCGACAGCGAAGACGCGCTCAAGTACCTGCCGAGCCTGGTCGTGCGCAAGCGCTACATCGGCGACTTCAACCATGCCGTGCTCGCCACCCGCGCCTCGGGCACGGGCAACAGCGCGCGCTCGCTGGTTTATGCCGACGGCATCATGCTGTCGAACCCGCTGGGCAACGGCGCCACCTACGCGCCGCGCTGGGGCATGGTGTCGCCGGAAGAAATCGAGCGGGTCGACGTGCTCTACGGGCCGTTCTCGGCTGCGTACCCCGGCAACTCGGTGGGCGCGGTGGTCGACTACGTGACTCGCATGCCCACGCAGCTGGAGGCGCACATCAAGCTCAGCGGCTTCGTGTCGAACTTCGACCTGTACAACAGCCATTCCTCGCCAGCCGGCCAGCAGCTCGACCTGTCGCTGGGCAGCCGCAGCGGCGACTGGTCGTGGTGGCTCAGCGCCTCGCGCACCCACAGCAAGGGGCAGGCGCTGGTGTTCGGCAACCGGCTGGTGAGCGCGGGCACAGTCGGCAGCGCGGGCACTCCCGTGACCGGCGCAGTGCTTGGGCTGAACCCGTCGAACCAGCCCTGGTGGCTGGTGGGTGGCTCCACCATCTACGACACCACGCAGGAGCAGGCCAAGCTCAAGCTGGCGTACGACTTCTCGCCCACCATTCGCGCCACCTACACGCTGGGTGCGTGGAACAACACCACGCACGGCGGCGTCGACACCTGGCTGCGCGATGCGCTCGGGCGGCCGGTGTACAGCGGCCGCGTGAACATCGGCGGGCGCACCTACAACCTCGATTCACCGAGCGCCGCGCTCGCACCGACCGAGACCGCGCTCACGCACTACATGCACGGCCTCTCGGTGAAGAGCCACACCGGTGGCGTGTTCGACTGGGAGGTGGCGGCGAGCCTGTTCGACTATTCGAGCGACACCTCGCGCACGCCCACCACGCCGCTGCCGGGCGCCTTCAGCGGCGGCCCGGGCCGCACCACCGACATGGGCGGCTCCGGCTGGAACACCTTCAAGGCGGCCGGCACCTGGCGGCCCACCGGCTCGGCCGAGGGCGTGGGCGCGCACGTGGTCGACTTCGGCTTCCAGCAGGACACGGCGCGCCTGCGCACCAGCGTCGGCAACACGCTCGACTGGATCAACGGGTCGCCCGTCACGCCGTTCTCGGCCTTCAACGGCAACACCCGGCTGCAGTCGCTCTACGTGCAGGACACCTGGCGCTTCGCGAAGGACTGGAAAACCACGCTCGGCCTGCGCCACGAGCGCTGGGAGGCCTACGGCGGCCAGCTCGGCAATGCGGCCACGCTGCTGAACTTTGCGCCGCGCAAGAACAGCTATGACTCGCCCAAGGCCGCCATCGCCTGGCAGGCCACGTCCGACTGGCTCCTCAAGGCCTCGACCGGCCGCGCGGTGCGCATGCCGACGGTGAGCGAGCTCTACCAGGGCTCGATCAGCGGCAACCAGATCGTCAACACCAATCCGAACCTGCGCCCCGAGCGCTCGTGGACCACCGAGCTCAGCGCCGAGCGCGACCTGAAGGGCTGGGGGCTCGACGGCGTGCTGCGCACCACGCTGTTCTTCGAGAACACGAAGGACGCGCTCTACACGCAGGCCCTCACCAACCTCGTGAGCACGGTGCAGAACGTCGACGCCATCCGCACGCGCGGGCTCGAGGTGGCGATGAACGCGGTCGACGTGGGCATGCGGGGGCTCGACCTGAGCGGCAGCCTCACGCTGACCCGCTCGAAGATCACCGCCAACAGCGGCTTTCCCGCCAGCGTGGGCCACGACCAGCCGCGCGTGCCGAAGGTGCGCGCCACGCTGCTCGCCACCTACCGGCCGGACGCCAACTGGAGCTACACCGTCGGCGCGCGCTACAGCGGCAAGCAATACGGCACGCTCGACAACAGCGACCCCAATGGCGCCGCGTACATGGGCTTCTCGAAGTTCTTCGTGGTCGACGCGCGCATACGCTACCGGATCGACAAGCAATGGAGCGCGTCCTTCGGCATCGACAACCTGAACAACAACAAGTACTGGGCCTTCCACCCGTACCCGCAACGCACCTACGTGGCCGAACTCAAGTTCGACCTTTGACTCTTTCACTCCAACTGCAAGGACACGACATGAACAAGACTTCGATGGCCGCTCTCAAGACGCTCAAGACCGCTGCTGCCTGCGCCATGCTGGCGGGCGCGGGCGCCGCCGTGGCGCACGTCACCCTGCCGCCGGGCGGCGCCACCGTGGGCAGCGACTACAACGCCGCCTTCCGCGTCGGCCACGCCTGCGAAGGCGCCAAGGCCACCACCGGCCTCGCCGTGCGTCTGCCCAAGGGCTTCGTGCTGAGCGACGCGCAGGAGCGCAAGGGCTGGAAGCTCGACGTGCAGAAGAGCGCAAAGGACGGTGACGGCGAAGTGCGCTGGACGGCAGAAAAGCCCGAGAACGCGTTGCCCGGCAGCGAGCGTGCCGAATTCGTGCTGCGCGGCAAGGTGCCCGCGACGCCCGGCACGCTGTGGTTCAAGGTGCTGCAGACCTGCGACACCGGCGTGGCCGACTGGGCCGAGGTGCCAGCATCGGGCAGCTCGACTGCCGGCCTGAAGAGCCCGGCCGCCAAGCTGAACGTGGTGGCGCAGGGCGTGGCCACGGTCGACGTGCGCGACGGCTGGGTGCGCCAGTCGGTGCCGGGCCAGAGCGGCACCGGCGCCTTCATGAAGCTGACCGCGCCCACCGGCACAAAGCTGGTGAGCATTTCCACCCCGGCCGCCGGCATTGCCGAAGTGCACGAGATGAAGATGGAAGGCGACACCATGAAGATGCGCGAACTGACCGGCGGCCTCGACCTGCCCGCGGGCCAGACCGTCGAGCTCAAGCCCGGCGGCTATCACGTGATGATGATGGACCTGAAGGGCGCGCTGGCCAAGGGCGCGACCGTGCCGATGACGCTGAAGTTCGAGGACGCCAAGGGCGTGAAGACCGCGCTGGACGTGACGCTGCCGGTGGGGGCGCCCGAGGGTGCCGATGCAGCCGGTTCGGCGCATCAGCACAAGCACTGACGGTTTTTTCTAAAGCAGCTGGTCTGGCGCCAGCGGCCCGAAGAGCTTGAGCAGCAGCCGCAGCGTGGCGCTGGCATCGGGTTCGGTGGTGGTGTCCTTCAGGCCGCTGCCCTCGGGCGCGCGCCACAACAGCGAGCCGTCGACCAGCTCGACATGCCATGAGCGCTCGCGCATGCCGCGTTCGATCTGCTCGGACGCGGCGCGCGAGAGTTCGTTGCTGCGGATCAGCAGCGCGATCTCGGTGTTCTGCAGCTGCGAGCGCAGGTCGAGATTCATCGATCCGACCACCAGCAGACGGCCATCCATCACCAGCACCTTGGAGTGCAGCATGGCGCGCGATTCGCCCGAGGTACCCGTGCTGCCGCCGCCCGAGGAGCCGAAGACATTGCCGAAGCTCGTCTGCTCGCTGCGAAGTTCGTAGAGTTCGATGCCCATCGCGAGCAGTTCTTCGCGGTGGCGCGCGTAACCCACGTGCGCCACCGGCGCGTCGTTCGAGGCCAGCGAGTTGGTCAGCACGCGGATGCGCACGCCCCGGGTGCGGGCCGCGGAAAAGGCTTGCAGCATGTCTTTTCCGGGCACGAAGTAGGGCGAGATGATGAGCAGGTCGGCGCGGGCCTGGCCGATCAGTTGCAGCAGCCCTTCGACCACGGTGTCGCCGCCGGCGGCCAGGTCGGACGCGGCCTCCAGCGAGGCCGCACCGGGCGAGGTGCCGGCCTTGTCGCCGGGCCGGCTGACCACGAGGCCCGGCGCCTTCGCGCTTTCGGGGCCCGAGTCGGCGGGGATCTTGCCGGGCTTGTCGGCCAGCATTGCGGCCGGCGCCCAGACGAAGGTGGCGGTGCGCAGGTCCAGCGGCTTCTCGTCCCATGCGCGGGCGCGCTGTTCGGCGGTGGGAGAGGCGTTGTCCGAGCCTTTCTGCTGGCTGGCGGATTCTTCGGCCAGTTCCTGGTCGGCCTTTCTCGCACGGTCGCGCATGGCCTGCAGTTCCTCGCGCGTGACCAGCGATTGCACCGGGTAGGCGCGCTCGTTGTTCCAGTAGCTGTCGAAGCTGCGCGAGAGGTCTTGCACGATAGGGCCGGCCGCCAGCACGTCGACATCGACGAAGTTGCCGTTGGTCGCGTTGCCGAAATACGCATCGCCAAGGTTGCGCCCACCCGTGACGCCGAGCACGTTGTCGGCCAGGAATAGCTTGTTGTGCATGCGCTGCTGGATGCGCGAGGCGTCGTCGATCGAATTGAGCAGGCGACTGAAGGTGGAGTCGCGAGAGCCGGCCAGCGGATTGAACAGGCGCATCTCGATGTTCGGGATGAAGGCCAGGCCCAGCACCAATGCGTCGCGGCCGGTGGTGTGGAAGTCGTCGAGCAGCACGCGCACCCGCACACCGCGCTCGGCGGCCGAGCGCAGGCCGCGCAGCAGGCGGCCGGTGCTGGCATCGGCGTGGATCGCGTAGTACTGCAGGTCCAGCGTCTTCTGGGCACCCTCGATCAGCGCGAGCCGGCTGCCGTAGGCGGCCTGCGGACCGCCCAGGAGCAGGAAGCCGGATTCATAGCGGGCCTTGTCGGTCTGCCGGCGCTGCTGCACCAGGTCGGCCATCGCGGTGCCGGTGGCTGGCGAGGCGAGAGCGGTGGATACGGGCCGGTCGACGTTCTGGGGCAGCTGTGCGCAGGCACCGAGGATCAGCAGCGCGAGAAGCGCAGTGGAACGGCGCAAGAACGTCTGGAAGGAAGAAGGCATGCGGCTTTCCCGAGGCTTGGAGGGGTGAGCCGCATATATAGCCTAGTCGGCGGCCGCCTGGCGTCGGACGGGCGGACGACCGGAGCCGGTGGGTGTCAGCGTCCGGCGGTGAGCTCTTCCTGGCGCTCCAGGGCGGCGAGCAGTTCGTCGTCGATCCGGGTGTGGCGCTCGGCAAGCTCGGTGGCGCGCGACGCGTCGGTGGCGTAGATGGCGCCGCCGTCGAGTTCGAGCATTTCGGTGATGCGCGTCTGCTCGGCTTCGAGGGCTGCGATCTGGGCGGGGAGGGTGTCGAGTTCGCGCTGCTCTTTATAAGACAGCTTCTTGCGGGCGCCTGCTGCCTTAGGGGCGGTGGCTTCCATGGCCGGGGCGGGCGCGGGTGCTGGCGTCGGGGCGGGTGCCGCGGCCGCGCGCTGCTCGGCGATCTCGCGGGCGCGCTTGGACTGGATCAGCCAGTCCTGCACGCTGCCTTCGTACTCGCGCCAGCTGCCGTCGCCTTCATAGGCGATGGTGCTGGTGACCACGTTGTCGAGGAAGGTCCGGTCGTGGCTCACGAGGAACACGGTGCCGTCGTAATCCTGCAGCAGGTTCTCGAGCAACTCCAGGGTGTCGATGTCGAGGTCGTTGGTCGGCTCGTCGAGCACCAGCACGTTGGCCGGACGGGCGAACAGGCGGGCCAGCAGCAGGCGGTTGCGCTCCCCGCCGCTGAGCGAGCGCACGGGGGAGTTGGCGCGCGCGGGGGAGAAGAGGAAGTCCGAGAGGTAGCTCTTGACGTGCTTCTTCTGGCTGCCGATTTCGATCCACTCGCTGCCGGGGCTGATGAAGTCTTCCAGCGTGGCGTCGAGGTCGAGCTTGTCGCGCATCTGGTCGAAATACGCCACCTGCAGGTTGGTGCCGCGGCGGATCTTGCCGCTGTCGGGTTCGAGCTCGCCCAGAATCAGCTTCAGCAGGGTCGTCTTGCCCGCGCCGTTGGGGCCGAGCAGGCCGACCTTGTCGCCGCGCAGGATGGTGCCGCTGAACTTGCGGATGACGGTTTTTTCGCCGAAGGACTTGGTGGCCTCGGTGAGCTCGGCCACGATCTTGCCGCTGGATTGGCCGGAGGCCACGTCCATGTTGACGCTGCCTTGCACCTCCCGGCGGGCGACGCGGCTGGCGCGCAGTTCCTGCAGGCGGGTGATGCGGCTCTGGCTGCGGGTGCGGCGGGCTTCCACGCCCTTGCGGATCCAGATTTCTTCCTGGGCCAGGAGCTTGTCGGCCTTGGCGCTGATCACGGCCTCTTGGGCGAGCTGCTCTTCCTTCTGCAGCAGGTACTGCTCGAAGTTGCCGGGGTAGGAACCCAGCTTGCCGCGGTCCAACTCAACGATGCGGGTGGCGACGCGGTTCAGGAAGCTGCGGTCATGGGTGACAGTAACGACGCTGCCCTTGAAGTCGATCAGCAACTGTTCGAGCCATTCGATGGAGTCGAGGTCCAGGTGGTTGGTGGGCTCGTCGAGCAGGAGGACGTCTGGCGCGGCCACCAGAGCCTGCGCCAGGGCGACACGCTTGCGGGTGCCGCCGGAGAGAGAGCCGACGCGGGCGTCGCGGTCGAGGTGGAGGCGGTGCAGCGTTTCTTCCACGCGCTGCTCCCAGTTCCAGGCGTCGAAGGCTTCGATCTGGGACTGGAGGGCGTCCAGGTCTAGGCCGTCCGCGCCGGAGAGATAGAGGTCACGGATGGCAATGACGGGGGCCAGGCCCTGGCTGGCTGCGGTGAAGACATCCGCATCCATATCCAGAAGAGGTTCCTGGGCCACATAGGCCACCCGGAGGTTCTGCTGCAACTGGAGAGTGCCGTCGTCGGTCTTCTCCAGGCCGCCCAGTATCTTGAGCAGGGAAGACTTGCCCGCGCCATTGCGGCCGATCAGGCCGATGCGCTCCGATTCGAGAAGAGAAAAGTCCGCATGATCCAGCAGCGGGACGTGACCGAACGCCAGTTGGGCGTCGAGGAGTGTGATGAGTGCCATGTGGCGCGGATTATCGGAGGAGCCAATGTCAGGGCTTGGCGGCAGGGAGATGGGCTCTGTATGAAGGGGGCTCGAAGAGGCCCCTTTTCAAGTTTCTTTAGGGCAGTCTTGCACGGCCCCAAATCTGTCATATACTCGTGGGCTTCGCTGATGAATGCCACTGGTGTTCGAGGCAGTTGGTGCTTCTTCTGGGGCGTTGATTGTTGGCGGTGAAGAAAGTCTTCGAAAGTTGA
>NZ_JBPJZL010000015.1:0-178486 GCF_051216835.1 Variovorax multivorans
CATCGTCGGCGCGCGCGGCGTGTGGCAGCTGCCGCAATGCCCCAGGCCCTGCACCAGATACGCACCCCGCGCCACCGACATGTCGGCATAGCGGGCGGCGTCGAAGGCCACGGCATCTGGTTGCGGCGCGAATGCCTTGCGCCACAGCGCCATCGGCCAGCGCATCGACAACGGCCAGGCAATGCCGCGTGGATGCGGTTGCGACGGGGCCGGCGCCACGCCATGCATGAAAAAGGCATACAGCGCGCGGACGTCGTCGTCACTCATGCGCGCATACGACGGATAAGGCATCGCGGGGTACAGCGAGTCGCCGTCGATCCGGATGCCGTGGCGCACTGCGCGATCGAAGTCGGCGAGCGTGTAATTGCCGATGCCGCTGTCGTGATCGGGCGTGATGTTGGTGCTGTACATCGCACCGATGGGCGAAGCCAGCGGCAGCCCGCCGGCGAATGGCGCTCCGCCCGGCGACGTGTGGCAGGCCACGCAATCGCCCGCCTGGGCCAGGTAGCGGCCCTTGTCGATGAGAGCTTTCGAATTGCTGTCGGACGCGGCGGCGATGGCCCGCGTGGTCGTGGGCCACAGCGCAAGAGCCAGCACTGCAATGATGATGAGTACGGTGATGCCTGCGAAAGGCCACAGAAGTTTCTTCATCGTCGTTGCAGTCTCCTTGCGCCGCTGAATGACGTCAAGCAAATGATGAAGAGGAATGGCTCTTGATACTTTCGGATCAGCGCATCACTCCGGCTTGTAGCCGAGCAGCTTCATCGCCGCAGCAAGCCCCTTGCGGCTGCGCTCCATCGCGGCCCAGGGCTTGTTGCCGATGTCGAAGCGCTGCGCCGCGTTGGCGACTGTCCATTGCGCAGCGCTCGTGAGCTCCGGCAACTCTTCCCACGCAAGCGGCACCGACACACCCAGCCCCGGGCGCGAACGCGCCGACCACGCGCTGACGGTGGTCGCGCCGAAGCCGTTGCGCAGGTAGTCGACGAAGACCTTGCCCACGCGGTTGCGCGGCCCGCTCTTGGCGACGAAGCGCGCCGGAATGGTCTGCGCGAGATGCGCCACCACGGCCTGCGAGAAGCCCTTGACGGCGTCCCAGTCGTACTGGCGCCGGATGGGCACGACCACGTGCAGCCCCTTGCCGCCGCTGGTCTTCAGGAACGAAGGCAGGCCCAGTTCGTCGAGCAGCGTGCGCACCAGCATCGCGGCCTCCTGTATCTGCGGCCATGCCACGCCTTCGCCGGGGTCGAGGTCGAAGGTCATGCGGTCGGGCTTGCCGATGGCGCGCGAGGTGGCGTTCCAGGTGTGCAGCTCGATGACGTTCATCTGCGCGGCGCCGAGCAGGCCCTGCTTCGTGTCGATCTGCAGCAGCGGCTCGTGGCCCGGGTCGAGCGCGGGATCGAGCAGGCGCACGCCGGGAATCTCGCGGTTCTGCAGGTGCTTCTGGAAGAACAGCTCGCCGCCCACGCCCTCGGGCGCGCGCACCAGCGACACCGGCCGGCCGCGCAGGTGCGGCAGCATGAGCTTGGCCACGCCGTCGTAGTAGGCGGCGAGCTCGCCCTTGGTGATGCCGCTGTGCTTGTCGATCACGCGGTCGGCGTGGGTGATCTTCTGCTGGGACATGGGGGTGCTCTTTCTCTTTCCTTCCTCCGGCCGCTCGCGGCGGATGTCGCGAGCGGGCTTGTCGGCGCGCAGGCCTTGAAAGACGGCCTGGCGCACGCGGTCTTCGCGCGTCCACTCGCCGAACGAGACCTCGGCCACGAGTGATGGCTTGACCCACTGCGCCTTGATGCCGCGCGGCGTGGGCGTGAACGGGCAGTCGTCGGTGGACAGTCTGTCGAGCTTCGTCTTGATGTCGGCGAGGCGATTGGCGTCGAAGCCAGTGCCGACGTTGCCGCAGTAGCGAAGGCGCCCGGTGGCCTCGTCGTGCACGCCGAGCAGCAACGAGCCGAAGCCCGTGCGCGTGCCCTTGGGCGTGGTGTAGCCGCCGATCACGAATTCCTGGCGCTGCTGGTTCTTGAGCTTGATCCAGTCGGGCGAGCGGCGCGACACATACGGCGAGCCCTTGCGCTTGCCGACAATGCCCTCGAAGCCGATGCGCGCCGACGACGCGAGCAGGTCGCGCGGCGAGGCGTCGAAGGCTTCGCTCAGGCGCAGTGGTGCGGGCGGCTTCTTGCCGAGCAGCTGTGCGAGCCGTGCGCGGCGCTCCTCGACCGGCATGTCGCGCAGGTCTTCGCCATCGAGAAAAGGCGCGTCGAACAGCCAGTAGACGATGGACGATGTCGCGCCGCTGTCGAAGGCGTTCTGCAGCGCCTGGAAGTCGGGCGCGCCGTTTTCGCCGTCGACGGTGATCTCGCCGTCGAGCCAGGCCGAGTCGGTGGGCAGCTTCGCGAGGGCCTTGGCGAGCGCGGGCAGCTTCGCGGTCCAGTCGTGGCCGTTGCGGGTGAAGCAGCGGACCTTGCCCTTGTCGATGCGTGCGAGCAGGCGGTAGCCGTCGAACTTGAGCTCGTAGAGCCAGTCGCCGGGGGACGGCGGTGGCGAGGCTGCGAGTGTGGCGAGCTGGGGCTGAAAGGTGGCGGGGAGTGCTGTCTTCTTTGCGGGCGCCTTCTTCGTTGCGGCTTTCTTCGGCGGCTGATCCACCTCGTCCACGCCGCGCCCGGTGATCACGCTCGCCGGTTGTTCTTCGAGCACGTCGTAGTCGTCGAGCGCACGCGCATCGCCGTCGCGCTCCTTGATGAGCAGCCAGGGCTCGTGCTTCTCGTCGCCCTTGCCGTGCATGCGCACCAGCGTCCAGTGGCCGTGCAGCTTCTCGCCGCGCAGCTCGAACTTGAGCTTGCCGGCCGCGAGCGCCTTGCGCGCATCGCCGTCGGGCAGCCAGTCGCCGCGGTCCCAGACGATGACGGTGCCCGCGCCGTACTGCTTCGGCGGGATGGTGCCCTCGAAGCTGGCGTACGAGATCGGGTGGTCTTCGACGTGCACGGCCATGCGCTTCACGGTCGGGTCGAGGCACGGCCCCTTCGGCACGGCCCAGCTCTTGAGCGTGCCGTCGAGTTCGAGCCTGAAGTCGTAGTGCAGATGGCTCGCGTGGTGCTTCTGGATGACGAAGGACAGCACGCCCTTGCCATTCCTGCCGCCGGCCTTGGGCTCGGGCGTGCGGGTGAAATCGCGCTTGCCGTGGTAGCGCGCCAGCGCCTTGCGCGCGGTCGATGCGGTGGTGCCCATGGCGGCAGGCCGGCGTCAGGCTGCGCGGCGATGGCGGACCGGGGCCTTGCGCGCTGCTGTCTTGGCGGCGGGCTTGCGCTTCTTCGCCGCGGCCTTGGGTGGGGGAGCTTCTTCTTCGCCGGCAGCCTTCGCCTTGCCGCGCAGGCTGCGCTGCAGCAGTTCGGTCAGGTCGATGATCTTGGCGCCGCGGCCTTCGGTGGACTGCTCTTCTTCAGGCTCGGGTTGCGTCACGGTCTCGGTCTGGCCGGCCTTCACCTTCTTGTCGACAAGCCGCAGGATCTCGTCCTTGAACTCGTCCTTGAATTCAGTCGGGTCCCAGTCGGCGCTCATGTCGTCGACCAGTTGCTTCGCCATCTTGAGCTCGCGCTCGCTCAGCCCGGCCTTCTTCGCGTCTTCGGAGGGCAGCGGCAGGTCGGTCCACGGGCGGATGTCGGCGCCCCAGCGCAGCAGGTTCAGCACGAGGCCGGGGCCGACTGGCACCAGCACGGCGAGGTGCTGCTTGGTCTGGATGACGACGCGCGCCACGCCCACGCGCCCGCTGCGCTGCAGGGTTTCGCGCAGCAGCGCATACACCTTGGCGCCGCGATTGATCGGTGCCACGTAGTAGGGCCGCTCCAGGTACACGAAGGGAATGCCGTTGGCCGGCACGAAGGTCTCGATCTCGATGGTCTGCGTGGTCTTGGGGTAGGCGGCCGCGATCTCCTTGTCGCTGATCACCACGTACTCGCCGTCCTCGTATTCGACGCCCTTCACGATCTGCTCGCGCGCGATTTCCTTGCCGGTCTTCTTGTTGATGCGCTTGTAGCCGACCGGGTCCATGGTCCGCTTGTCGAGCCAGTCGAAATCGATGCCGTGGTCGGTGGTGGCTGAATACAGCGCCACCGGAATGTGGACGAGGCCGAAGCTGATGGCGCCCTTCCACAGGACGCGCGGTGCGGGGGCTTTTTTCGAGACTGGCATGGGCACACTCCTTCAGCCTTGGAATGTGCGCCGCCCATGTGCGGGCGATGTAGGAGCGCGGCGTCAGGCCGTGCCGGCCACCGGCCCGAGCCGGCGCTCGCTCGGGCGCGCGAAATAGAACCACTCGGCGCCCGGCAGCGCCATCGCGTTGGGGAACACGATGAAGCCGTCTTCGGGAGCGCTTACCAGCGAGCCGTCGTGGCGCATGCCGATGGGTTCGCCACGCTGCACTTCGTCGAAGGTGGCCCAGTCGCGCACGAAGCTGTCTTCCTCGTGCAGGCGGTCGGTCACGCTGGCAAGGCGCAGCAGCTTGGGCGGCTGCTCCGGCGCGCCCGACAGCCCTTCGGGCAGCGCCGCCATGCCCAGCAGCGCAAGCGTGCGGCGGATGGCGCGCCACGCCACCTCAGGTGCCTGCGGGTCCAGGTGCTGGCCGCATTCGAGCGTGACGCCGTAGCCGCCGCGGCTGCGGATGTATTCGTTGGTGCCACGGCCGAAGTCGAGCGCGGCCTCGTCGGCCGGCGTGCCGCCCGCGCGCTGCGCGAGGCCGGCGGCGTAGATGTCGAGCCAGCCCTCCACCACGATGGGCGTGCCGATGTGCAGCGCGAGCTGGCCCTCTTCAAACGAACGGGCGAAGGGCTCCAGCGTGCCGGTGTTGTCGCGCGGGCCGATCATGGCAAAGGCCTCGCCCTCGCTCTGGAAGGAATGCAGGTCGAGCAGCACCTCGTGGCGCGCGATCAGCGGGGCCAGCACGTTGGTCACGCGGGCTTCGTAGTCGACGGGTGCCTCGGTGGGGCGGAACAGGCGGTTGAGATTGCGCTCGCCCTCGCGCTGCAGGCGGCGCCGCGCGAGCGGGTTGGCGACGGGCACCAGGGTCAGCTCGCCGCGCTTCAATTGCAGCGTGCCGGCCTCGAACTCGGCAAGGATGCGCTCGATGCCCAGGGTGCCGGAGACTTCGTCGCCATGCACGCCGCCCATCACGAGCAACCGGGGACCGGGGTTCAGCGAGGCGAAGGCGTGGATGCGCAGGCTGTCGGTGGCAATGCCGGCAAATGGATCTGAGGGATCGGAGGACATCCGGGGATTATTGCGGAGCCCCTTCCCTGCGCGCAAAGGCGCTACTCATTTCATAGCAGACTGCAACACCTACAGGGGCTGGCTTGCATGTCCTACCGACCAGGCGGCGGTCGCGACGCAGGCTCGTTCTTCATTGAAGGAGCCCCCGCATGAGCAAGAGCAGCAAGAGCAAGACCGCGCCGGCCGATCCTCAAAAGGATACCGGCGGCGGCAATACCAAGGTGGAGCAAGGCGGCGAATCGGCGCCGCGCCTGCCACACGAGCACGACCAGTCGTCCGACAGCCAGCAGACGCCGGACGGCCGTCCGACCGAGGTGGGCCGCCAGGCCCATGAAGACGTGGAGCGCGGCCTGGTCGATACCGACCGCGGGCTGGAGGCCAACCGCGTCTACAAGAGCGGGAAGATCAAGCGCTGACGACGCCGGCCAGCTGCTTGCGCATGTCAGTGATGACGGCGCCGTAGTCCTTGGCGTTGAAGATGGCGCTGCCCGCCACGAAGGTGTCGGCGCCGGCCGAGGCCACGCGCGCAATGTTGTCGGCCTTGATGCCGCCGTCCACCTCGAGGCGGATGTCGCGTCCGCTCTGCTCGATGCGCTTGCGCGCGAGTTCGATCTTGCGCAGGGCCGAGTCGATGAAGCTCTGGCCGCCGAAGCCGGGGTTCACGCTCATGATGAGGATCAGGTCGATGTCGTCGATGGCCCAGTCGAGCGCCTCGAGCCCCAGCCCGGGGTTGAACACCAGCCCGGCCTTGCAGCCGGCCGCCTTGATGGCCTGGATGCTGCGGTGCGTGTGGGGCGAGGCGTCGGGGTGGAAGCTGATGTAGTCAGCGCCCGCTTGCGCGAAAGAGGCCGCCAGTGCGTCGACCGGCTGGATCATCAAGTGCACGTCGACGGGCACCGGGGTGCCGTCGGCGGTCTTGGCGTAGGGCTTGAGTGCCTGGCAGATCATCGGGCCGAAGGTCAGGTTCGGCACGTAATGGTTGTCCATCACGTCGAAATGGATCCAGTCGGCGCCGGCCGCAATCACGTCGGTCAGTTCTTTGCCGAGGTGCGCGAAGTCGGCGGACAGGATGGAGGGCGCGATGCGAAACGGGGTGCTCATGCCCCCGATTGTCGCTTCAGCCCCGCCCGCTTGTCCTTGGAGCAAGGAGTACTTCCCGATACATTTGTGTGGCCCGTAGAGGGCGGCACTACAGGACGGGGGAGCTTCCATGGACGAGGGCTGGTGGTACGCACAGGGCGAAGACAGGCAGGGTCCGCTGTCGAGCGCGCAGATCCATGAACGCATTCGCACGGGCATCATCGACGCACAGACGCTGATCTGGCGTCCGGGCCGGCTGGCCTGGAAGCCCCTGCACCAGGTCGAGGAACTGATGCAGCCGGGCGTGCGCATGGAACCCGTGCTGCTACAGGACTTCGGGCCCGCCGCAGTGCGCGAGGCGCCGCCTTTGCCCGACGAGCAACCAGCCCCGGACCGCCCGATGCCCGCGCCGCAGTCCGCGCGACCCGACCCGGAACCGTGGCTGTCCGACGGTCCCCTGGAGGCACCCGCACCGCAAAGGCGCACCCCCGGCCTGCCGGCGGCCGGCCCGTGGCGCCGCTTTTTCGCCCGTCTCTTCGACGTCTGGACGATGTGCCTGCCCGCCGGCTTCTTCATGGCCGCGGTGGTGGGCCGCATCTGGCCGGCCTTCGGCCTGTGGATGGAAAACCCGTCGTCCACGCCAACGCTCGGGATCATCTTCCTGCCCGTGGCGCTGGTCTTCGAAGCCATCGTCTTCGGCCTGTTCGGCACGACGCTGGGCAAGCTGCTGTTCGGCGTGCGGGTCAGGCTTCACGACGGCGGGCGGCCCACTTTCCTCCAGTACCTGGGGCGCGTGGCGTGGATGTACCTGTCCGGCCTCGGCCTGGGCATTCCCTTCGTCACGCTGTTCACCATGGGCCGCCAGTTCTTCGAGGTGAAGGAGGGCCGCCCCGCCACCTACGACGCGAAGCGCTACCTGGTGCAGGCGGCGGGAACGGGCGTGTTGCGCACGGGCCTGGCCGTGACCGCACTGGCGGGCCTCGTGGCCGGCGTGGTCTTCATCAACCAGCGCGAGGCGCAAAGAAGCATGCGCTTCTACGCCGGCTTCGAGTGGACGAACCCCGTCACGAAGCTGCGCGCGAGCATCCCGCGCGGGTGGCAATACCGGGAGCAGTCCAACACCACCGGCGACGTGGTTCACACCTTCTTCTCGGACACCGTGGTCGCGGTCTTCGCCGTGGAAGGTGGCATGGAGCAGGTGAGCCTGGACGAGTACCAGCGAATCTGGGCGATGGCGGTGCGCCCGTCGATGGAGCTGGACGCACGCGCGCGCCCCATCAACGTCAAGGGCCGCCTGGGCCTGCAGATGAAGGGTGCGATGACCGCGGACGCCTCGCGGCACGTGGATGCCACGCTGCTGAAGAGCGGCACCCAGGTCTGGCGCATCGTGCTGGTCGGCACCTCGGACCGGGACCCGGACACGGCCGCCACCGCGGCGCTGCGCGACCTGCTGTTCCAGACTGTTCCGGCCGCAGCGCCCGAGAGCACGCCGAAGGGCAACACGGTCTGACGTCGCCCGGCGGACGTGGGGGAGAGGGCCTGCAGTTACCATCGCGCCCATGTCACACAGCCCCTTCAGCGTGCAAGTCGAACCGCGCTACCTGGCCGACCAGTCGTCGGCCAAGGACAACATCTACACCTTCTCGTACACGGTCACCGTCACCAACACGGGGACGGTGGCTGCCCAGCTGATCGCCCGCCACTGGCTCATCAACGATGCCTCGGGCCATGCGCAGGAGGTCAAGGGCCTCGGCGTGATCGGCCAGCAGCCGCTGCTGGCGCCCGGCGAATCCTTCCGCTACACCAGCGGCTGCCGCCTGCAGGCGCCCAGCGGCACGATGCATGGCAGCTATTTCGTGGTGACGGAAGAAGGCGAGCGCTTCGACGTGCCGATTCCGATGTTCGTGCTCGAAGCGGACGTGGGCGGAGCCCCCGTCTCCCGCGTGCTTCACTAGGTACTCCCCCAGGCTTCGCGCACTTCGTGTCGCTTCGCCACCCCCCCTCGCCGGGGGCAACACCTGCGGCCCGGCAAAGCCGGTTCCGCGGTGTTCCCCGGCGCTTGACGAGATCGTTCCATGGCTGCCGCATCGCGCGACTTGCAGGGGCTGCTTGCCGGCCTCGACCCGACAGCCGACGTGGCACAGCGCCACATCTGGCTCATCAATATCTTTGACTGGCTGCGCGGCGACCGCGCCTCGCCCCAGGCGGCCATGGGCCGCGTGCAGCTGCTGCTCGACGCCATCGAGGCGCGGCCCGAGCTGCGTGAGCGGCTGCGCGCCTGGTGGCGAGTGTTCACGCAGACGGTCGACCTGACCACGCTGCTGGCCGACTACGGCTTCGCCCCGCGCACCGCCTTCGCCAGCGAGCTGGGCGAGCGGCTGCGCCGCAAGATCCTGCCCGGCACGCCCGAGACCACCGACGCGTCGGACCTGTTCCGCATGGTGCTGCCCGGCGTGTTCGACGCGGGCTGGATCGCGCTGCTCGACGAGACGCAGCTGGCCCGCATCGGCGCGCTGCTGGCCGATGCGGCGCTGGACGACGACGGCGCGCCGCGCTGGCGCCACACGGTAATGGACGCCGTTACCTACTGCAGCAGCCAGGTGGTGGCGGCCGGCTTCTCGCCGGAGCTGCGCCTGCGCATGAGCACCGAGGTGCTGGGCCAGGGGCGCCCTTTTCATTCGCTGATGGCCGATCTCGACGAACTGCGCGAGCAGATGTTCGACCGGCCCGGCGAGCCCCGCGACGAGGAGGCGCTGCAGGCCGCCTTCATGGCCTTCCGCGACCGGCTCGACGCCTGCCGGGCCGGTGCCGCCTCGGTCTACACGCACCTGGAAGACAACGGCATCTCGGTCGGGCTGGTGTTCCGGCTGCGCCAGTTGCGCGAGCGGGTGCTGCGCATCCGCGAACTGCTCGACTGCCTGATGGCGCCCAACCCCGCGCCCAGCGTGGCTCGGCTGGTCGGGCGGCTGGTGCTGGCGGGCGGCGAACGCAACAGCATCCGCGCGCTGATCGCCTCCAACTCGTCGATGCTGGCGGCCAAGGTGACCGAGCGCAGCGCCGAGACCGGCGAGCACTACATCACCCGCGACCGCGCCAGCTACCTGCAGATGGTGAAGAAGGCCGCGGGCGGCGGCGCGCTCACGGCCATCACGGTGCTGCTGAAGTTCGGCATCTACGCGCTGGGCTTGTCGGCCTTCTGGAGCGGGCTGGGCGCGGGGCTGATGTATGCGGCCAGCTTCGTCGCAATCCAGCTGCTGCACCTGACGCTGGCCACCAAGCAGCCCGCGATGACGGCGCCGGCCATGGCGGCGCGGCTGCGCGACATCGATTCGGACGGCGCGGTGAGCGATTTCGTCGATGAGGTCGCGAACCTCGTGCGCTCGCAGGTGGCGGCGGTGCTGGGCAATGTGCTGGTGGTGGTGCCGGCGGTGGTGGGCATCGCCCTGCTGGCCCAGCTGGCGCTGGAGCGGCCCCTGCTCGACGCCGCGCATGCCGCGGCCACGCTGAAATCACTCTCGCTGGCCGGGCCGACCGCGCTTTATGCGGCAATCACCGGCATCCTGCTGTTTTCGGCCAGCATCGTCGCCGGATGGACAGAAAACGCCTTTGTCCTGCATCGCATGGACTCCGCCATGCGTTACAACCCCCGCATCGGCGCTTTTCTCGGCGCCGCACGGGCCCGCCGCTGGGCCGATTTCATGCGCACACACATCTCAGGCTTCGCCTCCAACATCTCGCTGGGACTCATGCTCGGGCTGCTGCCCGCGTTCGCGGGTTTCTTCGGGCTTGGCCTTGATGTACGGCACGTGACACTCTCGGCCGGACAGATCGCCGCAGCCGCGGCATCCACCGGCCTCGGGGTGCTGCAGCAGCCCGCGCTGTGGTGGGCGGTAGCGGCGATCCCGGTCATTGGCGCGCTCAATGTGAGCGTGAGTTTCTACTTCGCTTTCCGCCTGGCGCTGCGCGCGCACAGCGTGAGCCTCGGTGACCGCGCCCGCATCCGCAGCGCGATCTGGGCCCGCTGGCGCAGCCGGCCGGTGAGCTTTTTCCTGCCTGGATGAATTTGACGAGCTTCCTCAACGATCTGCTGGGCTTCTGGTCCGAATGGGTGCGCCCCTCGGCGGGCCTGCCCACCGTGCTGTGGTCGCTGCTGCTGGCGGCGGCGGCGGCTTCCGGCCACCTGGTGCAACGCTATCTTGGGTTTCCCAAGGTCATCGGCTATTCGCTGGTGGGCGCTGTGGTGGGCTTTGCCGGCTTCGAAGGCGCGATCTGGCCGCTACGGGGCATCAGCCTCTTTCTGCTCGAACTCGGCGTGGCCGTGGTGCTGTTCGAGGCCGGTGGGCGGCTGCCGCTACGCTGGTTCCGCCACAACCCGATGGTGCTGGTGCAGAGCCTGCTCGAAGCCACGCTGACCTACTTCGGCGTGTACTGGGTGCTCACGCTGCTGGGCCTGCCCGAGCCGGTGGCCAACCCGATCGCGCTGATGGCCATCGTCGCCTCGCCGGCGGTGCTGAGCCGCGTGATCATCGACACCCGCGCCGCCGGCCCCGTGACCGAACGCGCGATGACGCTGGCCACGCTCAACACCTTCTACGCGCTGGCACTGGGCTACGCGCAGGCCGGGCTGATCGAGCGCGCGCCGCAGACGATGCTGCAGAAGCTGTATCCGGTGGCGGTAGTGCTGGGCCTTTCGTTCGTGGTCGGCGGGATCATGGCGCTGGCGCTGCGCTCGGCCCTGCGGGTGATGAGCCCGTCGAGCGAGAACACGTCGATCCTGCTGCTGGCGATCATCGCGGCGGGCGCCGCGCTCACCGCGCACATCGGCGGCTCGGCGCCGCTGGCCGCGCTGATCGGCGGCGTGCTGCTGAAGACGCTCAACCCCAAGCCCTGGGCCTGGCAGCGGCAGCTGGGCACGGCGGCTTCGCTGCTGACCATGCTGATGTTCGTGCTGGTATCGATCGTTGCGGCGCAGGCCGACTGGACATTACCGGTGGCCAGCGTGGTGCTGGCCGTGATCGGCGTGCGCCTGCTGGCCAAGATTTCGGGCGTGGCCATTGCCAACCCGGGCAGCGGCGCGAGCTGGAAGCAGGCCTTCTGGGTCGGCTGCGCGATGTCGCCGCTGTCGTCGATTGCGCTGCTCATTGCCTCCAATTTCGCCACCGCCTCGCCGCTCTTGGGCACGATGATCACGCAGGTGGCCCTGCCCTCGATTTTGCTGATGGAGGTGGTGGGCGCGATGCTCGCCACAGTGGCCATCCACGCGGTGGGCGAGAGTTCGGTGCCCTGGATGCCCCAGGCCTTCAGCATCACGGAGGACACGCAGCGATGAGCACCGCAGTCAACAACAACACACCTATCGACCCGGACAGCGACGACGTACGCTCGGCACCGCTGCCTTCGGACCCCGAGAGCCGCGCGGTCAAGCTCGAACCTTTCAACAAGTCGGAGGCGCTGTCGCTCGGCGTGGAGCTGGAGCTGCAGCTCGTGAACACGCACGACTACGACCTGGCACCGTACGCCGAGGACATGCTGCGCCTGATGGCGCAGACCCCGCTGCCCGGCAGCGTGGTGCCCGAGATGACGTCCAGCATGATCGAGATCTCGACCGACATCTGCCACTCGGCGCAGGACGTGATCACGCAGCTGTCGCCCATTCGCGAAGCGCTGATCCGCAATGCCGACAAGCTCAACATCGCGGTGGTGGGCGGCGGCACGCACGCGTTCCAGCAGTGGCACGAGCGGCGCATCTATGACAAACCGCGCTTTCGCGAACTGTCGGAGCTGTACGGCTACCTGAGCAAGCAGTTCACCATCTTCGGCCAGCACGTGCACATCGGCTGCCCCGATGCGGACGCGGCGCTGCTGATGCTGCACCGCATGTCGCGCTACATCCCGCACTTCATTGCACTGTCGGCGTCTTCGCCCTTCGTGCAGGGGCAGGACACTCAATTCGACTCGGCGCGGCTGAACTCGGTGTTCGCCTTTCCGCTGTCGGGCCGCGCGCCTTTCACACTGAGCTGGAAGGAATTCGAGGCGTATTTCGAGCGCATGACTCGCACCGGCGTCGTGCGCAGCATGAAAGACTTCTACTGGGACATCCGCCCCAAGCCCGAGTTCGGCACCATCGAGATCCGCGTGTTCGACACGCCGCTCACCGTCGAGCGCGCCGCAGCGCTCGCGGGCTACGTGCAGTCGCTGGCAGCGTGGTTCCTGCAGGAGCAGCCCTTCGAGCCGACGGAAGACGACTACCTCGTCTACACCTACAACCGCTTCCAGGCCTGCCGCTTCGGGCTGGACGCGGTGTACGTCGACCCGGCTACCGGCCAGCACATGCCGCTGCGCGACCACATCCTGATGACGATGACCCAGCTCGAATGGCACAGCGAGGCGCTCAACGCCACGCAGGCGCTGGGCGAACTGCGAACCAGCGTGGAAGCCAACCGCAACGATGCACGCTGGCTGCGCGAGAAGCAGGGCAAAGAGCGGCTGCTGGCCGAGGTGGTGCGGCAGGCGTCGCTGCGCTTCCGCGGGCAGGCCTGAGCACGGCCTCAGCCCTTATGCTCACCCCCCATATGGGTGAATTCGACCTGATCACGCGCTACTTCAAGCGCCCCGCCACACGCTCCCCGCTGGGCGTGGGCGACGACTGCGCGCTGCTTGCGCCCGCTGCTGGCATGCAGCTCGCCGTGTCTTCCGACATGCTGGTCGAGGGCCGGCACTTTCTTTCCACCGTCGATCCGGCGCGGCTGGGCCACAAGGCGCTGGCGGTGAACCTCAGCGACCTGGCGGCCTGCGGCGCGAAGCCACTGGCCTTCACGCTCGCGCTGGCGCTGCCGGGCGTCGACGAGCCCTGGCTCGAAGGCTTCTCGCGCGGACTGTTCGCGCTGGCCGATGCGCATGGCTGCGAGCTGGTGGGCGGCGACACCACGCGCGGCCCTCTCAACATCTGCATCACGGTGTTCGGCGAAGTGCCGGCCGGCGCTGCGCTACTGCGTTCGGGCGCGCGCGCGGGCGACGACATCTGGGTGAGCGGCACGCTGGGCGATGCGCGGCTGGCGCTGGAGGTGTTCCGCGGCACGGTCGCGCTGTCGGCCGAGGCTTTCGAATCGACGCGCATGCGCATGGAGCAGCCTACGCCGCGCGTGGCGCTGGGGCAGGCCTTGCGCGGCATCGCCTCTTCGGCGGTGGATGTGAGCGATGGGTTGATCGGCGACCTGGGCCACATCCTCGGTTCGAGCGGCGTGGGCGCCACGCTCGATGCCGATGCAGCGACGGCCCTGATCGCTGCCGAGGCTCCCGGCCTGCGCACCGAGCTTTTGCGCACCTGCGCGCTCTCTGGCGGCGACGACTACGAGCTGGTCTTCACCGCTCCCGCCTCTGCGCGCGACGCGGTCACGCAAGCGGGACTGGGCAGCGTCACGCGCGTCACGCGCATCGGCCGCATCGAGGCCGATGTCGGCCTGCGCATCGTCGATGCAACCGGTGCGCCGGTGTCACAGCGCTTCGGCTCGTTCGACCACTTCGTCTGAGCTCTTGTTGTTGCGCCGCTCCGGTCAGGAGCCGCGCACCATGGCCTGCATTTTTTGCTGCGCGGCGTTGATGGCTGCCGACTGCCCGTTGAGTTGCTGCAGCATCTTGTTGAGCTCGGCCTGCACCGCCGGGTCGGTCACGGTGACCGAAGAGCCCGCGACCTGGATCTTCGACTTGTTCTTTTCCATGAAGTCGCCGATGGCCAGCGCGCTGTTGAACACCGTGTCGAGCGCGGGGAACACTTCCTTGAAGGTGGTGGCCGGCGCGGTCACGGTCTTGTCGAAGGCCTTGTCGTAGACCTGCTTCAGGTCGTCGGGCTGCTTGAGCTGCGCATGCGCGGCATCGGCCTTGGCGGTCTGCTGGTCGAGCGCGGTGCGCAAGGCGGTCAGGCCGTCCTTCGCGGCCTTGAGGTCGTCGCGGCGCGCCGGCAGGTCGGCAATGGAACGCAGCGCGCCTTTGGCCATGATCTGCGTCATGGGCTGGCTCACCGACTTGTTCATGCCTTCGTTGAAGTCGGTGATCACGGCGTAGTGCTTCGCGTAGTCGCCGAACGAGGTTTTCTCTTCCTCGTTAGGCACCGGCACGCGCAGGCCGGGCTTGTCGAGCACGCGGGTCTGCAGGAAGGTGGTGAAGGCCTTGCGCTGCTCGGCTTCCTTGTTGCCGCAGGCCACCAGCACGAAGCTGAAGGCCACCAGGAGCGACAGGGCCCCGAGACGTTGAATGAAAGTTCTCATGGGGACTGGCCCTCCCGTGTGTTGTGGATCGAAAAATTATAGGGAGCGCTTCAGGGCCTCTATGAAGGCGCGCGCCGCGGCCGAGAGCGAGTGGCCGCGCTTGGTGACGATCGAGATGTCGCGCGCCACGCGCGGCGAACTCAGTATCTTGATGACGAGCGAGGGATTGGCCTCCGCGCGCGCAAAGGCCGAGGGCATGATCGACGCGCCCATGCCGGCGGCCGTCATCCAGATGGCGGTGGAGAGGAACGAAACCTCGTTCACCACATCAAGCGCCACGCCCGCATCGGCCGCAGTGCCATCGATGAGCGGGCGCACGCCGTAGCCCGGGCGCACGGTGATGACGGGATGGCGCGCCAGGTCGGTCCAGCGCACCACCCGCGCCTTGGCCAGCGGGTGGTCTTCGCGGCACACCAGCGCGAGGTGGTCGCGCATGAGCCGCTGCACCTCGACCTCGGCGCCTGGCCGCTCGGGCGTGCCGATGCCGAAATCGACATGTTCGCCGAGGATGCGCGAGATGAACTGATCGGGCGCGCAGTCGTTCACCAGCACGCGCACGCCGGGGTGCTGCTCGTTGAACGCGCGCATGGCATCAGGCAGAAGCAAGGCCGAGAGCGTGGGCGTGATGGCCAGCGTGACGCGGCCGCGTTCGAGCGTGGCCAGTTCGCGGAAGTCGGCCGAGAGCGAATCGACGTCGCGCAGGATGCGCTCGACCGTGACCATCATCTGCTCGGCCGCCGCCGTGGCCTTGAGCGAACGCGTGGTGCGATCGAACAGGCGCGTGTCCAGTCCGTCCTCGAGCTGGCGGATCAGCATGCTCACCGCAGACTGGGTAACGAACAGCCGCTGAGCCGCCGCGCTGAGCTTTTTCAGCTGGTAGACCGCGAGGAATGCACGCAGCTGGCGGATCGTAGGACTGAAGTTCGTATTCATCAGCAAAGATGATATTTCATTAGAAATTTCTTGATTTACGAATGAATGCTGTCATCGTTCAATCATTGAAAAGACAGATCACATTCAAGGAGCCTCGATGGCAGTACCTCTTGCCGACGGGAAGAGCGCGCTTCGCAGGCAGCTCATGCTGGGCGCAGTCGGCGCGGCATTGACCGGCGGCTCGGCTTTCGCGCAGGCCCCTGCGCCATCACCCACAGTCGGCGATTTCCCGAACAGGCCCATCCGCATGATCGTGACCTTTCCGCCGGGCGGCAGCGCCGATGCGGTGGTGCGACTGATGGTGCCCCGGCTCAACGAGAAGCTGGGCCAGCCCTTGGTGGTCGACAACCGGCCCGGCGCTGGCGGCAACGTGGGGCTCGCGCTGGTGGCCAAGACGCTGGCCGACGGCTACACGTTGGGGCTGGGCGCGGCCGGCGCGCTGACCGCCAACGCCAGCCTGTACGCGCAGATGCCCTTCGACCCGGTGAAGGACTTCAAGCCCGTGGGCATGGTCGCGGCCACGCCCTTCGTGATCGTAGGACACCCTTCCCTGCCTGCGCGCACGCAGCGCGAGCTGATCGCGCTGGCGAAGGCGAAGCCGGGCACGCTGTCGATAGGCCATGGCGGCAACGGCACGGCCATGCACCTGTCGGCGGCGCTGTTCGCGCAGATGGCCGACGTGAAGCTGGTGGAAGTGCCTTATCGCGGCTCGGGCCCCGCGGCGCTCGACACCATGGCGGGGCAGATCCAGCTCGCGCTGGTCGACCTGCAGGCTTCGCTGCAGCAGATCCGCGCGGGCAAGCTGATCGCCTTCGCGGTGACCAGCGCACAGCGCGTGCCGATGCTGCCCGAGGTGCCCACGGTGTCCGAGGCCGGCCTGCCCGGCTACGACTCCACGGGCTGGTTCGGCGTGGTGGCGCCTGCGGGCACGCCCGCGCCCATCGTCGCGCGGCTCAACGCCGAGATCAACGCCGCGCTCGCCGACGAGCAGATCAAGGCCGCGATGCGCAACCTCGGCGCGGAACCTGCGCCGAGCTCGACCGAGGCCTTCGAGGCCTACATCCAATCCGAGACGAAGAAGTGGGCGAAGGTGATCCAGACCGCCCACATCCGGCTCGACTGACGGCACGCTCCCTTTCGCCCTCTTCCGAACATGACCGACCACCACACAGCAGCACTGCAAGCGGACGTGATGATCGTCGGCGCCGGCCCCGTGGGCCTCACGCTGGCGATGGACCTCGCCTCGCGCGGCGTCTCGGTCGTCATCTGCGAGACGCGCCGTTTCGCGGAGCCGCCGAACGTGAAGTGCAACCACGTGGCCTCACGCACCATGGAGCAGTTCCGCCGCCTGGGCGTGGCGCAGAAGCTGCGCGATGCGGGGCTGCCCGCGGACTACCCGAACGACGTTGTGTTCCGCACCAGCGTGACGGGCACCGAGCTCACGCGCATTCCGATTCCGTGCCGGCGCGACCGCTACACCGAGACCGAGGGCCCCGACGCGTGGTGGCCCACGCCCGAGCCGCCGCATCGCATCAACCAGATCTACCTCGAGCCCATCCTGCTGAAGCACACGGCCGCGCTGCCGGGCGTGACGCTACTGAACCGCACGCAGTTCGCGGGCTTCACGCAAGACGATGAAGGCGTGACGGCGATTGCCACCGACATGGACAGCGGCGTGACGCGCAGCATCCGATGCCGCTACATGGTGGGCTGCGATGGCGGCGCCTCCATCGTGCGCAAGCAGATCGGCGCAAGGCTCGAAGGCACGGCAGTGATCCAGCGCGTGCAGTCGACCTTCATCCGCGCGCCGCAACTGCGCGCGCTGATTCCGGGCAAGCCGGCGTGGTCGTACTACGCGATGAACCCGCGCCGCTGCGGCACGATGTTCGCCATCGACGGGCACGAGACCTGGCTGGTGCACAACCACCTGAATGCCGAGGAGCCCGAGTTCGACTCGGTCGACCGCGACAAGTCACTGCGCGAAATCCTCGGCGTGGGCCCCGATTTCACGTACGAGATCATCAGCAAGGAAGACTGGATCGGCCGCCGCCTCGTAGCCAACCGCTTCCGCGAGGGCCGCGTGTTCCTCGCGGGCGACGCGGCGCACCTGTGGGTGCCCTATGCGGGCTACGGCATGAATGCGGGCATTGCCGACGCGCTCAACCTCTCGTGGCTGCTGGGTGCTGTTGTGCAGGGCTGGGGCGACGAGGCCATCCTCGACGCCTACGAGGCCGAGCGCCAGCCGATCACCGAGCAAGTGTCGAACTTCGCGATGGACCATGCGCAGAAGATGATCCGCGCGCGCCGCGCCGTGCCGCCGAACATCGAGGAACCCGGCCCTGCCGGCGATGCGCTGCGTGCCGACATCGGACGAGAGGCCTACGAGCTGAACGTGCAGCAGTTCTGCTGCGGCGGCCTGAACTTCGGCTATTTCTACAGCGGCTCGCCGATCATCATTGCGGACGGCGAACACATGGCGCCGCCCTACTCGATGGGCGAGTTCACGCCGTCCACCGTGCCGGGCTGCCGCGCGCCGCACTTCTGGCTTTCGGACGGCCGTTCGGTCTACGACGCCTTCGGCCCGGGCTACACGATGCTGCGCTTCGACCGCAGCGTGGACGTGCGGCCGCTCGAACGCGCCGCGGCCGCCTACAGCATGCCGCTCACGGTGCTGGACATCGAGACCGAGGACGTGCCCAAGGCCTACACGCACCGCCTCGTGCTGTGCCGCCCCGACCAGCACGTGGCCTGGCGCGGCGCGCACCTGCCGGCCGAGGTCTACGACCTGGTGGGCCTGCTGCGCGGCGAAGGCCTGCGGGTGCGGGCGCGCCGGCGGGCGCTCGCGTGGGAAGGCGTGGTGGCCTGAGCCTTCGCGGCCGCCCTGCTCACCAGCCGCGCCGTGCGACAGCTCGGTACGCGAGCCACACCGCCAAGGCCGGCGCGAGCGCAAAGCTCGCGAACAGCCACACGGCCGCCGACCGCGCGCCTTCGACGCCGCCCGGCACGGTGAGCCCCGCCGCATTCGCCACCAGCCCCGCCACCGCCGCGCCCACAGCCATGCCGTAGAGCTGCACGGTGGTGATCGAGGCCGAGGCCAGGCCTTCCTCACCCTTGGGCGCCAGCGACATCACGCGCGTGATCAGGTGCGGCCAGCCGATGCCCACGCCAAGCCCCACGGCCGCCAGCGCAATGGCTATCAGCAAGGTCTCGAAGCCGTCGCCGAAGAACCCCGGCGACGGCAGCAGCCACGCCAGCGCCGCCAGCCCCAGCGTGCAGATCACCGGGCCGGCGCGCAGCATGCGGTCGGCCCCCGTGCCGCTGCGGCCCGAGGACAGCAGCGAGCCCGCGCTCCAGCCACCCGCCATCGCAGCCGTGAGGTAGCCCGCCGCCAGCGGCGAATGGCCGTGCAGCAGCTGCAGGAAGTACGGCACGAAGATCTCTGTGGTGCTGCCGATGAGCAGCAGCGCCACGCTCGCGTAGATGGCGCCCAGCGGCGCGCTCATCGAATAGGCGCCGCTCGGCAGCACGCGCACGGCGGCGCGGCTGTCGATTCGCGTGGCCGCGAAGCCGATGGCCAGGCCCAATGCGACGCCGACGGCCTGCCAGAGCAGTTCGGGCCACAAGCCGCTGGCCGCAATCACCAGTACCGACAGCGCGAGCAGGCCGATCTGCATGCCCGGCACGCGCGGTGGAACGTCGGGCCGCGCGTGCTTCACGCCCATCGAGGGCCGCAATTGCACGAGTACCAGCAACGCCTGCGCCGCCGCCACCGGCAGCAGGAACCAGAAGGCCCAGCGCCAGTGCCCGGCCTGTGCGAACAGGCCGCCCACGGCCGGCCCGCACAGCGTGGCGACGCCCCACATGCCGGACACCAGCGCCACTGCGCGCGGCCACAGCCGCTGCTCGAACACCAGCTGGATCAGCCCGTAGCTCAGCGCCGCGAGCAGCCCGCCGCCCAGCCCCTGCACCGTGCGGCCCGCGAGCATCCACGGCATGGCCGGCGCGAGCGCGCAGCCGATCGAGCCGGCGCTGAACACCGCCAGCGCCGCCAGGCACGCGCCGCGCGGGCCGAGCACGGCGAGCAGCCGCACCGACAGCGTGGCGCCGAGGATCGAGCCGACCACGAAGAGCGTGGTGCTCCAGGCGTACCAATCGAGCCCGCCGATTTCGCGCACCACCGACGGCAGCACGGTGGTCACGATGTGCACGTTGACGGCGTGCAGCGCGACGCCGCCCGTCAGGGCCAGCGCGCGCCAGCCGTTGCGGCCGCTGAACAATTCGCTCCAGGCGGCGGTGGCAGGTGGAGGACGCAGGGCGGCGGAAGAGGAAGACATGGCGCGGAGACGAAGCTTGGAAAGGAGTCCGGATGGTAGGCGGCCTGCGTTAATTAAACAAGTTATCTCTTTGATAAATAAAACTGTGCCGAACCGTGCCGGCGCAGATGCGCGACACTTCTGCCCCGATGCAAGCCGCTTCTTCCTCTCCTTCTTCCTTGTCCACAACGACCACCGGCGCCATGCCCCAACCCCCGATGCGCCGCGCCACGCTGCGCTTTCTGCTGTCGCACCCCGCGCACTTCATCGCGCTGGGCTTTGGCTCGGGCCTGTCGCCCTTCGCGCCCGGCACCGTGGGCACGCTGTGGGCCTGGGTGGCTTTCGCGGTGATGCAGCTTTGGTTCACGCCCGCGACCATCGGCTGGATCATCGCGGCCTCGCTGCCCATCGGCTGGTGGGCCTGCACCGTGGCCGCGCGCGACATGAACGTGGCCGACCCCGGCGCCGTGGTGTGGGACGAGGTAATTGCCTTCTGGATCGTGCTCTGGCTGGTAACGCCTGCCGGCCTCTTCGCGCAGGCCGTCGCCTTTGCGCTGTTCCGTTATTTCGATGCCGCCAAGCCCGGCCCGGTGGCCTGGGCCGATGCGCTGTTCAAGCAGCGCGATGCGGTGCAGGTGCGCTGGTGGCGCGCGGGCTTCGGCATCATCCTCGACGACCTGGTGGCGGCGTTCTGCACGCTGCTGGTCATTGCACTCTGGCGCGCATGGTGAACCCGATGGACTCTTCCTCTATAACGGCGCTCGCGGACCAGGACACGCCCGAACTGGTCGTGGCCCTGGCCGGCCTGCTGCAGAAAAAAGGCTGGATGCTGGCCACTGCCGAAAGCTGCACGGGCGGCCTGATCGGCGCGGCCTGCACCGAGCTGGCGGGGTCGAGCGTGTGGTTCGAGCGCGGCTTCATCACGTACTCCAACGAAGCCAAGACCGAGCTGCTGGGCGTGGACGCAACGGTGATCGCGGCGAACGGCGCGGTCAGCGAGCCGGTGGCGCGCGCCATGGCCACGGGCGCGATCGCACATTCGCAGCCGTCGCGCGTGGCGCTGGCCGTGACCGGCGTGGCGGGTCCGACCGGCGGCACGCCCGACAAGCCGGTGGGCACGGTGTGGTTCGGCTGGTCGGTCGACGGCGACGTGCGCACCGAGCGCCGCCGCTTCGACGGCGACCGCGCCACGGTGCGCGCGGCCACGGTGCATCACGCGCTGAAGACGCTGGTCGAGTTGCTCTCGCGCTGAACGCGCGGGCAGGCTCCGGCCTTCAGGCCGTCATGAAATCGCCGAGCGGCCGGCGCGGCGCGGCGGGCACCGGCGCCATCGGGTAGCCGAGGCGGCACATCATCTGCACCGTCGGGCTGTGCCTGTCGCCCGGCCGCGCGGTGCCCAGCAGCAGGTCGTGCGCGACCGCACGGCACGGCGCCATCTCCGCGAACTCTTCGAGCGGCTGGCTCATCGGGTGCATGCCCAGGCCCAGGTCGGTGGCGCGCAGTTGCTGGCGCACATGGGCGCGGCCCGCCGCGATCTGCTCGGTGCGGCTGTTGCCGCGCGTGCTGAGCCAGACGAAGCCCATCGCGGTTTGGGCCTGGTCCTCGAACATCTGCAGGGTCTGGCGGAATGAAGGGCTGTCTTCGGGCGCGGGCGTGCTGCGGCTGAACTGCCCCAGCGCAACGGCGATGCGCAGCGCCGGATCGTTGACCGAGAAGCCGTCGCGGTGTTCGAGGATCTCCTGCGGGCCGATGCGCAGCAGCTGCAGGTTTTCCATGGCGGTGCCGGGCGTGGCGAGCTCCACGCGCGCAGCCGCCGCGCAGAGCCTGCGCAAGGGCAGCACGCGCGCCAGCTCGACCGTGCCGGCCGAGCTCACCATGCCGCCCGCCGGCACCACCGAGGTGAGGCCCTGCAATATGTCGGCCGACACCGGCCGCGTGAGGTCGAAGCGCTGCTTGGGCGTGCGTCGCCGCAGCACCTGCGCGAACAGCGGATCGGGCACGCCGCCGTCCGCCAGCCGCAGCCGCGCCACCGGAATGTGCGGCCAGTGCCGCGGCTCGCCGATCAGCTCGCCCTGCGGCCACAGCTGCACGCTGGCCTGCACGCCCTGCTGCGCGAGCGCCATCACCAGCAGCTCGATGAAGGCGCCGTGGCCGATGACGACCTGCCGGCCGAAAGGATCGGACTCGGGCTGCACGCGCTCGCGGTCGCAATAGACCACGATGGCGTCGGGCTCGCGCAGGTCGACCAGCCAGGGCTGGCAGTTGTACGCGGTGGGGGCGGTGACGGCATAGGCGACGGCGCGCTTGCGCACGTCGGGCTCGTTGCCGGGGCCGTTCCATATCTCCAGCGCGGCCGCCGGCATGTCGGAGTTCAGCCACCAGGCTGCCAACGCGGCCGCACCCGCCGCTACGACAACGCCGCCTCCCAGCAGCCGGACAAAGTTTCTTCGCTCATCCATTGGGCGAATTATCGAAAGCGCGCCCGCAGTTCACAATGCGTCAAGCTTCCATAACTGCTATTCAAAACTGAATACCCGATGAAACCCGACAAGGAACTGGGCTTCGACTGGCGGCTGGTGCGCGCGTTTCTGGCCGCGCTCGACCATGGCAGCCTGCTGGGAGCGGCGCGCGCCGTGGGCGCGAGCCAGCCGACGCTGGGCCGCCACATCGCCGAGCTCGAAGCGCAACTGGGCGTGGTGCTGTTCGAGCGCACCGGCCGGGGCCTGCGGCCGACCGAAATGGCCACGCGGCTCGCGCAGGCCGCGCGCAGCATGGAAAGCGGCGCGCTCGCGCTGTCGCGCAGCGTGTCGGGCGCCAACACCGCGCTGGCCGGCACGGTGCGCATCTCGGCGAGCCAGGCCACGGCGCGGCACCTGTTGCCGGCGCTGCTGGCCCAGATGCGGCGCGAGCTGCCCGAGATACAGGTCGAGCTGGTGGCAACCAACGAGGTCAGCAACCTGCTGCGCCGCGAGGCCGATATCGCACTGCGCATGAGCCCGCCCGAGACCGGCTCGGTGATCGCCCGGCGCGTGGGCCGGTTCGCGCTCGGCACCTTCGCCCAGCGCGACTACCTGCGCCGCCGCGGCACGCCGCGCCAGATCACCGACCTGCTCAGGCACGACCTGCTGGGCTACGACCGCGACGACAGCATCCTGCGCAGCTCCGCCCAGCTCGGCGCGCCCCTGAAGCGCGAAGATTTCTGCTTTCGCACCGACGACGTCAGCGTGTACTGGGAGGCGCTGCGCCAGGGCATGGGCATCGGCTTCGTGAGCGAGTCATTGGCCCACACCGACGGCGAAGTGGTGCGCGTGCTGCCTTCGATCAAGCTGCCGGTGCTGCCCGTGTGGCTGGCGGTGCACCGCGAGGTGCGCACCGACCGGCGCATCCGCTCGGTCTATGATTTCCTCGCCCGCACCATTCCCCAGGTGCTGTGACTCCCCCGCCATTCATACCAAGAGGCCTCATGACCGCAGCCACCAATGCCCAGACCATCGAGCGTTTCTACAGCGCGTTCGCCAAGCTCGACGCCGCCACCATGGAGGCCTGCTACGCGAGCGACGCGGTGTTCGACGACGAGGCCTTTTCGCTGCGCGGGCGGCGCGAAGTGGGCGGCATGTGGCGCATGCTGGCAGGCGGCACCCGGGCCAAGGGCGCCGACGTGTGGCGCCTGACCTGGCGCGACGTGAAGGCCGACGACAACACCGGCAGCGCCCACTGGGACGCGCACTACCGCTTCAGCGCCACCGGCCGCCTCGTCGACAACAGCATCGACGCGCGCTTCACCTTCACGCCCGAGGGGCTGATCGCGACGCACCGCGACAGCTTCCCGTTCTGGACCTGGTCGCGCCAGGCGCTCGGCACGCCGGGCCTGCTGCTCGGCTGGACGCCCATCCTGCGCAACAAGGTGCGCGCCACCGCCGCAGCCAACCTCGCCACTTTTCTTGCACGCCAGCCATGAGCAACAACACCGCCCTCACCTTTTCCAACAACGAAGCCCAGCACCGCTACGAGGCCACGCTGGATGCCAAGCTCGCGGCCTATGCCGAGTACAACCTGCTGACCGACGCGATCATGTTCACGCACACCGAGGTGCTGCCGGAGCACGAGGGCAAGGGCGTGGGCTCGGGCATCGCGAGGCACGTGCTCGACGAGGCGCGCGCCAAGGGGCTGCATGTGATTCCGGTGTGCCAGTTCATCGCGGGCTACATCCGCAAGCATCGCGAGTACGCAGACCTGGTGCGGCCGGACATCCAGCGCGCCTTCAAGATCTGACGGAATCGGCCTTCGGCGCGGGCAACCACGCGAAGGCCGCGATGCCCAGCACCAGCAGCGCGGCAATGGTGGCCAGCACGGCCGTCAGCGGATCGCCGCCATGCGCCGACGCCACCGAGGCGGCCACGCCCGTGCCCCACTGCATGA
Organism: Variovorax multivorans; assembly: GCF_051216835.1. Classification (NCBI taxonomy): domain Bacteria; kingdom Pseudomonadati; phylum Pseudomonadota; class Betaproteobacteria; order Burkholderiales; family Comamonadaceae; genus Variovorax; species Variovorax multivorans. The sequence goes on from NZ_JBPJZL010000015.1 coordinate 24,263, forward strand.
GCGCCACGCCGAGGAACATCGCCATCGTGAACACAGCCATCGCGCGGCCGGTGAGCGTGGCCGGGTAGGCGCCGCGCACGTCGGCGTACTGCCAGACGATGAAGCCCGAGAGCACGCCGATCAGCACCATGCCGGCGATGTCGAGCCAGGCCGAGTGCAGCACCGCGATGAGCGCGAAGAGCCCCGCATAGCCGAGCGCGCAGATCACGATCCAGCGGCGCCGCCCGGCGCCGTCGCGGTCGAGCCGGCCGAAGAGCGGCGCGCCGAACAGCGAGATCACCGACACCGCCAGCGCGACGTTGCCGCTCTGCACCAGCGAGTAGCCGTGGCGCTCCATCATCAGCGGGCCGAGCCACAGGCCGCGCAGCGAGATGAAGGCGGCGTAGGTGACTGCCCCCAACACCATGATGCCCAGCGTGTGCGGCATGGCGAACAGCGCGCCGAACTGGCGGATCGCCTCGGGGATCGACTCCTTGACCTGCGGCACGGCCGAGGCGGGCTCGTGCACCCAGTACCAGATCGCGAGCCACGCCAGCGCGGCCGCCACGGCCAGCACCAGGAAGCCCGCGCGCCATGAATGGGCCTGCACCAGCCACGCCAGCGGTGTGCCGGTCGCCAGCATGCCGAGGCCGCCGACGGCCAGCACCATGCCCGACACGGTTGCGAAGCGCGCCGCAGGAAAGTGCCGCGCGATGAACACCGTGCACACCAGGAAGGCCGGCGCGCAGCCCACGCCGATCAGTGCCTGGCCCGCCACCAGCACGAGGTAGCTGGATGACACCGCCGACAGCAGCGCGCCCGCGATGGCAACGGGAAAGGCCACCAGCACCGTGCGGCGCACGCCGTGCAGGTCGATGCCGATGCCCATGAACAGCTGCATGGCACCGAACGCAAAGTGAAAGGCCCCCGAGAAAATCCCGAGGGCCTGGGCGGAGAGATGAAAGTCGGCCTGCAGCGGACTCGCCATGATGGCGCCGACCGTGCGGAAGGCCTGGCTCAGCGCGACCCCGGCGCACAGCGCCAGGACCATCACCCAGGCCGCGCGCGGCGTCAGGGGTGCGTTGTCAGAGCCAGTGCCGGTGCTAGGTGGCACCGTGGCACTTCTTGTATTTTTTTCCGCTGCCGCAGGGGCACGGGTCGTTGCGGCCGGGCTCGGCCTGCTTGCGGATGGTTTCGGCCTTCGGGCCCAGGCTCTTCCAGAGCTGGCGCAGGTCGTAAACGGCCCAGATGGCGGCACCGAAGTCGTCCAGCCGCTGCTGGCTCACGCTGGGTGGGGCGTCGTCGCTGTACATCGACAGCGTGGGCTTGGCGTTGTCGTCCTCGGTGAGGGCGACGATGTTGTCGAGCGCGTCGTCGAGCATTCGCGCAGCATCTTTGTCGCGCGGCGTGGCCCAGTCTTCGGGCCAGTTCTCGACCGCGTACATGAAGCCCAGCGCCCAGACCTGCGCGAAGGAGGGAATCGCTTCGCCGGCCACTTCGGCACGTTCTTCCTCAGGCAGCGAGGCGATGGCGCCGCGGGTGTCGAGCACCTCGGGCTGCCAGCTGCGTTCGTCGTCGAGGGTTTCGACGGGGGCGTCGAGGCCTTCCTCGATCTCGACCCAGCGGCGCTTCCAGTTCCAGACGAACTCCATGTGCTGCGCGGACGAGAAGCTGTCGCCCAGCAGCACGGGCCAGTATTCGGACGGCATGATGGGCCGGCGGGTGCAGATCAGCGCGGCCATGAAGCCTTCGCAGAACTCCCACTGGGGGATTTCCTCGTCGTGCTCGCGCATGGCGTCGAGCGCCTGGTCGAGTGCGTCGAAATCGTCGGGGCCGAGGGGGGACTGGGCTGCGGAGGTGGCCTCTGGGGGCGAAATGGGGTCGGGAATGGTCGTCATGGCAAGTTCGGGGCAGCCCTCTATGATGCAGCAGGCTCCGGTCGAGACTATTTCTATGCCCACGATTATTCCGTTTCCGACGCGCTACAGCGCTTTCGCCCTGTGCGTGGTCGGTCTGGCGGCCTGCCTCGCCTTCGTTCTGGTGTCGCCGCACCTGTGGCTGGCCTGGGTCGGCGTGGCAGTCTTTGCGGTACTTACAGGTACCGGCGTGCACGACCTGCGGCAGGCCCGCCACGCCATCCTGCGCAACTACCCGGTCATCGGGCATCTGCGCTTTCTGCTGGAGTTCATCCGGCCCGAGATGCGGCAGTACTTCATCGAGAGCGACTCCGAAGCCGCGCCCTTCTCGCGCGCCCAGCGCTCGCTGGTGTACCAGCGCGCCAAGGGCGACCCCGACAACCGGCCCTTCGGCACGCAGCTGAACGTGACCATCGCGGGCTACGAGTGGATCAACCACTCGATGCAGCCGACGAAGCTGGAGAACCACGATTTCCGCATCGTGATCGGCGGCACGCCGCAGCCGGTGGGCGCCAACCCGGCGCAGGTCTGCACGCAGCCCTACAGCGCCAGCGTGTTCAACATCTCGGCCATGAGCTTCGGCGCGCTGTCGGCCAACGCCATCCTCGCGCTCAACAAGGGCGCGAAGATGGGCGGCTTTGCGCACGACACCGGCGAGGGCTCGATCTCGCAGCACCACCGCGTGCACGGCGGCGACCTGATCTGGGAGATTGGCTCGGGCTACTTCGGCTGCCGCAACGACGACGGCACTTTCAACGAAGAGCGCTTCACCGCCAACGCGCGCGACCCGCAGGTCAAGATGATCGAGATCAAGCTGAGCCAGGGCGCCAAGCCCGGGCACGGCGGCGTGCTGCCGGCGCCCAAGGTCACGCCCGAGATCGCGGCGGCGCGCGGCGTGCCGGTGGGCGTGGACTGCATCTCGCCCTCTTCGCACAGCGCGTTCTCCACACCGACCGAGATGATGCATTTCGTCGCGCGGCTGCGCGAACTGTCGGGCGGCAAGCCGACCGGCTTCAAGTTCTGCCTGGGCCATCCGTGGGAATGGTTCGGCATCGTCAAGGCGATGCAGACCACCGGCATCACGCCCGACTTCATCGTGGTCGACGGCGCCGAGGGCGGCACCGGCGCGGCGCCGGTCGAGTTCAGCGACCACGTGGGCGCGCCGCTGCAGGAAGGCCTGCTGCTGGTGCACAACACGCTGGTGGGCGTGAACCTGCGCCACCGCATCAAGATCGGCTGCGCCGCCAAGGTGATCACCGCCTTCGACGTGGCCCGCATGATGGCGCTGGGCGCCGACTGGTGCAACGCCGCGCGCGGCTTCATGATGGCGCTGGGCTGCATCCAGGCGCAGAGCTGCCACACCGGCCATTGCCCCACGGGCGTGACCACGCAGGACCCGCTGCGCCAGCAGGCGCTGGTGGTGCCCACCAAGGCCGACCGCGTGCGCAACTTCCACCGCAGCACGCTGCATGCGCTGCAAGAGCTGGTGCAGGCCGCCGGGCTCGACCATCCGCAGCAGATCACCGCGCACCACATCGTGCGCCGCATTTCAGACACCGAAGTGCGCCTGTTGAGCAACCTGGTGATGCAGGTACAGCCGGGCGCCCTGCTCGGCCCGCTCGACGAGCAGCACAATGTTTTCCGTACCTACTGGCCGCTGGCCAGTGCAGAGAGTTTCCAGCCCGTGACGCAGGGCCCGCAAGGGCTTGTGGCGGGCTTTGCATTGGCCGCATGAACCCACTGAGACGAGGCGCCAACACGCGCCTGCAAACGCGCAAAGGCGCAGCTTCGGCGCCCGCGCCCCTCGACGCGCTTTCCCCGAATCCGCCAGCGCCCAGCGACTACGCGGAATTCCTGCGCACCACCCTGCCGCAACAGCAGAAGAACGTGGCCAGCCACCGGCTCGGCAGCGAGCGCGTGTGGCTCAAGAAGGCCGGCCCCCGGCATGGCAAGTGGGGCTACCGCGTGATGGCGGCGGTCGCGCGCATGGCGCGGCTGGACATCATCAAGCCAGTGCCCAACCCGGGCGGCGAAGCGGCCATCGCGACCGAAGCGCGTCGGCTGAAACAGCTCGCCGCCGCCGGCCTGCGCGTGCCGGTGGTGCTGGCGCAGCAGGCCGATGGCCTGCTGATATCAGACCTGGGCGAAAGCGGCCGTGCAACGGTCGTGCTGCAGGAGCGGATCGACCAAGCCGCCGCCGCAGGCCCCGCCGCGCTGCTCGCCGTGTGGCGCGAGGGCCTTGTCGCCATCGCCGCCGTGCACGTGCGAGGCCAGCACCTGAGCCAGGCCTTCGACCGCAACCTCGTGCAGTGCCCCGACGGCGTGATCGGCTACATCGATTTCGAGGACGACCCGGCCGAAGTCATGACGCTGGCGGAATGCCAGGCGCGTGACTGGCTGAGCTACCTGCATTCGACGGCCATGATGCTCGAAGCCGCGGCGCCGCAGGCTGCAGGGCAGCACTGGCACGCGGCACTGGCCGGCGTGAACGAAGAGGTCCGCGAGCGCATCGCGAATGCGGCGCGGCGCATGAAGTGGGCGCAGAAGCTGCCGGCTAGTCGGCGGTGGGGGCGGGATACGCAGCGGGTGCGGGCGGTGGCGCGGCTGCTGGGGCGGTGGTATCTGGCGCCTGCTGGCGGGCTGCAGAACTAGCAGCCGTCGTTACGGGAGCTGTTGGCGGTCAAGGCGCTTCTGCCGCCATTTGCGAAATACCCAGTCGCCTAACCAACCACCCACGATGGCGCAAATTGCCTGCACGGCAAGGGCGATTGCAAAGGCTTGAGTCAGATCGCTCTCGCTTTGAGCTTTGTTCATTTCGTACCACTGGCCAATAGGTACGAGCACGCCCTTTGCCACAACAAAACTAAGCGCCAATCCCCCAAGCACGATGCAGATGAGGCGAAGTAGGATTTTCATAGAACCTGCCAAAACCAAATGGCTTGTGCTAGACGCATGTCAGTGATGACCCCTTCCCAAGAGAGATGCCACTGAACGCGGAAATATGACATGAGTTCCGTCATCCGTGAGCCATTCCAGAGGTCGATGTGGTCGCCTTGTCGTCCTTCACCCCAGTAGTTCTGGATGAACACGATTCCGGTGCGCTTGGCGATTTTCTCGAACCCCTCTTTTCCCGTGTATTTCTCGGTGCGAAACATTAGGCCGGACTTGCCGGAATCCAGCCAGCTTGCCAATTCCTGCGCCCTGATCGGGTACTTCGGCTTGTCCTTCTGCCAGGAATAAACGCCTGGGAAGCTGTCGAGGCTCAGACTGGATCGAATGAATGCTGCACCAACGTTGATGGCGCATTGATCCGTGTAGACGTCCTTGTCCAGCAAGGCGTCGTCTCCCTTGATCGTCGGATGATTCGCCCAAAGGGTCGCAAAAGATGGCTGCATGATTTCCAGTCATAGCAAAGGCTGAAGGGGTGGCATCGAGGCCGCAGGAAAAGCAAGGGACTGCGACGCCCGTTCGCCGCAACCATCCTCGCCTTGCTGAAAAATCTAACACCGCCCCGAAAAGTGGCGATGACTGAAAAGTTGTCAATTGATACCTGACACCAGATGCCCCCTCTTCACATGAGCTATTGAAGATCGGGTTGCGTCTGCCGCCATTTGCGAAATACCCAATCGCCCAGCGAGCCGCCCGTCATCAATGCCGCGAGTTGAACGCCAAGCGCGACCATGTACGCCCGGCCCAAATCATCATCGTTCTTTGCGAAGTTGAGCTCATACCAATGGCCCACAGGCCCAATAAGCTTGTAGAAAACAAAGCCGAGCGCAATCGCTCCAGCAAAGATGAAGAGGATGCGGGCGATCAATCTCATGGCACGCATCAAGCCCCAAACGCCGCCTGCACCGCCACCCCGCGCAGCGCCAGCCTCTTCTTCATCGAAAGCACAGCCCGATCCTTGCTAAGCAGCAGCGCCCGATGCGCCACGGCCAGGTCGATGAACACCTGGTCATCAGGATCGCTGCACACGCAGGGCGCGCGCGGCGGAATGCCTTCCACCATCTGCACCCGCGCGTCGAAATCTGCCAGCACCATCGGCACCTGTAGCTCCCGCTGCGCCATGCGCCTTGCAATCAGCGGATAGCCCAGCACGCGTTCGAGTTCTGTGCGCATGGCGGCCGTAACCAGCCAGCGCAGTTCTCCTGCCGCAAGCCGTGCGGTCAGCGGGCCCCATGCCGGATCTTCGAAGACCAGCAGGTCGAGCGCAATGTTGGTGTCGATGACGACGGGGGCGGAGGATTCTGTCAACGTCATGGAATGTGCGGGGGATATCGCCGATGTTGCACCATGCGGGGCCGGCGTCAGGCCCGAGTCGGTTCGGCCGACGACAATGCTCCCGGGCGCTTGCGCGCCCTGCCTCATCACAGCATCCGCCCTCTTTCATGAAACGTCTCCCGCTGCTCTGCCTCGTCCTGCTCGCCTCCGTGGGTGTCCGGGCCGAGTGGTTCACGCTGTCGGGCACGCCCGGCGACGCCACCAGCAGCTATGTGCAGGTCGAGCCGACCAGCGTCGAGGTGGATGGATCGAACCGCCTCGTGAGCCTGCGCATGAGCCTGCCGGAAGACCGCACGGGCCGCGACGGCATCAGGTTCCGCTCCTTCCAGGCCCGAGCCAAGGTCGATTGCGAGGCCCGCAGCGCGCGCTACGTGAGCGCCACCTACTTCGGCCATCCGGACTTCGTCGGCGAGCCTGTCGCGGTGAGGCATTTCGAGGAGAGCGACGTGCGCACCGTGACCCTGGCCGGCGCGCGCGACCTCGTCACGCGAACGATCAACGCAGCCTGCGCCGTTCGCCCCAAGGAAGCCAGGGAACAGCAGCAGCAGCCCAAGCCCGAAGGCGAGCTACTTCCGCGCTGAGCCCGCGACCATGTCGAAGCGGAACAGCCGGCATTCGATCGGGCCGTTCCACATCGGCACGCGGCGCGATTCCTTCAGGCGCATCTGCTTGGGCAGCTTCAGGTCGGGCGTGAGCACCCAGGCAGTCCAGCCGGCGTAGTTCTTCTTCCAGTGGGTGGCGAGCTGCGGGAAGAATTCGCCGCCGTCGCCCTCGCCACCTGCTTCACCGCCTGAGGTCTGCGCCGATTCGCGCGCACCCGAGCGCCCCGTGCCGGCCACGCCGCCCACCTCGATGCGCTCACCGTACGGCGGGTTGAGCATGATCACGCCGCCCTCGGCCGGCGGCATGCGCTGCAGCGCGTCGCCGCCGCGGAACTCGATGGCCTGCGCCACACCGGCGCGCTCGGCGTTGCGTTCGGCAAAGTCGACCATGCGGTGCGACACGTCGGAGCCGAAGATCGCCACGCTGCCCTCGCGCACGGCCGTCTCGGCCTCCTGCCTGATGACCGTCCACACGTGCGCCTGGAACGGCAGCAGTTTCTCGAAGCCGAAGCGCCGCAGCGACCCGGCCGCGATGCCGCGCGCGATCTGCGCCGCCTCGATGGCGATGGTGCCGCTGCCGCAGCAGGGGTCGTACAGCGGCTGGGTCGACACCTCGCCGGTCTCGGGGTTCCACCAGCCGCTGGCGGCCAGCATGGCGGCGGCCAGGGTTTCCTTCAGCGGGGCGTCGCCCTTGTCCTGGCGCCAACCGCGCTTGAACAGCGGTTCGCCCGAGGTGTCGATGTAAAGCGTGCAGGTGTCGGTGGTCAGGTGGGCGAACACGCGGCAGTCGGGCCACTGGGTCTCGATGCTCGGACGCACGCCGTTGGCCTTGGCGCGGAAACGGTCGGCAATGGCGTCCTTGATGCGCAGGGTGGCGAAGTTCAGGCTCTGCAGCGGGCTGTGCTGGGCGGTGGTCTCGATCTTGAAGGTCTGTTTGGGGGTGAACCAGATCTCCCAGGCCACGCCGTTGGCAATGGCGTACAGGTCGTTCTCGCTGCGGTAGGGCGCGTGGGCCAGTTCGACCAGCACGCGTTGGGCGAGCCGGCAGTGCAGGTTGAGCTTCAAGGCGTCGCGCCAGTCGGCACGCACCCGCACGCCGCCGCGCAACGTGAGCAGGTCTTGCCCGACGCGGCCGGTCAGGGCGTGCACCTCCTGGGCGAGGAATTCCTCGACGCCGGCGGCGCAAGGCAGGAAAAAGGAGAGATCGTTCACGGAAATTAGGCCATCGGGGAACCCGACTAGGGGACTCCATTGTCGCCGCGTCACGCGCCTTCTCTATATAGTCGATTCGCCGATGACCCCCACCCCCGCATCACCGACCGCGCCGGCCGCCGCCAGCGACAGCAGCGACGACCGCTTCGCGATCCAGTGCGAGGTGCTGCGGCTGTCCGTGCGGCCCATCGGACCGGTGCTGCTGGTGCAGTACCTGCTGAACTGCGGCGTGGCGGCGCTCTTCGCCTGGCAGTACTCGCTGACGCGCGCACTGATCTGGATCGCGCTGGTCACGGGGGTGACGGTGATGCGCGGCTTCTTCCCCCAGCGCCTGCCAGAGCCCTTCACGCCCGAAACGCTGCGCGAGGCGCAGCGCACGCACACGCTGCGCACAGCCATCTGGGAGCTGGCGCACGGGCTGGCCGGGGTGCTGCTGTTCAACCCGGCGAGCGCCGACCTGCAGCTGCTGCTGGGCCTGATCCTGATGGGCATGACGCTGTCGTCGGCTTTCTCGGTGTCGTTCTACACGCCGGCCACGCAGCTCGCCATCACGCTGCTGCTGGCGCCGATCATCATCACCGGCCTCTGGATGGGCGCGCCGGTGATGATGGCCGTGGCGGTCATCGGCATCGGCCTGATCGCGATGATGTGGAAGCTGGTGGCCGAGCGCTCGCGCCAGCTCGAAGAGAACATCGGCCTGCGGCTGAACGAGCGCAACCTGCGCGAACAGGCACTGGCCGGCCTGCGCGCCTCCGAACACGCGCAGGCCGAGCGGCTGCGCTTCTTCTCGGCCGCCAACCACGACCTGCGCCAGCCGGTGATGGCCATCGGCCTGCAGGCCGAGGTGCTGCGCCAGCAGCTGAACAACGGCGCGGACATGGAGGCGGTGCAGCACACGGTGGGCTCGCTGGCGCGGGCGCAGCAGGCGCTCGAAGGGCTGACCAACCAGCTGCTGGAAATCGGCCGCATCGAGGCCGCGGTCGATCCGCTGCGCCCGGCGGCGGTGGCGCTGGCGCCGCTGCTGCAGGAACTGGCGCGCCAGGCGGGCGACGGCCGCGTGCTGGTGCGCTGCCCGCACGATGCAATCGCCTGGAGCGACACGGTGTCGCTGCGCCGCGTGCTCGCCAACCTGGTCGACAACGCCGTCAAGTTCACGCCGCGCGGGCGCGTGCTGCTGGCGGTGCGGGCGCGGCGACGAGGCACCGCCCGGGCCTGGCGCGTGGAGGTGCGCGACAGCGGCATCGGCATCGCGGCCGACGCGCAGCAGCGCGTGTTCAACGACTTCGAGCAGATCGGCAACGTCGAGCGCAACCTGCAGCGCGGCCATGGGCTGGGCCTGGCGATCGTGCGGCGGCTGGCGGCGCAACTCGGCATTGAGGTGTCGCTGCGCTCGGCACCGGGGCGAGGGTCGGTGTTCAGCTTCGAACTGCCTGCAGCGCCGGAAGGCGCGGTGGTGGCGGCGCGCCCCGCTGCCGTGGCGCAGGACGATGGCGACGAGGCGACGCGCACGCCGCTGCGCCCCGGGCTCGCCGTGCTGGTGGTGGAAGACAACACGGTGGTGGCCGACAGCCTCTCGGCCCTGCTGCTGCAATGGGAAGTGGAGCCGCGCGTCTATGCCAGCGCCGCCGAGGCGCTGGCGCTGGCCGACCTGCGCGCGCTCGACGCGGCGCTGTGCGACATCCGCCTGCCGGGTGCGCTCGACGGCATCGCGCTGGCCGAGAAGCTGCAGCGGCAGAAGCCGTCGCTCGCGATCGCGCTGATTTCGGCCGACATCAACGAAGCCACCCAGCGGCTGGCCGCCGAACGCGGCTGGCATGCGCTGCGCAAGCCGGTGCAGCCGGACGAACTGCGCGGCGTGCTGCTGAAGGCGCAGCAGCAGCTGCGGAGCTGACCGAGGCCACCGGGCTGGCACGGGCCCTGCTGTGCTGTCATGGCTTCCGATATATGCTCCGCGCACAGGCCGCCAGCCCTGCCTTCGATGTCCACCGACACATCCCCCCCTCTCCTCGCCGCTGATCCACGCAACCCGCGCTACGACCCGCTCGCGATCGCGCTGCACTGGCTGCTCGCGGCCCTGATCGTCGGCTCGTTCGGCGTCGGGCTCTACATGACGGGTCTGCCGTTCTCGCCGCTGCGGCTGAAGGTGTACAGCTGGCACAAGTGGGCGGGCGTCACGATCCTCGCGCTGTCGGCGCTGCGGCTGCTGTGGCGGCTGGGGCACCGCCCGCCGGCGCTCCCGCCCGGCATGACGCGGCTGCAGCTGGCCGGCTACCGCATCAGCCACACGCTGATGTACCTGCTGTTCTTCGCGGTGCCGCTGTCCGGCTGGGCCTACAGCTCGGCCATGGGCATGCCGGTCGCGTGGTTCGGCGTGCTGCCGCTGCCCGACTTCGTGCCGGTCGACCACGACTTCGCCGAGGCGGTGCTGCAGCCGCTGCACCGCAACTGCGCCTTCGTGCTGGCGGGCGTCACGCTGCTGCACGTGGCTGCCGTGCTCAAGCACCACTGGATCGACCGCGACGGTCTTCTGAAACGCATGTGGCCGGGGCCACGCAAGGAATCTGCTCGATGATGAAGCGCCTGTTTTTCCGCCTCTTGCCGCCGCTCGCGGCGCTGGCCTTCGCCATCGCGTTGCCGGCCGGCGCCGAGCCTGCGGCCGCGAAGCTCGTCGCCGACAAGAGCCAGATCGTCTTCGTCACCAAGCAGATGGGCGTGCCGGTGGAAGGCACGTTCAAGAAGTTCGACGCACACGTCGCCTTCGATCCGAAGAAACCCGAGGGCGGCAGCGTCGCGCTGCAGATCGACACGGCCAGCGCCGGCTTCGGCGTTCCGATGAGCGATGCCGAGCTGCCCAAGCAGTCGTGGTTCGACGCCGCGCATTTCCCGCAGGCGAGCTTCCAGTCGAGCGCCATCAAGGCGCTGGGCGACGGCAAGTTCGAGATGGCGGGCAAGCTCACCATCAAGGGCACGGCCAAGTACGTGACGGTGCCCGTCAGCATCGCAGCGGCCGGCGGCAACTACGCGGTGGCCACCGGAAGCTTTACGATCCAGCGGCTCGACTACAAGGTGGGCGACGGCGAATGGACCGACACATCGATGGTCGGCAACGAGGTGCAGGTGCGCTTCAAGTTCACGCTCGCGGGCCTCGGGCCGCTGTGAACCGCCTGGCCGATCCGCCTTCTTCCATCCGTTTTTCTCTTTCATGATCCACACCACCACCGCCATGAAAAAGCTTCTTCTCGCCATGGCCCTGTCGGCGTCCGCCGCGTTCACCGGTGCCAGCGCACAGGAACAACAGCCATCGGGGTTCGCGCCAGCCGTGGCCGCAAAGCCCACGGGCGGACCGGTGAAAAACGCCAACTACGTCGTCGACCCGACGCACACCTTCGTGATGTACGAAATGGGCCATTACGGCACCACCACCAACCGCGGGCGCTTCAGCACCAAGGACGGCTCGGTGCAGATCGACGGCACCGGCGCCAGCGGCAAGGTCGACATCACGATGGACATCAGCTCCATCAACACCGGCGTCGACCTGCTCAACCGCCACGTGCAGAGCAAGGACTTCTTCAACGTGGCGGAGTTTCCGACCGGCCGCTTCGTGGCCGAGCGCATCGACTTCAGCGGCGACAAGGTGGTCGACGTGCCCGGCACGCTCACGCTGATGGGCCAGACCAAACCGGTGACGCTGAAGGCCGTGCGCTTCAACTGCTACCTGAGCCCGCTGATCAACCGCCAGGTGTGCGGCGGCGACTTCGAGACCACGGTGGAGCGCAGCGACTGGGGCATCACCTGGGGGCTGAACTTCGGCTTCGAGAACAAGGTGAAGCTGCTGGTGCAGGTCGAAGCGGTCAACGTGCAGTGACACGGGAGGCAAGGCCATGATGGACACCACCCTTTCCCTGCTCGGCATCGCCGGCGCCATGACTGTGGGCGCGATGAGCCCCGGCCCAAGTTTCGTGATGGTGGCCCGCACCGCCGTGAGCTCTCGCGCCGACGGACTGGCTGCCGCGTTGGGCATGGGCGCTGGCGGGCTGGTCTTCGCGATCGCCGCGCTGGCCGGGCTGCAGGCGGCGTTCCTGGCCGTGCCGACGCTGTACGTGGCCATCAAGGGCCTGGGCGGCGCCTACCTCGTCTACCTGAGCATCCGGATATGGAGCGGCGCGCGCCAGCCGCTGGCGGTGACGCAGGAAACGGGCGCCTCGCCGCGCCAGCAGGGCCGCAGCGGCCACACCTTCCTGCTGGGCCTGGCCACGCAGGTCAGCAACCCGAAGACTGCCGTGGTCTACGCCAGCATCTTCGCGGCCTTCCTGCCGCGCGAGGTGCCGCTGGTGCTGGCACTGGCGGTGCCGGCAGTCATCTTCTGCATCGAGACGGGGTGGTACGCCATCGTCGCTCTCGCACTGTCCTCGGCGGCGCCGCGTTCGGCCTACCTGCGCTACAAGGTCTGGATCGACCGCGCAGCCGGCGGCGTGATGGGCTTGCTGGGACTGCGGCTCGTGTGGTCGGCCGTACGCGGCACCTGAAGGGCCTACGCTACAACAGGCTCTCCGGCGTCAGCGGCGCCAGAATCTCGAGCATGGTCCGGTCCCAGAAGCCGGAGTCGGGCTCCTCGGTCAGCACGGTGAGCTTGCCGGCATCGTCGCTGACCCATTCGATGCGCGACTCGTTGCTGCCCTCGGCAAAGCGCAGCCGGTACGCACCCTGCTGCTTGAGCACGTCGATGAGCTTCAGCGCCTGCTGCGCCATCTCGGGGCTGCGAATGAAGAGGCCTATCTCGGTGTTGTACGTCTCCGAGCGCGGGTCGAAATTCATCGAGCCGACGAAAAGAATGCGCCGGTCGATCACCGCCGACTTGGCGTGCAGCCTGCCTACCGAAGTGCCGAACAGGCCGAGTCGCACGCTGCGCCGGGTGCGGGTGGAACTCAGCTCGTAGAGGTCGGCGCCGAGCTTGAGCATGTCGGGCCGGTAGCGGCGGTAGGCGGTGTGCACCAGCGGCTCGTCGGTGGCGGCCAGCGAATTGGTGACCACGCTGATCTTCACGTTGCGGCCCCGGATCTCGCGCATCACCTCCAACCCCGAGGCGCCCGGAATGAGGTAGGGCGAGACGATGGTCACCTCGGAGCGCGCGCGGCGCATCTGCTCGACCACGTTGTAGCGCACGCTGTCGACGTCCAGCAACGGCACGCCGCCGTAGGAGGCGGTCTTGCCGATCACGCGCTCGGGCGAATCGGCGTAGGCCTCTGCGGTGGCCCAGATCAGGCCGAGCTTGCCGGCGTTCAGGTCTTCCGCCATCGGGCTGTAGCCGAGCAGGTCGTTGGGCGCGGGCGGCGGCGGCGGTGGCGTGGTGTCGGGGCCGGTGGCGACGTCGAAGCGCTTCTGCAGTTCCTCGCGCGACAGGTCGCTGGCCACCACCGACTGGACCGGCCGCACGTAGATGCTGTTCCAGTACTGGTCGAACAGGCTGCCCAGCCGCGGGATCAGCGCGCCGGTGACGAAGGTGTCGAGGTCGAGGAAGTTCTCGCCCGCGGTGCGCCTGAAGTACTGGTTGCCGATGTTTCGCCCGCCCGCCACCGCCATCGCGCCGTCGGCAATGAACAGCTTGTTGTGCATGCGGCGGTTGACGCGGCTGAAGTCGAAGAGCGAGGCGCTGAAGCGCTTCAGCAGGCTGCCGCGCCCGGCCGGGAACGGGTTGAACAGCCGCAGCTCCACGTTGGGCGTGGCGGCGAGGCCGAGCAGCAGCTCGTCCTCGCCGGAGGTGTAGAGGTCGTCCATCAACAGCCGCACGCGCACGCCGCGCAGTGCGGCATCGCGCAGGGTGCGCATCAGGTAGCGGCCGGTCTCGTCGTTCTCGATCTGGTAGTACTGCACGTCGAGCGTGCGCTGCGCGCGGCGGGCCAGCTGGATGCGGGTATCGAAGGCGAAGTCGCCGCCGGGCATCAGGCGAAAGCCGCTCAGGTCGGGGTCGGGCTGCGAGGCCAGCGCGATCTTTCCGAGAGCGGTGTCGGCCGACACGGTCATGGCCTTGGTGGGCGGGCGCGGTGCCTCGTCGGGCAATGTGGCGCAGCCTGCGAACAGCAAGACCGCCGCCATGACGAAAACCCAATGCCCACAACGCGACAGCGACAGCAGGCGACGGGTCATCGGCGTCTTTCTACAGGGCCTTGCGAAGGTTGGCGGGCGCAATGCGCAGCGCCTCGCGGTACTTGGCCACGGTGCGACGCGCGCACTCGATGCCCTGCTCTTTCAGCATCTCGGAGATCTGGCTGTCCGACAGCGGCTTCTTGATGCTCTCCGAGCTGACGAACTGCTTGATCAGCGCGCGCACCGCGGTGCTCGATGCATTGCCGCCGGTCTCGGTGCCCAGCGCCGAGCCGAAGAAGTACTTGAGCTCGACCGTGCCGAAGGGCGTGGCCATGTACTTGGCGGTGGTCACGCGCGAGATGGTCGATTCGTGCAGGCCCAGCTCGTCGGCGATCTCGCGCAGCACCAGCGGACGCATCGCAAGCTCGCCGTGCACGAAGTAGCTCTTCTGCCGCTCGACGATCGCGTTGCTCACGCGCAGGATGGTGTCGAAGCGCTGCTGGATGTTCTTGATGAACCAGCGCGCTTCCTGCAGCCGCTGCGACAGCGCCTGGCTGCCTTCGCCCTTGTGCGACTTGAGTGCGCCGGCGTAGATGTCGTGCACGCGCAGGCGCGGCATCACCTCGGGGTTCAGCATAACGCGGAACTTCACGTTGGTGCCGCGGCCCGTCTTGGTGACTATGACGTCGGGAATGACGATGTTGCGCTCGACGTCGACGAAGCGCCGGCCCGGCTTGGGCTCGAGCCGCGCAATGATCTGCAGCGCCGAGCGCACCAGTTCCTCGTTGCTGCGGGTGAGCGTGGCCAGGCGCTTGAAGTCGCGGCGCGCGAGCAGCTCCATTGGCTGCTTGCAGATGGCAATGGCGATCTTGCGGACCAGCTCTTCTTCGTCGGTCTCGTCCTCGCGGGCCAGGGCGCGCAGCTGGATGCCCAGGCATTCGCCGAGGTCGCGCGCGCCGACGCCGGCCGGCTCCAGGCTCTGCAGCAGGCCGAGCGCCACCTGAAAGTGATGCACGAGGTCGTCGAACTGGTCGTTGTCGTCGCCGGCCAGGCCCGAGGCCAGTGCGGGCAGCGAGTCTTCGAGGTAGCCGTCGTCGTTGAGCGATTCGATGAGAAAGCGCAGCGCGGCGCTGTCGTTTTCGTTCAGCCGCAGGCTCAGCGCCTGGCGGTGCAGGAAGGACTGCAGCGATTCCTGGCTGCGCGCGAGTTCGGTGGCGTCGGCGCGTTCGTCATCACCCAGGTTGTTCTGGCGCGCGGGCGCGTCGCTGCCCCATTCGCTGTCGTCGGGCGCCATGTCGACGGTGCCGTCGCCTTCCCAGTCGGGCTCGCGCTCGGTGATTTCGGCGGCGGGGCCGTCGGTGTCGGCCGTGGTGGTGGTGCTTGTTTCGGTGGAAGCAGTGGACGCGCTGGCGGCGGGGGAAGCGAAGTCGCTCTCGCCGTCGCCGCTATCGCCGCCGTCGTCGCGCGGCACCGGGGCATCGGCCGTGTCGAGCCCGAATTCCTCGCGCGCCGCTTCTTCAGCCGTGCGCTCGAGGAACGGGTTCTCGTCGAGCATCTGCTCCACCTCCTGGCTCAGTTCGAGCGTGGAGAGTTGAAGCAGCCTGATCGACTGCTGCAGCTGTGGCGTCAACGCCAGATGCTGCGAAACGCGAAGGGATAGCCCTTGCTTCATGGGAACCGCCCCCGCCCTTACATGCGGAAGTGTTCGCCCAAGTACACCCTGCGTACCTCGGCGTTGTCGACGATCTCCGAGGGTGTGCCTTGTGCCAGCACATGCCCGTCGCTGATGATGAAAGCGTGATCGCAGATGCCCAGCGTTTCACGCACGTTGTGGTCGGTGATGAGCACGCCGATGCCGCGCTCCTTCAGGAAACTGATGATCCGCTGGATTTCGATCACGGCGATCGGGTCGATGCCGGCGAAGGGCTCGTCCAGCAGGATGAAGCGCGGCTGCGTGGCCAGCGCACGCGCAATTTCGACGCGGCGGCGCTCGCCGCCCGACAGCGCGAGCGCGGGCGAATCGCGCAGGTGGTCGACGCGCAGGTCGGCCAGCAGTTCGGCCAGGCGCTCGTCCATGTGCTGCTTCGACAGCGGCGCCATCTTGCCGTTCTCGTCGGGCTCGCTCTGGAGCTCGAGCACGGCGCGCACGTTTTCCTCGACCGTGAGCTTGCGGAAGATCGAGGCTTCCTGCGGCAGGTAGCTCAGGCCCATGCGGGCGCGGCGGTGAATGGGCATGTGGGCGATGGGCTCGCCGTCGATGCTGATGTCGCCCGCGTCGGCGCGCACCAGCCCCACGATCATGTAGAACGAGGTGGTCTTGCCCGCGCCGTTCGGCCCGAGCAGCCCGACGACTTCGCCCTTCTGCACGTCGAGCGAGACGTCTTTCACGACCGTGCGGCTGCCATAGCTCTTCTTCAGGCCGCGCGCGATCAGGCGGCTGCCCGGTGCGCCGTTGGCGTCCTGCGTTCCAGCGGTTTCGATCACTTGCGGGTTTCTCCCTGGTCACTGAGCGTGGTGCTCGGGCGCAGGCCCTTGCCGGGTGCGGGCGTGGGCGCCGGCGGCGCCGCCTTCGCACCGGCCGGGGCCGAGGCACCGGCCGCCGGTGCGGTGGCGGCCTTGGGGGTCAGGATGGTCTTGACGCGCCCGCCCGGGGTGGACGCGTTGACGGCGGTGTTCGGCGGCACGGTGGAACCGTTGACCGTGTAGGTGTCGTTGCTCTGGTCGTAGACGATCAGCGCGCCCTGGCTTTCGTCGTTCGGCGTGGCGCCGAGCAGGCGGCGCATGGTGGCGTTGCGGATGAACTTGACGTTGTCGGCACGGCTGTCGTACTCGATGACTTCCGATTCGCCCTCGATCCACTCGTCGGGCGCGTTGCGCTTCTGCTTGTAGTAGGCCCGCTTGCCCGGAGCCGCCGTGACCACGCCGTACTGGTAGCCCTCGGGGTCCTGGCGTACATCCATGCGTGCGCCACGGATGATGATCGTGCCCTTCGTAACGAGCACGTTACCGGTGAACACGCTGGTCTGCTTCAGGTCGTCGTAACGCATCGAGTCCGACTCGATGTTCATCGGCTTGGTGCGGTCGGCGGTTTCGGCCAGTGCGCCCGAGGCAAGGCCGGCCAGCAACAGCGCGCCGACAGCCAGGCGGCCGATGCGACGGAAGAAGGGAGTGGTGGGGTGAGAGTGCAATGTCATAGAGGCACGAAACTTGCTCGGCATTGTATGCGGCTGATTGCGTCAGCCCCGCACGCACAGATGAAAAAGCCCGCCGATGCGGGCTTGACTTTCTTCCTGGATTCCTCTCAGGAACACCGCGGAACCGGCTCCGCCGGTCCGCGATCTTGGGGGGGTCAGCCCTTCTTTGCTTCGCCGATCAAGTAGTTCACGACCTGAAGCACTTTGGTCATGTTGCCGGCGGTTTCGCCGTCCACATACCAGCGGCCGGCCACGGCCATTGCCGGCACGCCAGCCACCTTGTAGGCGTCGGTCATTTGCGAGGCGCGCTTGGCCTTGCTGGCCACGCCGAACGAGGTGAAGACTTCCTTGAACTTGGCGCCGTCCAGGCCGTTCGCGGCGGCCCAGGCAATGATGTTGGCGTCGCCGTTCACGTTCTGGCGCTGCGCGTGGATCGCGTTGAACACCTTCGGCTGATATTCGTCGACCTTGCCCATGGCCTCGAGCGCGTAGTACAGGCGCTGCTTGGCTTCGACGTCGTTGCCCACGAAAGGCACAGGGATGCGGCGGAAGGCGACTTCCTTGGGCACGGTCTTGATCCAGGCTTCCAGCGCCGGCTCGAAGTCGTTGCAATGCGGGCAGTTGTACGAGAAAAACTCGACCACCTCGATCTTGCCGGCGGGCGCGTCGACCGGCACGCGCTTGTCGAGCACCAGGTACTCGGTGCCGGCCTTGGGCGCGCGCGCCTGGGCGTGGGCCGGGTTGGCGGCCAGGGACAGCAGCCCGAGCGAAGTGGCGGCCAGCGAAAAGTCACGACGTTTCATTGAAAGAGCTCTCCAGTTGTTACGGCAGACTGAGCCGGCGCGCGGCGGGGAGTTCCCCCGTGTCCAGCGCGCCCGAGGCAGTGGATGGTGGCGGCAAACGCCGCGCGGCGAAGCTTAGGGGCTATTTGCGTCGGCTGCCGGGTCAGCGCTGCACGCGAACCAGCGCCGAATCCATGCCGCCGCCGTCGAGCCGCTCCTTGAGGCGGTCGGCGTCGTCCTTCTTGTTGAAGGGGCCGGCGCGCACGCGGTAGACGGTGCGGCCCGCCTGCTCGCGCTCGGTGACCTTGGCCTCGACGCCCATCAGCGACAGCTTGGCGCGCTGCGCCTCGGCATCGTCGGTGGTGCGGAAGGCGCCGGCCTGCACGAAGTACATGAACGGATCGGGGCCCGAACTGCTGCTGCCGGCATTGCTGTTGCTGCTGGGTGCGGCCGACGCTGTGGTCGTGCTGCCGGAGCTGGAGCCACCGCCCGAGCGCGCCCGGGCCAGGTCGCCCAGCGGATCGTTCGACGGCGGCAGTGCGTTGGCTTCGGCCGGTACCGGCGCAGGGCGCGGCGGCTTGGGCGCCACAACCACGGGGACCGGCGGTGCAGTCGTGGGTGGGGCGGTGGCAGGGGCCACGGCCGTGGTGGCCGGCTCGCCGGTGACGGGGTTGACCGGGCCGGTGGGTGCGGGCGCCGGCTTGGCGGCGCCTGCCTTGCCGGCCAACGGCGCGTTCGGGTCCCAGTCGCGGTTCTTGCGGGCCTCGGCCTCGTCCTGCTCGGCGCCGCCGCGCTGCGTCTTGGTCACGAACGGGATCGGCACCTTGGTCACGTAGACCGCGATGCCCAGCGCGACGCCCAGGCCGAGCACCAGCCCGATGATCAGGCCGATGACGATGTTGCCGCGTTGTCTGGTTGTCTTCTTCATGGTGAGGGGAGGTTCACATCTTGCTCGGCGCACTGACGCCGAGAATCGCGAGGCCATTGTGCAGCACCTGCGCGGTCGCGGCGACCAGCGCCAGGCGGGCCAGCTTGACCTTTTCGTCGTCGACCAGGATGCGCTCGGCGTCGTAGTAGCTGTGGTAGCTGGCGGCCAGCTCGCGCAGGTAGAACGTGACGTCGTGCGGGGCGAAGTCCTTCGACGCGGCCGTCAGCATGGCCGGGTACTTGGCCAGCAGCAGCATCAGCGCCTGGGCGGCCGGGCTTTCGAGCGGCGACAGGTCGACGTCTTTCAGCGTGGCAGCGTCGCCGCCCCAGCCGGCCAGCACCGAGCAGATGCGCGCATGCGCGTACTGCACGTAATAAACCGGGTTGTCGTTGTTTTTCGTCACCGCGAGGTCGACGTCGAAGGTGTATTCGGTGTCGGGCTTGCGGCTGAGCAGGAAAAAGCGGATGGCGTCGGTGCTGGTCCACTCGATCAGGTCGCGCAGCGTGACGTAGCTGCCGGCGCGCTTGCTGATCTTGACCTCTTCGCCGCCCTTCATGACGCGCACCATGGTGTGCAGCACGTAGTCGGGGTAGCCCTCGGGAATGCCTTCACCCGCCGCCTGCAGGCCGGCGCGCACGCGCGCGATGGTGCCGTGGTGGTCGGTGCCCTGGATGTTGATGACCTTGTGGAAGCCCCGCTCCCACTTGGCGATGTGATACGCGACGTCGGGCACGAAGTACGTGTACGTGCCGTCCTGCTTCTTCATCACGCGGTCCTTGTCGTCGCCGTAGTCGGTCGACTTCAGCCACAGTGCGCCGTCCTGTTCGTAGGTCTTGCCGGCAGCCACGAGCTTCTGCACGGCAGCTTCGACGCGGCCGCTGGTGTAGAGGCTGGACTCCAGGTAGTACTGGTCGAAGTGGACGCGGAAGGCCTGCAGATCCAGGTCTTGCTCTCGGCGCAGGTAGGCCACGGCGAACGCGCGGATCGCGTCGATGTCCTCGATGTCGCCGCTGGCGGTGACTTCGCGGTCTTCCGACTTGACGGTCTTCTTCGCCTTGAAGTCTTCGGCAATGTCGGCGATGTAGTCGCCGTTGTAGGCCGGTGCCTTTTCGCCGCTGGGCCATTCGGCGTCGCCGGGCTTGAAACCGCGGGCGCGCAGTTGCGTGCTGGTGGCCAGCGTCTGGATCTGCACGCCGGCGTCGTTGTAGTAGTACTCGCGCCAGACGCTTTCGCCCTGCGAGGCGCGCAGGTTGCAGATGGCGTCGCCCAGCGCCGCCTGACGGCCGTGGCCGACGTGCAGCGGGCCGGTCGGGTTGGCCGAGACGAACTCGACCAGCACCTTTTCGCCGGTGGCGGGTTGCTGCCCGAAAGTATTCCCGGCCGACAGCACCTCGCGCACGATCTGCTGCTTGGCCGTCGTCTTCAGTCGGATGTTGAGAAAGCCGGGCCCGGCGATCTCGATCGCCTCGACCCATTGGCCGAAAGCGGGGGTGGCGAGCAGCGCAGCGCTCAGTTGCTCGGCCAGTTCGCGAGGCTTGCGCCCCAGCGGTTTGGCGAGCTGCATGGCGGCCGTGCTGGCGAAATCGCCATGCGCAGCCACCTTGGGCGACTCGAACGCGGCTTTGGAGCCAGCGCCGGGCGAGAAGGATTCGAGCGTGTTCGCGAGCGCCGCGAGCAGCTCCTGTTTGACCAATAGCATCCGGGAATTTTACCGGGGGCAAACCCGGGTGCAGTTGACGATGGTCATCCGATTGTTGGCTTGGCCCGTTAGGATGGTCGGCCCCGAGGCGGGGCTCCTGTCACAACCCAACCTTGCAAGGACACATCACCATGAAGAAGCTCCTTTCCCTGCTCGCACTCGGCGCCTGCCTTTCCTTCGGCGCCGCACAGGCTCAAGACAAGGCCGCCACCCCGGCACCAGCCCCCGCCGCCGCTGCTGCACCCGCCGCCGCTGGCGCAAGCTGCGAATCCAAGGCTGTGGACAAGAATGGCAAGGCCCTCGCTGGCGCGGCCAAGGCCAGCTCCATCAAGAAGTGCGAGAAAGACACCAAGGCTGCAGCGGCTCCCGCCTGCGCCGCCAAGGCCGTCGACAAGAACGGCAAGGCACTGGCCGGCGCCGCCAAGAACAGCTTCATGAAGAAGTGCGAGAAAGACGCCAAGGCCTGAAGCCACGCTGCACTGACAATTGTGAAAAGAGGCCCGCCGCGTGCGGGCCTTTTTCTTGGCCACGCCAATGCTCCACGCTACTTCAGCACACCCAGCAGGTTGTTGAAGTCGTCGGTCCAGGGCCGCTGCCCCGGCTTCGTGGCGATCGGCGTCGCGGCCTCCCGTATCAACTCGCGCGCCAGCACCTGCGGATCGCGCGCGACCAGCACCCAGTCGGTGCGGTGCAGCCAATCGGATTGCTCGGCTTCGTCGTGCACCAGCACCGCGTGCAGTCCCCGGGCCTCGGCCACCTTGGCGATCACGGGCGCGAGCGCCAGGAACCGGTTGGTCACGTGAAAGGCGATCACGCCGTCGGGCTTCATGTGCCGCAGGTAGACGTCCATCGCCTCGGCCGTGAGAAGGTGCACCGGCACCGAATCCCCTGAAAAGGCGTCGACCGCGAGCACATCGAAACCCTGCGCCGGCTCTCGCTCCAGCGCCAGCCGGGCATCGCCGAGCACCCGTTCGATGCGCGCCTCGCTGTCGCGCAGGAAGCTGAACTCCTTGTCCGCCAGCGCGAACACCTGCGGATTGATCTCGTAGAAGCGGTAGACGTCGCCGCTGCGGCCATAGGTCGCGAGCGTGCCGGCACCCAGCCCGATCAGGCCCACGCGACGCGGTGCGGCAGGCGCGGAGTCGATCGTGCGGCCGATGCCGGAGGTTTCGCCGTAGTAGGTGGTGGGCTCGTGCCGGCGCTCCGGGTCCAGGAACTGCGAGCCGTGCTTGATCGACCCGTGCGCCAGCTGGCGCACGTTGTCTGATGGCGGATCGCCCGTCGTGTCGTAAACCAGCAGCGCCCCATAGAAATTACGCTGCAGGCTGCGCGCGCCCGACCGGTCGCTGCCGACCTGCAGCAGCAAAAAGAGCGTGCAGCAGGCGGCCAGCACCACGCAGCAGACCCGCAGCCACACCCGCTGGCGCAGCACGGCCGCAGCCGCCAGCGCGGTCAGCATCAGGCCGAGCCCCAGCTCGTAGTACGCCACCAGCACATGCGGCGCGACCAGCCCGACCGTCACCCCGCCCAGCGCCCCGCCGAGCGACATCATCAGATAGAAGCGCGTGAGGTAGCGCGGCCCCGGCCGCAGCTTCGCGGTTTCGCCGTGCAGGAACATGCACAGCACGAACAGCCCCGACACATACAGCGGCAGCGCAATGCGGACCTCGGCGCCGATGTGGTGCTGCAGGCCGAAAGCGCACAGCAGCAGCATGACAGCCGCCAGCGGCAGGAACACGCCGCGCCTGTACCAGCGGTCGCTCTCGAAGCACAGGACGAAAGTCAGCAGGTACAGCGACAGCGGCAGCACCCACAGGAACGGCACCGCGGCAACGTTCTGGGTGATGTGGTTCGTCACGGCCAGCAGCAGCCACGACGCCAGCGCCGGCAGCGCGAGCCACAGGAGATAGTCGGCGAGGCGCGGCGGCTTGTCCTCCACGACGGCTTGGGCGGCCTGGCCCGGAGACGACGGCTGCGGCACTGTCTCGGCCGTCAATCGCCGCGCCATGTACAGCGTCGTGCCGGCACACAGCACCACGAACGCGGCATAGCCCCACGACCATCCGTGCGCCTGCTGCAGCAGCGTACTGCGCGGCTCGATCAGCACCGGATAGCTCAGCAGCGACAGCAGCGACGCCAGGTTCGACAGCGAGAAGTATCGGTACACCTGCGCGCCCCAAGGCGTGCGCGCCACCCACGACTGCACCAGCGGCCCGGTGGTCGAGAGCAGGAAGTACGGCAGGCCGATGGTGCCGAACAGCAGCCCCAGGATGCGCCAGGCCGGGTCTTCAGTGCCCGTCGGCTTCCAGTTCGCGCCCACCACGATCGGAAGAAACGCCAGGCTCGCGAGCAGCAGCGCCACGTGCAGCACGGCCTGCGCCCGCATGCGCAGATGGCGCGTGACCCAGTCGGAATACGCGTACCCCGCGAGCAGCACCACCTGGAAGAACACCATGCAGATCGACCACACCGCGGCCGAGCCGCCGAACCACGGAAGGATCTGCTTCGCGATCAGCGGCTGGACCAGGAACAGCAGGAACGCGCTACTGAAGATGGTTCCGGCAAACAGAAGCTGGATGCCGGGGTGTCCCATGCCGGGCTTACTTGCCGAAGCCGCGTGCCAGGAACACCGCCACCAGCGGAATGAGCGCGATCAGGTGCGCCTGCACCATCACCAGCTTGCGCGTTTTCTTGATGTCGGCCTCGGCCGGCAGCTTGCCGGTGGCGCGCAGCGTCTTGCGCCAGCGGAAGTAGGTGAGCGTCGGGAAGATCGAGAGCACGCCCACGATGATGAAGAGCCCCAGCTTCACGTGCAGCAGCGGGTTGGTCCAATACCAGGCCGTGCCCTTCACGCCCCACCAGGTGCGCGCGATGCCCGTGGCGAGCACCGCGATGGCGGCAATGCCGTAGACCATGTCGACCTTGGCCAGCCGCTCGACCACCGCGGCATTGAGCCACTGCACGCGGCATAGCGCCGCTTCGCTGGAAATGAACACCACCATCGTCAGGATGGCGAGCAAGTGCAGATACGCGAGGATGGCTTCGAGCGTCATCGATGGCTTTCTTCCGAGTGGGGTTGCAAATGCAAACAGATTGTGACGCCGCCGATGCGCCTCAGGCCCTTCCACCCCAGAATTCCGGGTTCCCGTATTGCTCCTTGAGGAAATCAAGCCACAGTCGCACCCGCAGCGGCAGGTGCTTGGCGCCCGCGAACACCGCGTAGATGCCGTTGGGCGGCGCGGCGAACTCGTCGAGCAGGGGCACGAGCAGGCCGGCATCGATCTCGGCCTCGACCTCCCAGGTACTGCGCCAGGCGATGCCGTGGCCGGCCAGGCACCAGTCGTGTAGCACTTGGCCGTCGGAGCAATCGAGCGGGCCGCTGGGGCGCAGGTGGATCAGCTCCTGGTTGCCTTCCTCGTTGACGATGCGAAAGGCCCAGCCGCGCGTCTGCGAGGCGTCGCTCGACAGCGTGAGGCAGGCAAAGCGCGAGAGTTCGCCCGGGTGCTTGGGCATGCCGTGGCGGCGCACGAACTCGGGCGTGGCCACGCAGCGGCGGCGGTTGTCGGCGAGCCGCACGCTCACGAGCGATGAATCGGGCAGGTCGCCTACGCGTACCGCGCAATCGAAGCTCTCGCCGGTGACGTCGACCACGCGGTCGCTGAGGTTCAGCGAGATCGTCACTTCAGGGTGCAGCGCATGAAAGCGCGGCACCAGCGGCGCGACGTGTCTACGGCCGAAGCCCGCTGGCGCCGTCACGCGCAGATGGCCGCTGGCCTTGATCCCGCCGGCGCTCACGCTGGCTTCGGCGTTTGCGAACTCGGCCAGAAGGCGCTGGCAGTCTTCGAGGAATGCGCTGCCTTCGTGCGTGAGCGTGATGCGGCGCGTGGTGCGTACCAGCAGCTTGACGCCCAGGCGCTCTTCGAGCGCATCGAGCCGGCGCCCCATGATCGCGGGCGCCACGCCCTCGGCCTTGGCCGCGGCCGTGAGCCCGCCGCGGGTCGCGACCGAGACGAAGGATTCGAGCTGCTTGAGGCGGTCCATGGGGCGGAAACTATATCGCCCGCCTGTTTGTTGGTTAGTTGGAGGGCGCCTATTCGGGCCGCACGCCCGCCTCGCGCACCGCCGCGCCCCAGCGCGCATGCTCGGCCTTGACGTACTGCGCCGCCTGCTCCGGACTGCCGCCTACGGGCGTGCTGCCTTCGGCCAGCAGCTGCGAAATGGTCGCGGGCTTGGCCAGCGCCTTGTCGACGGCGGCGTTGAGCTTCTTCACGATGTCGGCGGGCGTGCCGGCCGGCACCACGAGCGCCTTCCAGTCCACCGCCTCGAAGCCCTTGTAGCTCTCGCCCACGGTCGGCACCTCGGGCATCACGGGCAGGCGCTTGGCCGAGGTGACGGCCAGCGCGCGCAGCTTGCCGCCCTTCACCATCGCGAGCGCGCCCTGCGGCGTGGCGAACATGTAGTCGGTCTGGCCGCCGAGCAGGTCGGTGATGGCGGGCGCGGCGCCTTTGTACGGCACGTTGAGCACCTGGAAGCCCGCGCGCTTTGCGAGCACCTCGCCGGCCATGTGGCCCAGCGTGCCGGTACCGGCGAGCGCCTGCTTGATCTCGCCGGGCTTGGCCTTGGCGGCCGCGATCAGCTCGGCCAGCGACTTGTACGGCGCGTCCGCGCGCACCACCAGCACCACGGGCTGCGAGGCCACGACCGACACCGGCACCAGATCCTTCAGCGCGTCGTAGGGCATCTTGGGGAACAGCGTCGGGTTGATCGCGAGGTTGGCGGTCTGGCCGAGGCCGACGGTGTAGCCGTCGGGCTTGGCCTTGGCCACCACGTCCATGCCGATGTTGCCGTTGCCGCCCGCGCGGTTGTCGACGATGAAGGTCCACTTCGTGTCGTCGACGAGCTTCTGCGCGACAAGGCGCGCCACGATGTCGGTGGCGCCGCCGGGCGTGTAGGGCACGACGAGACGCACGGGCTTGTCGGGCCAGGCCGTGTCGGCAAGGGCGGGAGCGGCGTTCAGGCATGCGGCGGCCGCGGCGCACGCCAGCAAGGCGCGCCGTGTGATGAAAAACATGGGGTCAGTCTCCGAGGGTGATGTGTTGTGTTTCGAGCGCGGCGATTTCTTCGTCGCTGTAGCCCACTTCTTTCAGCAGTTCGCGGCTGTGCTCGCCGATGTGCGGCGGCTGCAGCCTGATTCCGGGTCGTTCGCCGCCCAGCGTGAACGGCATCAGCGGCACCTTGGCCGTGCTGCCGTCGTTCATGCGCACCGGCGCGAGGCCACCAGTGGCGTTCAGGTGCGGGTCGTCGAACAGCTCCTGCGGCTTGGTGATGGGCGCGAAGGGCAGCTCGTTCTGCTCGAACACCGCACTGAGCTCGGCCGCGCTGTGGTTCGCGAGGTGCGAGCGCAGGATGGGCATCATCCATTCGCGCGCCAGCACGCGGTCGTTGTTGGTCTTCAGGCGCGGGTCGGCCAGCATGTCTTCCAGGCCGAAGGCCTTGCAGAAGATGGCCCACTGCTTGTCGCTCACGGCCGCCAGGAAGATCTGCTCGCCGTCTTTCACGGTGAACACGTCGTACACGGCCCAGGCAGATATGCGGCTGGGCATCGGGTCGGCCGCCTTGCCGGTGGCGGCGAACTGCATCATGTGCTGCGCGACCAGGAACACGTTGTTCTCGAACAGCGCGGACTGCACTTCGCAGCCCTTGCCGGTGAGGTTGCGCTGGCGCAGCGCGGCCATTGCGCCAATGGCGCCGAACATGCCGCCCATGATGTCGTTCACGCTGGTGCCGGCGCGCAGCGGGTCGCCCGAGCGGCCGGTCATGTAGGCAAGGCCGCCCATCATCTGCACCACCTCATCGAGCGCGGTGCGGTGGTCGTACGGCCCGGGCAAGAAGCCCTTGTGGCTCACATAGACGAGGCGCGGATTCAGCTTGCTGAGCGTGTCGTAGTCGAGCCCCAGCTTCTTCATGGTGCCGGGCTTGAAGTTCTCGCTGACGATGTCGGCGGTGGCGATGAGGCGCAGCGCGGCCTCCACGCCCTCGGGCTTCTTCAGGTCGAGCGCGATGCTCTTCTTGTTGCGGTTGAAGGTCGGGAAGAAGCCCGAGCCCGAGCCGAGCAGGCGGCGCGTGTTGTCGCCCTCGATGGGCTCGACCTTGATGACCTCGGCGCCGAGGTCGGCCAGCAGCAGGCCGCAGGTCGGGCCCATGACCATGTGGGTGAATTCGACGACGCGGACGCCGGCATAAGGAAGAGGATTGGCTTCAGACATGTTGTGCGGTGTGTTCCTGGACGAAGCCCTTGGGCAATCCGGCCTCGGGCGTCATGCCGTAGACCGGTTCGCCGGGCAGGCCGGCCATGAGCGGCGCGCGCGCCGCGATGAGTTTCTGGATGTCGATGCCGGTACGCACGCCCATGGCCTCGAACATGAACACGAGATCTTCGGTAACGGCATTGCCCGAGGCGCCCGGCGCATAAGGGCAGCCGCCGAGACCGCCAAGCGAGGCGTCAAAAGTGCGCACCCCCTCATCCCAAGCCGCGAGGCAGTTGGCGATGCCAAGGCCGCGCGTGTTGTGCATGTGAGCCGCACCGGCGTGCCTGCCGATCTCCGCGCGCAGTCGCTTGAAGAGACGGCGCACCTGCGCGGGGTTGGCGTAGCCCACGGTGTCGGACAGGCCCGATTCATCCGCGCCGGCCTCGATGCATTGCGCGGCCAGGCGGATCACGTCGTCTTCGGGCACCAGGCCCTGCAGCGTGCAGCCGAAGGCGGTGGAGATGCCGGCTTCGAGCTTCACTTGCGGCGCAATGGCGCGGCGCAGATCGGAAATGGCGCGCACCTCCTCGACCATTTCGGTCGGCGTCTTGCGCACGTTGGCCAGCGAATGCGCCACGCTGGCCGACACCGGCATGGTGAGCTTGTGCACGCCGGCTTCGAGCGCGGCCTGCGCGCCCTTGCGGTTGGGCACCAGCGCCATCACCACGAGGCCGGGCAGCGTGACGGCGTGGCGCACCACGTCGGCGGCATCGGCCATCTGCGGCAGCAGCTTCGCGGGCACGAAGGACGCGACCTCGATCTCGCGGATGCCGGCGGCGTAGAGCGCGTCGATCCAGAGCAGCTTGTCGGCCGTGGGCATCGTGGCCTTGACCGACTGAAGGCCGTCGCGCGGGCCGACCTCGCTGATGAGGACGTCGGGGGGTGTCATCGGACTTGTCTCCTTCGATGGAATCGTGGAATCGCTTGATTGTTCTATCTTACAGAACTATATTCCGTTAAACAGAATTAGACCGTCGATACATCCGACTGTCAAGCCGAGCCATTCCTTCCTCATGCCCCGCAAAGCCCAGACCGAATCCGTGTCAGACCTCAATGCCGCCCCCGGCGGCGCGGCGGCGGTCGACCGCGCGCTGAGCCTGCTCTCGGCCTTCCAGCCGGGAGACGAAGCACTGTCGCTCGCGCAGTTCGCCGAGCGCACTCAGCTCTACAAGAGCACCGTGCTGCGGCTGCTGGCTTCGCTCGAACACGCGCGGCTGATCCGCCGGCAGGATGACGGGCGCTACGCGCTGGGCATGGAGATCGCGCGGCTGCACGGGCTGTACGCGGCGTCGCAGTCGCTCGACCGCATCGTGCTGCCGGTGCTGCGCTCGCTCGCCGCAACCACAGGCGAAAGCGCGGCGTACCACGTGCGGCAGGACCAGGGCGACAGCTGGGTACGCCTGTGCCAGTTCCGGGTCGATTCATCGCACGTGGTGCGCGACCACGTGCGCGTTGGCGACCTGCTGCCCAACGACCGGGGCGCGGGTGCGCGCGTGCTGATCGCCTTCGGCCCGGAAGCCGAGCGGCCGCGCGGTGCGAAGGAACGCAAGCTGTACGACGGCATTCGCGCGCAGGGCTACTGCGCGCTGGTGGGCGACCGCACGGCCGAACTGGCGGGCATCTCGGCGCCGGTGCTCCATGCGGACGGCAGCCTTGCCGCGGCCGTTACGCTGACCATGCCCACGCACCGCTACGACGAGCGCTATATCGAGCCAGTGCAGGCTGCCGCGCGGGAGCTCAGCGGACAGGTCTGAGCGGGCGGCGAATCAGGACTCGGCCTTGAAGCCCGAGTTCTTGATCGGCATTTCCCAACGCTTCAGATGCGCCGCCTGGATGGCCGCGAGCTCGCCCGGCCCGGCATGCGCTGGCACCAGCCCCAGCGAATAGATCTTCTCCTGCACATCGGGCATGCGCAGCGCATCGGCCACGGCCTTGTCGATCCGTGCGACCACTTCGGGCGACATCCCCGGCGGGCCATAGAGGCCGAAGAACGCATCGGCCGTCACATTGATGCCCGACTCCTTCAGCGTCGGCACGTCGGGCAGCGCGCGGCTGCGCTGCTCGCCCGTCACCGCGAGGATGCGGACCTTGCCGGCGCGGTGGTGCTCGATGGTTTCCGAGGCCGTGTCGACCATCAGCGGCACCTGGCCGCCGATCAGGTCTTGCGCCGCCGGCGCGCCGCCGCGATAGGCCACGTGCGTCATCGGCACGCCGGCCACCTGGGCGATCAGTTGCCCGGCAAAGTGCGGCACCGTGCCCGCGCCCGAGGTGGCGTAGTTGGCCTTTGCCGGATTGGCCTTCATCCACGCCAGCACCGTCTTCAGGTCGCCGGCGGGCGCGCCGGGCCCGGCCGTCACCGCGAAGTCGAAGGTGCTGCCGAGCGCTATCGGGGTGAAGTCCTTCGCCGGGTCATAGCCGAGGTTCGAGTAGAGCCACGGATGGATCACCATCGCGCCGCTCGGCGAGAAGACCAGCGTGTTGCCGTCCGGCGCCGCGCGCCTGAGCTCGCCCAGCGCGAGCCGCCCTGCCGCACCGGGCTTGTTGTCGATGATGACGTTCTGCCCGAGCGACACGCGCATCTTCTCGGCGAGCACCCGCGCCACCACGTCCGCCGAGCCGCCCGGCGGAAAGCCGACCAGGATGCGCACCGTGCGGTCTTGCTGCGCGAACACCAGCGGCGCGACGGCCGTAGCGGCAAGGGCGGCAGCGGACTGCGCTGCGAACTGACGGCGTTTCATGGTTCTTGTCTCCTCGGGGAGTTGTGGAAGAAGCAGTGCCGCTCAGCGCAGCGCGGCCAGCACCGCGCGGTTCTGCTCTGGCAGGCCGATGCTGATGCGCAGCCACTGCGGCAGGTCGTAATTGCCGAGCAGCGAAACCTCGATGCCGGCCGCCAGCAGGCGCGCGTGCACGGCCTGCGCGTCGCCGACCTGCACCATCAGGAAATTGCCCGACGAGGGAACGTACTCAAGGCCGAGCTCCTTGAAACCGGCGGCGAGCTGGTCGCGCCCGGCGGTGTTGAGCTCATAAGTGCGCGCGAGGAAATCCGCATCGCCCAGCGCCGCCACCGCCGCAGCCTGCGCCGGTGTCGTCACGTTGAAGCGCGGGCGGTGCGCGTTCATGCGCGCCGTGAGCGCCGGCTGCGACACGCCGTAGCCGATGCGCAGCCCGGCCAGGCCGAAGGCCTTGGAGAAGGTGCGCGCCACGATCAGGTTGGGCAGGCGCCGCACCCACTCGATGCTGTCGTAGCGCTGCACGGGCGACAGGTATTCGGTGTAGGCCTCGTCGAGCAGCACCGTCACGTGCGCGGGCACCGATTGCAGAAAGGCCAGCAGCGGC
This sequence comes from Variovorax multivorans, assembly GCF_051216835.1. Lineage (NCBI taxonomy): Bacteria > Pseudomonadati > Pseudomonadota > Betaproteobacteria > Burkholderiales > Comamonadaceae > Variovorax > Variovorax multivorans. The sequence continues at coordinate 54,587 of NZ_JBPJZL010000015.1, forward strand.
GCAGCATCGATGAAGGTGCCGGTCGGGTTGTTCGGGTTGGCCACGAACACCAGCTTCGTGTCGTCGCCGATGGCGGCGCGCATGGCGCCCAGGTCATGGCCGAAGTTGAGCGAGGGCACGACAGTTGCGTGCGCATGGGCCTGCGCCGTGGCCTGCGCGTAGACGACGAAGCCGTACTGCGAATAGACGACGCCCTCGCCCGGCTTCAGGCTGACCTGCGCCGCGAGGTGGAGGATCTCGCTCGATCCGCTGCCCAGCGTGAGCCAGTCGACCGGCACGTCGAGCCGCGCGGCCAGCGCGTTCTTCAGCGCGGTGCCGTTGCTGTCGGGGTAATTGCCAGCGCCTTCGAGCGCAGCGGCGGCCGCGCGGCGGGCCGATTCGGGCATGCCGAGGGGGTTTTCATTGGAAGCCAGGAGGATCATGGAAACAGGTCGAGATTTATTTAAGAAGTTAAATATATCCCTCGCCTGCGGTGTTCTTATCAGTGCCTACCCTTTGCGCCCCAGGCCGCCCGCCAGCGATTACCTTCATTTTTGTCACGGATAAATCCCGCTTCCGGCTCTTACTCGCCAGCAAAGTATCGAATAAAGTTCGTCCCAGGATTGCATTTTTCTCAAGGAGAAACCCCCATGACCGCCCGCACCACCGCCCACGGACTCCAGGTCGCGACCGAGCTCCACCGCTTCATCGAAGACAAGGTCCTGCCCGCCAGCGGCGTGGCCAGCGACGTCTTCTGGAAGGGCTTCGACGCCATCGTCAGCGACCTCGCGCCGAAGAACATCGCCCTGCTCGCCGAGCGCGACCGCCTGCAGAGCGAACTCGACGCATGGCACAAGAAGAACCCCGGCCCGATCGCCGACATGCCGGCGTATCGCGCCTTCCTCGAGAAGATCGGCTACCTGCTGCCCCAGCCCAAGGGCACGAAGGCCACCACGGCCAACGTCGACTCCGAACTCGCGCTGCAGGCCGGCCCGCAGCTGGTGGTGCCGATCCTGAACGCGCGCTATGCGCTCAACGCCGCCAACGCGCGCTGGGGCTCGCTGTACGACGCGCTCTATGGCACCGACGCCATCTCCGAAGCCGGCGGCGCTGAAAAGGGCAAGGGCTACAACCCCGTGCGCGGCGCCAAGGTCATCGAGTTCGCGCGCAACGTGCTCGACCAGGCCGCGCCGCTGGCCAACGGCTCGCACAAGCAGGCCACCGGCTACAGCGTGAAGGACGGCAAGCTCGTCGTCGCGCTGCAAAGCAGCAGCACCGGCCTGGCCGATGCCTCGCAGTTCATCGGCTACCAGGGCGATGCCGCCGCGCCGTCGTCGGTGCTGCTCAAGCACAACGGCATTCACCTCGACATTCGCATCGACCGCAGCACGCCCATCGGCAAGAGCGACGCGGCCGGCGTGAGCGACCTGGTGCTCGAAGCCGCGCTCTCGACCATCCTCGACCTCGAAGACTCGGTGGCCGTGGTCGATGCGGCCGACAAGGTGGTCGCGTATTCGAACTGGCTCGGCATCGTCGAAGGCACGCTGACGGAAGAAGTCGCCAAGGGCGGCAAGACCTTCACGCGCGGCCTCAACGCCGACCGCGAATACACCGGTGCCGACGGCAAGCCCGTCAAGCTGCACGGCCGCTCGCTGATGTTCCTGCGCAATGTGGGCCACCTGATGACCAACCCGGCCATCCTGTACGCAGGCGGCAAGGAAATCCCCGAAGGCATCCTCGATGCCGTGGTGACCACCACCATCGCCACCATCGACCTGAAGCGCAAGGGCAACTCGCGCACCGGCAGCATCTACATCGTCAAGCCGAAGATGCACGGCCCGGCTGAAGTGGCCTTCGCGAGCGAGCTGTTCGGCCGCGTCGAGCAGCTGCTCGGCCTGCCCGCCAACACCGTGAAGCTCGGCATCATGGATGAAGAGCGCCGCACCAGCGTGAACCTGAAGGCCTGCATCGCCGAGGCCGCCGCGCGCGTCGCCTTCATCAACACCGGCTTCCTCGACCGCACCGGCGACGAGATGCACACCGCCATGCAGGGCGGCCCGATGATCCGCAAGGGCGACATGAAGTCCAGCGCGTGGATCGGCGCCTACGAAAAGAACAACGTGCTGGTCGGCCTCTCGTGCGGCCTGCGCGGCAAGGCGCAGATCGGCAAGGGCATGTGGGCCATGCCCGACCTGATGGCCGCCATGCTCGAGCAGAAGATCGGCCACCCCAAGGCCGGCGCCAATACCGCATGGGTGCCCTCGCCCACCGCCGCCACGCTGCATGCGCTGCACTACCACCAGGTCAGCGTGACCGCCGTGCAGCAGGAGCTGGAAAAGATCGACGCCGATGCCGAGCGCGACAACATCCTCAACGCGCTGCTGCAGGTGCCGATCGCGGCCGATGCCAAGTGGACCGCCGAAGAGCGCCAGCAGGAAATCGACAACAACGTGCAGGGCATCCTCGGCTACGTGGTGCGCTGGATCGACCAGGGCGTGGGCTGCTCGAAGGTGCCCGACATCCACAACGTCGGCCTGATGGAAGACCGCGCCACGCTGCGCATCTCCAGCCAGCACATCGCCAACTGGCTGCTGCACGGCGTGGTGACCAAGGCGCAGGTCGACGAGACCTTCCAGCGCATGGCCAAGGTGGTCGACGAGCAGAACGCGGGCGATGCGCTGTACCAGCCGATGGCCGGCAACTTCACGACCTCGTCGGCCTACAAGGCGGCGCAGGACCTGGTGTTCAAGGGCATCGAGCAGCCGAGCGGGTATACCGAGCCTCTGCTGCATGCGTGGCGGTTGAAGGTGAAGGGCGAGGCCTGATCCACCCAGGCCCGGCACGCTGCCGGGTTTGAAGCATGAAAAGAACGGCGCCCGAGGGCGCCGTTCTGCATGAGGGGCGGCGTGCCATTAGCATTCGTCGCTCTCCCTCCTTCCCGATCCCTCCCTTTCGATGAACACGAACGCGGTATCGCCGCCTCCGCCTCGCTGGTCGACTTCGGCGGCTGCCATGCTCGTGGCACTGGCCTCGGCTTTCGCCCTGAGCCAGGCCTTCCGCACCGTCGGCGCCATGATGGCCACGCCACTCAGTGGCTACTTCGGCCTGACGCCCCAGCAACTCGGCATGTGGGCGGGCACCTTCCACTTCGCCTTCGGGATCATGCAGCTCGCGATGGGCGTGTCGATCGACATCTTCGGCGTGCGCCGCACGGTACTGACAGCCTTTCCCCTGGCCGTCGCGGGCGCAGCGCTGTGCGCGGTGGCTCCGAACTTCCACGCACTGCTGCTCGGGCAGGCACTGATTGGCGTCGGCTGCGCGCCTGCGTTCCTGGCCTGCACGGTGTTCATCGCGCGGCACTTCGATGCATCGCGCTTCACCGCAATGTCGGGGCTGGTGATGAGCATGGCCGGCATGGGCATCCTGTTCACCGGCACGCCGTTGGCCTTGCTGATCGAGGCTTCGTCGTGGCGCGCCGGCTACGCAGTGCTGGCCGCGTTCGCTGTGCTCTCGTGGCTGGTCATCTTCTGGCGCGTGCGCGAGCCCGCTGCACTCGCGAACCCGCAGACCGTGCCAGCCGAGCGCCAGTCGCTGCGCAAGGCCGTGCGCGAACTGGTGCCTCTGTTCGCAATGCCTCATACGTTGGGGCTGGTGTGCTTCGCATGCGTGTCGTATGCGGCCTTCATCACGCTGCGCGGCCTGTGGCTCGGCCCGGTGCTGCACGACCGCCACGGCCTCTCGCTGGTGGCCAGCGGCAACGTCGCACTGGTGATGACCGTCGCCGGCATGATCAGCCCGATGCTGTTCGGCCGGATGGACCCGGGCGGCGCGCGGCGCACGCGCTGGATGATGGGATGCGCGTTCGCCGGTGCGCTGATGTTCGGCGCCATGGCGCTCACGCATTCGCGCATCGTGGACATCGGCCTGCCGATCGTCTACGGGCTGCTGTCCGGCTACAGCGTGCTGCAGTACGCGTACACCAAGAACGCCTACCCTGCGGCCATGACGGGGCGCGCGATGGCGCTGATGAACATGGCCATGTTCCTGGGCGTCTCGCTGATGCAGTGGACGACCGGCGTGGCGGCATCGTGGGCCGTGGCGCATGAGGTCGAGCCGTACCGCGCGGTGTTCCTCACGGTGGCGGGCATGCTGGCCGCGGGCACGATTGCGTTCCTCGTGCTGCCGCGGGCGCCGGCGCGAGCTGGCTAGCGCTTGATCGCCAGCATCAGCACACCGCCGGCGATCATCGCGACGCCGGCCCATTCGCGGCCGGAAGGGCGCTCGCCGAGGAACATCACGGCGAAGAGCACCACCAGCACGACGCTGAGCTTGTCCACCGGCGCCACTTGAGAGGCATTGCCCATCTTCAGCGCGCGGAAGTAGCAGACCCACGACGCGCCCGTCGCGAGCCCCGAGAGCACGAGGAACAGCCAGGTGCGCGGCGACAGTTCCAGCGGGTTCGTCCACTTGCCGGTGGCGCGCACGAAGGCCGCGAGCACCACGAGGATCACGACGGTGCGCACCAGCGTTGCCATGTCGGAGTCGACGCCGGCAAGGCCGAGCTTGGCGAGGATGGCCGTCAGCGCGGCGAAGATGGCCGACAGGGCGGCCCAGATGAACCAGTTGGAGGCGGTGATGCTCATGGTGCTTCTTTCATCGGCGGCGATGCTGCACCTCCATCATGCGCGATCGAACACGCACCGCATCAGGCACCCTCGCCAAGCCGCGCTCGCACAGCCTTGCGGCTGAGCTGACGCTTGGTCGCCGCATAGACATCCGGTCGCCCGTACATGGCCTGATTGCTGGACACGCCGAAGTCCGGCCGCCCCCATGCGCAGGACGTTGTGACGAAACACCGTCGCAGCACGTCGTAGCGCTTCTCCCAGACACCCGGGGCCTTCATCGGCGGTGTGGGCGCCAGCGTGATTTCGAACCAGTCGCCGTTCACGCAGTGCCATTGCCTGAGATCGTCGATCACGATGAAGGACGCATGCGGCTTCTTGCCACGCCGCTCGTCGCTCTCGCCCCGAGCCCATTGCCGGGCTTGAGCGAGACGCCGGTTGGGCAACAGGATGCCAGTGGCCGGATGCACGAACAACTCGACATGCGAAGCCTGATGCAGTGGCGCGCGGCTGCCGTCGTTCCACCAGCGTGCCCGCACCCACACCTCGCCATCGCGCAGCACCGCTTCGCGTTCGACGAAATCGTCGATGTGCTCGAAGATGTGCGCCTGCACCGTGCTGCGCCGGTCGATGCCGCTGCACAGTTCCGCATACACCTTGTCCCACGGCCGGTGCACTTGCTTGTGCAGCCAGCGCTTCAAGGGCGCGAGGTTTTCGCTGGGCCATCTGCGATAAGCGTAGCCGCGCTTCATGCCCAAATGCGAACCCGCCTCTTTGCTGTTGCGCCACTTGCGCCCGTCGCCTTGCACGCGCCAGCCGGTTCGCGGCCGCTCGACGATGACTTTGTCCATGTCATCACGCATCGTCGCCCCTCCCGCCCAGGCTGCGCGCAGCCTTCTGCAGCGCGACCTTCTGCGCGCGCCGCTCCGCGCGGTGCGTGCGCAGATGGCGTCCCGCGCCTTGGCTCGATTCGCCGCGCGCCATCGCGGCCACCACTGGATTGCGAGGTGCCGCAGTCGGCACCGAAAAATAGAACCGGCCCAGACGCTTGTCGTCGTCGCGGGCCTTTCGTTGAGCACTCATGTGCACACACTCCGAAAAACAAAAAGGCCCCGGCGAATGGCTGCGCGGGGCCTTTGTCGATGGGCCTCGGCGGATGCGTGGATGCACGTCCGGCCGGGGCGGTCGGTGTGCGGGTCAGGTGTTCAGGAAACGGTTCATTGAATTGGTTTGTCGCCCGGGAGGTTGGTCGTCGCCAGGCGCGGTGAAAAGAAACTGTTGCTGAAAAACGAAGGGCGGATTCTGTCGAGCACGCGTGCGATGCGCAAGCACTGCACGCGCTGTTGTGGCGCAAAGCCGACGCGATGACGCCGCGTGAATCCAGTTGCGCGGCCACGCCGTATTCGACTCAAGCGCATCGCGCCTCCGAGCTGCTGGCGGTTTCCGCAGAGAACTTCAAGAACCATTCTTTCCAGGAGCCTTCAATGAAAAAACTCATGATTGCAGTCGGCGTTTCGGTCCTGCTCGGCGCTTGCGCGGGCGGCATGGGCGGCAGCAGCGGCGGCATGTCGTCGACGAACCCGATGGTCGGCGGCGCCGCGATGTACCCGACGAAGGACATCGTCGACAACGCCGTGAATTCGAAGGACCACACGACACTGGTCGCCGCAGTGAAGGCCGCGGACCTTGTCGGCACGCTGAAGAGCCCCGGCCCGTTCACCGTGTTCGCGCCTACCAACGCTGCTTTTGCCGCACTGCCTGCCGGCACGGTCGACACGCTGCTCAAGCCCGAGAACAAGCCCACGCTGACCAAGGTGCTGACCTACCACGTGGTGCCCGGCAGGATGGACGGCCCGGCGCTCATGAGCGCCATCAACGCAGGCGGCGGCAAGGCCGTGCTGAAGACCGCGAGCGGCGGCACGCTGACCGCGACGATGAGCGGCAGCAACGTGATGGTGACCGACGCCAAGGGCGGCACGGCGATGGTGACCATCGCCAACGTCTACCAGTCGAACGGCGTGATCCACGTCGTCAACAAGGTGCTGCTGCCGGGTTGATCGTCAGTCAGCTTCGCTGCGCGGCCTCGGCTTCGTCGCGCAGCCATTGCGCGAAGTCCTGCGCGTCGCGGTTGGCCGCGGCGCGCCTGGACATCTCGATGAAATAGCCGCGGTGCGACGCGGCGCCCTCGCCGAGCGGCGCCACGAGCCGGCCGTCGCGCACCAGTTCGCTCAACAGCGGCAGCCGGCCGATCACCACACCCTGCCCCGCCACCGCGGCGGCCACGGCATCGGCGTACTGCGTGAAGCGCAGCGTGCTCTTCATGCGCAGGTCTTCCAGCCCCATCACTTTGAGCCAGGGTTCCCAGTCGGCGGTCGGGGCTTCGCTGTGGTCGGGGTATTCCACGGTCAGCAGCGTGAGCTTCGAGAAATCCGACAGCTGGCGCAGCGACGCGGCAAGCTGCGGCGAACACAGCGGAATCACAGACTCCTCGAACAGCGCCGCTCCGATGCCGCGGCCGATGGGCACGAAGCGCACGGCCAGGTCGATGCGGCTGCTTTCCAGGTCGAGCACATCGAGCGTGGCCGACACGCGCACGTCGACCTGCGGATGGCTGCCGGTGAAGCGCGCCAGCTTCGGGATGAGCCAGATCGACGCGAAACCCGGCGTGGTGGTGATCGCCACCTGGCGCGGCGCCGAACTTGCGCGCACCCGCGCCGTAGCGTCGCGCAGCCGCTCCAGGCTGTCGGTGACGGCGCGCTGCAGCACGCCGCCGGCCTCGGTGAGCGCCAGCGCGCGGTGGCGGCGCTCGAACAGCAGCACGCCCAAGCTGGCTTCGAGCTGCTGGATCTGCCGGCTCACAGCTGATTGCGTCAGGTGCAGTTCGCCAGCGGCCAGCGTGAAGCTCAGCCGGCGCGCGGCCGCCTCGAAACTGCGCAGAAGTTCGAGCGGCGGCAGTTCGCCACTCATGGCGCCGGGGGCTTTCGCATTCTCTGGGTGCATGCAACGAGTTCCGAATGACCGTGTGCAAAGGGGAGGTCGGCTCACTATATTCATTCGTATCACGAATGCAATGGAGCTTGCCATGAGCACCTCTTCTCCCAACACCTCCCGCTTCCACGTCAATCTGCCGAAACGTTCCGTCTTCACCGTGCCCGACGGCGCGGGCGTGGGCATCGAATGCCGCAGCGGCTCGGTGTGGGTCACGCTCGACCGCGATCCGCGCGATATCGTGCTGGAGCCCGGCGATCGCTTCGAGAGCACCGATCACAGGCGCGTGCTGGTGTCGGCACTGGAGTCGTCGTGCATCACGGTGTCGGACGCACGGCCGGCCGCAATGCCGTTGCCGGCGCGTTCGCGCGCATGGTCGCCTTGGCGACTTCTGCCCCACGGGTTGTCCCCGGCTTGACCGGGCTCCATGGGCGCCGAACCATCGATGCCCATGAGCACCGACGCACCGACACAACCCTTCATCCTCCAGGAACTGGCCGACGGCATCGCGACGCTGACGCTGAACCTGCCCGCCAAGCTCAACCCGATCGCGCACGGCCTGCAGGTCGAACTGCGTGATGCGCTGGAACGCATACGTGACGACCGCTCGGTGCGCGCCGTGATCCTCACAGGCGCCGGCAAGGCCTTCTGCGTGGGCGCCGACCTGAGTGCGATGGCGCCGGGTGAAAAAGACAAGTCGCTCGGCACGCAAACAGCCGAGTGGATGCAGGAGCTCAGCAACCCGCTGATCGAAATGCTGCGCAGCTTGCCGGTGCCGGTGGTCGCCGCGGTCAATGGCCCTGCAGCCGGTGCCGGCGTAGGCCTCGCGCTGGCGGCCGACGTGACCATCGCGGCACGCAGTGCCTACTTCTACCTGCCCTTTTTGCCGAAGCTCGGCATCGTGCCGGACCTGGGCTGCACCTGGGCCATTCCGCGCCGCGCCGGCCGGGCGCGCGCGATGGGCATGGCACTGCTCGACGAGCGCGTGGGGGCGGGGCGCGCCGTGCAGTGGGGGCTGATCTGGGCCTGCGTGGACGACGAACAGTTGCAGGAAGAAGCCAGGAGCATCGCGCAGCGCCTTGCCCGCCTGCCGGCGCATGCCGTGCTCGAAGCGCGCGAAGCCTTCGAGGCCTCCGAGCACCACACGCTGAAGGAACAGCTGCACTACGAGAGCGAGCGCCAGCGCGAGCTGATCAACCGCCCGAGCTTCCGCGAGGGCGTGAGCGCCTTCCTGCAGAAGCGGCCGCCGGTTTTCGAGAGCCGCTGACATCCTGACACGCCGGCACTGGCGTCTGCCGTAGGGCTGCGGGAGAATCCCGCGCATGCCCATCCTCAATGCCTTCTACGCCCAGTCGGGCGGCGTCACCTCGGTCATCAACGCGTCGGCCTGCGGCGTGATCGAGACGGTGCGCCGGCACCCCGACCGCATCGGCAAGCTCTACGCCGGGCGCAACGGCATCATCGGCGCGCTGACCGAGGAGCTGATCGATACCGGCGCCGAATCGGCCGAAGCAATCGCGGCGCTGCGCAGCACGCCCTCGGGCGCCTTCGGCTCGTGCCGCTACAAGCTCAAGTCGCTGGAGAAGAACCGGCGCGAGTACGAGCGGCTGATCGAGGTGTTCAAGGCGCACGGCATCGGCTACTTCTTCTACAACGGCGGCGGCGATTCGGCCGACACCTGCTTCAAGGTGAGCCAGCTGTCGCAGTCGATGGGCTATGCGCTGCAGGCCATCCACGTGCCCAAGACCATCGACAACGACCTGCCGCTGACCGATTGCTGCCCGGGCTTCGGCTCGGTCGCGAAGTACGTGGCGGTGTCGACCATCGAGGCTTCGTTCGACGTGCGTTCGATGGCGGCAACCTCGACCAAGGTGTTCGTGCTCGAAGTGATGGGCCGGCACGCAGGCTGGATCGCCGCGGCGGGCGGCCTTGCGGCGGACCAGGGCATACCGGTAGTGGTGCTGTTCCCTGAGATCGAATTCGACAAGGCGCGCTTCATCGCGCGTGTCGATGAGCTGGTGAAGCAGCACGGCTACTGCTCGGTGGTGGTGTCCGAAGGCTGCCATCACCCCGACGGCACCTTCCTCGCGGAGCAGGGCACGCGCGACGCCTTCGGCCATGCGCAGCTCGGCGGAGCCGCGCCGGTGGTGGCGCAGATGGTCAAGGAAGCGCTCGGCCACAAGTTCCACTGGGCCGTGGCCGACTACCTGCAGCGCGCGGCGCGCCACATCGCCTCGGCGACCGACGTGAAGCAGGCCTACGAGCTGGGCCAGCGCGCGGTGGAGCTGGCGCTGGAAGGCCGCAACGCTGTGATGCCGACCATCGAGCGCATGTCCGACGTGCCGTATGCCTATCGCATCGGCAGCGCGCCGCTCGAATCCGTCGCCAATGTCGAGAAGCCGATGCCGCGCGATTTCATTTCGGACGACGGCTACGGCATTACCGAGAAGTGCCGTCGCTACCTGCTGCCGCTGATCGAGGGCGAGGACTACCCGGCCTACAGCGGCGGGCTGCCGGTGTACGTGACGCTGCAGAACGTGGCCGTGCCGAAGAAGCTGCCGGCCTTCGAGATCGCATGACCACTCTGGCGGCAGTCCCGGGTCTGATCGACGCCACGCGCTGTCCGCTGTGCGGCGAGCCGAACCGCTGCGCGATGGAGATCGAACGAGAGACGGGTCAAGTGCAGCCACCCTGCTGGTGCATGCAGGTCGACTTCAGCAGGGCGCCGCTCACGAACCTGCCGGAAGACATGCGCGGGCTGGCGTGCATCTGCATGCGCTGCGCGACGGGCGAGTCGCCTCAGGGCTGACCGGAGCTTTGCGATTGCGTCTGTGATTGCACCTGCTCTGGTGCGGCATCAGCCACATCGCCAGCCACCACCATCGTCGGTGCATCGCCCGGCCGCTGCTGCGTGATCACGCGGTGAATGAACTGCAGCTTGCCCACCGCCACGCGCGGCAGCACGAAGGGGTAGTAGTCGGGCTGGCCCATGCTGCGCGACAACTCGTTGAGCACGTTGGTGAGCAGCACCCAGCCGTTGATGAAGTCCAGGAACTTGCCGGCATCGGGATCTTCCGGCTGCCACAGGTCGTCGAGCGTGAACAGGTCGCTCGTGAGTTCGACGTTGGTCGCGTCGACGCCGAAGCTCATGGCTGTGTCTGCGGTGTCGGCCATGTGCAGGTAGTGGGCCCAGGTCTCGGCCCAGTCTTCCCACGGATGGGTGCTCGCGTAGCTGCTCACGAAGCGGTCGGCCCAGTCGGGCGGCGGGCCCTGCTCGTAGTGCGTCTGCAGCGCGGCGGCGTAGTCGGCGCGCTCGTCGCCGAAAAGCGCGCGGAAGTCGTCGATCCACGGCGTGGGCAGCACCAGCAGGTCCCAGTAGTAGTGGCCGATCTCATGGCGGAAGTGGCCGAGCAGCGTGCGATAGGGCTCGCGCATCTCGGCGCGGATGCGCTCGCGCACGGCGTCTTCGGCTTCTTCTGCGTTGAGGGTGATCACGCCGTGCTCGTGACCGGTCATCACGTGCGGACCGCCCGGCATGTTGCTGAGGAAATCGAAGGCCAGCCCATGCACCGGGTCGGCATGGCGGCTCACCACGGGCAGGCCGAGCGCAAGCAGCTGCGAGATGAGCCGGCGCTTGGCGGTTTCGAGCTTGCGCCAGAAGCCGCCGTTGCTCTCCACCGAGAGATCGGGGATGGTGCGCGTGACGCTGCAGGCCAGGCAGTAGCCCGGCGCAAGGCCCTGGGTGTCGACGGGCAGTTGTTCGCCGTCGCGCGCGGCGGGCACCATCCAGCTGCAGGCGGCGGGTGTCATGAGGTTCGCGCAGCGGCGGTAGGTGTTGCCGTGCTGGTCGCCGAACACGGTGAAGGTGTCGGGCTGAGCGCCCTCGCCCACGGCCGGTGCGAGCGGCATGACGCCGAGCCGGTCGATCACGTAGCCCAGCGGCGTGTGGCAGGCCAGGCATTCGCTGTTGCGCAGGAAGACGGGGCGGCCGCACTGGCATCGATAGGCGCGGCTGACGGTCGGCGCGGCCAGTTCGGCCGCGAGCGTGGGCGCGCCTTCGGGTTCGATGGAGGCCTGCGGGGCGTTGGCTTGTTCGCCGGGTGAAGAGTCCATGTTCTTGTCTTGATTTTCTTGACGCGGAGGGGACAGCGGATGCATTGTGCGGCTGCCCCGCGCAGCCCCGGCCGTGCAAAGACCGATATGCTTGTAGGACGACGGACCCCGAGACATTCCGCCGCCCCATGACCTCCCCACAGACTCCCGAAGCCGCGATCGCGCCGGCCCCGCCTTCCATCGGCTCGCTGCGCGAGCGCTATGGCGAACGCTACCGCTGGTACCTGCTGCTGTCGGTGATGGTGGGGACGATGGCGTCGATCATGTCCTCGACCATCGTCAACGTCGCGATCCCGGGCATGAGCCATCACTTCTCGCTCGGCCAGGAGCGCGCGCAGTGGGTGAGCTCGGGCTTCATGGTGGCGATGACGGTGTCGATGCTCACCACGCCGTGGCTGCTGTCGCGCTACGGCTACCGGCGCACGTACGTGGGCACGATGCTGCTGCTGCTCGCGGGCGGCATTGTGGGTGGCGTGGCCAACGATTTCTCGCTGGTGCTGTTCGCGCGCGTGGCCGAAGGGCTGGCGGCGGGGGTGGTGCAGCCCATTCCGGCCATCATCATCCTGCGCGCCTTCGAGCCGCACGAGCAGGGGCGCGCGAGCGGCATCTTCGGCATGGGCGTGGTGCTGGCTCCGGCCATCGGGCCGAGCATCGGCGGGGTGCTGGTCGACCTGTTCGGCTGGCGCTCGATCTTCTTCATGGTGGTGCCGTTCTGCCTGGCCTCGCTCTGGCTGGCCTACAAGTTCGTGCCCAAGACCGCACCCGGCGGCGTGGCCGCGGTGCGCGGCAGCGGGCTCGACGCGCGCGGGCTGGCATTGGGTACGGTCGGCACGCTGTGCCTGCTGAACGGGCTGGTCGCGCTGCGCGGCGATTCACCGCTGCAGGCGGGCCTGCTGCTGGCCGGTGCGCTGGTGGCGTTCGGCGTGTTCGTGTGGTGGCAGCGACGGCTCGCGGCCTCGGGCGGCACGCCGCTGATGAACCTGGCGCTCTTCCAGTACCGGCAGTTCGCGATGGGCAGCGTGGTCGCCTTCATCTACGGCACGGCGCTGTTCGGCTCGACCTACCTGCTGCCGGTGTACATGCAGGTGGGGCTGCATCTCTCTGCATCGCACGTGGGCACCATCCTGCTGCCGGCGGGCATCGTGCTGGCACTGACCATCGCCGGCGTGGGCCGGTTGGCCGACAAGCATCCGACCTGGGTGCTGGTGACCATCGGCCTCGTGCTGCTGGCGGCCTCATTCGCGCTGATGATGGTGCTGCGGCTCGACAGCGCGCTGTGGCTGCTGGTGGCCTTCGCGATCATCGGGCGCATCGGGCTGGGCTTCATCCTGCCCTCGCTCAACCTGGGCTCGATGCGGCCGCTGGCCAAGCCGCTGATCCCGCAGGGCGCGAGCGCCATCAACTTCGTGCGCATGCTGGGCGGTGCGGCCGGCGTGAGCCTGTGCGCCATCGTGCTCGAGTGGCGGCTGGCGGCGCACGGCGATTCACTGGCCAATCCGATGAGCAGCCCGGCGCGGCTGGCGGCGTTCGACGAAGTGTTCGCGATGCTGGCCGGGCTCTGCGCGCTGGCGGTTTGTGCGGCCTGGCAGTTGCGCCAAGGGCCGGCGCGCAACACGGGGTAAACCCGGGCGGTGGAGCATGACGGTTTCGCATCCAATTGTTATCAGTTGTATCAATAGCGAAATGGTCCCATGCATCGCAGAAATTTCATTGCCGCCTCGGCAGCGGCGGCGGCCGGACTCGGCCATTTCTCCGTCCCGGCCCAAGCCGCCGAGAACGGCGTCACCGACGGTGAAATCGTCCTCGGCCACACCGGCATCCTGAGCGGTCCGCTGGGCGTGCCGGTCAAGGTCGTGATGGCCGGGGCCGGGCTGGCCTTCGATGCGGTCAATGCACAGGGCGGACTGTCGGGCCGCAAGATCAGGCTGGTGTCGCTCGACGACGAGCTGAAGCCCGAGAAGGCAGTTGCCAACTACGAAAAGCTGCTGGCTGAGCATCGCGTCTTCGCCTTCTTCGGCTGCGTAGGCTCGGCCACCACCGCCGCGGGGGCCAAGGTGCTGAACCAGAGCGGCGCGCCAACGGTGGGCGGCTATGCGGTGTCGGACTCGGCCCGCGAGAAGGTCGGCGGCGCCGGCTATTTCGTGCGCGCCACCTTCGCGCGCGAAGCCCAGGCGCTGGTGCAGCACCTGACGACCATCGGCGTCTCGCGCATCGCCGTGGCCTACCTCGACAACCCGGGCGGCGCGGAAGTCGCCAAGCTGGTCGAAGCCGCGCTGGCCACGCTGAAACTGACACCGGAGGCCGCGGTGGCGGTCAAGGGCGACGGCACGACCAACGAGGCGGCGGGCAAGGCACTGGCCGACAGCAAGGCGCAGGCCGTGATCATGTACCTGGGCGGCGGCATCGGCGGCGAAGTGATGAAGGCCGCCTGGGCCGCGGGCGGGCGCCAGATGTACTACGGCATGTCGATCGTGCCGGGCGACGTCACGGCCAAGCTGGTGGGCGACAAGACCAGCGGGCTGGCCATCTCGCAGATCGTGCCCTACCCCTGGAGCGAGGTCGACGCCACCGCGCGCGAGTTCCGCCAGCTGGCCGAACGCGCCAAGGTGGACATGGGCTACCTGGCCTACGAAGGCTATGTGAATGCGCTCGTGATGCTCGAGGGCCTGCGCCGCACCGGCCGCGAACTGACGCGCGCAAAGCTGCATGCCACGCTGAAGGCGATGAAGCTGCGCATCGGCGGCATGGAGATCGATTTCACCGGAGCCAGCAACACGGGGTCGCGCTTCATCGAGATGGTGCGCGTCACGAAGGAAGGCAAATTCATCCGCTAGCGGCGGTTTGACGCTCGGGTAAGCGGCGCGGCGGGCAAAGCGGGCGGGGAATCGCGGTCTAATCGCAGCCATGTGCCAATTGCTAGGGATGAACTGCAACACGCCGACCGACGTGACCTTCAGCTTCACGGGGTTCGCGCAACGCGGCGGCCGCACCGACCACCACGCCGACGGCTGGGGCATCGCGTTCTTCGAGGACCGCGGGCTGCGCCACTTCGTCGACCACCAGCCGGCGAGCGAATCACCGGTGGCTGAGCTGATCCGGCGCTACCCCATACAGAGCCGCAACGTTGTTGCGCACATCCGCAAGGCAACGCAGGGCGAGGTCAATCTGCAGAACTGCCACCCCTTCGTGCGCGAGCTGTGGGGGCGCTACTGGGTGTTCGCGCACAACGGCGATCTGAAGGAATTCCGCCCGCGCCTGCACGGCAACTTCCATCCGGTGGGCAACACCGACAGCGAACACGCCTTCTGCTGGATCATGCAGGAGCTGGCCAAGTCGCATGTGGGCGTGCCGAGCATCGAGGAGCTGACGCTCACGCTGCGCGAACTGGCGCCGCAGCTGGCGAGCCACGGCACCTTCAACTTCATGCTGTCCAACGGTCAGGCGCTGTGGGCGCATGCCTCGACCAACCTCTGGTACGTGGAGCGCCGCCACCCCTTCGTGACCGCGCAGCTGTCGGACGAAGATGTGGAAATCGACTTCGCGCAGCACACCACGCCCAACGACCGCGTGGCCGTGGTCGTCACCGCGCCGCTGACCACCAATGAGACCTGGACACCCTTCGCGCCGGGCGAGCTGCATGTGTTCGTGGACGGGCAGCGATCCGGGTTCTGATGCAGGAGTGAGGCCTTTCGACTGACACTTTTTTGCAACATTGCAAGAAAGTATCAACAGGTGGATGCAATCGAGTGAACAATAACCGTTCTCATTTGCATCTTATCTGGATCGTCCATGCCCGCTCCCCGTTTCTTCCTCCGGCCGACCGTGGTCGCGTCGCTGCTCGCGCTCAACACCGTGGCCGCCATTGCCCAAACCACCACTGCCGAGCCGGCTGCGGCATCGGCCAGCGGCACGCTCTCCACGGTGACCGTGGAAGCCAGCGCCGATGCATCGGCCGAAGGCCTGACCAAGCCCTATGCGGGCGGCCAGGTGGCGCGCGGCGGGCGGGTCGGCATCCTGGGCAACCAGGACATGATGAGCACGCCGTTCTCCAGTACCAACTACACCAACGAATTGATCCAGGATCAGCAGGCCAAGAGCGTGGCCGACGTGCTGCTGAACGATCCGTCGGTGCGCCAGGCGCGCGGCTTCGGCAACTTCCAGGAGCTGTACGTGGTGCGCGGCTTCCCCGTCTACTCGGACGACGTCTCGTACAACGGCCTCTACGGCATGCTGCCGCGCCAGTACATCGCTTCTGAATTCTTCGAGCGCGTGGAAGTATTCCGCGGCGCCAACACCTTCCTGAACGGCGCCGCGCCCGGCGGCAGCGGCATCGGCGGCGCGATCAACCTGCTGCCCAAGCGCGCGCCCAACGAGCCGCTCACCCGTGTCGGCTTCGGCGTGCAGACCGGCGGCCAGGGCTTCGTCAACCTCGACCTGGCGCGCCGCTTCGGTCCCGACGACAGCCTGGGCATTCGCGTGAATGCCGTGCGCCGCGAGGGAGGCACCGGCGTGAAGAACGAAAGCCAGCAGCTCAGCGCCTTCGGCGTGGGCCTCGACTGGCACAACCGCAATGTGCGCCTGTCGGCCGACTTCGGCTACCAAGACTACGACCTGAAGGACGGCCGCCCGAGCCTGACGCCCTCTTCGACGCTGCCGATTCCCCGCGCACCCGACGCCCGCACCAACTTCGCCCAGCCCTGGACCTACTCGAAGGAAAAGGACAAGTTCGCCACCTTCCGCGGCGAAGTCGACATCACCGACAACATCACGGCCTGGGCCGCCGGCGGCGTGCGCCGCAGCGACGAAGACAACGTGCTGTCGAACCCCACGCTCACCGACTCGTTCGGCAACACCAGCAACACGCGCTTCAGCAACACCCGCAAGGACCGCATCGGCACCGCCGAACTCGGCGTGCGCGGCAACTTCGCGACCGGCCCGGTGAAGCACACTGTGGTGGCCTCGGTCGCCAAGTACAGCAACGACCGCGACAACGCGTACACGATCTCGCGCGGCACCATCCGCAACAACATCTACGCACCGTACGCAACGGCATACCCGGTCGCCAACGCCTTCACCGGCAACACGCTGGAAGACCCGCGCCTGACCGACAAGATCGACACCTCGAGCGTGGCCATCGCCGACACCATGTCCTTCATGGACGACCGCCTGCTCGTCACCCTCGGCGCGCGTCGCCAGACCATCGAGCAGACCAGCTTCGCCTACACCACGCTCAAGCAGACGAGCACCTACGACAAGAGCAAGACCACGCCGGTGGCCGGCGTCGTGTTCAAGATCACGCCGACCGTGTCGGCCTACGCCAACTACATCGAAGGCCTCGTCAAGGGCAACGTCGCGGGCACCACGGTGAACAACCGTCCCGTCACCAACGCCGGCGAAATCTTTGCACCCTACCAAGCCAAGCAGAAGGAAGTCGGCGTCAAGTACGACGGCGGCACGCTCGGCGCCAGCGCCGCGTTCTTCACCACCGACCAGCCCACCTACTACTACTCGGGCCAGACCTACGGCCTGTACGGCAAGCAGCGCAACCAGGGCCTCGAGTTCTCGGTGTTCGGCCAGCCCACCAAGGGCCTGCGCCTGCTCGGCGGCCTGACGCTGCTCGACGCGAAGCAGAAGAACACGCAAGGCGGCGCGACCGACGGCCTCACCGCCATCGGCGTGGCCAAGCAGCAGGCCAACCTCGGCGCCGAATGGGACGTGCCCGGCGTGCGCAACCTGTCGCTGAACGCACGCGTGCTGTACACCTCGAAGCAGTACGCCAACGCCACCAACACGCAGTCGATACCGTCGTGGACGCGCTTCGACATCGGCGCGCGCTACCTGGTCGACCTCGGCAACGGTCGTGCGCTCACGCTGCGTGCGCGCATCGACAACCTGTTCAACAAGTCGTACTGGGCCTCGGTGGGTGGCACGCAGGGCAGCAACTACCTGGTGCTGGGTGCACCGCGCACCTTCGCGGTGAGCGGCACCATCGACTTCTGACCTGCTGCTGCGTCAGCGGCCCTGCTTGCGCAGGGTCTCTTCCAGCGCATCGATGAACATCGCCGGCACGTCGAAGCCGGTCTGTTCGGTGATTTCCTGAAAGCAGGTCGGGCTGGTCACGTTGATCTCGGTCACCGAGTCGCCGATCACGTCGAGCCCGATCAGCAGCAGCCCGCGCGGCGCGAGCGCACGGCCCACGGTCTCGGCGATCTCGCGGTTGCGCGCGGTCAGCGGCTGCGCCACGCCCTTGCCACCCGCCGCCAGGTTGCCGCGCACTTCGGTGCCCTGGGGAATGCGCGCCAGCACGAAGGGCGCCGGCTCGCCCGCGATGATCAGGATGCGCTTGTCGCCCTGCACGATCTCGGGCACGAAGCGCTGCACCATGATCGTCTCTGCGCCGTCCTTGTTGAGCGTCTCGACGATGGAGCCGAGGTTCAGCGCGTCTTGCCGCACGCGGAAGATGCCCATGCCGCCCATGCCGTCGAGCGGCTTCAGGATGATGTCGCCGTGCTCCGCATGGAAGTCGCGCACGGCCTGCGAGCTGCGCGTTACCAGCGTGGGCGTGGTGAACTGCGGAAACTCCATGATCGCGAGCTTCTCGGGGTGGTCGCGCAGCGCGCGCGGCTTGTTCACCACCTGCGCGCCCTCGCGCTCGGCCTGCTCCAGCAGGTGCGTGGCGTAGATGTATTCGGCGTCGAAGGGTGGGTCCTTGCGCATCAGCACGGCGTCGAAGTCCTTCAGCGCCTTGGCCTCGGTGATGTCGACGCTGTACCAATCTTTCGGGTCGCCGGTCAGCGTGATCTGCTGCACCGTGGCCGTGACCACGCCGCCCGACTTCCACTGAATGTCCTGCGGCAGGCAGGCCGCGATGCGGTGGCCGCGGCGCTGCGCCTCGCGCATCATCGAGAAGGTCGTGTCCTTGTAGATCTTGAAGTGATCGAGCGGATCGGCGACGAAGAGGATGTTTTTCATCAGGCGTTCTTTCTTGCGGTGCCGGGAGCGGCGGCTGCCACCGGGATATCGGGCGCGATGTTGCCGGAAGCGGCGATGTCCTTGCCGGCCGGGGCCTTTTCTTCATGCGTCCGGCCGGGCTTGAGGAATCGCATCGGGCGATTGTGCCGGGAGGCCGGCAACGCAAAATTGTCAACAATCTGAATTCCATAATGTCAACCATCAGGCACGGGAATTGCACGAACGCAGTCGCGACACCCCGCCGTGCACCGCCATGGCCCAGCAAGATTGGAGAACCCCGTGGACGCATCCGTTTCGCAGCAGAGCAACCCCGCGCTCGACCCCGCCGCCGTGGTCGACGAGTTTCTTCGCCTGGTGATGATTCCCGACCCGCAGTCGGCCTCCCGCTTCACCGCGCCCGACATCCGCATCCGCTTCACCGGCAACCGGCCAATGCAGGCGCCCGGCGACACCTCCGCCTTCAACGCGAAGCGCTATGCGTGGGTCAAGAAGAAGATCGAGCGCACCGAAACGGTGGCCGGTGGCACGCCCGAAGAAACGGTGGTCTACAGCCTCGGCACGCTCTACGGGGCATGGCCCGACGGCACGGCCTTCGAAGGCAATCGCTATGTCGACCGCTACGTGGTGCGCCACGGCCTGATCGTGCAGATGGACGTGTGGAACGACAGCGCCGAATGGCTGCTGGTGCGCGCCGGCCTCGCCGTGCTGTGAGGCCATCGGCATGACGACACGCTGGCCCGACCGGCTTCCCACGCACGACCGCTTCGACTACTGGCCCATCACGCGGCGGCCGGACTACGTGTGGCCGAACGGCGCGCGACTGGCGGTGTACATCGGCTTCAACGTCGAGCACTTTGCCTTTGGCGACGGGCTGGGCGCATGCATCGGCCCGGCCTCGCCGCAGCCCGACGTGCTCAACCACGGCTGGCGCGAGTACGGCAACCGCGTCGGCGCGTGGCGCTGCCTCGAGCTGTTCGACGCGCTCGCGCTGCCCACCGGCGCGCTCGTCAACACCGCGCTGTACGACCACTGCCCCGAGCTGGTCCAGGCGCTGGTGGCGCGCGGCGACGAACTGATCGGCCACGGGCACAGCAACGCCGAACGCCAGGGCGTGCTCGACGAGGAGCACGAACGCGCGCTGCTGCAGCGCTGCCGCGAACGCATGTTGCGCGAGAGCGGGCAGGCGCCCACGGGTTGGCTCTCGCCATGGATTTCGGAAAGCACCGTCACGCCCGACCTGCTGGCCGAGACCGGCTACAGCTACACGCTCAACTGGTGCCACGACGACCAGCCACTGCGCATGCGCACACGCGGCGGCGGCTCGTTGTGGTCGGTGCCGTATCCGCAGGAGCTCAACGACATCCCGATGATCGTCGGCCGCCTGATGGACGCAAAAGACTTCAGCGCAATGGTGATCGACAACTTCGAGGAGATGCTCGAACAGTCGCGAGCGCAGCCGCTGGTGATGGGCCTGGCGCTGCATCCGTACATCGTGGGCCAGCCCTACCGGCTGCGGCACCTGCGCACCGCGCTCGCACACATGGCGCAGGCGCGCGACCGGGGCGAGATCTGGTTCACCACGCCGGGCGCGATCGCCTCGCACGTGGAAGGGCTCGCGAAGGAACGGCCGGGGGAATTCGACTGAGGCGCCCCGCCCAGCGCCTCAAATTTCGATCTTGGAGCCCAGCTCCACCACCGCGTTGTTCGGCAGCCCAAGGAACGCAGCCGCCCCGCTCGCGTTGTGGTGCATCTGCGCGAACAGCTTCTCGCGCCACGGTGCCATGCCGCTGCCAAGCGTCGGGATCACGACGTCGCGCGACAGGAAGTAGCTGGTCGTCATCGGTTCCAGCTGGCAGCCGCGCATGCGCGCGTTTTCGAGTGCGCGCGGCAGGTCGATGTCGTTCTTGAAGCCGTAGTGCACGATGATCTGCCAGCAGTGGTGGCCGAGCGCCTCGATCTCGATGCGCTTGTCCATCGGAATCCACGGCACTTCGTGGTTGCGCACGGTGACGAACATGTTCTGCTCGTGCAGCACCTTGTTGTGCTTCAGGTTGTGCAGCAACGCATTGGGCACGGTGCCCGGTTCGGCCGTGAGGAACACTGCCGTGCCGTCGACACGCGCCGGCGGGCTCACGAACACCGAGCCGAGAAAGGACTTCAGGTCGATCGCGTCGGCATGCTGCGCCTCGCCCATCAGGCGGCGGCCTTCCTTCCACGTCATCATCAGCGTGAAGACGAAGCCGCCGATCAGCAGCGGGAACCAGCCGCCCTCGAACAGCTTGAGCAGGTTCGATGCGAAGAACAGGAAGTCGACCACGAAGAAGACTGCCGTCGATGCGATGCACAGCGCCAGCGGCAGCTTCCACGCGTAGCGGATCACGAAGAAGGTCAGCACCGTGGTGATCAGCATGTCGGTGGTCACGGCAATGCCGTAGGCCGCGGCCAGGCTGCTCGACGAGCGGAACATGACCACCGCCAGCACGATGGCCACGAACAGGCCCCAGTTGACCAACGGAATGTAGATCTGGCCCGCGGTGCGCACGCTGGTGTGCTCGATGTTCAGGCGCGGCAGGTAGCCCAGCTGGATGACCTGGCGCGTGACGCTGAAGGCGCCCGTGATCAGGGCCTGCGACGCGATCACCGTGGCCGCCGTGGCCAGCAGCACCAGCGGAATGAGCGCCCATTCGGGCGCCATCATGAAGAACGGGTTCTTCACCGCCTCGGGGTTCTCCAGCAGCAGCGCGCCCTGGCCGAAGTAGTTGAGCGTCAGCGCCGGCATCACGACCGAGAACCACGCGATGCGGATCGGGCTCTTGCCGAAGTGGCCCAGGTCGGCGTACAGCGCCTCGGCGCCGGTCACGCACAGCACGGTGGCGCCCAGCAGGATGAAGCTGGTGCCCGGGTTGTCCCACATGAACTTCAGCGCATAGAACGGATTCAGCGCCTTCAGGATCTCGGGGTGATGCAGGATCTGCGACACGCCGAGCACGGCAATCGCCAGGAACCACACCAGCGTGACCGGCCCGAAGAACTTGCCGATGCCCGCCGTGCCGCGCTTTTGCACCACGAAGAGGCAGAACAGCACGACCAACGTGAGCGGAATCACGTAGTGCGTGAAGTGCGGCGACACCACTTCCAGGCCCTCGACCGCAGAGAGCACCGAGATGGCCGGGGTGATGACCCCGTCGCCATAGAAGAGCGAGGTGCCGAAGATGCCGACCACCAGCAGCAGGTGGCGCAGCCTGGGCTTGTCGGCCACCGCGCGGGAGGCCAGCGCCAGCATGGCGACGAGGCCGCCCTCGCCTTCGTTGTCGGCGCGCAGCACGAGCACGACGTACTTGATGGAGACGATGACGGTGAGCGTCCAGAAGAACATCGAGAGGATGCCGTAGACGTTCTCGACGGTGAACGGCACGTGGCCGTGGCCGAACACTTCCTTGACGGCATACAGCACGCTGGTGCCGATGTCGCCATAGACGACGCCGATGGCGCCGACGATGAGGCCGGCTGAGATATTTTTGGGGGCTGACACGAAGTCGATGGGAAAAGGGCAGGCTGCTGGAATCGACGCGTCAGACACGCCGGGGTGAGGCAAGTGTGAACTTTAGTCCACCTGCGTCACCCTCCCGCCCTTTTGTTTCCGTTGCTGTGGGGCCGCTATTTTGCCGTTGCCTGTGGTCGGCGCAAGCCGCCACAAGCCGCCCCTGGCAATCATTCGTAGATTTCGGCGTCCGGATCGGTCGCTTCCATCTCGTAGCTGGCGGCCACCATGGCCAGCCGGCCGACCACGCCGTACATGTAGAAGCGGTTTGGTGCACTGGCGCCAGGCTTGGCCCCTGGCTGTGGCAAGTGCGCACTTTCAGAGAAAGCCAGCGGCACGAAGCTCGCGCCCGGCAGCTTCAGGTTCTCGTCGGCGGCGCGCTCGGCATGCACACGGTAAAAACCGCCGACCACGTAGCGATCCATCATGTAGACCACCGGCTCGGCCACGCCGTTGTGCACGCGCTCGTTGGTGAGCACGCCTTCCTGAACGATCAGCTCGGTGGGTTCACGCAGCTCGCGGCCGGCGCCGGTCTTGGCGGCCAGGGCACTGCTGGCGGTGCCACGCGACTTGCCGATCAGCGCCTCGACGTCCTTGGCATCGCGCACCGTCACCACGCCCGGACTGCCGCTGCCGCTGTGGCCGCCCTTGACGACCACGAACGGCTTTTCGTTGATGCCGTATTCCTTGTACTTGCGGCGCACCTTGGTCAGCACCGCGTCCACATGGCTGGTCAGCACGTCGATGCCGCGGCCTTCGGCCACGTCCACGCCTTCGGCGCGCGCATAGATCGGGTTGATGAGCCACGGGTCGATGCCCAGCAGCTTGCCGAGGCGCTTGGACAGTTCCTCGTAGCTGTGCAGGTGGTTGCTCTTGCGTCGCACCGACCAGCCTGCATGCAGTGGCGGCAGCAGATACTGCTCGTGCAGGTCTTCGAGGATGCCGGGCGTTCCCGCAGAAAGCTCGTTGTTGAGCAGAATTGTGCAGGGATCGAAGTTCTTCAGGCCCAGGCGGCGCTTGCTGCGCACCACCGGTTCGAGCGTCACGGTCTCGCCGTTCGGCAGTTCGATCTTCTTGGGCGACTTGATGGCCGGGTCGATCGACCCGATGCGCACATTGAGCCCCGCCATATGAAAGATGCGCACAAGTTGCGCGACGTTGGCAAGATAAAAGGTATTTTTGGAGTGGTTTTCCGGAATGACGAGCAGGTTGCGCGCCTCCGGACAGATCTTCTCGATGGCCGCCTGCGCGGCCTGCACCGCCAGCGGCAGCATCTCCTTGGTGAGATTGTTCCAGCCGCCCGGAAACAGATTCGTGTCGACCGGAGCCAGTTTGAAGCCGGCGTTCCGGATGTCGACGGCGCTATAGAACGGCGGCGTGTGCTCCATCCACTCGAGCCGGAACCAGCGCTCGATGGCGGGCATCGAGTCGAGCACCCGCTGCTCCAGTTCGTTGATCGGGCCGGTCAGGGCGGTGACGAGATGCGGAACCATGCGGCGGCCTTGTTGGTTTTGTGCTTAAAGGTGTAGCGGAATTGTAGGATTTGGGGATGGCCGCCCCAATGACAAGACCGCACGCGGGCGCATCGGATCAGGTCCGGACTTCGCCCTGCCCGAGCACCACGTACTTGAGCGAGGTCAGTCCTTCGATGCCCACCGGACCGCGGGCGTGGAACTTGTCGGTGCTGATGCCGATTTCGGCGCCCAGCCCGAACTCGAAGCCATCTGCGAAGCGCGTGCTCGCATTGACCATCACGCTGGCCGAATCGACCTCGCGCAGGAAGCGCTGTGCGTGCACATGGTCGCGCGTGACGATGGCGTCGGTGTGGTGGCTCGAATAGCGGTTGATGTGCGCAATGGCCTCGTCCACGCCGGCCACAACCTTGATGCTGATGACGGCGGCCAGGTATTCCTCGGACCAGTCTGACTCGACCGCATCGACCACCCGGGCCTTCGGATCGAGCGCCTCGTCGGCGCGCAGGATGGCAGCAGCAGCCGGGTCGCAGCGCATTTCCACGCCCTTGGCCGCGAAGATGGCGGCGATCTCGGGCAGGAAGTCGTCGGCCACGGAAGCCGACACCAGCAGGCCTTCGGCGGCGTTGCACGGGCTGTACTTCTGGGTCTTGGCGTTGTCGACGATGCGCAGCGCCATGTCGAACTCGGCCGTGTCGTCCACATAGACGTGGCAGTTGCCGTCCAGGTGCTTGATGACCGGCACCTTGGCGTCACGGCTGATGCGCTCGATCAGCCCCTTGCCGCCGCGCGGAATGATCACGTCGACGAACTCGGGCATGGCGATGAGCTGGCCGACGGCTTCGCGGTCGGTGGTCTGCACCAGCTGCACCGCCTCGACAGGCAGGCCGGCTTCGGCCAGTGCTTCCGACACCAGCAGCGCCAGCGCCTTGTTCGACTCGATGGCTTCCGAGCCGCCGCGCAGGATGGCCGCGTTGCCGCTCTTGATGGCCAGGCTCGCCGCCTCGATGGTCACGTTGGGCCGGCTCTCGTAGATCATGCCGAACACGCCGATCGGCACGCGCATCTGGCCCACGCGAATGCCGCTGGGCTGCTGCTTCATGCCGATGATTTCGCCGATCACGTCGGCCATGCCGGCGAGCTGTTCGCACCCCAGGGCCACGGTCTCGATGACCTTGGGCGTGAGCTTGAGGCGGTCGACCATCGGCGCCGAGAGACCGGCAGCGGTGGCGCGCTCCAGGTCTTTCTGATTGGCGACGGCCAGCACCGGGCCGGCTTCGCGCAGGCGCCGGGCCAGCGCCTTCAATGCTATGTTTTTGGTAGCTGCATCCGCACGGGCCATGAGGAATGCAGCGGCTTTGGCTTGCAGACCCAGTGTCTGCATGTGCTCGCTGACGTTGAACGCATTCATGCCTTCATTTTCCCACGCCGACCTGTGGCCCGGCTTACATGGGCCTTTTGATGGCTCGAGCCATCGCGCCCAAGCGGATCAGGCGCGCCGAGGAGCGGCCGCCGCGCTGCTGCATGCGCGGCACAGCATCAGCGCCAGCCGCTGCAGGGCTTGCCAGCCGCTGGCGGGCCAGTCGGGCTGCTTCAGCCCCTTCACGATGCCGTCCACCACATGCGCCGCGCGCAGCAGCCGGGTCAGCATGCGGTCGTCCAGCCGCGGCAGCACGCGCTCGAAGGCGCGCTCGCGCGGGCCCCAGATACGGTTCTCGCGCAGCGCCATCGGCAGCGGGCGGCCCGAGGCCATGGCGTCCTTCACGCGCTTGAGCGCGCGGATGTCTTCGGCAATCGTGTAGTGCACAAGCACTTCGGCCTCGCCTTCGGCCTGCAGGCCGTCGAGCATGCGTGCCACACGCTGCGGATTGCCGGCCAGCACGGCTTCGGAGAGCTTGAACACGTCGTAGCGCGCCACGTTGTTGACCGCGCCTTCGACCTGCTCCCAGCTCAGCTCGCCGGCCGGATGCAGCAGTGCGAGCTTCTGGATTTCCTGGTGCGCAGCGAGCAGGTTGCCCTCCACGCGATCGGCAAAGAACTGCAGCGTGCGCTGGCCTTCGTCGCCGGGCATCACGCGCTGGCCCTGCTGACCCAGGCGCTGCGCGATCCATTGCGGCAGCGCGCTGCGCTCGATCGGGTCGACCTGGATGCTCGCGCCGTTGTTCTCCAGCGCCGAGAACCAGGCGCCGGTGCGCGTGGCCTTGTCCAGCCGCGGCAGCATCACCAGCGTGAGCGTGCTGTCGTTGCCGGGCGCGGACTCGGCCATCTGCTGCAGCGCCGCGCTGCCGTCCTTGCCGGGCTTGCCCGAAGGAATGCGGATCTCGACGATCTGCTTGTCGGCGAACAGCGAGAGCGAGCCCCCGGCCGCGAGCACCGCGCTCCAGTCGAAGTGCGCGCCGGCCACGGTGTAAGAGCTGCGCTCGGTATAGCCCTGCGCGCGCGCGGCGGTGCGGATGGCGTCGGCCGCTTCCTGTGCGAGCAGCGGCTCGTCGCCGTGGATCGTGTAGAGCGGCTTCAGGCCCTTCTGCAGGTGGGCTCCGAGTTGGGCGCTGGCAAGTTGCATGGAAATGGAATGACCGGAGCGCGCGGGCTCAGAGTTCCTTGACGGCGGCCAGGCGGCGCATCAGCTGCTGCGCGATGTCCGACTGCATGTCGCGGAACAGCAGGTCGGCTTCGCCTTCCTTGGCCAGCGCGTTGGTTTCGTTGAAGCTCAGGTCGCGCGTCTGCGAGACGTCGGTGGCCGGCAGCAGGTCTTTGCCGCCCGGCGTGCGCAGGCGGAAGCGCACCTTCAGCTGAAGCTGCAGCTCGCGCACCAGGCCAGCCGAATTGGTCGAGATCACGATGCGGTTGCGGTCCTCGCCCAGGATCTCCAGCACCACGTCGGCGGCCGGCGCCGTAGACGAACCACCGGCGGTGGTCGTGTCAGGCGTTACCACCGTCACCGTGCCGGTTGCCCGCAGCTCGCGCCGGATCTGGTTGATCATGGCCGAGTTGCCCGACACCTGCAGCGTCTTGAACGCGAAGACAGGCGCCTTGCGCAGCTCGAAACCGCAACCGGCCAGGCCGAGCGAAGCGCCCGCCGCCGTCAGTCCAAGAAGAAAGCCGCGGCGCGGCAGCGAGACATTGCGAGTGTTCATGCTTGAGTCGTTCAAAGAACCACGTTGACCAGACGGCCGGGAACCACGATCACGCGCTTGGGCGGCGCGCCTTCGGCGAAGTTGACGAAATCATCGCAGGCGAGCGCGAGCTTCTCGATCTCGTCCTTCGATGCGCCGGCCGGCACGCTGAGCTTGCCGCGCAGCTTGCCGTTGACCTGCAGCATGAGCTCGATCTCGTCCTGCACCAGCGCGCCGACGTCGACCACGGGCCAGGGCGCATCGAGCAGGCCGCCCAGGTCCTTGTCATAGCCGAGTTCGCTCCAGAGCTGCTGGGCAATGTGCGGCGTGGCCGGGTAGAGGCAGCGCAGCAGGATGCCGAAGCCTTCGTTCACGGCGGCCAAGTCGCCCGGGGTGCCCTCGGATTTAAAGCCCTCGAGCGCGTTGAGCAGCTTCATCGTGCCCGACACCACCGTGTTGTATTGCATGCGCTGGTAGTCGTAGTCGATTTGGCGCAGCACCGTGTGCACCTCGCGGCGCAGCGCCTGAGCATTCTTGCCGTACGTCGGCGGCCCTCCCAGGGTCACAGGCTGTTCCGCCTGCGCGGCACCGAAGTTCCACACCCGGCGCAGGAAGCGGTAGCTGCCTTCGACGGCCGCGTCGTTCCACTCGAGCGTGGCTTCGGGCGGCGCGGTGAACATGGTGTACAGGCGCGCAGTGTCGGCGCCGTATTTCTCGATCAGGTCCTGCGGGTCGACGCCGTTGCGTTCACTCTTGCCCATCTTGCCGACGCCGCCGTACTCGACCTTCGTGCCGTCGGCGGTGGTGCCGCCGGTGATGCGGCCCTGCGCATCGAGCACCGTCGTGACTTCAGTCGGCGGGAAGTAGTCCTTGCCGCCCTTTTCATTGCGCTTGTAGAAGATGTGGTTGAGCACCATGCCCTGCGTCAGCAGCTTGCTGAAGGGCTCGTCGGCCTTCACCAGGCCAAGGTCGCGCATCACCTTGGTCCAGAAGCGCGCGTACAGCAGGTGAAGAATCGCGTGCTCGATGCCGCCGATGTACTGGTCCATCGGCATCCAGTAGTCGGCGCCGCCGGCCACCATGGCTTCGTCGTTCTTCGGATCGCAGTAGCGCATGAAGTACCACGACGAATCGACGAAGGTGTCCATCGTGTCGGTCTCGCGCCGCGCGGGCTTGCCGCAGACGGGGCAGACCACGCCAGCGTGGAAGCCTTCGTGCTTGTTCAGCGGGTTGCCAGAGCCATCTGGCACGCAGTCGGTGGGCAGCACCACGGGCAGGTCTTTTTCGGGCACCGGCACCGCACCGTGTTCGTCGCAATGGATGATGGGGATCGGCGTGCCCCAGTAGCGCTGGCGGCTCACGCCCCAGTCGCGCAGGCGCCAGGTGGTCTGCAGTTCGCCCAGGTCCTTCTGGCCCAGCGCATGCGCCACGGCGGCCACGGCCTCCTTGTACGACATGCCGCTGAAGTTGTCGGAGTTGATCGTCACGCCGCGCTGCTTGTCCGCGTACCAGTCCTGCCACTTGTGATAGTCGAAGTGCGGCTCGTCGTCGACCAGCACCACCTGGATGATCTCGATGCCGTACTTGTTGGCGAAGGCGAAGTCGCGCTCGTCGTGCGCGGGCACGCCCATCACGGCACCGTCGCCGTAGCCGATCAGCACGTAGTTGCCGACCCACACCGGCACCTGCTCCTCGGTGATCGGGTGCTTGACGGTCAGGCCCGTGGGCACGCCCTTCTTCTCTTGCGTGGCGAGCTCGGCCTCGGTGGTGCCGCCGCTCTTGCACTCCTCGATGAAGGCCGCGACCTTGGGGTCGAGCGTGGCGGCGTGCGCGGCCAGCGGATGCTCGGGCGCCACGGCGCAGAAGGTCACGCCCATGATGGTGTCGGCGCGCGTGGTGAACACGTACATGCGGCCGTCCTGGATCAGCTTGCCGCTCGCGTCCTTGATGTCATGCGTGAAGGCGAAGCGCAGGCCCTCGCTCTTGCCGATCCAGTTTTCCTGCATCAGCTTGACGCGCTCGGGCCAGCCCGGCAGCTTGTGCTGGGTGTGTTCGAGCAGTTCCTCGGCGTAGTCGCTGATCTTCAGGTAGTAGCCCGGGATCTCGCGGCGCTCGACCGTGGCGCCGGTGCGCCAGCCCTTGCCGTCGATCACCTGCTCGTTGGCCAGCACGGTCTGGTCGACCGGGTCCCAGTTGACGACCTGGGTCTTGCGGTAGGCAATGCCCTTTTCGAGCATCTTCAGGAACAGCCACTGGTTCCACTTGTAGTAGCTCGGATCGCAGGTGGCGATCTCTCGGCTCCAGTCGATGGCCAGGCCCATGGCCTGGAGCTGGCCCTTCATGTAGGCGATGTTCTCGTAGGTCCACTTGGCCGGCGGCACGCCGTTCTTCAGCGCCGCGTTCTCGGCCGGCAGGCCGAAGGCGTCCCAGCCCATGGGCATCAGCACGTTGTAGCCGCTCATGCGCAGGTGGCGCGTGAGCATGTCGTTGATCGTGTAGTTGCGCACATGGCCCATGTGCAGCTTGCCGCTGGGGTACGGCAGCATCGAGCAGGCGTAGTACTTCTTGCGGCTCGTGTCCTCGGTGACGCGGTAGGCATCGGCGGCGCTCCATTGCGCCTGGGCAGCAGACTCGACGTCGCTGGGTTTGTAGCTGGGATTCATGGCGGTTCGGCAAGAGCCCGGCTCGGAGCGGCCGGGAACGCGGGATTATCGCGCCCGGGCGAAAGCCCTGGCCGGCAGACTCTAGACTCGGGGCACGTAACCTGCGTGTTGCGCGGGTAACGCCTGCCGTCCGACAGGTTTTTCGCACCGCCTGGAACACCATGAAACTGCGCCTGAAACACCTCGCCCTGGGCTTTGCGGCCGCCGCCGGCCTCGCCACCACGCCTCTGTGGGCCCAGCAGAACGACAAGCCCCTGCGCATCGTCGTGCCCTTCGCCACCGGCGGCGCACAAGACGTGATCGCGCGCTACCTGGGTGCCAAGCTCACCGACAAGCTGGGCCAGCCCGTCATCATCGACAACAAGGCCGGTGCCGGCGGCATCGTGGCCGCCGACGCGGTGGCCAAGGCGACCGACGGGGCCACGGTGCTGCTGGCCACCGGCGGCGCGATCACGATCGCGCCCCACCTGCAGCCCAAGCTCCCCTACGACCCGGTGCACGAGCTGGTGCCGGTGGCCCTGGTGGCCGACACGCCGATGACGCTGTCCGTGCGCACCGAGAGCCCCTACAAGACGGTGGCCGACGTGCTGCGCGACGCCAAGGCCAGGCCGGGCCAGGTGACCTATGCCTCGACCGGCAACGGCACCGTGTCGCACCTGACCGGGGCACTGCTGGCGCAGGCGAGCGGCACGAACCTGCTGCACGTGCCCTACCGGGGCGCCGCGCCCGCCATGACGGACCTGCTGGGCGGGCAGGTGGCCGCCATCGTCACCAGCGTGGCCTCGATCGAACCCATGGTCGCCAGCGGCAAGGCGCGCGTGCTCGGCACCTTCTCTCGGGTTTCCCTTCCCAGCATGGGCTCGGCCCCGACCATCGGCGAAGCCACGGGCCTGCCGGGAATGGAAGTGCCGGTCTGGGTCGGCGTGATGGCGCCCGCGCGCATGCCCGCGGCGAGCGTCGAGAAGCTGTCGGCGGCGCTGGTCGAGGTGTGCAACCTGCCGGAGACGAAGCAGCGCTTCGCCCAGTTGGGCGCGGTGAATACCTGTGGCGGCCCGGCTGCCTTGGGCAAGGTCGTGACGGAAGACAGCCAGCGTTGGGCGAAGGTGATCAAGCAGGGCGGGATCAAGGTTGACTGAGGTTTCGGGCGCAAAGTACCGCGTCGGCATCGCGGGCACCGGGGCGATCGCGCTGGCCAGCGCGGCTTGGCTGCGACAGGCGGGCCACGGCGTCACCGTGTGGTCGCCGGGCGGCCAGGGCGCAGAAGCCTTGCGCACGCAGGCGTTGGAGGCCAGCGGCATCCAGTCGTTTTCAGTGACCGTCGAAGTCGCCGACGACGCGGCCGGGCTGTGCGCAGCCTCGGACGTGCTGCTGCTCGCCCTGCCGGTCAACGGCCACAAGCGCGTGATGGATGCGCTGCTGCCCTGCCTGCGCGATGGCCAGACCGTGATCGTCAGTTCGATGGCCTCGCTGTCGTCGCTCTATCTCCATGAAGCGGCCCGCCGCGCCGGCCGGCAGATCACCGTCGCCAGCTTCGGCACGACCGTGCTGACCGCGCGCCGCGAATCGGGCACGCAGGTCAGGGTGATGACGCGGCGCAAGGCCGTCGGCGTTTCCGCCCTGCCCGCCTCCGAGACGGCCCAGGCCGTCGCGCTGTGCACCGCCCTCTTCGGCGACGGCTTCTCCGCGCAGGACGGCGCCCTTGCCAGCGCCCTGGCCAACGTCAACCCGCAGTCGCACGGCCCGCTCGCGGTCTTCAACTGGACCCGCATCGAGCGCGCCGAGAACTGGCCGCAGTACCACTGCATGACGCCCGGCGTGTCGCGCGCGATCGAGGCGCTTGACCAGGAACGCCGCGCCGTGGCCGCAGCCTTCGGCATCGAGCTCGGCCCCATCGAAGCGCACTTCGCGCGCTCCTTCGGCACCACGTCGGAAAAGCTCGAAGACATTGCCGCCGAGCTGCACGCCAAGCGCGGCGGCCCGCCCGGTCCCACGCAAACCGACACCCGCTACGTGACCGAAGACATGCCCTACGGCCTGGCGTTCGTCGAGGCGCTGGGCACCATCGCCGGTGTGCCGACGCCCGCGACGCGCACCATCGTGGATGCCGCCTCGCTGGTCAACGGCGTCGACTTCCGCCGCGAAAACGACCTGCTCGAGCCGCTGGGCCTGGCGAACGAAACTGTCGCCGGGCTGCTCGCGCGCCTATGACGCTGCGGCCTCGGGGAACACCGGCTCCCCGAGGTTGAGCATCAGCCGGTTGGCCCAGGCGAAGATGGCAACCGAGTGGATCAGGTCGAGGATTTCCAGCTCGCTCAGCCCGACCTCCTTCAATCCGCGCACGTCATCGGTCGAAACCTTATCGGGCTCCGCGCCGAGACGAATCGAAAACTCGACGATGGCCTTCTCGCGCGCCGTAGTGCCCGCGCCCATCGGCTCCTCGAACACCTGAGAGATCACGTCGTTGCGCTTGGCCAGTTGCTCGAAGCGCTGGGCATGCACCGAGGCACAGTACACGCAGCCGTTGACGCGCGACTCCACCGTGGCGCCCAGCTCGCGCTCGGCGCGCGGCATGCCACCCGGCGCGAACATGATCGCGTTGAAGGCGATGGAGCGCTGCAGCAGTATCTCGGGCTGATGCGCCAGCACCAGAAAGTACGGCGAGGTGCGCGCCTGCGGGCTCATCTCGTCCAACGCCGCCAGTTGCGCCGGCGTGGCGGTGTCGACGTTCACCGTGTCGAGCCACGGCTTCCACTTCAGCACTTCGTTGGTAAAACCCTTGATGCGGATCGGGGCCGTCATGCCGCCACCTCCACCGCTGCCAGCGCCTTAAGGCCCGCGGCAACGCGGATCTGGTACGACAGGAAAGCGATCAGCTGGCTCATTGCCACGATGGCAGGCGTCGACAGGCCGCTGTCGGCCAGCGACTGCACGGCCGCCCTGTCGCCCTCGATGGGGCGTTCGATCAGCTTGCCGGTGAAGGCCAGCACGGCCTGCAGGCGCGCATCGGCCACGGGCTTGCCGGCATCCACCGCCGCAATCACGGCGCCGTCTGCGCCTTCGGCCACCAGCCGGTCGCGGTAGTGCGCGGCCAGGCTGTCCGCCTTCGACACGCAGCAGGCATGCAGCGCCACCAGCAGCCGCTCGCTCACTGACAGGCCTTCGACGGCCGGGGAAAACATCGCGTCGTAGCTGCCCTGCGTCGCGGCGACGACCTTGTCGCGCTGGCGGCGCAGCGCCCAGGCGGGGTGGTCCGGTGCCAGCTGGACGGCGGCATCGATCACATCGAAAGTGAGAGTGCTGGTTGTCATGGTTCAGTTTCTTTCCTGAGGCGGCAGCGCGGGCGTCCATTCGTCGCCGAAGAGTTCCGGCTCGGCGTAGGCCTCGAGGTTGGCGTAGTGGTGGTCGAAGTCTTCGCGGTAGAACAGGCTGGCGATGCCGCTGGCCAGCCGCTTGGCGCCATCGCTGATGGCCGGGATGTCGCCCGACACCGTGCCGTGCGACAGCGCCGCCGGGTAGCAGAAGCAGTGGATGCGCCCGAGCCCCGGGCATTCGCCCGGCACGCGCTCCTGGAATTCGAAGACCGGCCCGAGGTCGGGCGAGTCGGCCAGTTCCTGGTCTTCGTCGCCGGGCGCGGGCACGAAGCGGTCTTTCCAGGTGCGCACCTGGGCGGCGATGCCGTCGAACTCGGGGCGGTTGGGCCAGTCGACCTTGAAGCCGGTCGAGACGATGAGGAAGTCGAATTCGAAGTCGCCCTTCGGCGTCGACACGCGCATCGAATCGCCCTTCGGCTCGATGGTCAGGATCGGGCAGCCGAAGTTGAAGAAGGCATTGGCATGCCCCGACACCCGCAGCGTGCTGCCGTGCGGCGGCGGCACGTTCGCCACGTTGATGTAGTGGCGGATGCGCCACTTGAGCTCGTCGGGCAGGTCGTAGTGGCCCTGCGTGAGCCCCGGCACGCCCGCGCCCTTGCCCTTGTTGACGCGCGGCAGATCGGGTCGGCGGATCAGCAGTTCGACACTGTGCGCGCCGGCCTCCAGCGCGGTGCCCGCGCTGTCCATGGCCGAGGAGCCCGCGCCGACCACGCCCACGCGCAGGCCCTTGAGCTGGCCGTAATCCATTTCGTCGGAGGAATGCGCCCATTTCGAGCGCGGCAGCGCGTTGACGAAAGCGGGAATGGCCGGCCCGCCGAGGCCGTCGCGCCCGGTGGCGAGGACGACGCGGCGCGCCAGCACGCTGCGTTCGCCTTGCGGCGTGCGCAGGTCCAGGCGCACGCCGGTCGCGTCAGGCAGGGGGTGGATGCCAGTCACGGCCGTGTCGTTGCGCACGTCCACGCCCATCACGCGGCGGTACCAGACCAGATAGTCCATCCACTGCAGGCGCGGGATCTTGTCCATCGCCGTCCAGGCCTCCAGCCCGAACTGGGCCTCGAACCACGCCCGGAAGGTGAGCGACGGCAGGCCCAGCGCGGGACCGGTGAGCTCCTTGGGCGAACGCAGCGTCTCCATGCGCGCCGTGGTCGCCCAGGGGCCTTCGCTGCCCGCGGGCGAGCGGTCGAACACCACCGCGCGGATGCCCAATTGCGCCAGCGCGACCGAGGCAGCCAAGCCGGCCTGCCCGCCGCCGATGACGACCACGTCGAGCATCGGTTCACCGTCAGCCTGCCGCGCGGGCATCCAGTTGCGCCCGGGCCAGCCGAGGTATTCGAGGTCCTGGGCGAGCCGCGCTTCGAGCGCGGCGAGGGAAGAAGAGGCGGAATCTGATGTCGTCATTTTGAAAAGCGGGAGCGGCGTCCAGTGTAGAAAGCTTCACGGGTCTTCGCGCCATGCACCGCCGCCCCGCACCTGCGTATCACTGGCCCGAATTTCGCATGCCACAATGATTTCAGACCACAGGGACCGGCATGGGCAGCAATACCGACAGCAGCGAATGGTGGCGCGGTGCGGTGATCTACCAGATCTACCCGCGCAGCTTCATGGACAGCAACAGCGACGGCATCGGCGACCTGCCGGGCATCACGTCCCGGCTCGAGCACGTGGCCAGCCTCGGCGTCGATGCCATCTGGGTTTCTCCTTTCTTCCGTTCACCGATGAAGGACTTCGGCTACGACGTGGCCGACTACCGCGCCGTGGACCCGATGTTCGGCACGCTGGCCAACTTCGACGCCATGCTGGCGCGGATGCACGAACTGGGCCTGAAGCTCGTCATCGACCAGGTGCTGTCGCACACGTCCGACCAGCACGCCTGGTTCGCCGAGAGCCGTTCGAGCCGCGACAACCCCAAGGCCGACTGGTACGTCTGGGCCGACCCCAAGCCCGATGGCACGCCGCCCACCAACTGGCTGTCGGTGTTTGGCGGCTCCGCCTGGCAGTGGGACTCGCGGCGGCGGCAGTACTACCTGCACAGCTTCCTGGCCGAGCAGCCCGACCTCAACTTCCATTGCCCCGAAGTGCAAAGGGCCCTGCTGGGCGAGGTGCGCTTCTGGTGCGAACGCGGCGTGGACGGCTTTCGCTTCGACGCCTGCAATCACCAGTTTCACGACGCGCAGCTGCGCGACAACCCGCCGGCCTCGCTGGCGTCGATCGGCGAAGTCAGCACGGTGCGCGCCGACAACCCCTATGCGATGCAGCAGCATCTGTACGACAAGAGCCAGCACGAGAACCTGGCGTTCCTCGAAAGCCTGCGCCGGCTGCTCGACGGCTACGGCGCGGTGGCGCTGGGCGAGGTCGGCGACGAGAACGCGCCGCCCGTCATGGCGCAGTACACCGATCGCGGCAAGCGTCTGCACCAGGCCTACAGCTTCAGCCTGCTGACGGCCGACCACAGCCCAAAGCACTTGCGCCACCAGGTCGAGGCGCTCGACGAGGCGCTCGAACCCACGAGCGGCTGGGGCTGCTGGGCGATGTCGAACCACGACGTGCCGCGCGTCGCCACGCGCTGGAGCGACGGCGGCACACCCGACACGCGCCGCGACCGGCTCTGGCTGACCCTTCTGCTCGCGCTGCGTGGCAGTGCCAGCATCTACCAGGGCGAAGAACTGGGCCTGCCCGAGGCCGAAGTGCCGTTCGAACTGCTGCAAGACCCATACGGTCGTGCGTTCTGGCCCGAGTTCAAGGGCCGCGACGGCTGCCGCACGCCGATGCCGTGGACTGCCGAGGCGCCGAACGGCGGCTTCACCACCGGCGCGCCCTGGCTGCCGGTGTACGGCCCTCACCTGCCGCTGGCCGTCGAACGGCAGGCCGCGGACTCTGGCTCGATGCTGGCGTTCAGTCGCGCGCTGCTGCACTGGCGGCGCACGCAACCGCTGCTGCGCACCGGTGGCATCCGCTTCATCGATGCGCCCGAGCCGCTGCTGCACTTCGAGCGGCGCGACGGAAAGCTCTCGCTACAGGCGGTCTTCAACTTGGGGAGCGAGCCGGTATCGATGCCGTTGCCCGACGGACTGATGCCTCTCGTCGGACAGCCGCTTGAGCACACCGCCGTCATGCAGACCGTGGATGGAAAGCGCATGCTGACGCTGTCGCCGTACGGCGTCTTCTTCGGCACGCCCGCCGTTGAAGGACAAAGCTGACCACCATGCCCTTGAAGCCGCTGCCCGAGTCCGAAGTCCATGCGCTGATGCGCGCGGAGCACGGCGATCCGTTTTCCGTGCTGGGCCCGCACGAGAGGCCCGAGGGCCTGGAAGTGCGCGCGCTGCTACCCGGCGCGCAGCGCGTGGCCGTGGTGCATTCGCGCACCGGCTGGCCGCTGGCCATCCTCGCGCGGCACGAAGGCTCGGACCTGTTCAGCGGGCTGGTTCCGGCGGCCGAGGCCCGCATGGGCTATTCGTTCCAGGTCGACTGGGAGGCACACACCTCGCGGCTCGAAGACCCGTATCGCTTTCCGTTCGTGCTCGGCGAAACCGATGTTTGGCTGCTGGCCGAGGGCACGCATCTGCGGCCGTGGGAGCGGCTGGGCGCGCACCTGCGCGAGATGGACGGCGTGAAGGGCGTGGCCTTCGCGGTGTGGGCGCCGAATGCGCGGCGCGTGTCGGTGGTCGGCAACTTCAACAACTGGGACGGCCGGCGCCACATGATGCGACTGCGCCGCGAGTGCGGCGTGTGGGAAATCTTTGCGCCGCACGTGACCGTCGGCGACAGCTACGAGTTCGAGATCCTGTCGGCCCAGGGCGAGGTGCTGCGCAAGGCCGACCCCTTCGCGTTTTCCTCGCAGCTGCGGCCCGACACGGCCTGCGTGGTGCAGCCCCTGCCCGCGCCGGTGAAGATGCCCGAAGGCCGCGCCGCCGCGAACGAGCGCCACGCGCCGATCAGCATCTACGAAGTACACCTGGGCTCGTGGCGCCGCAAGAACGGCCACGAATGGCTGGACTACCGCGACCTGGCCGACACGCTGGTGCCCTACGTGCGCGACCTGGGCTTCACGCACATCGAGCTGCTGCCGATCACCGAGCACCCCTTCGACGGCTCGTGGGGCTACCAGCCGATCGGCCTGTACGCGCCAACCTCGCGCTTCGGCACGCCGGGCGACTTCCGGCATTTCGTCGAGGCCGCACATGCGGCCGGACTGGGCGTGATCCTCGACTGGGTGCCCGCGCACTTTCCGACCGATTCGCACGGCCTCGGCCGTTTCGACGGCACCGCGCTGTACGAGTACGCCGACCCGCGCGAGGGCTTCCACAACGACTGGCAGACGCTGATCTTCAACTACGCCCGCACGGAGGTGCGCAACTACCTGGTCGGTAATGCGCTGTACTGGCTGGAGCGCTACGGCGTGGACGGCCTGCGCGTGGATGCGGTGGCTTCGATGCTGTACCGCGACTACAGCCGCAAGGCCGGCGAGTGGGTGCCGAACGTGCTCGGCGGACGCGAGAACCTGGAGGCCATCGACTTCCTGCGGCGCATGAACCGCGTGGTGGGCGTCGAGCGGCCGGGCGCGGTGACGCTGGCCGAGGAGTCGACGAGCTTCCCCGGCGTGACCCGCCCGCCTGAAGACGGCGGGCTGGGGTTTCACTACAAGTGGAACATGGGGTGGATGAACGACACGCTGTCGTATGCGGGCACCGACCCGGTCTACCGCAAGCACCATCACCAGCAGATCACCTTCGGGCTGATGTACGCGCACAGCGAGAACTTCGTGCTGCCGCTGTCGCATGACGAAGTGGTGCATGGGAAGGGATCGCTGATCGGGCGCATGCCCGGGGACGAGTGGCAGAGGTTTGCCGGCCTGCGCAACCTGTACGGCTATCTCTGGGCGTATCCGGGGAAGAAGTTGCTGTTCATGGGCGGGGAGTTTGCGCAGTACGCGGAGTGGAATGCGGACCGCGGCCTGGACTGGCATCTGCTGGAGCATGCCTCTCATCAAGGAGTGCGGCGGCTGGTGCGCGACTTGAACAACGTGTATCGGCACTTTCCTGCGTTGCACGAGCTTGACCATGACGGGGCGGGGTTCGAGTGGATCGTGCATGACGACGCGGATCAGTCTGTATTCGCGTTCGTACGGCGGGGGCGGGATGGGGCGTTTGTTGTGGCTGTTTGCAACTTCACGCCTGTGCCTCGGCATGGGTATCGGTTGGGGGTGCCTGTTTCGGGTTCCTACCGGGAGGTCATCAATACGGATGGGGCGGTTTATGGAGGGAGTGGGGTTGGCAATGGGGTTGTCGAAAGTGCTCCTGTTGCCTGGCATGGGAAGGTGGATTCGATCTCGATCAGCGTGCCTCCGTTGGCTACTGTGATGTGGGTGTTGGCTTGAGTTGCCTGGGTCTGGTTTGCTTTCCGAGGCCGGGTCTCGGCCCGGCGGCCGACTCACTTTCTTTTGCTTCGCCAAAAGAAAGTAAGCAAAGAAAAGGCGACCCTACTGTCTGCGTCCCTTCGCTTCGCTACGGGCAACCTGCGGTGCTCGACTCCGGAGGGGGTCCGCAGAACTCGCTTCGCTCAAACAGCTGCGGCCCTGATCCCTCCTACGTCTGCGCTCCTCGGCGCAGCCAGGAGGGACTGGGGAACCCAGCAGGCCATCGCTTCGCTCGGCCGAACATCCAATACCAACAGCCAATACCAACCACCGCAGGCGCACAGCGCCTGCGGTGGCATGGTGGCCGAGCGAAGCAAAGGCCCGTTCCGTTTCCCCTCCCCTCTGGCTGCGCCGAGGAGCACAGCGTTTCGCGGATAAGGGCTCGCCCTTGTCTGAGCGAAGCGAGTTTGGGCGAGACCCCGCGAAACGCGAGCACCGCAGGTTGCCCCTTCGCCACGCGAAGGGGTCGCAGACAGTGGGGTCGCCTTTCTTTTGCCTACTTTTCTTTGGCGAAGCAAAGAAAAGTAGGTCGCCCGCCGGGGCGAGTCCCGGCCTCGGAAAGCAAACCCATCCAAAGGCCAGCCAAATGCTGAGCGCAGGTAACCCCTTCCCCTTGGGCGCAACGTCTTCACCACAAGGCGTCAACTTCGCCCTGGCAGCCCCAACAGCAGAAGCAGTAGAGCTGTGCATCTTCGACAGCACAGGCAAGAACGAACAACAACGCCTAAAACTGCCAGCGCAAACAGACGGCATCTGGCACGGCCACCTCCCCAGCGCAACTCCAGGCCTGGTCTACGGCTACCGAGTCCACGGCCCTTGGTCCCCTCACGAGGGAACCCGCTTCAACCCAGCCAAGCTACTGCTCGACCCCTACGCCCGAGAGATCGTAGGCAGCTACGACGGCAGCGACATCTTCCTTGGCCACGCCCCAGCGAATCCAGACAAGAGAGACACCCGAGACAACGCCGCAGTAGCCCTCAAAGCCCGGGTAACTGCACCCAATCCGGCACCAGCAGCCACCCCAGGCCACGCGCGCATCGAAGCAGGCGACCGAGTCCTCTACGAGCTGCACGTAAAAGGCCAGACAAAGCTCCACCCCGCCGTCCCCGCAGCCCTCAGAGGCACCTACGCCGCCCTGGCGGAACCCGCCGTACTCGACCACCTCCAGGCCCTGGGCATCACAACCCTGAGCCTCATGCCCGTCCAGCACCGAGCCGACGAACAGCGCCTGCTGCGCATGGGCCTGAGCAACTACTGGGGCTACACCACCATCGGCTGGTTCGCCCCCGAAGCCCGCTACTGGAGCGGCCGCCCCGGCACCACCCCCGCCGGCGAATTCCGCGCCATGGCCGACGCCATCCACGCGCGCGGCATGGAACTGGTGATCGACGTCGTCTACAACCACAGCGCCGAAACCGATGAACTCGGCCCCACGCTCTCGCTGCGCGGCATCGACAACGCCCTCTACTACCACCTGCGCCCCGACGACCGCGCCCTCTACGAGAACTGGACCGGCTGCGGCAACTGCCTCAACCTCGGCGAGCCGCGCGTGCTGCAACTGGTGATGGACAGCCTGCGCTTCTGGGCCTGCGAGATGGGCGTGAACGGCTTCCGCTTCGATCTCGCGCCGGTGCTCGGGCGCGATGCACAACGGGGGTTCGATGCGCGCGCGCCCTTCTTCGCCGCCATCGCCCAAGACCCGGTGCTCTCGCGCACGCTGCTCATCGCCGAGCCATGGGACATCGGCCCGGGCGGCTACCGTCTCGGCGAGTTCCCGCCCGGCTGGCTCGAATGGAACGACCGCTACCGCGACACGCAGCGCGGCTTCTGGCTCCGGCAGGACCACGACGACAAGGCGAGCCTCGGCGACTTCGCCCATCGCTTCACGGCCTCCAGCACCCAGTTTGCGCACAACGGCCGCGCGCCGACCGCGAGCGTCAACTTCGTCACCGCGCACGATGGCTTTACGCTGCGCGACCTCGTGAGCTACAACGAGCGCCACAACCTCGCCAACGGCGAGAACAACCGCGACGGCCACGGCCACAACATGAGCAACAACTGCGGCGTCGAGGGCCCGAGCGACGACCCCGCCGTGCTGGCATTGCGTACCCGCCTGCAGCGCGCGCTGCTCGCCACGCTGATGCTGTCCCAGGGCACGCCCATGCTGCTGGCCGGCGACGAGCTCGGGCACAGCCAGCAGGGCAACAACAACGCCTACTGCCAGGACAATGAAACCATCTGGCTCGCATGGATAGGCGCGTCCGCCCCCGGCAGCGACGCCGCGCGCATGAGCGCCTTCGTGGCGCGCCTGGCCGCCCTGCGCCGCGAGGCGCCGGCCCTGCGCAACACCCATTGGTGGCCGGCCGAAGCGCCGCAGGGCACGCCACCGGGCATCCGCTGGCTGCGCCCCGACGGCGAGCCGATGACGCCCGCCGACTGGAACAGCACGGGCACGGCCCTTGCAATCCTCTTCGGCGATGGCACCGACGACAACAGCAGCGCGTGGCTGGTGATGGTGAACGCAGGCCCGCAGACCGTGTCCTTCACGCTGCCCGCGGGTACGTGGCGCCTGAGCCTTTCCACCGATCCCGGGCACGACCCGGGCGAGGTGGGCCAATCGCTCGGCGACACGGCACAAGTGCCTTTTTCGAGCATCGGGATTGCAAGAACGTAGGAGCCAGGCGCGCGGCGCGGTGCTAGTCTCGATGCAGAAACTCTGACGACGAATTCCAACAAGCGAACGATCGAACGAACGGAGACACAGGATGGACAACCTCACACCGCAAGCGCACCCGCAGCAGGAGCTGCAGGCCCATCAACTGGTACGCCGCACCATCGCCCTGGTGCTGGCCGGCGGGCGCGGCTCCCGCCTCAAGCAGCTGACCGACCGGCGCGCCAAGCCGGCCGTGTACTTCGGCGGCAAGTTCCGCATCATCGACTTCGCGCTGTCCAACTGCCTGAACTCGGGCATACGGCGCATGGCGGTGGTCACGCAGTACAAGTCGCACTCGCTCATGCGCCACCTGCAGCGCGGCTGGAGCTTCTTGCGAGCCGAGCTCAACGAGATGGTCGACGTGCTGCCCGCGCAGCAGCGCGTAGGCGACGAGCACTGGTACCGCGGCACGGCCGATGCGGTGTTCCAGAACCTGGACATCATCCAGACCCGCTCCACCAAGCACGACTACGTGGTGGTACTTGCCGGCGACCACATCTACAAGATGGACTACTCGATCATGGTGAAAGACCATGCCGAGCACGGCCTGGGCTGCACTGTCGGCTGCATCGAGGTGCCGCGCATGGAAGCCACGGCCTTCGGCGTAATGGCCATCGACGACGGCCGCCAGATCACGGCCTTCCTGGAAA
Source organism: Variovorax multivorans (assembly GCF_051216835.1). Classification (NCBI taxonomy): domain Bacteria; kingdom Pseudomonadati; phylum Pseudomonadota; class Betaproteobacteria; order Burkholderiales; family Comamonadaceae; genus Variovorax; species Variovorax multivorans. The sequence continues at coordinate 96,200 of NZ_JBPJZL010000015.1, forward strand.
AACCCGCCGACCCGCCCGCCATGCCCGGCCACCCCGACGTGGCGCTGGCGAGCATGGGCATCTACGTGTTCGACTCCGAGTACCTCTACCAGCTGCTCGAAGAAGACAGCGTCAACCCCGATTCGAGCCACGATTTCGGCAAGGACATCATTCCCCGCGCCGTGGCGCAGGGCCGCGCGCTGGCCCATCCTTTCGGCATGTCGTGCGTCACGCGGGCCTCGCGCGGACCCGACGCCAAGGCCTACTGGCGCGACGTGGGCACGATTGATGCATTCTGGGCAGCCAACCTCGATCTGGCCTCCATCACCCCGGAGCTCGACATCTATGACACGGACTGGCCCATCTGGACTTACCAGCGGCAACTGCCACCGGCCAAGTTCGTGCTCGACCGGCACGGCCAGCACGGCATGACGGTCAACACCATCGTGTCGGGCGGCTGCATCGTCTCGGGCTCCAAGGTCAGCAGCTCGGTGCTGTTCTCGGGGGTGCGCATCCATTCCTTCTGCGAAATCAACGAGGCCGTGCTGCTGCCCGACGTGGAAGTCGGCCGCGGCGCCCGGCTCAACCGGGTGGTGATCGACCGCGCCTGCGTCATACCCGACGACATGGTGATCGGCGAAGATGCCGCGGCCGACGCCGCCCGCTTCGAGCGTACCGAGAACGGGGTGGTGCTGGTCACGCGCGAGATGCTCAAACGACTGGCCGCCTGAGGCCACAACGCCCCACGATGCGAATCCTCCAGGTCAGCGCCGAACTCTTTCCCCTCCTCAAGACCGGCGGCCTGGCGGACATTGCCGGCGCCCTGCCCCTGGCGCTCATGGCCGAAGGCGAGGACGCGCGCGTGCTGCTGCCGGGCTTTCCGGCCATCGTGGCGGGCGTGCGCGACCTGGCGCCCGTGGACGGTTTCAACGCGCCCTGGGGCGAGCGCTTCGGGCTGCGCCTCGGGCACATCGACATCGACGGGGCGCCCGGCATCCCGGCCTACGTGATCGACGCGCCGGCGCTCTACGGCCGGCCCGGCAATCCTTACGAAGACACCTCGCGCCAGCCCTACGGCGACAACCACCGCCGGTTCGCCCTGCTCGGCTGGGCCGCGGCGCAACTGGCGCAAGGGCTCGATCCGCAGTGGCAGCCGGAGGTGGTGCACGCGCACGACTGGCACGCTGCGCTCGCGCCGGCCTACCTGCACTTCGCGCGGCAGGCAGGGGGAGCGCACGTGGGCAGCGTCTTCACCGTGCACAACCTGGCCTACCAGGGCATCTTCGCGCCCTGGAACTTCACCGAGCTCGGCTTGCCCGGCTCCGCGTTCCAGATGAACGGGCTCGAATACCACGGCCAGGTCTCGTTCATGAAGGGCGGCCTGTATTTCGCCGACCGGCTCACCACGGTCAGCCCGACCTACGCGCTCGAAATCCAGACGCCCGAGCAGGGCTGCGGACTCGACGGCCTGCTGCGCCAGCGCAGCGGTGTGCTCAGCGGCATCCTCAACGCGGTCGACGACAAGGTCTGGAATCCGGCGAGCGACGCCGCGCTGGTTCAGGGCTATCACACGCCCGAAGGCCGCCACATGGCCGGCAAGGCGCGCTGCAAGTCGGTGCTGCAGCATCAGCTGGGGCTGGCCGAGCGGCCGGATGCGCCGCTCTTCATCCTCGTGAGCCGGCTCACCGAGCAGAAGGGCCTGCACCTGGTGCTGGGCGGGCTCGATGCGCTGCTCGCCCAGGGCGGCCAGCTGGCGCTGCTGGGCAGCGGCGAGACCTGGCTGGAGGAGGCCTTCCGGCAGCGCGCGGCTGCCACGCCGCACTCAGTCGGCGTCACCATCGGCTACAACGAGACGCTGGCGCACCAGATGTTCGGCGCGGGCGACGTGACGCTGGTGCCCTCGCTCTTCGAGCCCTGCGGCCTCACGCAGATGTACGGCCTCAAGTACGGCAGCCTGCCGCTGGTGCGCCGCGTCGGCGGGCTGGCCGACACGGTGGTCGACAGCTCGCTCGAAGACATGGCCAGCGGCGAGGCCACGGGCTTCGTGTTCGACAGCTTCGAGGTCGCCGACTACGAGCGCGCCGTGCGCCGCGCCTTCGCGCTTTACGAGCGTGCGCCCGATTGGCGGCGCGTTCGCGGCAACGCCATGCGGCGGCCGGCCGACTGGGCCACTGCAGCCGCGCAGTACATCGATGTCTACCGGCAGGCGCTCGAACAGCCGCGTGCCTGACCACCACAACAACTTCCACGCAACAAGGGCGCCCATGACGATCAAAGACTTCGCCTATGACCACCCCGACCGCGACGTCGCGGCCTTCAAGCGCGCGGTGGCCAACAAGCTGATCTACGCGGTCGGCAAGGACCCGGTCGCCGCCAGCCAGGACGACTGGCTCAACGCCACCTCGCAGGCCGTGCGCGACCAGCTGGTCGAGCGCTGGATGATGACCACGCGCGCCAACTACGCGCAGGACCTGAAGCGCGTCTACTACCTGTCGATGGAATTCCTGATCGGGCGCACCTTCACCAATGCGCTCTTGGCCGTGGACCTCTACGACACGGTGCGCGAAGCGCTGGCCGACTTCGGCGTCGACATGGACGCGCTGGCCGAGCGCGAGCCCGACGCAGCGCTGGGCAACGGCGGCCTGGGCCGGCTCGCGGCCTGCTTTCTCGACTCGATGGCCACGCTCGGCGTGCCGGGCATGGGCTACGGCATCCGCTACGAATACGGCATGTTCCGCCAGCGCATCGTCGACGGCCAGCAGGTCGAGACGCCCGACTACTGGCTCACGCGCGGCAATCCGTGGGAGTTCCAGCGGCCAGAGGTGAACTACCGCGTGCGCTTCGGCGGCCACGTGCAAAAGCGCGAGGGCACCAACGCCCCCTACGGCGCAGCCGACTGGGTCGACACGCACGACGTGCTGGCCGTGGCCTACGACACCATCATTCCGGGCTACGGCACGCAAGCCACCAACACGCTGCGGCTGTGGTCGGCGCGCGCCACCGAGGAAATCGACCTCTCGGCCTTCAACCGCGGCAACTACATGGGCGCGGTGGAGAGCAAGAACCAGTCGGAGAACGTCTCGCGCGTGCTCTACCCCGACGACTCCACGCCCTCGGGCCGCGAGTTGCGGCTGCACCAGGAGTATTTTTTCTGCAGCGCGAGCGTGCAAGACCTGCTGCGCCGCTACCTGCGCAACCACAAGACCTTCGACCAGCTGTCCGAGAAAGTCAGCATCCACCTGAACGACACGCACCCGGTGCTGGCGGTGCCCGAGCTCATGCGGCTCTTGCTCGACGAACACGGCCTTGCGTGGGACGTGGCCTGGGCGCACACGCAGAAAGTGTTCAGCTACACCAACCACACGCTGATGCACGAGGCGCTGGAGACCTGGCCGGTGGAGATGCTGGGGCGCATCCTGCCGCGGCACCTGCAGATCATCTACGACATCAACGCGAAGTTTCTCGCCACCGTGACGCAGAAGGTCGGCAACGACGTGGAGCTGATGCGCAGGCTGTCGCTGGTCGATGAAGCCGGCGAGCGGCGCGTGCGCATGGCCTACGTGGCGGTGCTGGCGAGCCACTCGATCAACGGCGTGTCGGGGCTGCACTCGGAGCTGATGAAGCAGTCGATCTTCTCGGACTTCGCGAAGATCTTTCCCGAGCGCTTCAACAACAAGACCAACGGCGTCACGCCGCGCCGCTGGCTGGCGCAGGCCAACCCGCCGCTGGCGGCGCTGCTCGATCAGCGCATCGGCAAGGGCTGGCGGCGCGACCTGTCGCAGCTCGAGGCGCTCAAGCCCATGGCCGCGCAACCGGCTTTCGCGCGCGCCTTTCGCCATGCCAAGCGCGAGAACAAGCTGCGGCTGGCCAACTGGGTCGAGCAGCACCTGAAGATCGACATCGACACCGACGCGATGTTCGACGTGCAGGTCAAGCGCATCCACGAATACAAGCGGCAACTGCTCAACGTGCTGCACGTAGTGGCGCGCTACCACCGCATCCTCGACGCGCAGGCAGCGGGAGGCCCCGTCGACATCGTGCCGCGCGTGGTGGTGTTCGCGGGCAAGGCGGCTTCGGCGTACGCAATGGCCAAGCTCGTCATCCGGCTCGTCAACGACGTGGCGAGCACCATCAACGCCGACCCGCGCGTGGGCAAGCTGCTGAAGGTGGTATTCCTGCCGAACTACAGCGTGAGCCTGGCCGAGATCATCATGCCGGCGGCCGACCTGTCGGAGCAGATTTCCACGGCGGGCACCGAGGCCTCGGGCACAGGGAACATGAAGTTCGCGCTCAACGGCGCGCTCACCATCGGCACGCTGGACGGTGCGAATGTGGAAATGCGCGAGAACGTGGGGCCGGAGAACATCTTCATCTTCGGCAACACCACGCCCGAGGTGGCCGACATCCGCGCGCGTGGCTACCAGCCGCGCGAAATCTACGAAGAGAACGCCGAACTCAAGCGCGTGCTCGACGCGATCCGCGACGGCGCGTTCTCACCGGGCGAACCGGCGCGCTACCAAGGCATCTACGACGCACTGGTGAACTGGGGCGACCACTATCTGCTGCTGGCCGATTACGCGAGCTACGTGGCCAAGCAGGCCGAGGTCGATGCGCTGTACCGCGACTCGGATGCGTGGACGCGGATGGCGATTCTCAATGTGGCGGGGATGGGGGCGTTCTCGTCGGACCGCACGATTGCGCAGTACGCGCACGAGATCTGGCACACCAAGCCGGTGGTGCTGGGCTGATGACCAGCTGACCGGTCAGCTTCCAGGCTTCTTCGGCGGCTCGGCCTCGGTCACGAAGCCGATGCGGCTCAGCCCAGCCTTGTTCGCGATGCCCATCAGCGCGACCACCTTGCCGTAGGGCACGGTCTGGTCGGCGCGCAGCTGCACTTCGGTATCCTTGCTGTCGGCGGCGGCCTTTTCGAGGCGGGTGGCCAGTTCTTCGTCGGTCACGGACTGATCGTTCAGGAAAACCTTGCCCGAGGCATCGACGGACAGGCTCACGAACTTGGGCGCGTCGTTGGGCTGGCCGGCGTCGGTCTGCGGCAGGTCGAGCTTGATCGAGCTGGCCATCAGCGGCGCGGTGATGATGAAGATCACCAGCAGCACCAGCATCACGTCGACCAGCGGCGTGACGTTGATGTCGGACAGCGGCCGCTGCGCGCCCGCTCCCATGGCACGCCCACCGCCGCCGGCGCTGCTACCCAGTGAAGTGCGACCGAAGGCCATGGTGTGGGGTGCTCAGACCGGCATCGGCCGCGCTGGCGGCGGCGCAACTGGCTCTGGCGGAGCGCCGAAGCTGCCCAGCAGGTCGTGCGCGAAGCCTTCGAGCTCGGCCTCGATGCGACCGATGACGCGGCCGAAGACGTTGTAGGCCAGCACGGCCGGAATGGCCACGGCCAGGCCGAAGGCCGTCATGATGAGCGCCTCGCCCACCGGGCCAGCCACCTTGTCGATAGTGAAGCCGCCGGTCTGGCCGGCAATGCCCGTCAACGCGCCGTAGATGCCCCAGACCGTGCCCAGCAGCCCGACGAAGGGCGCTGTGGCGCCGACCGTGGCAAGCAGAATCTGCCCCGCCTGCAGCCGGCGCAGCGCGCCGTGCAGGGCGTCGCGCAGCACGCGCGTGAGCCGCTGGTTGCGGTCGACCGTGGCGCCCAGCGTGCCGGCCGGCGCACCGGCGGCCACACTCTTGATGGCCGACACGGCGGGCGACACCAGCGTCGCGCGGTCGAATGCCTTGAGCTTCTGCTCGGCATCGGCCAGCGTGGACGACTGCCAGAACGCCGCGATGCTGCGCAGCACGTCGCGCGTGCCGCCGCGCAGCAGCCACGCCTTCCAGAGAATGATGACCCAGCTTGCGATCGACATCGCCAGCAGCAGCGCCGCCACCGAACGGCTGACGCCGTCGCCATGGGTCAGCAGATCGAGCACGCTCATCGGCGGTCCTTTTGGTTAGCGCAAGCCCAGCACGTCGTACATGTCGTACAGGCCGGCGCGCTGTTCGGCCAGGAAGCGCACCGCGCGCAGGCTGCCCTGGGCGTAGGTGGTGCGGCTCGACGACTTGTGGGTGATCTCGATGCGCTCGCCGGTGCCCGCGAACAGCACGGTGTGGTCGCCCACGATGTCGCCGCCGCGGATGGCCGAAAAGCCGATGGTGGAAGGGTCGCGCTCGCCGGTGATGCCTTCGCGGGCGTACACGGCGCAGTCCTTGAGGTCGCGGCCCAGCGCATCGGCGATGACTTCGCCCATCTTGAGCGCGGTGCCCGAGGGCGCGTCGACCTTGTGGCGGTGGTGCGCCTCGATGATTTCGATGTCGTAGCCCGTCGACATGGCCTTGGCCGCCATTTCGAGCAGCTTGAAGGTGACGTTGACGCCCACGCTCATGTTGGGCGCCATCATGATCGCGATGTCTTTGGCGATCTCGGCGATCTCGGCCTTCTGCTCGTCGCTGAAGCCGGTGGTGCCGATGACGGCCTGCACGCCGAGTTCGCGGCAGGCCGCGAGGTGCGCGAGCGTGCCTTCGGGGCGGGTGAAGTCGATGAGCACCTGCGCGTCCTTCAGGCCGGTACGCAGGTCGGACACGATGGGCACGCCGCTGTCGAAGCCCAGGAAGGCGCCGGCATCGGTGCCGAGGGCCGGGCTGCCCGCGATGTCGAGTGCGCCGGCCAGTCGCAGGTCGGGCGCGTTGCGCACGGCCTCGATCAGCATGTGGCCCATGCGGCCCGAGGCCCCGGCGACGGCTACGCGGCGCGGTGCGGCGGTGGAACTGGAAGGAGTGGAGGTGGATTCAGTCACGCGGATTCAGTCTTCGAAATTTCGAAACGGCCAATGGCATGCATGGACACGGGACGGACGCCGCCTGACTGGGCGGGCGCCGCCCGCTGCTGCTTGTGCTGCGCTCAGCGCGCGGCTTCGAGCGGGGGGTAGGCGGCCGGCAACGGCGGCAGGGAGGCCGACGTGTCCGCGGCGGTGCCGGCTTTTTTCTCATCCTTGGAAGGAGCGAATTTCTTGAGCTCGTCTTCCGAGGCCTCGAGCGGCGGCACCTTGCCCGATTTTTTACGGGTGTCGAGCGTGGCGACGAATTCTTCTTCGCTGGGCATTTCGTCGCCCTCGAAGCGATCCATGAGCTCGCCGTTGAAGAACACTGTCAGGTGGCGTTCCTGCGGGTCGACGCCCTGGCGGCGGATCGTGAACACATAGTCCCAGCGGTTGGCGTGGAACACGTCGTTCAGCAGCGAGGTACCGAGGATTTCACGCACCTGCTGGCGCGACATGCCCGGCTTGAGCGCCGCGACCTGTTCCTTCGACACGAAATTGCCCTGCACCACTTCGACTTTGTAAGGAGTTACAGCAGCCAGCGCGCCACGCGTGCGATCGCTGAAACCGCTGCAGGCACCAAGGCAGAGCGTTGCGGCAACGGCAGCAACCAGCAGCCAGGGACGGCGTTGGAGAATGGCAGGCATGGGAGGAAAAAGGGGTAGCGATATGATCGGCCATTGTAGCGGCTGGCCTTTTTCGGGGCCTTTTTGCCGCAGCCCCAGGGCGCAGGAACCAACATGGCCAACATCGACGAACTGAAGAACACCGGCCTCAAGGCCACTCTACCGCGCCTGAAGATCCTCGAGATCTTCCAGACCGGCAGCCAACGGCACATGACGGCGGAAGACGTGTTCCGCGTGCTGCTCAACGAACATTCCGACATCGGCCTGGCCACCGTCTACCGGGTGCTGACGCAGTTCGAGCAGGCCGGCATCCTCGAGCGCAGCCACTTCGAAAGCGGCAAGGCCGTCTACGAGCTGAACGAAGGCACGCACCACGACCACCTGATCTGCACCTCCTGCGGCAAGGTCGAGGAGTTCTACGACGCCGAGATCGAACGCCGCCAGCAGATGATCGCCAAGGACAAGGGCTGGATCCTGCAGGACCATGCCATGTCGCTTTATGGCCTGTGCGGAGACTGCGCGAAGAAGCGCTGATCCGTCTCCCTCGTTTTCAGTCCCCGTCGCGGGAGTTTTCCATCGCCTTGTGGTGGCGCGCCACGAAGTCGGCGTACGTGTCGATGCCGCGCAGCTGCAGGATCGAATTGCGCACCGCCGCTTCCACCAGCACGGCGATATTGCGCCCCGCCACCACCTGGATGATGACCTTGCGCACCGGGATGCCCAGCACGTCCTGCGTGAGCGGCGCCGAGGGCATGCGCTCGTAGTCGCGCTCGAAGCTGTCGCGCCGCACGAGGTGCACGATGAGCTTCAGCCGCATCTTCCGGCGCACCGCCGTCTCGCCGAAGATCGCGCGGATGTCCAGCAGGCCGATGCCGCGCACTTCGAGCAGGTTCAGCAGCAGGTCGGGGCAGCGGCCTTCGATGGTGTTCTGGTTGATGCGGAACAGGTCGACCGCATCGTCGGCCACGAGGCCATTGCCGCGCGAGATCAGCTCCAGGCCGAGCTCGCTCTTGCCCAGGCCCGACTCGCCCGTGATCATCACGCCCATGCCCAGGATGTCCATGAACACGCCGTGCATCGAGGTGCGCTCGGCAAAGTGCTTGGACAGGTAGGCGCGCAGCAGGTCGATCACGAAGGCCGACGACTCGCGCGTGGCGAACAGCGGCAGCTGGGCACGCTCGCAGATGGACAGCAGCTCGTCGGGCGCAGCCTGGCCGTCGGCCAGCACCAGCATCGGCGGCTCCAGCGTGACGATGCGGGCGATGCGCCGCGCGCAGTCTTCCTCGCTGCCGCGCGTCAGGTAGGCCACCTCGCGGGCGCCCAGGATCTGCACGCGGTACGGGTGGATGTAGTTGAGATAGCCAACGAGGTCGGCCGCCGACTGTGCGCGGCTGATGACTTCGGGGTCGAACTGGCGCTCCGAAGCACCGAGCCCCGCGAGCCATTCCCAGCGGAGCGAGCCGCGGAACTCCTCGAACATGGCATCGGCGCTGATGACGGTCGGCTTCATGCGTTCAGGAGACGGCGCCCGGCGCCGGCATTGGATGAGTGACGGGAAGAAGAGCCGCGCAGCTTATCAGCAGCCGCACGCGCCGACACATGCGCTCAGGCGACTTGCGTGGACTGCCAGCCGGCGATGAGGCCGTGCAATGCAGAAGCGTCGGTGCTGGACTTGATCTGTTCGCGCAGGCTGGCGTCGCTCAGCAGTTCAGCGATTTCAGAGAGGATTTCGAGGTGCTTCTGCGTGGCCGCTTCGGGCACCAGCAGGAAGATCAGCAGCGCGACGGGTTGCTCGTCGGGTGCGTCGAAGCCAATGGGATTGGCCAGTTGGAACACCGCCGCCATCGGCGCCTTGAGGCCCTTGATGCGGCCATGCGGAATGGCAACGCCGTGGCCCAGGCCGGTGGAGCCGAGGCGCTCACGGGCAAACAGGCTGTCGGTGATGAGGGCACGGCCCAGACCGTGAAGGCTTTCGAACAGCAGGCCGGCTTCTTCGAAAGCACGTTTCTTGCTAGTAGCGTCAACGCTCACAAGCACTTGAGCGGGCGGCAGGATGGACGCGAGGCGATTCATGGTGGGTGCAGAGCGGGGGCGATTATGCACCCGCTTGGTAAAAACCCCCAGTCCCCCTATTTACTTTCTGTCTACATGTTGTCCGCAGGCCTCGTGCTTCCCTCTGGGGGCTTGCCAAAGCCCTACCGCAACAGTCGGAAAACAAAAAGCCGCCCGAAGGCGGCCTTGATGCGAGCCGGGGGCTCTTACATCACGCGCTTGGGCGCCGCGTGATGGTGGTCCTGCAGGCGGTCCTTGTGGCGCACCACCTGGCGGTCGAGCTTGTCGACCAGCTCATCGACCGCAGCGTAGAGATCAGCGTGGCTCGACTCCGCGAACATGTCATTGCCCTTGACGTGAATGTTGCACTCCGCCCTTTGGCGGCGTTCCTTTTCCTTCTGCTTTTCCACCGTGAGGATCACCTTCACATCGACAACCTGGTCGAAATGTCGGGTGATCCGGTCCAGCTTGCTCGTGACGTAGGTGCGCAAGGCAGGGGTGACGTCGAGGTGATGACCGCTGATCGTCAAATTCATGAATGACCTCCTGGAATTGACGGTTGGGGAAATGACCGCACTACGGAATGCAGCGTGGCCGGCGAAAAACGGGAGTTTTGAGAGGGGGAACGGGGGAAGGGAAGAAGAGGAAAGAGGGGTGGGTCGATTCACTATGCCCAAGCTGTCACGGTATTGCAATACCTGAGTTGCCCGGGGTTTTGCGGCTTCGTGCGCAGCTTTTCACACGCTAGCGAATCAATAGCAGCTGGCGCTCGCGGGGCAGGCGATGCGGCGCTTCGGGAACAAATGTTTCAGCCTCGGTCCACGTGTGACCCTGCCACCGGAAGGGCCAGCAGCTCGCTCAGCGGTTCAGCGCCAAGCCGCGCGCATCCGGTTGCGCAGGTCGATCACCGCGCTCGGCGGCGGCACGGCCGGCGGGCGCTCCGGCGGAGGCGGCCAGGTCTGCTGCTCGAAGCCTTCGAGATCGGCATCGGCGATGAAGCGCGTGCGGTTGGCATACAGGTGCCGATCGCCGCGCGCCGCCTGCTGCGTGATGTGGAAGCGCTGCGGTATCAGCAAGTGCAGGTGGTCGCGTGCCCGGGTCATCGCCACGTAGAGCAGCCGGCGCTCTTCTTCCAGCTCGTGCGCGCTCTGCGCCACGTCGGCCGGCAGGCAGCCGTCGACCACGTTGAGCACATGCACCGAATTCCACTCCTGCCCCTTGGCCGAATGGATGGTCGAGAGGATCAGGTAGTCCTCGTCGAGCAGCGGCGGCCCTGGGCGGTCGCTGGTGGCTTCGGGCGGGTCGAGCGTGAGCTCGGTAAGGAAGCGTTCGCGCGAGGCATACCCAGCCGCGAGCCGCGCGAGCTGCTCCACGTCTGCGCGCCGCACGCCGGAGGTGTCTTCGTACAGGCGCTCCAGATGCGGCAGGTACCAGTCCATCGCCAGCTCGACATCGGCCGGCCACTTCAGCGCGGGTTCGCGCAAGGCGGCGTAGGCCTCGGCAAAGTCGACCCACTGCGCGCGTGCCGCTGAAGGCGCAACGAACTCGCGCACCGCCGCGGCGGGGTCGGCCGCCTGGTCCATCGCATCGAGCAGGCGCGTGCCCGTGACAGGGCCGATGCCCGGAATCAGTTGCGTCACGCGAAAGCCCGCCATGCGCCCGCGCGGGTTCTGCGCAAAGCGCAGCACCGCGAGCAGGTCTTTCACATGCGAGGCTTCGAGAAACTTGAGCCCGCCAAATTTCACGAACGGGATGTTGCGCCGCGCCAGCTCGAGTTCGAGCGCCGCGCTGTGCGTCGAAGTGCGAAACAGCACTGCCTGCGACTTGAGCGCTAGCCCGCCCTCGCGATGCGCCAGCACCTTGTCGGCCACCCAGCGCGCCTGCCCCGCTTCGTCGGGCACAAGCACCAGCAGCGGCTTGCCGGCCGAGGGCTTGTCGGTCCACAGCGTCTTGGCGTGCCGCTCGGCCGCATGCGCGATCACGCGGTTCGAGACATCGAGGATCGGCTGCGTCGAGCGGTAGTTGCGCTCCAGCGTGACCACGCGCGCGGCCTGCGTGAACTGCGACGGAAAGTCGAGGATGTTGCGCACCGTCGCGCCGCGAAAGGAATAGATCGACTGCGCGTCGTCGCCCACCACTGTCACGCCGCGCCCGTCGGGCTTGAGCGCCAGCAGGATCGAAGCCTGCAGCAGGTTGGTGTCCTGGTATTCGTCGATCAGCACGTGGTCGAAGCGCTCACCGATGTGCGCGGCCAGCGCGGGCTCGGCGGCCATCTCGGCCCAGTAGAGCAGCAGGTCGTCGTAGTCGAGTACGTTCTGCCGCTGCTTGGCCTCGACGTAGGCGCCGAACAGCTTCTTCAGTTCGGCCTCCCATTCATCGCACCAGGGAAAGGCCTCCTTCAGCACATCGGCCAGCGGCGCGCGCGTATTCACGCAGCGCGAGTAGATCGACAGGCAGGTGCCCTTGCGCGGAAAACGATTGACGGTGGAAGACAGGCCCAGCTCGTGGCGCACCAGCCCCATCAGGTCTTCGGCATCGCCGCGGTCGTGGATGGTGAAATTCTCGTCGAGCCCGATCTGCGGCGCGTACTCGCGCAGCAGCCGCGCGCCGATGCCGTGGAAGGTGCCGGCCCACGGCAGCGCGGGCGGCGCCTCCGACTTCAGGCCGAGCACACGTGCCAGCACCTGGCCTGCGCGGCGCTCCATCTCCTGCGCGGCACGGCGAGAGAAGGTCAGCAGCAGCAGGCGCTGCGGATCGACACCGCCGGCAATGAGGTGTGCGACACGGTGCGCCAGCGTGCTGGTCTTGCCCGAACCTGCACCGGCAATGACGAGCAGTGGCCGCTCGTCACGCTCGGCAATGGCCGCACCCACCCCATGCTCGACCGCCGCGCGTTGCGCGTCGTTGAGCGTGGCCAACGCGTCGGCCAGGCGCTCGGCCTGGGTCTTCGCGACAGCGGAAAAAACGGGGAGCGCAGCGGTCTGCATGGGCACGACTTTACTGTATGCCCGTCCAGTCCAGCCACCGTGCTGCCATGTGGCCGGTGACATAATCGCGCCTCGCTGCAACCGGAGATTCTTCCCAATGGAAACCGCCCCGTCTCGGCAGCTTTCAACTCCCTTTCACTGACGCGTTTTTCTTAGCGCACGTCGGGCCCGGGAATTGAAAGCGCCCCTCCCTCGCCCATCGTTCAGTCATTCCCGGGAGTGAGCCAATGCTCAACATCTTCACGCTCGCCAACGGCCGCCTCGTTCAGGAAGAGATCGAGGCGCTCGAAGAGCTCTCCAAGTTCCAGCCGATCTGGGTCGACCTCGAGTCGCCCACGCTCGAAGAAAAGCGCTGGATCAAACAGTACTACGGCCTCTCCATTCCCGAAGACGCGATGGACGAGGACATCGAGGAGTCGGCCCGCTTCTACGAGGAAGACAACGGCGAGCTGCACATCCGCTCCGACTTTTTGATCGACGACGACGAAGACCCGCGCACCGTGCGCGTGGCCTTCATCCTCAACCAGCACAACACCGACCTGCGCAGCCGTGGCGTGCTGTTCTCGATCCACGACGAAGACGTGCCCGTGTTTCGCCTGCTGCGCATGCGCGCGCGCCGCGCACCGGGGCTGATCGAAGATGCCAAGGAAGTGATGCTCAAGCTCTTCGACGCCGACGCCGAATACTCGGCCGACACGCTGGAGAACATCTACGACGAGCTCGAAGTGGCCGGCAAGAAGGTGCTCTCGGGCAATGTCACCGACGAGCTGGCCGGCGAGGTGCTCGGCCTCATCGCGCGGCAGGAAGACTTGAACGGCCGCATCCGCCGCAATGTGATGGACACGCGCCGCGCGGTCAGCTTCATGATGCGCAGCAAGATGCTCAATGCCGAGCAGTTCGAGGAAGCCCGTCAGATCCTGCGCGACATCGAGTCGCTGGACAACCACACGGCCTTCCTCTTCGACAAGATCAACTTCCTGATGGATGCGACCGTCGGCTTCATCAACATCAACCAGAACAAGACCATCAAGATCTTCTCGGTGGCCAGCGTCGCGCTGCTGCCGCCCACGCTGATCGCGAGCATCTACGGCATGAACTTCAAGTTCATGCCGGAGCTCGACTGGGCCATGGGCTATCCGTATGCCATCGTGCTGATGGCGGCCAGCGCGCTGGTGCCGATGTGGTACTTCCGCCGGCGCGGCTGGTTGAAGTAGCAGCCAGTACAGGGCGCCGCAAGGGGTGCCGGGTGCTAGAGTGGCTGCCGGCCCAGCGCCGCCCCCGGAGAGCCCCGTGCGCAGACTTCGCTTCCTCACCAACCGCCACCGCGCGCCGTCGACCAACACCGCGCTCGGCCTGCTGCTGGCCTTCAATGCCGGGGCCGTCAACGCGGGCGGATTCCTTGTGCTGCACATGTACACCTCGCACATGACCGGTTTCGCCTCGCAATTGGCGGACGGCATCGTGCTGGGCAACCTCACCCTGCTGCTGAATGCGCTGGGCGCGATCCTGGCGTTCACGACCGGCGCCGCGGTGTGCGCGGTGCTGGTGAACTGGGCGCGGCAGCACCGGCTGCACGGCGTCTATGCGCTGCCTCTGCTGCTGGAAGCCGCGCTGATGTTTCCGTTCGGACTCGCGGGTGCCATCACGCTGACCTGGGCAACGCCGTTCGCAGTGCCGCTCACGGTGCTGCTGCTGTCGTTCATCATGGGCCTGCAGAACGCCGTGGCGTCGAAGACCTCGGGCGGCAGCACGCGCACCACCCACATGACCGGCAACATCACCGACATGGGGATCGAGCTGGGCAAGATGCTCTACTGGAACCGGCACATGCCGTCGACACCCCTGCCGGTGCGCCACGACCGCAGCAGGCTGCGCCGCTGCGGCGGGTTGGTCGGCATGTTCGTGCTCGGGGGTACGGTGGGCGCGCTCGGCTTCAAGTACGTGGGGTTCGTCTGCGTCGTGCCGCTGGCCGCCCTGCTGCTGGTGCTGTCGATCCCGCCCCTGCTTCGCGACCTTCCGCGTTGGCGGCGGATCACGCCGTAGCTCAGGCCCTTTTCGCGCCCTGAGCGGCCAGCCACGCGTTCACCAGCGCGAGGCTGTAGCGGCTCGCGACCTCGGCGACGAAGCGCGAGAAGTCGCCATGCGCCTCGTCGTCTGCCCGGTCCGAGATCGTCCGCATGGCCGCGAACGGCACGCCGTAGTCATGGCACACCTGCGCCACCGCGGCACCTTCCATCTCGACCGCGAGCGCTTCGGGCAAGCTGAGGCGCAGCGCTTCGCTTTCGGCGGCAGTCGAAACGAAGCGATCTCCACTCACCAGCAGGCCGCGATGCACCTTCGGCGACTGGAGGCCGAACTCGTCGACGGCCTCCTGCCCCACCAGGGCCACCGGGTCATGCAGCGTCACTTTGGCAACGCCCGCCAATGCATCGCTGATCGCCGCATCGGCCGTAAAGCGCGAAAGGCCCAGCAAGGGCACTTCGTATTTCGGAAAGATGGGCGAGGCATCGAGGTCGTGCTGCAGCAACTGCGTGGCAACGACCACGTCGCCGACATTCACCCCCGGTGCGAGTCCACCTGCGACGCCGGTGAAGACGATGGCCCCGACGGCGAATCGCTCGAGCAGCATCGTGGCCGTCACCGCCGCCGCGACCTTGCCGATGCGCGACAGCACCGCGACCACAGGCTGGCCATGCAGATGGCCGACCCAGAAGTCTCGCCCGGCGATGCGCACGCGCTGCTCATCGGGCATCTGCGCGAGGAGCGCGCTCAGCTCCTCGTGCATTGCCGCGACGATGGCGATGGGCGCAACCACCTGTTACTTGATGTCCACGCCGTAGAAGGTGTGGCGCCCGAACGGGCTCAGTTTGAAATCGACCACTTCCTTGCGCACCGGCTTCAGCTGCACCGCATGCGCGATCGTGAACCACGGCGCCTGCTCCTTGAAGATCAGCTGGGCCTTCTTATAGAGCGCGTCGCGGTCGGCCTGCTTGGTCGTGCTCTTGGCCTTCACCACGAGGTCTTCATACGGCTGGTAGCAGAACTTCGAGATGTTGCTGCCGCTGGCCGACTTGGCAGAAGCACAACCCAGCAGCGTGTACATGAAGTTGTCCGGGTCGCCGTTGTCGCCGGTCCAGCCCAGCATGCCCATCTGGTGCTCGCCAGCCTGCAGGCGCTTGCGATACTCGCCCCACTCGAAGCTCTTGATCTCGGCCTTGACGTTGATCTTGGCGAGGTCTGCCTGCATCAGCTCGGCGATGCGCTTGGCGTTCGGGTTGTACGGGCGCTGCACCGGCATGGCCCACAGGTCGGTCGAGAAGCCGTCGGGGAAACCGGCCTGCGCCAGCAGCTTCTTGGCGGCTTCGGGATCGTACGGGTCGTCCTTCACGGCATCGTTGTAGGACCACATGGTGGGCGGAATCGGGTTCTTCGCGGCCACGCCGGTCGAGAGATACACGCCGTCGATGATGGCCTTCTTGTTGATCGCCATGTTGATGGCCTTGCGCACGCGCACGTCGTCGAAGGGCTTCTTCGTCGTGTTGTACGAGAGGTAGCCGACGTTCAGGCCAGGCTGCTCCAGCAGCTGCACGTTCGGGTCCTTGCGGATCGCGTCAAGGTCGGCCGGGTTCGGGTACGGCATGACGTGGCACTCGCCCTTTTGCAGCTTGGCCCAGCGCACCGAGGCATCGGGCGTGATCGCGAACACGAGGTCGTCGATCTTCGCCTTGCCGCCCCAGTATTGCGGGAAGGCCTTGAAGCGGATGATCGCGTCCTTCTGGTACTGCACAAGGTAGAAGGGGCCGGTGCCGATCGGGTCCTGGTCGACCTTCTCGGGCGTGCCGGCCTTCAGCATGGCAATGGCGTATTCCTTCGACTGGATGCCCGCGTACTGCATGGCCAGGTTTGCGAGGAACGGCGCCTCGGGCTGGTTGAGCACGATCTTCACCGTGTAGTCGTCGATGCGGTCCACCGTCTTCAGCAGCTTGGGCATGCCCATGTCGTTGAAGTAGGAGTGGTTCTGGCTCGTGACCTTGAAGAAGGGATCGCTCTCCTTCCACTGGCGCTCGAGCATGAAGATGAAGTCGTCGGCGTTGAAGTCGCGCGTGGGCTTGAAGCTCTTGCTCGTGGTGTGCCACTTCACGCCCTTGCGCAGGTGGAAGGTGTAGACCGTGCCGTCGGCGGAGATGTCCCATTTCTCGGCCAGGCCCGGCACGACCTTGGTGCCTCCGCGCTCGAATTCGACGATGGTGTTGTAGACCTGCGTGGTCACGTCGAACGAGGTGCCGGTGGTGTTCATCCCCGGGTAGAAGTTCTCGGGGCTGCCTTCCGAGCAATACACCAGCGTCTTGGCAGACACTGCGCCACAGGCCAGGGTAAGGGCCGCAAGCGCTGTCGGTGCCAGGAGCGCCAGGCTTCGTGAGCGGCGCGAAACGGTGGGCTGGGTCTTCATATGGACTCCTTGAGACACGGTTGAAAAAGCGAACGTTAAGGGTTCGTCGCCATCGCGATGGCGGCGGAGGGGACATCGGCGCGCACTAGCGGCGCGCCGTCGAGAAACTTCTCGGAGAAGTGGCAAGCCACCAGCCGCTCGTCGAGCATGCGCAACAGCGGCCGTTCTTCGTGGCAGCGCGGCGCCACGTGCGGGCAGCGCGTGCTGAACACGCAGCCCGAAGGCGGATTCAGCGGCGACGGCAGCTCGCCCTTGAGCACGATGCGCTGGCTGCTGAGGCCCGGCGTCGAGGCCAGCAGCGCCTGCGTGTACGGATGCAGCGGCCGCGCGAAGATGCGCGACTTGGGGCCCTGCTCCACCGCGTGGCCGAGGTACATCACGAGCACGTCGTGCGCGATGTGCCGCACCACGCCGAGGTCGTGCGAGATGAAGAGATACGCCAAGCCCAGTTCGGCCTGCAGGTCGGCCAGCAGGTTCAGCACCTGCGCCTGGATCGACACGTCGAGCGCCGACACCGGCTCGTCGGCCACCAGCAGGCGCGGGCTCAGCATCAGCGCGCGTGCAATCGCGATGCGCTGGCGCTGGCCGCCCGAGAACATGTGCGGATAGCGGTTGGCGTACTCGGGCCGCAGGCCCACGCGCGCGAGCATGTCGCGGGCCTTGGCAGCGCGCTCCGACTTGCCCATGGTGGTGTTGATGGCCAGCGGGTCTTCGAGCACCGTCGAGATCTTCTTGCGCGGATTGAGCGAGCCGTACGGGTTCTGGAACACCAGCTGCACAGCCTGGCGCAGCTCGCGCTTGCGCTCTGGCGGCGGGTTCACCGCGTCGGCGCCGACCAGCGTGAGCTGGCCTGCCGTGGGCTTTTCGATCAGCGCGACCATGCGCGCCAGGGTCGACTTGCCGCAGCCCGATTCGCCGACCACGGCCAGCGTACGCCCGCGCTCGATGCGAAACGAGATGTCGCCCACCGCGCGCAGATGCGACGGCGCGCGGAACAGCCCGCGGCGGATGTCGTAGGTGCGCTGGAGGTTGTTCGCCTCGACAACCACTTCATTCGATGCGCTGGTCGATGCTTCGCTCATGACAGCACCTCGGCCGCTTGCTGCTTCGGCGGATCGCTCTCGATGGCCGCCTTGCGCCCCGGTTCGCCGAGCGGAAAGTGGCAGCGCACCTCGGCGCTCTGCCACTCGCGCAGCGCGGGCCGCACCTGGCAGGCACGCTCGGTGACGTAGCTGCAACGCGGCGCGAACAGGCAGCCCGCGGGCCGGTCGTGCACGCCCGGCACCACGCCGCTGATGGTGGCGAGCCGGCCCTCGGGCGCGGCGCGTTCGGGCAGCGCCGCGAGCAACGCCTCGGTGTACGGATGCTGCGGCGACGCGAAGAGCCGGTCGACGCGCTGGTGCTCCATCACCTGCCCCGCGTACATCACGGCAATGCGCTGCGCCATTTCGCTGACCACGCCCATGTTGTGCGTGATGAGCACAAGCGCCATGCCGCGCTCCTTCTGCAGGTCGCGCAGAAGGTCGAGGATCTGCGCCTGGATGGTCACGTCGAGTGCGGTGGTCGGCTCATCAGCGATCAGCAGGCGCGGGTTGCAGGCGATGGCCATGGCAATCATCACACGCTGGTTCATGCCGCCCGAAAGCTGGTGCGGATAGCTGCCCAGGCGCGACGACGCGGCCGGTATGCCCACCTGCTCGAGCAGTTCGGTCGCGCGCTTCTTCGCTTCGCGCTTGTCGAGCTTCAGGTGCAGTCGCAGCGTCTCCATCAGCTGGAAGCCGATGGTGAAGCAGGGGTTGAGGCTGGTGGTCGGCTCCTGGAAGATCATCGCGACCTCCTTGCCTACCAGCGCGCGGCGCGCCTTGTCTGAGATGCCGAGCAGCTCCTTGCCCGCAAAGCGCATGTGGTCCGCGCGCACGCGGCCCGGAAAGCCGACAAGGCCCATCAGCGCCATCATCGTGACGCTCTTGCCCGAGCCCGATTCGCCGACGATGCCGAGCACCTCGCCCTCTTCGAGCGTGAGGCTCACGCCGTCGACCGCATGCAGCACGCCGCCCTGGGTGGGGAACTCGACGTGCAAATCCTTTATTTCAAGCAAAGGCATCTTTTCTTTCCTTTGCTTCAGCGCTTGAGCTTGGGGTCGAGCGCGTCGCGCAGACCGTCGCCCAGAAGATTGAAAGCCAGCACCGCCGCGAGGATCGCCATGCCCGGGAAGGTGACGACCCACCACGCGCGCAGCACGAACTCGCGCGCATCGGCCAGCATGGTTCCCCACTCGGGCGAAGGCGGCTGCGCGCCGAGCCCGAGGAAGCCGAGCGCTGCCGCATCAAGGATCGCGGTCGAGATGCCGAGCGAGGCCTGCACGATCAGCGGCGCGGCGCAGTTGGGCAGCACCTCGCGGAACATCAGCCGCAGCGTGCCGGCGCCGCTCACGCGCGCGGCGGTCACGTAGTCGCGCGAGACCTCGGCGATGACGGCGGCGCGCGTGATGCGCACATAGTGCGGCAGCACGACGATGGCCACCGCGAGCATCGCGTTGACCAGCCCCGGCCCGAGGATCGCGACGATCACGATGGCCAGCAGCAGGCTCGGCAGCGTGAGCACGATGTCCATCAGCCGCATGATCGCGATCTCGAGCACGCCGCGGAAAAAGCCCGCGATCAGCCCGAGCACCACGCCCACGACCACCGACAGCGCCACCACCGCGACGCCGATCGACAGCGACAGCCGCGCGCCGTACATCAGCCGCGAAAGAATGTCGCGCCCGATCGCGTCTGTTCCCAGCAGGTAGCTGATGGAGCCGCCCTGCTGCCACGCCGGCGGCTGCAGGAAGACGGCGCTGTTGGTCTCGTTCGGTGCGTGCGGTGCAATCCACGGCGCGAACAGCGCAACGAGCAGCAGCACGACGATGGTGACGAGCCCGATGACCGCGCCGCGGTTGGCCGAGAACGCCGTCCAGAACTCGCGCCACGGACCGGGAGGGGCGGTGCTTTTCGCACCGGTGGAAATGGTTTGTGTCGAGGCCATGAGCTCAGCGCCGGATGCGGGGGTTGATGACGCCGTAAGCCACGTCGACGAGCAGGTTGACCAGCATCACGATGCCGCCAAGCAGCAGCATGCCGCCCTGCAACACCGGGTAATCGCGCCGGCCGATGGCCTCGATGAGCCACTTGCCAACGCCGGGCCAGGAGAAGATGGTCTCGGTGAGGATCGCCCCCGTGAACAGCACACCCACCTGCAGCCCGATGACGGTGACGACCGGAATCAGCGCATTGCGCAGCGCATGCAGCCCCACCACGCGAAAGCGCGACAGGCCCTTGGCGCGCGCGGTGCGGATGTAGTCCTCGCCCAGCACTTCGAGCATGGCCGAGCGCGTCATGCGCGCAATGACTGCAAGCGGCACCGTGCCGAGCACGATGGCCGGCAAGATGAGGTGATGCAGCGCCGACCAGAAGGCATCGACGTCGCCGGCACGCAGCGAGTCGATCAGCAGGAAGCCGGTGTCGGGCTCGATGTAGTACTGCACCGCGATGCGCCCCGACACGGGCGTCCATCCGAGCTGTACCGAGAAGAACAGGATGAGCAGCAGTCCCCACCAGAAGATCGGCATCGAATAGCCGGTGAGCGACGTGGCCATCACGCCGTGGTCGAAGATGGAATTGCGCCGCACCGCCGCAAGAATGCCGGCCGGCAACCCCAGCAGCAGCGCGAAAAGAATGGCGCAGACCGCAAGCTCGACAGTGGCCGGGAAGAGCGCGAGGAACTCGCTCATCACCGTGTCCTGCGTGATGAGCGACTTGCCGAGGTCGCCGTGCAGCACGCGGCCGATGTAGATGCCGTACTGCACGATCACCGGCTTGTCGAAGCCGTAGGCGGTGCGCAGCTCGGCATGGCGCGCGGGGTCGATCCCGCGCTCGCCGGCCATCGTTTCAATGGGATCGCCCGGCACGAGCCGGATGAGGAAGAAGGCGAGCAGTGTCATGCCGATGAAAGTCGGCACCAGCAGGCTCACACGGGTCAGTAGGAATCGAAACATCGACCCGCGAATATGCAAGATCGATGCCGCGGCCCCACCCGGGCCGAACCCTTACTTCAGCGCTTACTTCTTGGCGTCGCGCAGCTCGCGGCGAAGGATCTTGCCGACCGGCGTCTTCGGCATGTCGCTACGAAACTCTACGATTCGCGGCTGCTTGTAACCCGTAAGGTTTGCTCTGCAGTATTCGCGCACCTGTGCCTCGGTGAGCGAAGGGTCTTTCTTCACGATCACGAGCTTCACGGCCTCGCCGGTCTTGTCGTCGGACACGCCGACCGCAGCGCATTCGAGCACGCCCGGAATCAGTGCGACCACGTCTTCGATCTCGTTCGGGTACACGTTGAAGCCCGACACCAGGATCATGTCCTTCTTGCGGTCGACCACCTTGAAGTAGCCGCGCTCGTCGACCACGCCGATGTCTCCGCTCTTGAAGTAGCCGTCGGGCGTCATGACCTTGGCAGTTTCGTCGGGGCGCTGCCAGTAGCCGGCCATCACCTGCGGGCCCTTGATGGCGATTTCGCCGCGCTCGCCGGTCGGCACTTCGTTGCCGTCATCGTCGAGCAGCTTGAGCAAGGTGCTCGGCAGCGGCAGGCCGATGGTGCCGGTGTAGGCGGTGCTGTTGGTCGGGTTGCAGGTGGTTGACGGCGATGTCTCCGACAGGCCGTAGCCTTCGCAGATCGGGCAGCCGGTTTTCTCGAGCCAGAGCTTCGCGACCGCAGCCTGCACCGCCATGCCGCCGCCGACCGAGACCTTGAGGTTCTTCCAGTTGACGGTGTTGAAGTCGGGGTGGTTCGCCAGTCCGTTGAACAGCGTGTTGACGGCAGGGAAGCTGTGGATGGTGTGCTTCGACAGTTCCTTCAGCACGCCGGGAATGTCGCGTGGATTCGGAATCAGGATCAGCTTGCCGCCCGTGCGCATGTTCAGCATCATGCCGACCGTGAACGCGAAGATGTGATACAGCGGCAACGCGCACACGCTGGTGGGCTGTTCGTTGGCCGGCACCTTGTTCATGACCGGCTCGTTCCAGGCTTCGGACTGCAGCACGTTGGCGATCACGTTGCGATGCAGCAGCACCGCGCCCTTCGACACGCCGGTGGTGCCGCCCGTGTACTGCAGCACCGCCACGTCGTCGGGGCCGATGGCCACGGGCTTGAGCGATGCGCTCGCGCCCTTGTCGAGCGCGTCGTTGAAGCGCACCGCGCCCGGCAGGTTGAACTGGGGCACCATCTTCTTGACGTTGCGCACCACGTAGTTGACGAGCGCGCCCTTCAGGAAGCCGAGGCGGTCGCCCATCGAAGCGAGCACGATGTGCTTGACCGGCGTGGCCCCGATGCATTGCTGCAGCGTGGTGCCGAAGTTCTCCATGATGATGATCGCCTTGGCGCCCGAGTCCTTGAGCTGGTGCTCGAGTTCACGCGGCGTATACAGCGGGTTCACGTTGACCAGGATCAGCCCGGCGCGCAGGATGCCCGCGACCGAGATCGGGTACTGCGGGCAGTTGGGCATCATGACCGCCACGCGGTCGCCCTTGGCGAGGCCCAGGCCCTGCAGGTAGCCCGCGAAGGCCTTGCTCTGCTTGTCGGTTTCCGCGTAGCTGATGTCCTTGCCCATGAAGCTGTAGGCCGTGCGATCGGCGTACTTCGTGAAGCTCTCTTCCATGAGCGCGACCAGCGAGGGGTACTGCGAGGCATCGATATCGGCGGGCACACCCTGCGGGTAGCTGCTGAGCCAGGGACGATCGGTCATTGGATTTGTCTCCTCCAGGAAGTCGGACTTGTTGAAAACGAAAACGGCGCTCGAAGTGGCGCCGCGAAGAACTCGCCCGCCGTGCGGGCAGGGACCTTCGGCCTATTCGATGGCCTTGCCCATATCTTCCACTACTTTTTTGGCATCGCCAAAGACCATCATGGTCTTGTCCATGTAGAAGAGCTCGTTGTCCAGACCGGCATAACCGGCGGCCATGGAGCGCTTGTTCACGATGACGGTCTTGGCCTTGTAGGCCTCCAGGATCGGCATGCCGTAGATCGGGCTGCCCTTGGTGTGCGCGGCAGGGTTCACCACGTCGTTGGCGCCCAGGATGATCGCCACGTCGGCCTGGCCGAACTCGCCGTTGATGTCTTCCATCTCGAACACCTGGTCGTACGGCACCTCGGCCTCGGCCAGCAGCACGTTCATGTGGCCGGGCATGCGGCCCGCCACCGGGTGGATCGCGTACTTCACGGTGATGCCCTTCTCGGTGAGCTTGGCCGCGAGTTCCTTCACCGCGTGCTGCGCGCGTGCGACTGCAAGGCCGTAGCCCGGCACGATCACCACGGTCTCGGCATTGCCGAGCACGAAGGCCGCGTCGTCGGCGCTGCCGGTCTTCACTGGGCGCTGT
This sequence comes from Variovorax multivorans, assembly GCF_051216835.1. Lineage (NCBI taxonomy): Bacteria > Pseudomonadati > Pseudomonadota > Betaproteobacteria > Burkholderiales > Comamonadaceae > Variovorax > Variovorax multivorans. The sequence goes on from NZ_JBPJZL010000015.1 coordinate 119,525, forward strand.
TCCTTGGCCGCGCCGCCGGCCGTGGCCGCCTCGCCGCCGAAGCCGCCCAGGATCACGTTGAAGAACGAGCGGTTCATGGCCTTGCACATGATGTAGCTCAGGATCGCACCCGAAGAGCCCACAAGCGAACCGGCCACGATCAGCATCGCGTTGTTCAGGCTGAAGCCGATGCCCGCGGCCGCCCAGCCCGAGTAGCTGTTGAGCATCGACACCACCACCGGCATGTCGGCGCCGCCGATCGGGATGATGATGAGCACGCCCATCACGAAGGCCAGCGCCAGCATCGCGAAGAAGGCCGGCCAGCTTTCGGTGAAGACGAACACCAGGCCCAGGCCGACGGTGGCCAGGCCCAGCACGAGGTTCAGCATGTGCTGGCCCGCGAACTGCACCGGCGCGCCCTGGAAAAGGCGGAACTTGTACTTGCCCGAGAGCTTGCCGAAGGCGATGACCGAGCCGCTGAAGGTGACGGCGCCGATGGCCGCGCCCAGGAACAGTTCGAGCCGGTTGCCGCTCGGGATCGGGTCGCCCTTGATCGCGATGCCGAAGGCATGCGGCTCGGCCACTGCGGCCACCGCGATGAACACCGCAGCCAGGCCGATCATGCTGTGCATGAAGGCGACCAGCTCGGGCATCTTGGTCATCTCGACCTTGTTGGCCATGTAGGCGCCGAGGCCACCGCCGAGCACCAGCGCGACCAGCACATAGCTCAGCCCGTTGAGGTTGCCGCTGGCGAGCTTGTAGATCAGCGCGCCGGTGGTCAGCACGGCGATGGCCATGCCGGTCATGCCGAAGATGTTGCCGCGGATCGAGGTGGTGGGATGGCTCAGGCCCTTCAGGGCCTGGATGAAGCAGATGCTGGCAACGAGGTACAGCAGCGTGACGAGGTTCATGCTCACTTGGCGGCTCCCTCTTCAGCCTTCGGTGCGACGGCCTTCTTTTCTTTCTTCTTGAACATCTCCAGCATTCGCCGCGTGACGAGGAAGCCGCCGAAGACGTTCACCGCGGCCAGCGCCACGGCCAGCACGCCCATGGTCTTGCCCAGCGGCGTGTCGGTGAGCGCGGCCGCCAGCATGGCGCCCACGATCACGATGGCCGAGATGGCGTTGGTCACGGCCATCAGCGGCGTGTGCAGCGCGGGCGTGACGGTCCACACGACGTGGTAGCCGACGTAGATGGCCAGCACGAAGATGATCAGGTTGATGACTGTGTGCGAAACGATGTCCATGTTCTTCTCCTCGGCGGGCGTTATTTCTTCGTGACCTGGCCGTCTTGCGTGACGCGGCAGGCGGCGACGATGTCGTCCTCGAGGTCGATCTTCAGCGCGCCCTCCTTGGTGACGATGAGCTTGAGAAAGTCGAGCACGTTGCGCGCGTAGAGCGCCGAGGCATCGGCCGCCACGAGCGCCGCGAGGTTGGTTTCACCGACGATGGTCACGCCGTGCTTCACCACCGTCCTGTCTGCTTCCGACAGCGGGCAGTTGCCGCCCACGCCGCCCGCGCCCTTGCCTGCGGCGATGTCGACGATGACGGAACCCGGCTTCATCGACTTGACCATGTCCTCGGTGATGAGGGTCGGCGCGGCACGGCCCGGAATGAGGGCGGTGCTGATGACGATGTCGGCCAGCGCCACGCGCTTGGCGACTTCGACCTGCTGGCGCGCGAGCCAGCTCGCAGGCATCGGCTTGGCATAGCCGCCGACGCCGACCGCGGCTTCTTTTTCTTCATCGGTGTCGTAGGACACTTCGATGAACTTGCCGCCGAGCGATTCGATCTGCTCCTTGACGCTGGGGCGCACGTCGGACGCCTCGATGACGGCACCCAGGCGCTTGGCCGTGGCAATGGCCTGCAGGCCCGCCACGCCCACGCCGAGGATGACGACGCGCGCGGCCTTCACCGTGCCGGCCGCCGTCATGAGCATCGGAAAGAAGCGCTGGTACTTGTCGGCCGCGATCATCACGGCCTTGTAGCCGGCGATGTTGGCCTGCGACGAGAGCACGTCCATGCTCTGGGCGCGGGTGGTGCGCGGCGCGGCTTCGAGCGCGAAGCCGACGACGCCGGCAGCCGCCAGGCGCTGAAGGCCGGCTGCGTCGAAGGGGTTGAGCATGCCGATGACGACGGCACCGGACTTCAGCAGCGCGGCCTCGGCATCGGTGGGCGTGCGCACCTTGAGCACCATGTCGGCGGAGAAGGCCCCGGCCTGGTCGGTGATCTCGGCGCCTGCGGCCTGGTACGCGGCATCGGTGACGCTGGCTGCAACGCCGGCCCCCGACTGCACCCGTATGGAGTGCCCTGAAGCGACCAGTTTTTTCACCGTCTCAGGTGTAACAGCCACGCGGGTTTCGCCAGCCAGTGTCTCGGCGGGCACGCCTATCAGCATAGAGATCTCCTCAGAGCAAGGGGGCACAGGGAATGCGGGCAGAGCTTACAGCAAGATTACAGCCGCCCGCCGTCGCCAAAACGCTCTGTGGTTTTGACCCCAAAGTGCCGATGAATGCTGCCGGCATTGCTATTCAATTGATAGCAGATTCGGGTATTCGATAGCCGCCTCGCGCAGACCGCAGCACGTGTTCGACCTCGCGCCGGCCGAACTCCAGGCGGTTTGTCCAGCGAGAAATTGCCGATGGCCACCAATAACGCCCTCCATTCAAGATCTCGATTTGTATTCAACTGCCGTTAACTTCGTTAACAAGTGAACTGAAAACCACGATTTGCGTGCATTAGTTGCAATTCAAAAACTTTACGTTAGTCGCAGATAGATACACTTCAGCCCAATCGCCAGTTCGCAGAGACTGACGAAGGGGAGGAAGAAGGGGATGGAATGCGAATCGCGGTACTCAATGACGGTGTAGATCAATTCAAGCGAATCAATCGAACCATGGCGGCACTCGAACACGAGTGCCATCCCTACACGGAAGGAAAAGCGCTGTTGCAGGCAATGCGCCGGCAGACCTTCGACCTGCTGATACTCGACTGGAACCTGTCCGACATGGAGGGCCCAGACGTGGTGAGGTCCATCCGTCACGAACTCAACAGCCGGCTTCCCATTCTTTTCGTGACCGACAAGCGTGACGAGGCGGACATGGTCGAAGGCCTCAACGCGGGCGCGGACGACTTCATGGTCAAGCCCACCCGTGCCGGCGAACTCGAAGCGCGTGTGAACGCGCTGCTGCGCCGGTCCTACCCGGCCCAGCACGAGATGGAACTGGTCTTCGGCCCTTACCACTTCTATCCGCCCTCGCGCGTTCTGAAAGTTCGCGGCGTGCAGGTAGAGCTGAAGAACCGGGAGTACGAGCTCGCGCTGTTCCTGTTCCAGAACGTCGGGCGACTGCTTTCGCGGGAGCACCTGCACGAGGCCGTCTGGGGCCTTGGCATCGAGGCGCTGTCGCGCTCGCTCGACACCCATGTCTCGCGCCTGCGAACCAAGCTCGACCTGCGCCCCGCAAACGGCTTCCTGCTGCTGGCCATCTACGGCCTGGGCTATCGGCTGGAAACAATCGAAGCCGATGCCTTGTCCGGCATCGGTGCGCGCTGAGCCGGGAATCTCCGGCACGCTACAGTCTCCAACGGCACCCCGCCGTCATGTGCTTGCGCCACAAGGAATGAGACGAATGAATCCGATGATCCGGTTGCTGCTCGCCACCACGTTGTTCTGGAGCTGGCTCAGCCCGGCCGCTGCGCAGGAGGTCGAAGCCAGCGACATGGTGCGCGGCGGCATGCTGGCGATTCAGATGATCGACCAGGGCAAGGCCGGCGAACTGTGGGACGGCGCCACCCCGGCCACCCGCAAGCGCGTGACGCGCGCCGACTTCACCGGCCAGGTCGCCAGGAGCCGCGCCCCAATTGGTGCACCGCAAATGCGCACCTGGGTGGCGGTCAATCGCCAGGTCGTGGCCGACCCCGACAGCGAGACGGCCGGACAGTACGTCAGCGTCGAATACGAGACCCGCTTCGCGAACAAGCCCGACGGCACGCTGCGCGAACTCGTGAGCTTTCACCTCGACAGCGACCGCGTCTGGCGCTTCAGTGGCTACGTGCTGAAATAAGCGCCCAAAACACGGCAAATCCCATGGCAAGCCAGCGCTGGAAACCCAACGTCACCGTGGCCGCGGTAATCGAGCGCGATGGGCGCTTCCTGCTGGTCGAGGAGCAGACCAGCGACGGCCTGCGGCTCAACACGCCCGCCGGGCACCTTGATCCCGGCGAATCCCCGGCCGAGGGATGCGCACGCGAGACTCTCGAAGAAACCGCCCATCATTTCACGCCAACAGCGCTCATCGGCGTCTATATGGCGCGTTCCCGGCCACTGGCCGAGCGCGGCGAAGACACCACCTACATGCGCTTCGCCTTCATGGGCACCCTGGGCGCGTTCGAAGAAGGCCGACCGCTCGACGATGGCATCGTGCGCACCATCTGGATGACAGCGGACGAAATCCGCGCCAGCGTGGCGCGGCATCGCAGCCCGCTGCTGCTGCAGTGCATCGAAGACCACCTGGCCGGCAAGCGCCACCCGCTGGACCTGATCCACGTCGACGAATCGGTGCGATCAGCGCCCTGAACAATCAATCAGACGATGACGCCGCCGCCAAGGCAGCGTTCGCCGTCATAGAGCACGGCCGATTGCCCCGGCGTCACGGCCCATTGCGGCTCGCCGAAACGCAAGCCGAACGCGGCAACATTCGCGCCTTCGTCCCCCGCATCCATCTCGCAGGCCGCATCGGCCTGCCGGTAGCGCGCCTTCGAGCCATAACCGCCCGGCACCGGCGCCTCGCCAGAAACCCAGCTCGCATCGTCCGCCTTCAGCACCGACGACAGCAGCCACGGATGGTCGTGCCCCTGCACCACCCAGAGCGTGTTCTTCTCGACGTCCTTGCGCGCCACGAACCACGGCAAGTGGTCGCCCGAGCCGCGCTGCGCGCCCTTCTCCTTCACGCCGCCAATGCCCAGCCCTTGCCGCTGCCCCAGCGTGTAGAAGCTCAGCCCCTGGTGCTCGCCCAGCTTGCGGCCGCGGTCGTCCTTGATCGGGCCCGGCTCCTTGGAGATGTAGCGGTTGAGGAAATCGCGGAACGGCCGCTCGCCGATGAAGCAGATGCCGGTCGAGTCCTTCTTCTTCGCGTTGGGCAGGCCGATTTCCTCCGCGATGCGGCGCACCTCGGTCTTGTGCAGCTCGCCAACCGGGAACAGCGTCTTCGACAGCTGTGCCTGATTCAGGCGGTGCAGGAAGTAGCTCTGGTCCTTCGACGGGTCGAGCCCCTTCAGCAGTTCGTGCTTGCCGGTGGCCTCGTTCAGGCGCACGCGCGCGTAGTGCCCGGTGGCGATCTTCTCTGCGCCCAATCGCATGGCGTGGTCGAGAAAAGCCTTGAACTTGATTTCGGCGTTGCACAGCACGTCGGGGTTCGGCGTGCGGCCGGCCTTGTATTCGCGCAGGAACTCGGCGAACACGCGGTCCTTGTAGTCGGCCGCGAAGTTGACGTGCTCGATCTCGATGCCCAGCACGTCGGCCACGCTGGCGGCATCCACGAAGTCGATGTTCGACGAGCAGTATTCGCTGTCGTCTTCCCAGTTCTTCATGAAGATGCCGACCACCTCGTGCCCCTGCTGCTTGAGCAGGTGCGCCGTGACCGCGGAGTCCACTCCGCCGCTCAGTCCCACCACGATCCGTTGCTTTGCCATAAGCCCGCCATTGTCCCAGCCCGGCGGTAGGGGCTTCCGGCGTGTGGGAAATCGGGAAAACCCCTGTCGCCGGCTTGTCAGGCCCAGGTCCACAGCGCAAAGGCCCGGCGCTACAGTGCCGCTGAAGAAGGCGGCGCAGACCCGCCACGCGATTTGCAACAACAGCACAGCGGAGACAAGACGCATGGCCACCCCCTCCCCAGCCGCCCTTTCCGGCGACAACACCCCCTGGACACGCGCCTACCCGCCGGGCATGCGCTGGGACGCTGAACTGCCCGTGAAGCCGGTGCAGCAGATGCTCGACGAGGCTGTCGAGCGCTGGCCCGACAACTCCGCCGTCGAGTTCATGGGCCAGGCCATCACCTACCGCCAGCTCGGCGCCGCAGTCGACCATGCCGCCAAGGGCCTGCAGGACCTGGGCGTGAAGCCTGGCGTGCACGTCGGCCTCTACCTGCCCAACACGCCTCACTACCCGATCGCCTTCTTCGCTGTGCTCAAGGCCGGCGGCACGGTGGTGAACTACTCGCCACTCGACGCCGAGCGCGTGCTGGCCCACAAGATCGAGGACAGCCGCACCGACATCCTCATCACGCTCGACCTCGTCAACCTGTACCCGCAGATGGCGCGCCTGCTCGACAACTCGCGCCTGCAAAAGCTGGTGGTCGGCAGCCTCGGCGACTACGGCGCCATGGGCGACAAGGTGCAGGCCCAGTTGCAGGGCGCCGGCCAGATCGCCCCCGTGCCCACCGACGAGCGGCATGTGCGCTTCACCGAGCTGCTGAAAAGCGAAGGCAGGCACAAAACCCACCCGCTTGGCGACCTTGCCGAAGAAATCGTGGTGCTGCAGTACACCGGCGGCACCACCGGCCTGCCCAAGGGCGCGATGCTCACGCACGCCAACCTCACGTCGGCCTCGGCGCAGTACTACGAATCGACCAAGGGCGATCCGCCCATCCTGGCCGAAGGGGCAGAACGCTTCCTGGTCGTGCTGCCGCTCTTTCACATCTTCGCGCTCAGCGCCGCGATGCTGCTCGGCGTGCGCCTGGGTGCAGCGCTGGTGCTGCACACGCGCTTCGATGTCGACGCGGTGATGAACGAGCTCGCGGCCAGCAAGATCAGCGTGTTCCCCGGCGTGCCAACGATGTACACCGCGATCCTCTCGCACCCCAAGGCCAAGGAGATGGACCTGCGCTCGCTCAAGTTCTGCGGATCGGGCGGCGCGCCGCTGCCAGTGGAGGTGGAGCAGCGCTTCTTCGAACTCACCGGCTGCCACCTCAACGAAGGCTGGGGCATGACCGAGACCTCGCCCGTGGGCACCTTCACGCCCGCGCGCGGCGTGCGCAAGGCGGGCTCGTGCGGCATGCCGCTGCCGCAGGTGCGCATCAAGCTCGTGAGCCTGGACGATCCGGCGAAGGACGTCACCGCGTTCGGCGAGCCGGGCGAGCTGTGCATCAAGGGCCCGAACGTGATGAAGGGCTACTGGAACAACCCGAAGGCAACCGCCGAGTCGATGACGGCCGACGGCTACTTCCGCAGCGGCGACGTCGCGAAGATGGACGCCGACGGCTACTTCTACATCGTCGACCGCACCAAGGACATGCTGCTGTGCGGCGGCTACAACGTCTATCCGCGCGTGCTGGAAGAGGCGGTGTACGAGCACCCTTCGGTGGCCGAGGTCTGCGTGATCGGCATACCAGACGAGTACCGCGGCCAGTCGCCCAAGGCCTTCGTGAAGCTGAAGGAAGGCGCGAGCGAACTGACGCTCGATGCGCTCAAGGCCTTCCTGAAGGACCGCCTGGGCAAGCACGAGATGATCGGCGCGCTGGAGATCCGGCCGGAGCTGCCCAAGACCGCCGTGGGCAAGCTCTCGAAGAAAGACCTCGTGGACGAGGAAGCCCGCAAGCGGGCCTGAGCTTTACTGCTTCGGCGTCTGTCCGAACGCGCCGGCCAGCAGCTCATAAGAGCGCAGCCGGGCAGCGTGGTCGAACACCTGCGAGGTGATCATGAGTTCGTCAGCGCCGGTGCGCGCGACGAACGCTTCCACGCCCTTCTTCACCGTCTCGACCGACCCCACCGCGGAGCACGAGAGCACCGAGTCGAGCAGCGCGTTCTCCGCGGGCCCGACCTTCTGACGATAGTTTTCCACCGGCGGCGGCAGGCGCCCCGGCCGGCCGCTGCGCAGGTTCACGAAGGCCTGCTGCCACGAGGTGGCGCGGAACTCGGCCTCTTCATCGGTGTCGGCCGCGAACACATTGAAGCCCAGCATCACATACGGCTTCTGCAGCTGTGCCGACGGCTTGAAGGTCTCGCGATAGATCTGGATGGCCTGCATGATCTGCTGCGGCGCGAAGTGCGAGGCAAAGGCATAGGGCAGCCCCAGGTGCGCCGCCAGCTGCGCGCCGAAGGTGCTGGAGCCGAGGATCCACACCGGCACTTCGAGCCCCGCGCCGGGCACGGCTCGCACCGGCTGCTGCGGCGTCTTCGACATGAAGTCCATCAGCTCGATCACGTCCTGCGGAAACTGGTCCGCGTCCGATTCGAGGTTGCGCCGCAAGGCCCGCGCGGTGCGCTGATCGGAGCCGGGCGCGCGCCCCAGGCCGAGATCGATGCGCCCCGGGTACAGCGACTCCAGCGTGCCGAACTGCTCGGCAATCACCAGCGGCGAATGGTTCGGCAGCATCACGCCGCCTGCACCGATGCGGATGGTGGAAGTGCCCGCCCCCACATGCGACAGCAGCACGGCAGTGGCCGCGCTCGCAATGCCCGGCATGCCGTGGTGCTCGGCCAGCCAGTAGCGCGTGTAGCCCAGCTTCTCGCCATGCTGCGCCAGCGAGAGCGAGTTGCGGAACGACTGCGCGGCGTCGCTGCCCTCGGTGATCGGGGAAAGGTCGAGGATCGATAACGGAATCATGGGCGCGATCATGGCGCGAACCGCCCAACGCCGTCGCCCGAGGGGCTATTCGGTTTGGTATAGCGTCGTCACGCTCGCGAAGTCGCGGCCGTTCTGCTCCACGTTCACCTGGAACGGCACGCTCTCGCCCGGCGCGATGGCCGGCAGGTTCTCCACCAGCTTGAAGCCCGTGAGCTGCCCGTTGCGGTCGCGCAGGCTGACCCACAGCCGCACCTTGCCAACGATACCCGTGCCCGGGTTCTTCACGCTGCCCGTGACTTCCACGCTCTTGTAGGTGAAGCGCTGGCTGAAGTTGAGCAGCACGCTGCCGGTCTCGGCCTTGGTGCCCGTCACCTTCACTTCCAGCGGCTTGCGCGGGCCCGGCAATGCCGCGCGGCGCATCGGCTTCCATTCGATGCGGGTCGCGGTGATGCGCTCCATGTCCTCGGGCTCGAGGAAGATCGGAAAGCGCTCGCCCGGATAGAGGTACGCCAGCCCCGCGATGTTGGTCGTGCCATGCGCCTTGCTGCCACTGAAGCGGGAGATCACGCCGCCCGGCGCGAGCACCACTGCATCGGCGCTGCGGTTCACCAGTTCGCCCAGGAACAACCGCTGCTGGATGTTGTTGCGCCCGTCTACCAGCGGCAGCAGTTCGAGCTGCTTGTCGTCGAAGCGCTCGCTGTCGTCGGCCAGCAGGTCGTCAGTGCCCAGGCGCAGTTCGGGGTTGAAGGCCTCGGGGCCGCCCGCCGTGCGGATCACGCGGTCGGCGTTCAGCACCGGCGTGCGCGTACCCGAAGACTCGACCGTGCTGTAGCCGATGCGGTAGTCCCATGCCGCGATGGCCGTCGCGCGGCCGAAGCGCGCGATGCTCACATCCATCGAGGTCCGCGTGCCCGGCTGGATCTCGTTGGCCTGCCCGTAGCCATGGCCGAAGCCGATCACCTGCCCCGCATCGTCGTACAGCGTGACCAGCACCTCGAAACCGCCGAGCACGGTGGCGTCCTTGCGGTCGTTGGCGATGCGGCCCACCAGCCGCACGCGCTCGCCCTGCTGGATGAGCCGCACGCGCGAGAAGGCCATGCGCGGCCCCTGCACCGCGCTGTAGGGCTCGGCGAGCTTCTGCACGCGCAGCTCCTGCCGCGTGACGTTCTTGCCGCTGGGCATGTCGATCAGCACGGGCGCGCTCTCGCCGGGCTCCAGCACGGACACCGGCAGCATCTCGCTGCGCTCGTCGAGCTTGCTGTCGCCGTCGTAGTACGTGGCGCGAATGCCCGCGCGCGACAACGACTTGCCGGTTTCGTTGCGCGCCACCACCAGCAGCTTGGGCATGGCCGAACTACCGCTGCCCACCAGCACCTGGTGCGGCTCGTTGAGCTTCAGGCCATCGACGGAAATGGTGCGGTCGACCGCAGCGGCCACCACGGAGCGCGGCGCGCCGGACGCGGCATCGCGGGAGTCGAAGAGAAACAGCCCGACCACGCGAAAAACCAGCACCACGCCCAGCAGGATGGCTATGGCTATGCCGACCTTGCGCAGCACCAGCTTCTGCCTCAGCGCCTCTTCGGCCGCGAGCTGGCGGCCCGCTTCGCTCTTCACCTGGTTGAGCACGCGCTCCAGCCGGTCGGACACGTTGTCTTCCACCAGCGTGACCGAGCCGCAGTGGTCGCAGGTGTATTCGTTGAGGCCGGTGCGCTTGAGCACGCTGCTGCCGCATTCGCCGCACTTGAGCGTCTGGAGGTCGATGGTCATTGAAGTGCTGCTCCCGTGTTGTTTTTACCTGCGACGCGCCAGCGGACTACCAGTCGAACAGGTCCGCGATGTCGCCGGCCTCGCTGGCGCCGATCAGCGGCGTGAGCCGCTCGATCAGGCGCGCGCGGTGCACCGGGTTGACGGAACAGTCGTCCATGAAGATGTCGTCGCCCGCCTCGTCCCAGACCTGGCCGATGGTGCCGAGGCACGCGGCCATCTCGAGGATGTCGGCAAAGATCGGTGCATCGTCTTTCCACGCACCCGCGCCGTGCCGGGCGAACTGTATCGCGCCCGTGTTCAGGTCGAAGATGAAGGGGTCCGCGCCCTGGTCGGCCACCACCAGCCAGTGATCGGGCCATTCGGCAATGCGCTCGCCAGTGATGCCGTGCCAGCGGTAGCCGGCCTGCAGTTCCCACAGGCGCGCGAGCGTCGGAATGCTGAAGGGGTTGCCAGCGGTCGGCACCGTGAGGCCCGCATGGCCCACGCGGTCGTTGATCCACTCGCCGAGCGGGCCGACCTGTGCGTAGAAGGTTTCGATGGCGGCCGGCAGCGGGATCTCTCCGCGCCAATGCTCGGCAACAGATTGCGGCGCCAGCGCACCATGGGGAGCCAGCGCCGCGCGGGCCTGTTCGATCGATGCCATCTGTCCTCTCCGTTCAAGGGATGCAAGCGGCCTGCAATGCGGCGCGCAGGGCCTCGACGTCGCCCGGTGCTACCTCGCGCACGCCGGTCAAGCCTGCGAGGCCGCATGCGGTCGAGGCCACCACGGGTACGCCGGCAGCCACAGCGCGCAGCACCGCGCGCGGTGCGTGCTCGACGTGCGCAGGCAGCACGACGACGCTGGCACCAGCCAACCAGTCGCCTTGCCAGTTCATGTGTTCGATGTGCGCGATGCCACGCCAGAGTTGGGCGTCATCCGAAGGCGAACCAAGCACGCGCAGCCGGTACGGCCAGCCTTGCAGTGCCGCGGCGAGTTCGCGCGCGCCCTTGCGTGCCAGTGCGCTTGCGGCGAACACGACGAGCGGCGGGCCCTTGCGTTCGACGGCCACGGCTTTGATCGGGGGCAGCATCCAGTCGAGCCGCGTCAATGCTGCTTGCGGCGCCGCCTTCGCGAGCTGCCGGGCGACATCTGCATGCGGCGTGACCACGGCCTTCGCACGGGCAAGCGCCAGCGCCTCGGCGCGCACCAGCGACGGATCGGCACGGAAGTCGCGCAGCGTCGCGTCGCCGGGCCAGCGCTGGGCCGCAGCATCGAGCCGCTGTTCGATTTCGGCCATCGGCAGCGCGCTGGCCAGCACGGTGATGCGGCGCCCGTCGAGCGCACCGATGCGCTGCAGGTGCGGCAGCAGTGCCTGCTCGACCACCAGCTCCGTGTGCTCCGGCGTCAGGCGGCTTGCCAGGGCGTGCGCGAGCCAGCGCTGGCCGTCGATCAGGCTCGCCTGCCGCCGGCCTGCATGCCGCACCCAGAGCCGCTGCCACAGCGCGCGGCGCAGGCTCACGGCCCACAGTGTCTGCGCGGGTACTGCCGTCTCACGGTGCCAGCCCGTCTCGGGCAGACGCCAGAACGCAAGCCGCAGCGGCGCCGGCTGCAGGCGCTGCGCGTCCGGATGTTTCTCGCGCAGGTAGCGGGCGAACTCCGGCGTCCAGCCATCGACCAGCACCGCCGCGCGGCCCTTGGGTCCGACGGCGACCTGGGGACGATGGCGAAAGCACGTGGTCTGTTCGCAGCTCAGGCAACCGCGCGCCGATGGCAATGCTGTGCCCGCGTCGTCATCTGTTCGGCGCAGCACGACTGGCGCAGCCAGTGCCGCCAGCGGAGAACGCGCACGGATGCGCAGCACCAGTTCGCTGTCGGTCAGTTCCACTTCGAGCCGCCACGCATGCCTGGCGCGCAGCTTGAGATCGACGTAGTTCCAGAACACCGTCGCATCGACCGCGTCGCCGTCGGCCGCGCCGGCCTGCTCGATGCGCGCCGTGTGCCCATGGCGCTCGACCAGTTCGAAGCCAGCGCGCACCGCCACGGTGGCGAGCGCGTTCGACAGCTGGCAGAGCCCGCCAGCCAGCGTCGGCACCACGCAGCCGCCGCGCAACTCGCGGCCCTGCACGAAGCCGCGCCATGCGCCCGGCCGCCCCAGCTGGCGCCAGAAGCTCAGCACTTCGCCGGCCGGCACCTCGATGGCATCGAAGGCGCGCCGCGCCACGCGCAGGTTCTGCACTTTGCCGGCCACGAGCGGAAATTCTTCGGCGCGGCCGTCGGACCACAAAGGGGTTCGGTATTGCGCGAGCACCGGCGCACCAGCCAGTGCGTTGTCGCCGCCATGCCATCGCCGGGCCGAAGGCCGCAGCGTCTCGCGCAGCGCATGGGCCGTGGCCAGCAGCCGCGAGCGCAGCCAGAAGTCGATCGCGTCGATGCGGCGCGGCGGCTGCCAGGCCTGTTGCACGCTCACGCGGAGGGGCCGCGCTTGCGCCATTGGCCGAGGTCGGCTTCGATGCGCTGGTCGATGTTGCCGCTCCATTGCACGCTGAAGCCGGCCGCGCGCAGCAGCTCGACGATACGGTGGCCCACCACCACGGTGTTGGCTTCGCGCTGCTCGATCTCGGGGATCATGCCGCCGCTGAAGGCCAGGTGCAGGCGGCCGGTGCGCACCGCCGCGTCGAGGTCTTGCGCGTGATAGAAGCAGCAGCCGCGAATGCCCGAGTCCATGCGACCCGCGGCCCGCCAGTGCTCGCGCACGTCGTCGTGGCCATCGGCCAGCGTGTTGCCTGCGCGGTGCAGCGCAATGATCTTTTCGCTGCGCAGCTGCGCGAACACGGCTTCGAGCCGGTCGTATTCGGTCTGCGCGGGCCACCCGGCCTCGGCCGCGCGCTTGGCGGCACAGGCACTTGCGGCCTCGGCCTTGACCCAGGCCCGGTCTTCGGCGGTGATCTCATCGGGATCGAGATACTCGTCGGTGATCAGCCATTCGACATCGGCGTCGGGATAAAAGCCGCTCCACACCAGGTCGTGGATGCGTCCGCGCGTGTCTTCGGGGTCGAGAGTAAGGGCCATGCGTGTTGGGTTGCCGCCTCGGCTGCAACGGGATCATGCTTTCTTTTTTCCTGACGGAAGCGTGCTCGTATTTTCACCCGGCCGCACCACGATGACGCACTAATGCGAAAGCATGAAGTCTTGCGGCCACCCCTTCCGCGCCGCGCAATCATGAAGGATGCGCCGTGGCAAGGCAATGCGCCTTTTGGCGAAGGCGGCTCTGCCACTTGGCCGGGAGCCGCACCGGCGTAGTGCTGCCTGCCTGCATGCTGCGCGACTGGCTATGCTCGGCGGCTCTTCATGCTGCAGCGCCATTCCTCCATTGACCCGATCGCCCAGCCGGACGATGAAAGGCTGCCCACCGAATGGACCTCGCGCGCCCTGCAGGCCACGGAGCGCGCGCCGAAGTCGGTCGCGGACTGGGCCGCATGGCTGGTCGCGCTCGCGGTGCTGGTGTTCATGGCTGTCTTCGGCTTGCGGGCGATGACCTGGGCGCTGGCCGGTGGCTGGCAATGGCTCTGGCTGGCGGTGGGGCTGCCTTTCTTCGGGGTCTTCTCGGTGTCGGCGGTGCTGCTCGTCGTCACGAGGCTGCGCGAGCGCCGCCGGGTGCGCGTGGCGCTCGAAGACATGTCGCTGGAGCGAGGGGAAGGCTTTCGCATCGGCGAGCCGTTCGAACTGCGGCTGCGTGCGACGGTGCCCATTGCGCGGGAAGGCGAACGCACAGTGGCGCCGGAACACATCGCCATGCGGCTGATGCGGCGGTCTTTTCTTGATGCGCCCGATGGCACGCGGTCGCTGGTCAATGAGTGCTGCGATGAAGCCATCGCGTCCCGGGAGGATGCGAGGGCAGGAAGGCTGCTCTACGCCTGCGAACTTCGTGCAGGCTCCGGATACGGCGACACCGCTCAATGGTTCGTCGAACTGCACGACCCGACCGACGACGACAACGCGCCCTTCCTCATCGCCGCGCTGCGGCTGCTGCCCGCGCGCTGACTCGGCGCAGCAAGCCAGACGCAAAAAGGCCGGGCCATGCATCGCATGGCCCGGCCTTTTGTCTCAGACCCTGTGGGGAGACTGATTACAGCGGCAGTGCGTCACCACGAGCAGCGGCGCGGGCTGCGGCACGCACCGCAGCGCGGTCGACCGTGCTCGCCACGACCGGTGCGACACCAGCGGAAGCGCCTTCGGCGTACGGGTCAGCGCTGTGTGCAGCGGCAACTGCATCGGCGCGAACGGCGGCACGGCTGGTCGTCGAGACGATCACGCGAGCGGGGCCAGCGTCGGCGCCGGTGGCGTAGGGGTTGGCGCTGTGGGCTGCAACCACGGCCTGGCCGGCGACGTCGGCGCGGCTGGCGGCCGAGGTCACTTGGTGCACGCCTTCGTACGTTTCAGCATGGGCGGCGCCGGCAGCGGCCAACAGGGCGATGGAGATAGCGGAGAGGAGCTTCGAGGCGGTCATTTGGATGTCCTTTGTTCGTTCAGTTTTTTGCACTTGGATGATTTCGAACCGGTCTTGGGTGGGTCACCGTCCCTCCGGGGGCGGCCACCTCGCTCGGGGCCCTGTTCACCCAGATCGGCTTGGGGGCCGGTCTGTGAGATGAATTGTGCGCCGTTGTCTAAGTAAAAACCCTTAGAAAAAAGAACCACGGCGTTCACGAAGTGGAAACAATCAGCCGCTTCAAAGGGAGATCAGGGCTTGTCGTAGAGTCTTTGCATGAACGCGCCGGCCCCTGCCTTTCCACCCCTGTCCTTCTGGAGCACTGCGGACACCGTCTTCGACGGGCTGGTGGGTGCATGGGACCTGGAACGAACCATCGAGGGCCAGGCCTCCATGACCGGCACAGCCGTGTTCACGCTGCTCGAGACAGGGATGTTGAGGTACCGCGAAGAGGGCCGGATCCGTCTTGCCGACGGCAAGGAATTCGACGGCCACCGCGAATACCTCTTCGAACGCGCCCCGGGCGGCTTCGTGGTGCACTTTGCCGAGACCCCGCCGCGCCTGTTCCACGCCATCGGCATCGTGCGCGACGGCGACGCGCTCGCCGGTTCGGCCACGCACCTGTGCACGCCCGATACCTACGACAGCAGCTACCGCTTTCTGGCCGACGGCTCCTTCAACATCCGCCACACAGTCCACGGCCCGCGCAAGGACTACCTCTCGGCCACCGTCTTCAGGCGACGCGGCAAATAGCTCAGTCGCGGTCGAGCCGCCAGCCCGGCATGCCGCGCATCACCGTCTGCACGAGCATCGCGCAGATGCCGCACTTGATGAGATCGCCAGGAATGAACACCAGCATGGCCAGCGCGGCCTGCGTCAACGACATGTGGGCGATCAACGAAAGCCCGACGATGCCGAAGGCGTAGACCACGACGATCCCGCCGACTACCGACGACACAAAAGCCGCCACCAGCAGCCCCACGCCCGTGGCCCCAGCCATGCGGCGCACGGCAAGGCGCATCAGCAAGCCGCAGGCGAAGGCCCCGAACATCCAGCCGAACAGGAAGCCTCCGGCCGGCGCCACGAACACGCTCAGGCCGCCACGGCCACCGGGCAGCAGCGGCAGGCCCAGCGCCACCGCGAGCAGGAACAGCGCAATCGCCAGGAAGCCGCGGCGCGGCCCGAGCAGGCAGCCCGCCAGCATCACACCCAGCGACTGCAGCGTGATCGGCACGCCGAATGGCAGGTCGATCTTCGGGATCAGGCCGAACACCGCCATCAGCGCCGCGAACAGCGCGATGTACGACAGGGAGCGGGAAGAAGTGAGGGAGCCTGAAGTGGTGGTCATGGCAATCGCAATCGAGAAAAAGGAAAGAAGCTCAGCGCCCGAGCCGCGCGGCCAGCGCATCGGCCACGCGCTCCGCCGTCTGCAGCGTGCGGATGGTCAGCGGCGCCAGCAGCCGCAGGCCGCCGCCGTGGCCCGAACGCGCGCGGTAGGCATCGTCGAGGCGCTGCCACTGCACATAGAAATTTTCGGCGAAGCGCAGCATCAGGCCAAGGCCCAGCGCGATCCGCTCGGTCGGCACGCCAAGGCGCTGCAGCGGATGCAGCACCGCTTCGAGCACAGCCAGCAGGTCTTCGAAGCGCGTGGTCAGCGTGAGCATCAGCGCGAGCGTGGCCGCGCTGGCAAGGCGCAATGCGCTGGCCACGCCGAGCGGAGTCGTGCCCATCGCCCAGTGAAAGCCGACGATCAGCCCGCCAGCGATCGCCACGCCGACCAGCATGCGCACCCGGCGCCACGCGGGCGGCCCGAGCGAGGCGAAGATCAGCAGCACCACCGCACAGGCGATGGCCAGATGCACGGGCCGCTCGACCAGCACCAGCAGCGTGCCGCACACCGACAGCACTGCGAGCTTGACCCACGCCGCCATCGCATGCATCCACGTCGGCTGCTCCGAATACAGGCTACGCATGGCGGCCCCGCTCTGCCGCAGCGCGCTCGCGCACGTTCTCGGCATAGGCCTCGCACACTTCGCGGCCCGGCCCGTCGGCGCGCACCTTGCCTTGTTCGAGCCACAGCACGCGTTCGAAGTCGCAGACGTGCTCGAGCAGATGCGTGGACACGAGGATCTGGTGGTCGCTCGCGTCGAGCTGCGCGGCCAATCGCGCCTGGCTCAGCAGATCGAGGCTGGCAAAAGGCTCGTCGAGCAGCAGCGTGGCGGGCTCGCTGATCTGCAAGGCCAACAGGCACACCTGCTGGCGTTGCCCCTGGCTCAGCTCACCCACGGCGCGCCCGGCCCAGGCTTCGAGCCCGCGCTGCGCAAGAAAATCGCGCGCCTGCTGCCGCGCCGCCTGCCGCGTTTCGCCACGCGCAGTGAGGCTGAAGGCCAGCTCCTCGGCCACGGTCGGAAAGATGATCTGGTCGTCGGGGTTCTGGAACATCAGGCCCACGTGCTTCGACAACTGCCTGCGGTCGGCCTGCGTGTCGCAGCCATGCACGACCACGCGCCCCTGCTGCGGCTGATCGAGTCCGCTGATGAGGCGGAACAGGCTGCTCTTGCCGGCTCCGTTGTCGCCGATCAGGCCGATGCGCGTCTCCTGCAGGCTGAGCGTCAGCCCCTCGAAGACATGCTGGTTGCCGCGCACCAGCGTCACCGCCTCGAGGCGGATGCTGTGCGGGGAACTGGTTTCGGGCGGGGTCGGCTGCGGCAAGGGGCGCCCACTGTACCCGAACGCGCCCTGGATATGCGGGGCTCAGGCAGCGGCGGCAAAGAGCCCGTTGATCTCGCTCACCGACAGCATGCCCTCGCCCATCGTGCCGAAACGGCCATGCTCGAAAGCCTCCTTGGCGATGCGGTCTACCAGCCCCAGCGCCGACTGCAGCGGGCCGCAGCCCAGGCTGATGCGCCTTGCTCCGGCTTGCGCAAGGCCATCGGCCGACGGTGCGCCGGCATAGCCCGCGTACACGTTCAAGGGCACGCCCAGCGCACCGGAGAGCCGCCCGATTTCTTCCAGGCTGGACATGCCGGGCACGAAAATGCCGTCCGCACCCGCCGCCGCGTAGAGCTTCGCGCGGCGCAGCGCCTCTTCGAAGCGCGCCGCCGGGTCGTCCCAGGGCACGAAGTAGACATCGGTGCGCGCGTTGATGAAGAAGCGCGCATCGAGCTTGCGGATGGCGGCGATGCGCTCGCACATCACCTCGGGCGGCGCCAGCTCACGCGTGCCCGGTCGTGTGCCGTCCTCGATGTTGATGCCGGCCGCGCCCACGTCGAGCAACGCGCCCACCACGTCGCACACCGCCTGCGTGCTGTCGCCGAAGCCGCTTTCGATGTCGACGCTCACCGGCACGCCCGTCACGCGGCAGATGCGCACGCAGGCTGCGATCAGCTCGCTGACGGGCATGCGCTCGCCGTCCGCGTAGCCGAGCGACCAGGCCATACCCGCGCTGGTGGTGCCGATGGCCGTCGCGCCGGCGCGCTCGACGATGCGGGCGCTCGCGGCGTCCCACGCGTTCACGAGAACCAATGGATCAGGTCCGGCGTGCAGCCGGTGAAAGGCATCTGTCTTCTGTTGCGCGTCGCTGGATCGCATGTCTGGTCGTTCCAAAGGAGTTGAAGGATGACCGCAGCCTAGACGCAATGCGCCGCCGGGACTTGGAAAAAACTGCTGTCCGCGCCGCGACCTGCCTACATCAGCGCGACCACCGGATAGCGCCGCCACTCCGACTCCGCATGGCGCCGGCCGTGCGCAAAGAGAAAGCCCAGCACCGCCTGCTGGTCGGACAGCTTCTCGGGGTTGTCCGCCTTCCATTGCTCGAACAGGCGCTTCAATTCGGGCTCGTCCTCCAGCATCTGGAGTGCGGTGTCTTCGAACACGTAGGCCGAGAAGTTCTCCTTCTTCTCCAGCACGCTGTTGAAGAAGCCCCAGCGGAAGAAGCTGTCGTGGGCTTCGGGCTCCAGCGTTTCGACCGCGTAGCGGGCGTTGGGCTGATCCAGCCGAACCAGCACGTCACCCGCGCGCGCCTGGAAGCGCTCGGTGTGCGTGGCGAGCACCAGCTGGTCATGGAACATGTGGCCTTCGTAGGCGCTCGCGCGCGAGGTCACGCTCTGCACGCGGTACACCCGAGCAGCATCGAACAACTGGTCCGCTTCCAGGCGCTGCGACTCGACGCCGTTCCACGCCAGCCGCTCGATCACTTCGCGCCAGGCTTGCGGCACGAGGTAGGCCTTGGGCGCCGCCACCGCCAGCTCTTCCACGCAGCGATCGAAGTGCACGATGTCCCTCTCCCACGGCTGGCTGCGGTCGTAGGCCAGGCGCTCGTAGTTTCCGAGCCGGCTCGGCATGCGAACCGCGCGATAGCCCTTGAAGCGCAAGCTGGCCGGCCGGCTGCGGTCGTTGCGCCATGTCAGCGGCCAGCGCGCCTGCTGCGCTGCAGCAGCCCTGGCGTCGCGGCGCAGCGCCTGAATCTGCGCCGCGTGCGCGACGGTGAACTCCAGCACCACCTCGACCAGCGTCCGCATGGAAGCCACGCGGTCGGCAAAGGGCTTGAGCATGTGGGTCTCGGGCATGAAGCCGATGGTGTGGTGCAGCGCCGCATAGCCGGTGGAAAAGCGCGGCAGGTCGAGGAAGTCTTCGATGCCGTCGTCGGGCGTCTCGGCCAGCAGGTTCATGTACGGGCAGGTGGGCCAGCCGCGTTGCGCCATGTCGCCGTAGATCGCAGGCAGCATGCTTTCGCGCAGGAACTGCCCGAGCCCGCCGCCCAGCTTGTCGGGCTGGGTCGGGATCAGCGTCATGGTGTAGCTGTAGTCCGCGCCGTTGGAGGTGTGGGTGTCGACCATCACGTCCGGGTCCCACGCGGTGAAGAACCGGTTGAACACCTGCGCCGCCAGGCTGTCGCACTTGATGAAGTCGCGGTTCAGGTCCAGGTGCCGGCCGTTGCCGCGGAAGCCGAACGACTCGGGCCCGAGTTGGTTCACGCGCGAGGTGTTCTGCCGGTTGATGCTGCCGTCCACGTTGTAGACAGGGATGAACAGGAACACCGTATTGCCCAGCGCCGCCAGCCGCTCGGGCTGCGTACAGAAATCGCGCACCAGCGCCATGCAGGCGTCGATGCCTTCTGGCTCGCCGGGGTGGATGCCGTTGTTGTTGAAGAACACCGGGCGACGCTGCTGCTTCAGCGCTTCGCGGTCGAACACGCCATCGGCAGTGACCACGCTGGCGTGAAGGGGAACGCCTGTGTCCGACACGCCGATCTCACCCCAGCGCAGCACGCCGGGAAACTGCCCGGCCAGCCGCTCGTAGAAAGCGATGCATTCGGCCCAAGTGGTGGTCTGGTTGCCGTTGCCCGATTCGAACGGCGTGGGGTACCGGGTGTCTGTGGGAGCAGTCATGGGAAGAAGGCTACAGTAGTCGCCCCGATCCGGTCATCCAGCCCTTCTTTCTGCAAAGAGCCAGGAGCCTGCCAGGCACGGCCGCACGCACAACACACATTCAAGGAAACAGACATGGGCGCCCAATGGAAAGCGAAACACAAGGATCTGGCGGCCAATGCCAAGGGCCGGCTGTTCAGCAAGCTTGCCAAGGAAATCATGATGGCCGCGCGCAACGGCGCCGATCCGGCCTCCAACTCGCGCCTTCGGCTGGTCGTGGAGCAGGCGCGCAAGGCCTCGATGCCCAAGGACACGCTCGACCGCGCCATCAAGAAAGGCGCGGGCCTCACTGGCGAGGCCGTGCATTTCGAGCATGTGATGTACGAAGGCTTCGCGCCGCACCGCGTGCCGGTGATGGTCGAATGCCTGACCGACAACGTGAACCGCACCGCGCCTGAAATGCGCGTGCTGTTCCGCAAGGGCCAGCTGGGCACCTCGGGCTCGGTGTCGTGGGACTTCGACCACGTCGGCATGATCGAAGCCGAGCCCGCCAAGCCCGACGCCGACCCCGAAGTGGCCGCCATCGAAGCCGGCGCGCAAGACTTCGAACCGGCCAGCGAAGGCCATCCCGCAGTCTTCCTGACCGACCCCACCGACCTCGACCTCGTGAGCCGCGCACTTCCGGCCCAGGGCTTCACCGTGCTGTCGGCCAAGCTGGGCTACAAGCCCAAGAACCCGGTCGATCCGGCGAGCCTGAGCGCGCACGACCTGGAAGAAGTCGAAACCTTCCTGGCGGCCATCGACGCGAACGACGACGTGCAGAACGTGTTCGTGGGCCTGGCGGGCTGAGGCAGCTTCTTCATCGGCCGCATGCTCGCGGGAAAGTGCCTCTGCGGTGCCGTCCACTACACGGTGGCGGATGAATTCGCCTACGCCCTGAACTGCCACTGCTCGGACTGCCGGCGCGCGACGGGCTCAGCCTTCAAGCCCTTCGCGGGCATCGAGCGCGGCAAGCTCGCCATCACGCAGGGCGAAGACGCAGTGATGATCTACGGCAAGAAGGACGCGGGCGACATTCACTGCGCAAAGTGCGGCTCGCTGCTCTATTCGGTGGTGCGCGACGGCCAGTTCGTGCACGTCACGCTGGGCACGCTGGTCGATGCGCCAGCGATTCGCCCGACCGCGCACATCTTCGTCGGCTCGAAGGCGCCGTGGTTCACGATCACGGACGACCTGCCGCAGCACAAGGGCCACGTCGGCGAGAACTGAGCGCCGCCCGCGCAAGAAGATGCCACCGCGGCGCCGACAACCGCATCCTGTGCCGTGACGCGGCCCCACTTCGGGCCGGCATTCGCAGGGTGCGCACCTATGCTCGATGAAGTCCTCTTCTTCATCCCTGGAGCGTTTCCATGTCCCTGCAAGATTTCAAGGTCCTCACCTTCGACGTCGTCGGCACGCTGATCGATTTCGAGGGCGGCATGCTCGCCTACCTGCGCAGCGCGGCGCCCGATGCCGACGTGAGCGACGACGACTTCCTCGCCGCCTACCGGCGCGCGCGCGCCGACGGCAACGCCGGCTGGTACCCCGACGACCTGGAGCGCTGCTGGCACGCCGTCGCGCCCGCACTGGGCCTGCCCGACACCGACGCCATCGCACAGGGCCTGCGCGACTCGGTCGCGCAATGGCCGGCTTTCCCTGATTCGGTGGACGCGCTGAAGCGGCTCGGCAAGCGCTTCAAGCTGGTGACGATGACCAATGCGCAGGCCTGGGCATTGGCGCATTTCGACAAGACCCTGGGCTCGCCCTTCGACATGCTGCTGAGCTGCGACGACGCGCTGTGCGAGAAGCCCGACGCGCGCTACTTCGCCTATGCCCGCGGCCGCTTCGAAGGCGCCTGGGGCTACAAGCAGGCCGACAACCTGCACGTGGCGCAAAGCCAGTACCACGACATCGGCATCTCCAAGCAGTTGGGCATCACCACCTGCTGGATCGAGCGTCGCCATGCGCAGAAGGGTTCGGGCGGCACCATCGAGTCGAAGCACACCGTGCCCGACTACCACTTCCACACGCTGGCCGAGCTGGCAGATGCGGTCGAGGCGGGGCGTTGAGCACCGTGGGTATCACCATCCTGCGCCAATCGGCCACCATCGGCGGCCTGCAAGACCAGGGCACGCCTGCGCGCCCTTTGAGCCAGCCGCCCTGCCGGCTGAGCGGCATCGATGTCGAACTTGCAGGCGCAGGCGACAACAAGAGCGGCATCTGGGAATGCGAGCCCGGCCGCTTCGAGCGCCAGCTGGCCAATGCCGAGGTCATGCACATCCTGGCCGGTGCCTGCACCTTCACGCCGACCGATGGCGCCGCGCTGGAGATTCGCGCGGGCGACACGCTGTTCTTTCCGGCGCACACCACCGGCGAGTGGCATGTGCACGAGACCTTGCGCAAGGTCTTCGTCGTGATGACGCTGTAGGCAAGCGGTCGCGGCCTCAGGCCGCCTGCTTCGTCAGCTCTTGCGCAAACCGGCTGATCGAGAAGCTCTCGATGGGCGTCGACGTCTGGCCGGTGGCGATCAGCTCGGCCATCGTCTCGCCCACACCCGGGCTGATCGCAAAGCCCTCTCCATTGAAGCCGAAGGCGTAGTGCAGGCCCGGCACGCGGGCGCTCGGGCCCATCACGGGTTGCCAGTCGGCGGTGTAGCCCTCGATGCCGCTCCACACGCGGATCAGCTGCACATGCTCGAAGGCCGGCACGGAGCGGCGCAGCTCGCGCAGCTGGCGCAGCACGTTGTCGGGCTTCACATAGGCGCGGATGTGCTCCGCATGCGCCGGCCCCTTGAGCCCGCCGCCGAAGACGATGTTGCCGCGCGCGATCTGCCGGAAGTACAGGCCTTCATGCTCGATGGGCGACGAGATGCCGATGGATGGGCCGATGGCGTAGGGCAGCGGCTCGGTCACGCCCATCTGCGGCCCGCGCGCATCCATCGGCACGGCCTCGCCGAACTGTTCGGCCATGCGGTTCGACCACGCGCCGCAGGCCACGAAAAGCTGCGCCGCGCGAAAGCGCCGGCCGTCCGCCGTGTGGGCGACGAAGCCCGCGCCATCGCGCTCGACCTGCATCACCTCGGCCTGCTCGACGATGTTCGCGCCCGCGCGCCGCGCTGCCCGCGCAAATGCCGGGCCGGCCAGGCGCGGATTGGCATGGCCGTCGTTCGGCGACAGCGATCCGCTCACGATGCCGGGCGCGAAGATGCCCCAGCGCCGGCGCAGATGCTCCGCATCGAACAGTTCGAGATCGAGGCCGAGCGGCTTCACGTCTCTTGCGTGCTGCTCCAGCACCGCGGCCTGCTGCTCGGTGTAGCAGACGCGCAGGTGGCCGTAGGGCACGAACTCCAGGTCTTCGCCGAGCAGCTCCTTCACGCGGCCCCAGACAGCGCGCGCGCGGTTGGCCAGCGGCATCTGCGCCAGCGCGCGGCCCTGCCTGCGCACATTGCCGAAGTTGGTGCCGCTGGCCTGGCGGCCCACGAGCTCGCGTTCGAGCAACGTGACCGACAGGCCATGCTGGCGGCGCAGGAAGAAAGCGGCAGTGGTGCCCATCAGGCCGCCGCCGAGCACCAGCACGTCGGTGGTGGTCGTCGTATCGCTCATGCCTGCACCTCGCGCGTGTTCATCATCAGCGGCTTGACCGGCGCCTGCGAGCGCAGGCGCCCCACCAGTTGCACCGGCACGCCGCTGGCCTGCGCCACGATCTCGGCCGATGCGTGGCCGCAGAAGCGGCCCTGGCAACGCCCCATGCCGACGCGACTGAAGGCCTTGGCGCGGTTGACTTCATGGCTGTCCATCTCATTGACGCAGCGGCGCAGTTCGCCTGCCGTCACGGCCTCACAGCGGCACACGACCGCGTCATCGGGCAGTGCTGCAACCTGTGCATGCGGCCACGGAAATGCACGTGCCAGGCCTTCACGGAAGCGATTCATCTGCGCCAGCGTGCGGCGCAGCGCGGTGGACTCGGCGTCGTAGAGCGCACGGCCCGGCGCATGGCCGAGATCGGCCAGCGCGGCGAGCGCTGCCAGCCGGCCAGCGGCCTCCGCGCCATCGGCCCCGAGAATGCGAACCCCGTCGCCGGCCAGGTACACGCCCTTGGTGCTGCTGCGGCCATCGGCGTCGATGCGTGGCAGCCACTGCCGGCTCAGCGGCTCGAATTCGAAGTCGCAGCGCGCAATGTCGGCCAGCTGCGTTTCGGCGCGCAGATGCCAGCCGAGGCCCACGGCGTCGCATTCGAAGCGCTGCTCGCGCCCCTGCGCATCGCGCACGGCCACGGCCTGCACGCCCAAGCTGTCGTCGCCGTCGATGCGCAGCGGCGCCACGCCCTGCAGCACCGGCACGCCCGCGCGGCGCAGGCTGCGAATCAGCGCAAGCCCGCGCAGCGCCAATCGCGGCCTTGCAAGCAAACCGGCCACTGCGCCCCAGGGCTTGGCGGCCGGTGCGGTGTCGAACACCGCCGCCACCTGCGCGCCGGCCTGTACGTACTGCGAGGCCACGAGATACAGCAACGGGCCACTGCCCAGGAAGACAACGCGCGAACCGATGGCGCAGGCCTGCGCCTTCAGTGCGATCTGCGAAGCGCCCAGGCTGTAGCAGCCGGCGCGGTGCCAGCCCGCCACGGGCATCAGCCGGTCGGTCGCGCCGCTGCACACCAGCAAGGCATCGAAGGGCAGCGTCTGCGGCTCGCCGGCATGCACGACGTGCAGCGCGCCTTCGCTCACGTTCCAGGCCAGCGTGTCGCCGCGGTAGTCGACGTGATCGCGCAGCGCGTCGAAGTCGCGGTGCAGCGCCTGCGCCTTCTCGGCCTCGGTGCCGTAAAGCTTGGCGTAGGGGCGCTTGAAGCCTTCGGGCTGGCGACGGTAGATCTGGCCGCCGTCGCGCCGGCTTTCGTCGACGACGATGGGCCGCACGCCGGCACGCACCAGCGCCTGCGCGGCGCGCACGCCGGCGGGGCCGGTGCCAACCACCACGATGCGCGGTGAAGCAGAAGGAAAAGAAGGAGGCGCCCCGCTCATGCGCCGCCCTCCGGCGCATGGCGAGACAGCGACTGCTGCAAGTCCGGTGTCGGCAACCAGTGGTCCGCCGGCGGGCGCGTGAGCACCGACATGCCCGCCTCCACGGTCGTCGAACAGGCGCGCAAACGCTCGCCGGCCGGCGTCCACACCCAGCAGTCCTGGCAGGCGCCCATCAGGCAGAAGCCGGCGCGCGGCCCGTCGCCGAACTCGCTGTCGCGCACTCGCCGTCCGTTGCTCAGCAGCGCCACCAGCAGCGTGTCGCCGGCCAGCGCGGTGCGGGCCTCGCCGTCGATGTGCAGAGTCAGCTCGGGCCGGTTGGTTTCCGCGAGCCGCACGAAGCGGGCGGGTGGCTGGAAGCGAGGCTTGGGTTCGGGCATGGACGGTCGAAGGCGCCAGTCAGCGCTCGTGAGGAAAAAGCCGCTCGATCGGACAGTGCGTCTTGATGAACGGCGACTTGATGACGATGTAGCTGAAGTACTTCGCGATACCGATGTTGCGTTCGAGCAGCCCCTCGATCACTTCCTGGTAGTGGTTCACGCCACGGGTGAGAAAGCGCAACAGGTAGTCGTAGCCGCCGCTGACCAGGTGGCATTCGAGCACCTCGTCGACCTCGCGGATCGCGGACTCGAAGCGCACGAAGTCCTCGCGGTGGTGGTCGGACAGCGTGACCTCGGTGAACACGGTCAGCGTGTCGCCGAGTTTTTCGAGCCGCAGGTGCGCGCCGTAGCCGGCGATGTAGCCGGCCTGCTCCAGCCGCTTCACGCGAATGAGGCAGGGGCTGGGCGAGAGCCCCACCGCATCCGCCAGGTCGACGTTGGTCATGCGCCCGTTCTTCTGCAACTGGGCCAGGATGCGAAGGTCGAGTCGGTCGATCTTGAAAGCTTCTGACATGGCGGTGCCTGATAACGAGAGAAAGCCCGATTCTGCGTCGTCGGCCGCCGGTCTTGCGGGCTTTGCGTGCCTGTTCGTTCAGGCAGCCATCGCGGCGCGGACGTCGGGTGCATCGAGCACTTCGTCGAGCGTCTTCTTCAGCCGCGCGAACGTCTGCGCGAACTCGTCCTCGGTGAAGGTAAGCGCGGGCGCAAAGCCGAGGATGTGGTCGCCGAAGGAGCGGAACACCAGGCCGTTGCGGTAGCCGGCGGCGAAGATGCGATCGGACAGCCCCAGCGCCGCATCGAAACGGCGTTTGCTGGCCTTGTCGCTCACCAGCTCCAGCGCACCCAGCAGGCCGCGGTGGCGCGAATCGCCCACCAGCGGATGCACGAGCAGTGCGTCGAGCCCGGCCGCGAAGTGCGCCGCGCCGCGCTGGCCGTTGGCGAGGATGCCGCCTTCCTCGTAGAGCCGCAGCACTTCGAGCGCAACAGCGGCGCCGACCGGGTGCGCCGAATAGGTCGCGCCGTGGCCAATGGAGGCGCCCTCGGGCGCGCCGTCGGCGATGCCGGCGTAGACCTTCTCCGACATCATGGTCGCGCCCATCGGCACGTAGCCGGCCGTGAGACCCTTGGCCATGGTCATCAGGTCGGGCTCCACGCCTTCGGCCTCGCAGGCGAACATGGGACCGGTGCGGCCAAAGCCGGTGATGACTTCGTCCACGACGAAGAGGATGTCGAGCTCGCGCGCGGCCTCGCGCATGGCCTTCAGCCAGCCCTTGGGCGGCACGATGACGCCGCCCGAGCCCTGGATGGGTTCGCAGAAGAAGGCAGCCACGTTGTCCGCGCCCAGCTCCGCCACCTTGGCGCGCAAGGCCGCGACCGACGAGGCGATCAGCGCCTGCGGATCGGCGCCGTCGGCATGGCGATAGGCGTAGGGCGACGCAATGTAGTGCTGCGTGGGCAGCGGCAGGTCGAAGCCGCGATGAAAGGCCGGCAGCGCCGTGAGGCCCGCGCCGGTGGACGACGAGCCGTGGTAGCCGCGCTCCAGCGAAATGAACTGCTTCTTCGACGGCCGGCCGGTCGCGTTGTAGTACTGCACGATGAAGCGCACGGCGGCATCGACGGCCTCGGAGCCGCCCAGCGTGAGGTACACGCGCGTCAGCGAGGCAGGCGTGATCTGCACCAGTTTTTCAGCAAGACGGATGGCCGGCTCGCTGCTGAAGTGGAAGTAGCCGGTCGCGTACGGCAGCTTGCGCATCTGCTCGGTGGCGGCCTGCACCACGCTCTCTTGCCCGTAGCCCACGTTCACGCACCACAGGCCCGCAAAGGCGTCGAGCAGTTCGTGGCCGTTGCCGTCGGTCAGCCAGGCGCCACGGCCCGAAGACAGCACGGTGGGGCCGCGCTGCTCGTGCACGCGCCAGGGCGAGACGGGGTGGATCAGATGCGCGCGGTCGATCGCGTCGAGTGCGGCTTGGTGGGGCAATGCGGTGGGGTGCGTCATGGCGGTGTTGGAGGGAGCGAGAGCGAAGGAGCTTTCGATGCCCTCAGCTTAGGCGGCGCACCGCGCGAGGTGGTGCTGCTTTGGGGGTGCCGCACAAAGCAGGCTGCGGTTGTGTGCATGGCACGCAGCAGATCGTGCGGTCGGTCTTCCTTCTTCCCTTCTTCAATAGCCGCGTGCGCGATCGACCAGCCCGACCATCGGCTCGCCGGCTTCGAAGCGCTCGAGGTTGTCGAGCACCACTTCCGCCGCGCTCAGCGGCTGCGTCATGCTCGCGATGTGCGGCGTGAGCTGGATGCGCGGATGGCGCCAGAAGGCATGCTCTGGCGGCAGCGGCTCGGGGTCGGTCACGTCGAGCACCGCATCGCCGATATGCCCGCTTGCGAGCGCGGCCAGCAGGTCGGCATCCACCAGCTGCGGCCCGCGCCCCACATGCACCAGCCCGGCGCCCGTGGGCAGCAGCGAGAACAGCCGCGCATCGAGAAAGCCACGTGTCGAATCGGTCAGCGGCAGCAGGCACACGAGGATGTCGGTGCGCGCCAGAAAGGCCGGCAGCTCATCGGCGCCGGCATGGCATTGCACGCCGTCGACCTCGTGCCGCGAACGGCTCCACCCCGCGCAGTCGAAGCCCAGTGCAACAAGCTGCGCCAGCACGGCCTGCCCGAGCGAGCCCAGTCCGAGCACACCGATGCGCCGCTCACCAGCGGGCCGCACGGGCAACGGCTTCCACAGGCCTTCCTGCTGCTGGCGTCGGTATTGCGGCATGTCGCGATGCAGGCCGAGCACCGCATGCGTCACGTACTCGACCATGCCGCGCACGATGCCGGGCTCGACCATGCGCACGATTGGCAACGAGGCTGGCAGTGCCGCGAAGTCGAATTGGTCGACGCCCGCACCGGAAGAAAACAGCACTTCCAGATTGGGAAAGCGCGTCGCCAGATCTTCCGGCGGCTCCCACGCTGCGAGAAAGCGCACTTGTGCCGGATCGCCTATGTCGGGCCAGATGCGGAAGTCGATGTCCGGCGCGCGGCGGCGGAACACTTCGGCCCACAGGCGGCCTCTCGCCGGGTCGGACTTGTAGAGGAAAGTAGTTTTCATGATCGACTGGACTCGACTGGGAACGCGTTCAGGGTGCGTGCCGGTGGTTCGACCGCAGCGCCCGACGATCACGTCGATGGGGTGCCTTGCGCAGCGAAATAAAGGAGGAGGCCGAAGGCCGGGGGACATTCGCGGAGCAAGGCACCCCATCGGCGTGATCGCTCCCTGAACAGCAAGCGCTCATCCAACAGCCTGAGTAACGATGGCAAAGAGCGAAGGCCCACCCGCCGGCGTGACAAGCGGTGCCCCTCGCACCATCGTCGTGGGCGCATCCACGCGCAGCAGCCCGATGCTCTCCAGGCACTCGGACAGCCCACTGTCGAAGTCGATGTCGATGCGCGTGAAGTGCCCGGCATTCACACTGGCCAGATGCGCAATCAACGCCTTGGCACCATCGACATCAGGCGCAACCACCGGCCCTATCGAATGACCGCGTCCAAAGCGACGCAGCATCGCGAAACCGCGCGGTTCGTTGTCGTGGTCCAGCACCACGCAGGCTTCGGCGCTGGCCAGCAGGTCGGCGATCAGTGCATCGCGCGGCATGCCACGCGCCGCGGTGTCGAGGGCCTGCAACGCCGCTGCCTCGTGAACGCCAGCAGGTCGCAGACGCCAGCCCGGTTGCAAGGCCACCAGCGGCGCCGACTGCGCGATGCCCTGGTGCTGCCGCAATTCGCCGGTGCGCACGAACCCCAGCCGCTCGTAGAGGCCGCGACCTTCGGCGGTGGCATGCAGCAGCACCGTGTGGTCTTCCAGGCCTTCGAGCAGCGCGCTCATCAAACGGTGCCCGATGCGCCGCCCCTGGCAGGCCGGCGTCACGACCACGAGGCCGAGGGTGGCGTGGCGTTCGCCCCAGCGCCAGCGCAGGGCGGAGGCGACGATTTCGCCGTCACGCTCGGCCACGATGCCCTCGGCGTGCGCGAACACCTGCTCCCAGTCTGCCAGCCGGTGCGGCCAGCGCAACAGGTCCGTCAGCGCCTGCGCGAACGGCAGGTCGGCAGGCGTCATCGGTCTCAGCACCACGCCGTCGCCGGTGGATGCATTCGGGGTCTGATCGGGCATTGGAAAAGTCTCGGTAGCGAAGAGGATGTTCCTTCCATCTTGGACGACATCGGCGCACGGTGCCAGACCGAAATCGACGTTCATTGCAACTTGCAAGCTTCGGCTGTCGCGTGGCCGGGTTTTGCAATTCGCTGCGGTGCGGTGCCTGCGTACGCATACAAATGCTGTGCCAATCTGCCTAGGATCGATCGCCGCTCTTGCGGTGTTCTCGCAACCTACGCCCATGCAAGCCTTCGACCCGCGACAGATCCACGTGCCTTCGGGCCATTTCATCGGTGGGCGCCTCGTGCCCGACACCGGCCGCATCGTGGTGCACAGGCCCTCCGATGCGCAGGCGCATGCCGAGCTCCCGCTGGCCGACGCCGACACGGTGGACGCCGCCGTGCGCGACGCATGGAATGCCTGGCGCCACAGCGACTGGGCACGCCGCGCGCCACGCGAACGTGCTCGCGTGATGCGCCGCTGGGCCGAGCTGATCGAGGCCGATGCGGCGAATCTCGGCCCGCTGGAAGCCGTGTGCTCCACGCGGCCGGTGCGCGACGCCATCGCGTGGGACGTTCCGTTCACGGCCGAGGGCCTGCGCTTTTTCGCCGAGTACGCGGACAAGCTCGGCGGCGAGGTCGCGGCAACGCGCCACGACCACCTCGGCATGGTGGTGGCCGAGCCCTACGGCGTCATCGGTGCGATCACGCCGTGGAATTTTCCGCTGGTCATGGTGTCGTGGAAGGTGGGCGCGGCGCTCGCGGCCGGCAATGCGGTGGTGCTCAAGCCATCGGAGCTCACGCCATGGTCGGCGCTGCGGCTGGCTGAGCTGGCCATCGAGGCCGGCGTGCCGCCCGGGCTCTTCAACGTCGTTCAGGGCGACGGCCGTACGACTGGAGACGCGCTCTCGCGGCACCCGCTGATCTCGAAGATGACCTTCACCGGCTCCACCCGCACCGGCGCCGCCATCATGGCCGCCTGCGCCATGACCGGCCCCAAGCCGGTGACGCTGGAGCTCGGCGGCAAGAGCCCGCAGTTGGTGTTCGACGACGCGCCCGACATCGACCGCCTGGCCGGCATGATCGCCGGCGCCATCACCGGCAACGCGGGGCAGGTGTGCGTGGCCGGGTCGCGGCTGATCGTGCAGCGCGGCGTCGCCGAGGCGCTGGTGGAGCGCATCGCGGCGCGCTTCGCGGCGATGCGTCCGGGCGCGACCTGGGACGACACGGCCACGCTGCCGCCCATCATCTCGACGCCGCAGGCCGGCCGCATCCTGGAGATCGTCGATCGCGCGCGCGACGCCGGCGCCACCGTGCGCTGCGGCGGCGGCCTGTTCGACGGCGGGCCAGGTGGCGCCTACTTCCAGCCCACGCTGATCGAGGGCGTGGACGGCGCCAACCCCGCAGTGCGCGAAGAGATCTTCGGCCCGGTGCTCACGGTACAGACCTTTGCCGACGAAGAAGAAGGCCTGGCGCTTGCCGCGCACGAGCACTACGGCCTCGCGTCCGGCGTGCACACCGCTGACATCGGCCGCGCGTTGCGGGCGATGCGCGGCATCAGCGCCGGCACGGTCTGGATCAACCGCTACGGGCGCAGCGCCGACTTCGTGATCCCTACCGGGGGTTATCACCAATCGGGCATCGGCAAGGACCTGGGGCGCCAGGCGGTCGAGGCCAACCTGCGCTTCAAAAGCGTGCTTATCGACTTCGCTGCGACGCACTGAGGTGCGCCGCCGCACGCATGGAGGGCAGACCGCATGGCATGCCGCCGCGCCCCCTTCAAACCGCAGCTTTGTCGCGGCGGGCAACGTTTTTCCCTACAACTCCAGAGCGGCTGCGTGCTGCAATCAATTCGTAATGAGCTTGTCGCAATTGCCATCCAAAGCAAGCGACCCGACCCGGCCGGCGACCGGTTTGAATGAACCCAAGGACTCGAGACCATGACCTTCAAGCCCAAATACGTGACCTTCGATTGCTACGGAACGCTGACGCGTTTCCGCATGAAAGAGATGTCGCGTGATCTCTTCGCCGATCGCATTCCGGCCGAGCACATGGAGCAGTTCATCGCCGACTTCGCGGCCTACCGCTTCGATGAAGTGCTGGGTGCCTGGCAGCCCTACGAGGTGGTGCTGAAAAACGCAGTACGCCGCCTGTGCCGCAAATGGAAGATCCAGTACTTCGACCTGGACGCGCAGAAGATCTATGACGCGGTGCCCACCTGGGGCCCGCACGCCGACGTGGCGGCCGGCCTGGCCAAGGTCGCGAAGGAAATCCCGCTGGTGATTCTGTCGAACGCATCGGACGACCAGATCCAGAAGAACGTCGCGATGCTCGGCGCGCCCTTCCACCGCGTGTACACCGCGCAGCAGGCCCAAGCCTACAAGCCGCGCCTGACGGCCTTCGAATACATGCTCGATTCGCTCGGCTGCAACCCGGAAGACGTGCTGCACGTGTCGTCCAGCCTGCGCTACGACCTGATGTCGGCGGACGACCTGGGCATCGTCAACAAGGTGTTCGTGAATCGTGGCCATGGCCCCGGCAACCCGGCGTATCGCTACACCGAGATCCAGGACATCGGCGGCCTGCCCGGCGTCGTCGGTCTCTGATCTTTTCTTCAAGCACCGCTCTCACGCCATGAAGCTCGACTCCTACTGGACCGATTCGGCGCCAGCCTTCGTCCCCGAGGCACATGCGTTGCCGGCGCAGGTCGATGTCGCGATCGTCGGTGGCGGCTTCACCGGCCTGTCGGCGGCGCTGGCGCTGGCACGGCGCGGCGCCAGCGTCGCTGTGCTCGAAGCCGGCACGCGGGTGGCGGCCGAAGCCTCGGGGCGCAACGGCGGGCACGTCAACAACGGGCTGGCTGTCGACTATGCCGATGTAGCGGCCAAGGTCGGCGTCGAGCGCGCGCGCGGCTGGTATCACGCGTATGACGCGGCGGTCGACACGGTAGCGCGACTGGTGCGCGAGGAAGCCATCGACTGCGACTTCATGCGCCACGGCAAGCTCAAGCTCGCCACGCGGGCGAACCAGATGGCCGCGCTCGAACACAGCGCCCGGCGCCTGGTCGACGACGGCGTGGACTGCGACGTCGAACTGCTCGACGCGGCACGCGTGCGCGCCGAGGTGCAGAGCGAGCGCTTTCACGGCGGCCTGCTCTACAAGCGCAGCGGCCAGATGCACATGGGCCGCTTCGCGCACGGACTGGCGATGGCCGCGCAGCGCAACGGCGCACAGATCCACACCGGCACCGAGGTGAGCCGCATCGAACGCGTGGGCCAGGGCCATGCGCACCGGCTGCACACCGGGCGCGGCATGGTCACGGCGCAGCAGGTGCTGCTGGCCACAGGCGCGACGCGCCATGGCGGCTACGGCAGCTTCGGCTGGCTGCGCCGGCGCATCGTGCCGATCGGCAGCTTCATCGTCGTCACCGAGCCGCTGGGCGCCGAGCGCGCGCAGGCATTGCTTGCGGCCCGCCGCACGTACACGACCATCGCGAACATCCACCACTACTTCAGGCTCACGGCCGACCACCGGTTGGTGTTCGGCGGGCGCGCGCGCTTCGCGGTCTCCAGCCCGCAGTCGGATGCCGCGAGCGGAGACATCCTGCGCGCGGGGCTGGCCGAAACCTTTCCGCAGCTCGGCGCGGTGCGGCTCGACTATTGCTGGGGCGGACTGGTCGACATGACGCAAGACCGCCTGCCGCACGCCGGCGAACGCGACGGCCTCTACTACGCCATGGGCTATAGCGGCCACGGCACGCAGATGTCGGTGCACATGGGCGAACGCATGGCCGCCGTGATGGGCGGCAACGCGGGCGCCAACCCCTGGCAGGGCCGCGAGTGGCCCGCCATTCCCGGCCACTTCGGCCCACCGTGGTTCCTGCCGGCGGTGGGCTTCTATTACCGGCTCAAGGACAGGCTGGCCTGAAGGCTTGCAGTCATCTCTTTCGTTCGTTTCCGATTTCTTCCACCCCACGGCCCCTCAGGAGCACCCACCATGAGCGACAGCAGCAACAAGAGCTTCGAAAACCTCGTCGGCCCAGACGAAAGCCTTCGCGTGATGGCATCGCTGCGACGCGGCGCCTCGCGGCGCGACATCCTGACGATGCTGATGGCCGGCGGCATGCAGGCCACGCTGGCCGGCAGCCTGGCGGGCATGGCGGTGTCGGCCCACGCGCAGACGCCGCGGCGCGGCGGGCGCATCCGGGTGGCGGGGGCCACCGCCGCCGCGACCGACACGCTCGATCCGGCCAAGCAGTCGAACCAGACCGACTACTCGCGCTGCAACATGATCTACAACAGCCTGACCTCGCTGGACGGCAGCCTCACGCCGCAGCCTGCGCTGGCCGAGTCGTTCACCACGAAGGACGCCAAGACCTGGGTGTTCACGCTGCGCAAGGGCGTGGTGTTCCACGACGGCAAGGCGCTCTCGCCCGCCGACGTTGTCTTCTCGGTGATGCGCCACAAGGACCCGGCCATCGCCTCCAAGGCCAAGGTGCTCGCCGACCAGATCGAGAGCGTCAAGGCCACGGGCGCGAACGAGGTAACGATAGTGCTGAGCGCGCCCAACGCCGACCTGCCGGTGATCCTGGGCACCTTCCACTTCCACATCGTCAAGGACGGCACCACCGACTTCAACGCCGGCATCGGCACCGGCCCCTACAAGCTCAAGGAGTTCAAGCCCGGCATCCGCTCGCTGGTGGTGCGCAACGAGGCCTACTGGAAACCCGGCAAGCCCTACCTCGACGAGATCGAGTTTGTCGGCATCGGCGACGAGAGCGCGCGCGTCAACGCGCTGCTGTCGGGCGGCATGGACCTGGTGGGCTCGGTCAACCCGCGCTCGGTGGAACGCGTGAAGGGCACGGCCGGCTTCGGCATCTTCGTCACGCAGTCGGGCCAGTATTCCGACCTGGTGATGCGCAAGGACGTGGGCCCCGGCGCCAACCCGGACTTCGTGCTCGGCATGAAGCACCTGTTCGACCGCGAGCAGATGAAGAAGACCATCGCGCTCGACTACGCAGTGGTCGCCAACGACCAGCCGATCGACCCGACCAACCGCTTCTACTTCGGCGGCCTGCCGCAGCGCCCCTTCGACCTGGACAAGGCGAAGTTCCACCTGCAGAAGGCCGGCGTCACGGGCAAGGTGCCGGTGGTGGCGTCTCCCGCGGCGCTCTACTCGGTAGAGATTGCCCTGATGCTGCAGCAGACCGCGCAGCGCGCCGGCCTGGAGCTCGACATCAAGCGCATGCCGGCCGACGGCTACTGGTCGAACCACTGGCTCAACAGCCAGGTGGGCTTCGGCAACGTCAACCCGCGCCCGAGCGCCGATGTGCTGCTCACGCAGTTCTTCCAGTCGGGTGCGGCCTGGAACGAGTCGCGCTGGAAGAGCGAGAAGTTCGACCAGCTGCTGCTCGCCTCGCGCGCCGAGACCGACCTGGCCAAGCGCAAGCAGATGTACGCCGACATGCAGACCATGATCCACCAGGACGCCGGCATCGGCATTCCGCTTTTCCTGGCGAGCATCGACGGCCACACCTCCAAGCTCAAGGGGCTGTCGCCGATTCCGCTCGGCGGCCTCATGGGCTACAACTTCGCCGAGAACGTATGGCTCGAAGCATGAGCCTGCTGACATGAACCGACAGATCCTCAAGCTGCTCGGCCAGCGCATTGCGCTGGCGCTGCTGTCGCTGCTGGCGGTGTCGGTGATCGTGTTCTCGATCACCGCGGTGCTGCCCGGCGACGCGGCCCAGGAGCAACTCGGCCAGGACGCCACGCCAGAGGCGCTGGCCGCGCTGCGCGCGCAGATGGGCCTGGACGTGCCCGCGCCCAAGCGCTATGCGCAGTGGCTGCTGGGCATCGCGAAGGGCGATCTCGGCCGCTCGGCCACCACGCAGATGCCGGTGTCGGAGCTGGTCGCCAGCCGCCTGCCCAACTCGCTGCTGCTGGCCGCTGTCACGGCCCTGTTCTCGGTGCCGATCGCGCTTGCGCTGGGCATCGCCTCGGCGGTGTGGCGCGGCTCCTGGTTCGATCGAGTGGCCTCGACCTCGGCTGTGGCGGTGGTGTCGGTGCCGGAGTTTCTGGTCGCGACGCTGGCGGTGCTGGTGTTCGCGGTCAAGCTGCGCTGGCTGCCGGCGCTTTCCTTCGTCAGCGACATCGATTCGCTGGGCCAGATGCTGCAGGCCTTCGCGATGCCGGTGCTGGTGCTGTGCTGCGTGATCGTCGCGCAGATGATGCGCATGACGCGCGCCGCGGTCATCGACCAGCTCGAAGCGCCTTACATCGAGATGGTGCGCCTGAAGGGCGCCTCGCCGATGCGCATGGTGCTGGCGCATGCGCTGCCCAACGCGGTGGGGCCGATCGCCAATGCGGTGGCGCTCAGCCTGTCGTACCTGCTCGGCGGCGTGATCATCGTCGAGACCATCTTCAATTACCCGGGCATCGCCAAGCTGATGGTCGACGGTGTCTCGCAGCGAGACATGCCGCTGGTGCAGACCTGCGCCATGATCTTCTGCTGCGCCTACCTGATCCTGGTGACTGCCGCCGACATCTGCGGCATCGTCGCCAACCCGCGGCTGCGGCACCGCTGAAGAAGAGGCAGCAAGCATGGAACCGTCCACTTCCCCCTCCTCTTCTCCGGCCGTGAATGCCGCGGCCTCCGCTGCTGCCGTGCCGCCGCCCGAGCGGAAACGCAGCCGTCTGCACTGGCTTGCAGGCTTCGGCGTCTCCGGCCTGCTCGGCCTCGCGGTGCTGCTCTTCTGGATGCTCGCTGCGGTGTTCGGCCCCTGGCTGCTCTCGTACAGCACGGCATCCACGGGCACCTCGAACGTCTTCATGCCGATCGGCGCAGCGCATTGGCTCGGCACCGACTACCTCGGCCGCGACATGCTGGCGCGCGTGATCGAAGGAGCGCGCTACACGGTCGGCGTCGCGCTGCTCGCCACGCTCGTGGCCAGCGGCACCGGCACCGTGCTGGCGCTGCTGGCAGCCGCCAGCGGCCGCTGGATCGACGCAACGCTCAGCCGCTGCCTCGACACCCTGACGGCCATTCCGAGCAAGATGTTCGCGCTCATCATGGTGGCGGGTTTCGGCTCCTCGGTGCCGATGCTGGTGGTTACCGCGGCCATCATCTACGTGCCCGGCGCCTACCGCATCGCGCGCTCGCTGGCCGTGAACATCAACGCGCTCGACTACGTGACGGTGGCGCGCACGCGCGGCGAAGGCACGCTCTACATCATGCTGCGCGAGATCCTGCCCAACATCGTCGGCCCGATGCTGGCCGACCTGGGCCTGCGCTTCGTCTACACCGTGCTGCTGCTGGCGAGCCTGAGCTTCCTCGGCCTGGGCATCCAGCCGCCGGCCGCCGACTGGGGATCGCTGGTGCGCGAGAACATCGGCGCGCTGGCCATGGGCGGTGCCTCGGTGATCGTGCCGGCGCTGGCCATCGCGAGCCTGACCATCGCGGTCAACCTCGTCATCGACAACCTGCCCGGCGGCGCCGCGCGAGAAAAAGGAACACGCTGATGGGAGCACCACTCACAGTCCGGGGCCTGAGCATCTGCGCCGGCGCGAGCACGCTGGTCGACAACCTGAGCTTCTCCGTGCAGCCCGGCGAAGTGCTGGCGCTGATCGGCGAGTCGGGCTCCGGCAAGACCACCACTGCGCTGGCGTTGATGGGCTAT
Organism: Variovorax multivorans; assembly: GCF_051216835.1. NCBI lineage: Bacteria > Pseudomonadati > Pseudomonadota > Betaproteobacteria > Burkholderiales > Comamonadaceae > Variovorax > Variovorax multivorans. The sequence continues at coordinate 156,907 of NZ_JBPJZL010000015.1, forward strand.
GCGCGCCACGGCTGCCGCATTTCGGCGGGCAGGGTGCAGATCGGCGACACCGACGTGCTGGCGCTCGATGCACGTGCGCAGCGCGCGCTGCGCGGGCGCACCGTGGCCTACATCGCGCAAAGTGCGGCGGCCTCCTTCAACCCCTCGCGCACGATCATGGACCAGGTGGTCGAGCCGACCGTGATCCATGGCCTGTGCAAGCGGGCCGAAGCGGAGGCGAAAGCGGTGCAGCTGTTCCGCGAGCTGGCGCTGCCCGATCCGGAAAGCATCGGCGCGCGCTATCCGCACCAGGTGTCGGGCGGCCAGTTGCAGCGGCTGATGGCGGCGATGGCGCTGATCGGCGACCCCGACCTCGTGATCCTCGACGAGCCGACCACCGCACTCGACGTGACCACGCAAATCGAAGTGCTGCGCGCCTTCCGCCGCGTGGTGCGCGAGCGCCGTGCCACCGCGGTGTACGTGAGCCACGACCTGGCGGTGGTGGCGCAGATGGCCGACCACATCCTGGTGCTGCGCAACGGCCGCATGCGCGAGATGAACGCGACGGGGCAGATCCTCGCCGCGCCGGCCGACGAATATACGAAGAGCCTGCTGGCCGCCGCGCGGCCGGTGCCGCGTGCTTCAGCCGGGGCCACCGACGACGGCCGGGAGCTGCTGCTCGAGGTGCGCCAGCTCTCGGCCGGCTACGGCCCGGTGGATGCGCAGGGACGCCCGGCCAAGCCGATCCTGCAGGACATCGACCTGAAGCTCTACCGCGGCCAGGCGATCGGCGTGATCGGCGAATCGGGCTCGGGCAAGACCACGCTGGCGCGCGCGGTGGCTGGCTTGCTGAAGCCCAGCCACGGCAGCGTGCTGTTCCACGGCCGCGAACTGAAACCGACGCTGCAGCGGCGCGAGCGCGACGAGCTGCGCCGCATCCAGATCGTGTTCCAGATGGCCGACACGGCGCTGAACCCGTCGCAGACCATCGAGCGCATCCTGGCGCGGCCGCTGGAGTTCTACAAAGGCCTGCGCGGCGAGCCGCTGCGCAAGCGCATCCGTGAATTGCTGGACCTGGTGAAGCTGCCCCAGACCGTGGCCGGACGCCTGCCGGGCGGCCTCTCTGGCGGGCAGAAGCAGCGCGTGAACCTGGCGCGCGCGCTCGCGGCCGACCCCGACCTGATCCTGTGCGACGAAGTCACGTCGGCGCTCGACACCGTGGTCGGTGCGGCGGTGCTCGACCTGATGGCGGAGCTGCGGCGCGAACTGGGCGTGTCTTACCTCTTCATCAGCCACGACCTGCACACGGTGCGTGCGGTGTGCGACGAAATCGTCGTGATGCAGCACGGCCGCAAGCTCGCGCAGGTGGCGCGCGCCGACTACGACCGCGGCCCGCATCACCCCTACTACGAACTGCTGGCGCGCTCGGTCCCCGAGTTGCGCCAGGGCTGGCTCGACGACATGGACCGCACGGCGGCCCTCACATCATGAGAAGGACCGAAATGACACCGACCTTCCGCATCGCGCTGATTGCCGGCGACGGCATCGGCAAGGAAGTAATGCCCGAGGGCCTGCGCGTGGTGCAGGCCGCCGCGGAGCGCTTCGGCTTCGAGCTCGACTGCCGCACCATCGACTGGGCCAGCGCCGACTACTACGCAGCGCACGGCCAGATGATGCCGGACGACTGGAAGGAACAGCTCAAGGGCGTCGATGCGCTGTTCTTCGGCGCCGTCGGCTGGCCCGCGACGGTGCCCGACCACGTGTCGCTCTGGGGATCGCTGCTGAAGTTCCGCCGCGAGTTCGACCAGTACATCAACCTGCGCCCGGTGCGCCTGTTCGAGGGCGTGCCCTGCCCGCTGGCCGGCCGCAAGCCCGGCGACATCGACTACCTCGTGGTGCGCGAGAACACCGAGGGCGAGTACACCTCGCTCGGCGGCGTGATGTACGAGGGCACCGAGCGCGAGATCGTGATCCAGGAATCGGTCTTCTCGCGCCACGGCGCCGACCGCGTGCTGCGGTACGCCTACGAGACCGCGCGTGCGCGCAAGCGCAAGCACCTGACGGTGGCCACCAAGAGCAACGGCATCGCGATCAGCATGCCCTGGTGGGACGGACGTGCCGATGCGGTGGGCCTCGACTACCCCGACGTGACGGTCGACAAGCAGCACATCGACATCCTGTCGGCGCGCTTCGTGCTGCAGCCCACGCGCTTCGATGTGGTGGTGGCGAGCAACCTGTTCGGCGACATCCTCTCCGACCTCGGGCCCGCGACCACCGGCACCATCGGCCTTGCGCCGTCGGCCAACCTGAACCCCGAGCGCAAGTTTCCGTCGCTGTTCGAGCCGGTGCACGGCTCGGCGCCCGACATCTACGGCCAGAACATCGCCAACCCGATCGCGATGATCTGGTCTGGCGCGCTGATGTTGGACTTTCTCACGCAGGGGCAAGGCGCAGGCCGCGCGGCGCACGATGCGATCCTGGGCGCCATCGAGGCGGTGCTGCGCGAGGGTCCGCGCACGCGCGATCTCGGTGGTACGGCGAGCACCACCGAAGTGGGCATCGCGATTGCCGAGCTCGTTGCGGCCGCCTGAAACAAGAAAGACTTTTCGACCATGACGACACTCGAACTCGAACACAAAGACCTGATGCCCGGCCGGCATCTCATCGGCGCCGAATGGCGCGAGGCCAGCGACGCCCGCCGCCTCGACGTGACCAACCCCGCAACCGACGCCGTCTTCGCGAGCGTGCCCGACGGCACGGCCGCCGACGCACGCGCGGCCGTCGACGCCGCGCACGCGGCCTTCCCCGCATGGCGCGCAGTGCCTGCGAAGCAGCGCGCGCAGATCCTCAAGCGCTGGAACGACCTGATGCTGGCGCATCAGCAGGACCTGGGCCGCCTCGTCTCGCGCGAGCAAGGAAAGCCGCTGGCCGAGGGAGTTGGAGAGATCGCCTACGCGGCCAGCTACGTCGAGTGGTTTGCCGAAGAGGCCACGCGCGCCAATGGCGAAGTGATTCCCGCGCCGGTAACTGGCCGCCGCATGCTCGCGTTGAGAGAGCCGGTCGGCGTGGTCGCAGCGATCACGCCCTGGAATTTTCCGGCAGCCATGATCGCGCGCAAGATCGCACCAGCCCTCGCAGCGGGCTGCACGGTGGTGTGCAAGCCGGCCGAAGACACGCCCTTGACTTCGCTGGCCCTCGTGAAGCTGGCGCAGGAAGCCGGCGTGCCGCCAGGCGTGCTCAACATCGTCACCGCATCACGCGAACGCACACCCGAGGTGGTGGACGTGTGGCTGGCCGATGCGCGCGTGCGCAAGATCAGCTTCACCGGCTCCACGCCCGTGGGCAAGCACCTGGCGCGGGCTTCGGCCGACACGCTGAAGAAGCTCTCTCTCGAGCTCGGCGGCAACGCGCCCTTCATCGTGTTCGACGACGCCGACATCGACGCCGCGGTGGAAGGCCTGATGGCCTCCAAGTTCCGCAATGGCGGCCAGACCTGCGTGTGCCCGAACCGCGTGTTCGTGCAGGCCCGGGTGCACGACGCCTTCGTCGACAAGCTGGCCGCGCGGGTCGGTGCGCTGCGCGTGGGGCCCGCCACCGAGTCAGACTCGCAGATCGGTCCGATGATCAACGCGCGCGCGGTCGACAAGATCGAGCGCCACGTGCGCGACGCCGTCTCCAGGGGCGCGCGCATCGTCGTCGGCGGCGAGCGGCTGCGCAATGCACGCTGCGATGGGCCCAACTACTACGCGCCCACCGTGCTGGTGAATGCCGACTCGACGATGGAATGCAGCTGCGAGGAAACCTTCGGCCCCGTGGTGCCCGTCATGCGCTTCGAGACCGAGGCCGAAGTGATTGCCGCAGCCAACGACACACCCTTCGGGCTCGCGGCGTACTTCTATTCGACCGACGTGCGCCGCATCTCGCGCGTGGCCGATGCGCTGGAGTCGGGCATCGTCGGTATCAACGAAGGCGCGCTGGCCGCCGAGGCCGCGCCCTTCGGCGGCGTGAAGGAATCAGGCTACGGCCGCGAAGGCTCGGTGCATGGCCTGGAGGACTACATGCACATCAAGTACGTCTGCCAGGGCGGGCTGGGCTAGAAACTTCCTACTGGGCCAGCGCCGCCACGTCCGCGCTGCCCAGCGCGCCGCTGTAGATGCGGAAGTCGTCGATGCGCCCCTTGAGATACGAATCGCCGGAGAACTGCGAACGCCCCAGCCAGTTCTGCGTTGTCGAGCCGAGGTCGAAGGGCCCCAGGCTCATCTGCGCGTTGGAGCCGGCCTCGACGCCGTCCACGTACAAGGTGCCGAGCGCGCCAGACACGGTCACCGCAACGTGCACCCACTTGCCGGTCGGCAGCGCCGCCGATCCGTCGATCACCTGCTCGTTGTAGCCGTGGACGGTGGAGATCGCGAAACGCGGCGTGCCGCTGTTGCTGCGGGCGGTCAGCATCATGTAGCGGCGCTCGCCGGAGCCGAAGTCGAAGACCCGCGACCACGTCGCGAGGCTGTCGATGTACAGCCATGCGGTGATGCTGAAGTCGGCAAGGTCTTTCGACACCACGCCCGCAGGCAGGGCGACATAGCTGCCGGCCTTGCCGTCGAGCACAACTGCATTGCCTTCGCGTCCGGCAACCCAGGCCGCGCCGCCTTGCAATGCGCTGGCGCCGAACCGGCCGGTCGCGTCGGCAGCTGTGGTGCCGCTCGCTTCATCGAACTTGAGCTGCATCAGCAGCTCGGCCTTGATCGCTGCCCTCTCTTCATTGGAGGCAGCGCTCTCACCCGACGCAGTCACCGCAACGATCACGTAGTACCAGACTTCTCCGGCAACGACGCTGCTGTCCGTGAACGTGAGCGTGTCAGTGATGTCCGGGGCGATGGTGCTGTACGGCCCGCCCGCGGTGCTCGCGCGCTTGACCGAATAGCTCTGCGCGTCGGGGCAGCCCCACCATGACAGCACCACCTGCGTGCCGCGCACCCGGGCCGTGAGCCCGCTCGGCTTTCCCTGTGCCGCGAGCGGATCGCGCGTGAAGGTCAGCGTGCCGAAGCCCAACTGGTCGCCGTTGCCACCGTCCCCCTCAGGGTACATCTGCGCGACCTGCAGGGCGGTGTAGGGCGTCGCGATGCCCAGGCGATTCGCGTAGTGGTTGTGCACGCTCTCCCAGACAGGTCGGCGGCTCCCCTGGCTTCCCGTCGACAGCACGGATTGCGTGCCCTGCCTGTTGATGTTGGTGACGTACGGCACCGTGTAGAAAGCGCCCGCACCATCGCGAAGATTGGACTTCGCCACGTACTCGGCACCGGCCAGGAAGCGGTTGTTCTCGTAGCCGTAGATGTCGTCGCCCTGGTTCCAGGCCATCTCGCAGAATGCGCCCGCAAGCCCGATGCCGAGCGTGCTGTGCCCCTGGTCGCGCCCGCTTTCCTGCCATTGGCCAAGGTAGCCGGGATGTACGTAATAGACCGCTTGCAGGCCCGCGCCGTTGCCCTGGCCTGTCTTGTAGTAGCTCATTGCCTCGTCGTAGATGTCCTGCCGGTCGCACAGCACGCCGATGGCCAGCATCGCGGCCAGGGTGCACTGGTCCCAGTTGGCCCAGTAGTTGGTGATGCCAGTGACGTTGGTGCCGTTATGGTCGGTGAGGAAGCTGTGGTTGAGCGGGTAGAAGATGTCCAGCATCATCTTCTGGAAGCGCGCGAAATCGGAGGCGGCCCAGCCCTCGTAGGTGCGCATGATCTCGGCCGCGTTGGCGAACTGGTAGCCGTAGATACCAGCGGCCAGGAAGCGGTCCGCATTGCCGGTGAGCGTGGTCATCGTGGATGACCATTCGTTCAGGAAGACCACGGCCAGATCGGCATAGCGCGTGTCCTGCGAGACCTTCCAGCGCAGCGCCAGTTGATAGGCGCGCGCGATGTCGATGTACATCTGCGCGAAGTTCTGGCCGTCGCCGCCGCGGATCACGGTGGCCAGCGGGCGCGGCTTCGCACCGAGCTGCGCGCGGCCGTTGCCCGTCAATGCGTTCCAGCCGTCGAGCCAGGGTTGCGCCTTGTCCTTGACCTTCTGGCGCATGCGTTCGAAGTCGGCTTCGGTGTGCAGCAGGCCGGGGTGCACGAACTTGCGCGCCTCCACGGATGGGGTCGTCGATTCAGGGACAACGACATCGGCAACGGCTGCTGCATCGGCCGACCCTGCCGCGACCGTTCCCTGCTGTGCGGCGCCAGAGGTGCCAGCGCCCGACGCGACCGAGAAGCTGCCTCCTCCACCGCCGCAAGCCGTTGTTCCCAGTGCCAGGGCGCTTGCCGTGCCCAGAAAAAACGTACGGCGGTCCAGAGAAAAGCCGCTCTTGTCGTCCAACGGATGTGCCATCTGCCAAATTTTTGTAAAAATTTAATTCAGCAACATGCATGCCAATCGTTTGCGCCGCACAACCGCGTGCCATTGGTAACACGGACGAATGCATTGGGCGCGGATTGCTTTGGCGAATCGCGCAATCCCATGACATTGATGTCACAGGCGGCTTGCGACAGCGCCAGAAATGTCGGCTATCGAAGAAAGCGACCGGGCGCGAACGGCAGCGGATCGATGTCGCAAGGCTCACCGTGCATCAGCGATGCCAGCAGGCGGGCTGTTCCCGGACCGGTGTTGAAGCCGATGTGCTGATGGCCGAACGCAAGCCACAGGCCGGGATGCCGCGGGCATTCACCGACGATCGGCCGGCTGTCCGGCAATGTGGGCCGGCTTCCCATCCAGGCCTCCGGTTCGAGACGGCTTTCCAGCGGAAACGCTTCGCGTGCCGCGCGTTCCGCAAGGTCGAGTTGAACGAAGTTCTTGGGCGCATCGCGCTGCGCGAGCTGCACGCCGGTGGAAAGGCGCAGGCCCTGCTCCATGGGCGACAGCACATAGGCGCCGCCGGTGTCGTACACGGGCCGTCCGAGCGAGGCGTTGCCCACCGCGCTGTAGTGCATGTGATAGCCGCGCTCGAACGCCATCGGCACAGAAATGCCGAGCGACTTCTTCGCGAACTCCCGGGTCCACGGCCCCAACGCGAGCACGACCTTCGACGCCTCGTGCATCGCGCCGCCCTCCTCGCGGAGCTGCCAGGCATCGCCTGCGCCGGAGCGGCCGAGTCCGCTGATCGACGCCTGTTTGATCTGCCCTCCGCGTGAGACGAAAAGCCTGGCGTACGCCTCCACGACGCGGCCCGGGCTGTCCACCGAATCGGTGTCCTGGATCCACAGCGCGCGCGGAAAAAGAGGCTTCAGATGAGGCTCGATGTCCGAGAGCTCCTTCGCATCCAGCACGCGCGTGGCAACGCCGAAGCGATCGAAGGTCTCGCGCGAAAGACGGCTGCCGGCAAAGCCTTCTTCGTTGCGGTAGAGAAACAGCCAACCGTTGGTGCGCAGGCGATGCGCCGCCTCGGCCTCGACGAGCAGGCGCCGGTGTTCCGACGTCGAGAGCCGGATCAGCGCATCCAGCGCGGTGGTGGTTTCCTGGAACACGCTGACGCGCGCACTGGCAAGAAAGCGCACGGCCCACGAAAGATTCTTCGCAAGGAACGCGGGGTCGTAGCGAAAGCTCGCCGCAGTGTTCTTCAAAAGCTTCGGCAGTACCGACCACAACCCGGGATGATTGAACGGCATCAGCGAGCTGCGTGCGATTACTCCAGCGTTGCCATACGAGGTCTCTCGGCCCGGGGCAGTGCGGTCGAAGAGCGTGACCTCATGCCCTCTGCGTTGAAGCTCCAGGGCGCACGACACGCCGACGATGCCGGCGCCCAGAATGGCAACAGTGTTCTTGTTCATTCCCTCGATTTTCGTCGGCGGCGAGGGCCAGGCCAGGTACGCGACGTCCTCGGCCTGCAGATGGACGGATCGATCAGGCGTGCGCGGGTTCGCCCTTGGGCCTTGGCGCGGGAGCGAACGACGCCACGCCCAGGCCCTGGTAGTAGTGGCCGACCTTGGTCGCAAGGAACTGCCCGAGCGGCGCCTGCTCCTGCCCGACGAAACCGTGCGCGGGAAGCTGGCCCTGCCGCAGCAGTTCGAACACGCCGACGACGCCGGCGGCCGTGGTCAGTTCGATGGCGGTACGGTCCTTGCCACGCAGCGGCGCTCCGAACACGCGCCCGACGCGCGTCTCCTGCTCGAAGCGGCCATTGCGCATGCCCGAGGCCGATGCAAACAGGATCACCACGTCTTCGCGGCTGTGCGGCACCGCATGCTCGAGCACCTGGCGCAGCAGGTCGCGCCGCTCGATCAGGCGCAGGTCGTGCAGCAGGAAGTTCATCGCGTCGCGATGGCCGGGATAGCGGATGGTCTTGTAGTCGAGGTTGCGGACCTTGCCCTCGAGCGTCTCGCACAGCGTGCCCAGGCCGCCGGAGGTGTTGAAGGCCTCGAAGGCCTCGGCATCGAGCGTGAAGGTCTCGTGCCCTTCCATCGGCTGCACCGACACCAGCTGGCCGTTCACGATGGCGTCGCACGGATTGCAGTACTCGTTGATGACGCCGTCGATGCTCCAGGTGAAGTTGTAGCGCAGGCTGTTGGTGGCATTGCGCGTGAGTGCGCCCACCCGCAGGCGCAGGTCGTAGAGCTCGTCGAAGCGGCTGGCGAGGTAGCCGCCGAGCATGCCGATCACGCCGGGCGCCAGGCCGCTCTGGGGCATGAGGACCGAGGTCGCCGTCTTCGAGATCTCGCGGATGGCCTTGGTCGCCGCCACGTCCTCGGTGAGGTCGAAGTAATGCACGCCGCATGCAGCGGCTTCGGTGGCCACGCGCTGCGCGAGGAAGAACGGCAGGCAGTTGATCACCACCGAGTGCGCGCGCAGCGCCGTGCGCAGGTCTTCGGTGCTTTCGACGTCGAGCGCGATGCGCTGCACCAGCGGGTCGTTTTCGTCGCCGCGGCCCGGCCTCACGTCGGCCAGCGTCACGGGCAGGCGGTGGTATTCCGCAATCATGTCGGCCACGGTGCTGCCGACCTTGCCGGCACCCAGAACCAGAACTTTCTCGATCTTCACTTTGGTCATTTCATTTCTCCTGCGGGGCACCGTTGCCCTGTAAAAGAACTGTAAAAGTGAGTCCTGGCAGTTGATAGAGAGCAGATCGGCGAAAGGGCTGCGCGCTTCGTCGATACGACGACGCCGTTCGTCAGCTTGGACTATCGGCAGGAGTAACGTCTTTTCAGATCCGAAGTCGCCGCGCGCAACGAAGCGCTGCGTGCCCGGCCGGAACCGTCGAAACGACGCGGCAGACTGCATATCGCCGAAGACTCTGACGGTATGACGAGAGAAATCCGTCGTCCTGACGATGTGCCGCGTTGCTTGTGACAGTCCGCACTTCTAGACTCGGACTCGGGCTGGGAAGCGATACTTTCCTTTTCTTTTTATGGCGAGCTTCTTGCTTGGAGTGAACGTGCTTACCAAACGAATCCTTTTCCGTGCCCTCGTGGCTGTGACAACCGTCTGCGCGCTGGGCTCGGCCTTCGCGCAGGAATCAGCAGAAAGCTCGCTGGCCCGCGTGCAGCGCACCAAGGTATTGCGCGTCGGTGCGGTCGCAGGCGCCATTCCGTATTTCGCCAAGGACATCACCACCGGCAAGTGGGAAGGCTTCGGCCCCGACTTCGCGGAAAGCCTGGGGCAGAAGCTCGGCGCCAAGGTCGAGTACGTCGAGACCACCTGGGGCAACGCGGTGCTCGACCTGCAGTCCAACAAGATCGACGCCATGTTCGGCATGGCCCCCACGCCGGCCCGCAAGGAAGTGGTGGGCTTCTCCGACACGCTCTTCGACAACACCTACACGGTGGTGTGCAAGAAGGGCATTCCGCAGAAGACCTGGGAGCAGCTGAACTCGCCCGACATGAAGATCGTGGTGGACGTCGGCTCCAGCCACGACCAGCTGGCAACGCGCGTGCTGCCCAAGGCCGATGTCTCGCGCCTGGAAAACTCCGGCGCCGCCACGATGTCGCTGCAGGCCGGCCGCTCCGATTGCCAGGTGCTGGTGATCCTGCTGGCCCAGCCGCTGCTCGCCAAGCGCGGCTCCATCGGCACCATGTACATCCCGCAGCCGGTCTACACCGCGCCGGTGAGCATCGGCCTGCGCAAGGAAACCGACACCGGCATGCAGAAGGCCGTCAACGCCTGGCTGACCGATGTCCGCGCGAAGGGCGAAGTCCGCAGCATCATCCTGAAGAACATGGAGAAACTCGCGGGCGTGCCCGCCAGTGCCTTCCCGCCCGAAATCAAGTTCTGAGGACGCCCCGATGGACAGCGTGGAATCTTCGAGCGAGCCGAAGAGCCGCTCCCAGCTCGGCACGGCCCTGCTGATCGTCCTGGCCCTCGCGGGCGCCTGGGCCGCCCTGAAACACTTCTCGGGCGGTGCCCTGGGAGGCGCAGCAGGCGGCTACGACTGGGACTTCGGCGTGCTCTGGAAATACCGCAGCCTGCTGGTGTCGGGCCTGCTCTACACCCTGCTCTTCACGGTGATCTGCGTAGTGCTGGGGCTGTTCGTCGGCCTGGTGACGGGCCTGGGCCGGCTGTCGAGCAACCCGCTCATCACCGCGCCGCTGCGCGCCTACATCGAAGTCTTCCGCTGCACGCCGGTGCTGGTGCAGCTCGTGTGGTTCTACTACGCGCTGCCGGTGCTGACCGGGCTCGAGATGTCGGCGGTCGTGGCCGCCACGCTGTGCCTGTCGCTCTACGGCGGCGCCTTCTATTCGGAGATCGTGCGCGGCGGGATCATCTCGATCGACACCGGCCAGACCGAAGCCGCCAAGGCGCTGGGCATGACGCGGCTGCAGATGCTGCGGCGCGTGATTCTTCCGCAGGCGTTCAAGAAGATGGTGCCGCCGCTGATGAACCAGTCGATCATGCAGCTGAAGAACACCTCGCTGCTGTCAGTGCTGGCCGTTCCCGACCTGCTCTACCAGGGCCAGGTCATCGCGCACGACACCTACCGGCCGCTGGAGCTCTACACATTCATCGCAATCGCCTACTTCGCGGTTCTGCTGCCCATCACGATCTGGGCCAAGCGCATGGAATTCGGCTCCGGCCCGAAAGAGGTTTGACATGGCCAGTCCCCTGATCGAAATCACCAACCTGAAGAAGGCCTTCGGGCAGAACGTCGTGCTGAAGGACATCTCGCTGCAGATCGAACGCGGCCAGGTGGTCGCGATGATCGGGCCCTCGGGCTCGGGCAAGTCGACGCTGCTGCGGTGCATCAACCTGCTGTCGATTCCGAATGCCGGGCGCATCACGGTCGGCGAGCAGACCATCGAGTTCGACGGCGCGCGCACCACGCTGCCCAGCGAGCGCAGCCTCGCGCGCTTCCGGGCCTCGACCGGCATGGTGTTCCAGCACTTCAACCTCTTCCCTCACATGACCGCGCTGCGCAACGTGATGGAAGGACCGGTCACCGTGCTGAAGACGCCCAAGGCCCAGGCCGAGGCCGAGGCGCGCGCGCTGCTGGCGAAGGTCGGCCTGCTCGACCGGGCCGACTACTACCCGGACAAGCTGTCGGGCGGACAGAAGCAGCGCGTTGCGATCGCGCGCGCGCTGGCGATGAAGCCCACGGTGATGCTGTTCGACGAAGCGACTTCCGCGCTCGACCCGGAGCTGGTCGGCGAAGTGCTCAACGTCATCAAGGGTCTGGCCCGCGAGGGCATGACGATGATCCTCGTGACGCACGAGATCAGCTTTGCACGCGAAGTGGCCGACCAGGTGATCTTCATGCGCGACGGCGTCGTCGCCGAATGCGGCCCGCCGGGCGTGGTGATCGACAACCCGCAGCAGGAATCGACGCGTGCCTTCCTCGGGCGCTTCAAGGCTTCGTCGGAAGCCGCCAGCAGCAGTAGCAACAACGTCGTCGCGACCGTAGCGTGAGCAGGCGATGGTCCCCGCCATCGAGATCTCGGCGCCCGACGGCCGCGACGCGGCGGCACAATCCACTCATTTCCGCTGCAGGGCCGCCATGGACCTACGACTCGACGACCTGGACCGTCACCTGTTGACGCTGCTGCAAGCCAACGCCCGCGAGCCGGCCGCCAACCTCGCGCGCAAGCTCAAGGTCGCCAGGACCACCGTGGTCGCACGCATCGCGCGGCTGGAGCGCGATGGCATCGTCTCGGGGTACGGGGTGCGCCTCGGCCAGCGGCTCGAGCAAGCTGCGGTGCGGGCCTTCTGCGGCCTCAGCGTCAATGCGAAAAGCGCCCCCGTGATCATCAGGGCGCTCGGGCGTTTGCCCGAAGTGGAAGAAGTGTGGGCCGTGAGCGGCCAGTTCGACTACATGGTCCTGCTCCGGTGCAGCAGCCCCGAACAGCTGGACACCCTTCTCGACCAGATGGGACAGATCGACGGCGTCAACCAGACGCAGACCTCGATCGTGCTGAGCCGCAAGATCGATCGCCGCAGCACGGTGGAGTGACGGCAGGCCCCCCACGATGACAACGATCCGCGACGCCGGTGCCTTCCTTGGCGTGCTGATGCTCGACACGCGCTTTCCGCGGCCACCGGGTGACATCGGCAACCCTGAAACCTTCAGCCGCCATGGCATTCCGGTGCGGTTCCATGTGGTCACGGGAGCTTCGCCCGAGCGCATCGTGAAGCAGGCCGACCCAGCGCTGCTGCAGCCCTTCGTCGATGCCGCGCGGGCGATGGTCGACGAGGGCGCGGGGATGATCACGACCAGCTGCGGCTTTCTGGCCGCCTACCAGGACACGCTGGCCGACGCCGTGCCCGTTCCCGTCGTCACGTCGAGCCTGCTGCAATGCAGGGACTTCGCGCGGCCGGGCATCCTGACCTTCGATGCTGCTTCATTGAGCCCCGCCATCCTGGCCATGGCCGGCGTGCCGCAAGCAACGCCCGTGCAGGGCGTGGAGCCGGGGTGCGAGTTTCACCGGCGCATCCTCAACAACGAAACGCAGCTCGACCTCGTCGAGGCCGGCCGGAATGTGGTCGACGCCGCATGCCGCCTTGTAGGCCTTGCGCCATCGGTCGAGGACATCGTGCTCGAGTGCACCAACATGCCGCCCTACCGCGAGGCGATTGCGCGCGCGACAGGGCGGCGCGTGCACGACATCGAAACCCTGCTGGCCGCGCGTTGGGCGGGGCGCGGGAAGCCCCACAGCAAGTAAAGGCGCGCCGCAAGCCGGCCACCTCTTCCACCCCTGAATTCCTGACTGCGGGCACGCCATCGGCGGCAGCCCGGGCACCGCCGACGGCCGAATTGCGCCACCAATACAGCCCCCACTTTGGTGCCAATACAGTTATTTATAACGATTTGAACCGTAAATGGAATGCCTTCGACAAGGCACCGTACGATCCGCTCGGCTTCAATTGTTTTTATTCTTCAATCTCCTTTTCGAGCAAATACGGACAGTTAATCCTTTTTATTTAATTCGACAAATCATCAATCCCGACAGGGACTTTTTTGGCCCAACTGATGCCGAAGGCTTTTTATCGCCTCGGATTTCCTTTTCTTCATCTCCTGGAGATTTTATGGACAGCAATTCCGGTCGATCGGTATTTCCAGCACCGCACCCCAGCATCGCGTGGATGGACGGTGAATTTGTCAATTGGGAGCAATGCACTTTGCATGTTCGCACCCAGGCTGGATTTTTTGGTGCGAACATATTTGAAGGGCTTCGTGCTTATTGGGACGAGGCCACTCAAAAATCGTACATCTTCCGCCTGGACGATCATCTGAAACGGCTCGAGCAGTCGATGAAGATCATGCGAATGAAGTCGCGCTACGATACGCCAACGCTCCGGCAGGCGACAGTCGAGCTGCTGAGCCGCTGCGAATTCCAGGCGCATGCGCAAATCAACCTTTCGACGTATTTCAGATATTCCGGCCCTGGCGAGCCATTGGTTGCTACCGAAGACACGGGCGCACACGTTACCGCAATTCCGCTGCCGCGCTCCCCGAAGATAGAAAAAGGAGTTGCCGCTGCAATTTCCACCTGGCGCCGAATTTCGGACGACTGCATACCGCCACGCGCCAAGGTAGCGGCCAATTACCAAAACAGCCGTCTTGCACAAAACGAAGCGCGCGATAACGGTTTTGATATCGCGATCATCCTGAACAACAGGGGCAAGGTGTCCGAAGGCCCGGCGGCATGCCTTTTCATCATCAGGGACGGCGTGCTGATCACGCCCCCGACATTCGCCGATATCCTGGAAAGCCTGACCCGCGATACGCTGATCGTGCTGGCCAGGGAGAAATTGGGGTTGCAGGTCGTGGAGCGCGAAATCGACCGCACCGAATTGCTGATTTCCGATGAAGTGCTGATGTGCGGCACCCTGTTCGAAATACTTCCCGTGACTTCCGTCGATCGCCTGCCCATCGGCGACGGCGAGGTGGGGCCAATCACCCGCCAGTTGCAGGCGCACTACCTGACGACGGTGACGGGCGGATACCCGGAATATTCGTCCTGGTGCACCGAGGTGGCCGCGCCGCCCGCGGTGCTTCCGCCCAAGGTCACACTGACTCACCAGGAGGCCATCGAGTGGGTGGACAGCGCCGACAACGCCTACCCGTGGGCCAAGGCGAGCCTGGAAGACTTCAGCGGCTACCTGCGGGAGCCGAGCAAGTTCCCATGCAACTTCGCGCGTACGGCGTTCCGCACGAACACGCTGCATTTCGTCTTCGCGGGCTCCGACACCGATCCGCTCGAACTCGCTCGCGTGCGCCAGGGGCTGCGCGAGTACCTGAAGACGGTCTCGGTGATGACGGGGATCGAGGAGTCCATGAACGTGCTGGTGATCCTGTTCAAGCCCGAAGCGCAGGAACAGGCGCTCGATCACTACCACCAGACTGCGTGGCACGTGATGCAGGACTGGGTCGACAACGATCCCGAACCGTGGCCACCCGAGATCCCCACCGACCCCGAGCAGCCGTTCTGGAGCCTGTGCTTCGCGGGCGTTCCGCTCTTCATCAACGTCAGTGCGCCGGCGCACCGGCACCGCAAGAGCCGCAATCTCGGTCGATCGCTGGCCATGGTCACGCAGCCGCGGGCGGGCTTCGACCTGCTCGCCGGCCCCACGCCGGAGGGCGACAAGGTGAGGCAGCGAATCCGCCGGCAGGTGGAGCTGTACGACGGGCAGCCGGCGCCGGACGTCGTCGGCACCTACCACCGGGGCGACCTCGAGTGGAAGCAGTACGTCTTCACGGACACCAACGACGAGAAGCTGACCCGCTGCCCGCTGCACATCGACGCCGCAGCACCTGCGCAGCAACGCCGCACGGGCTGAAGAAGAAAGATGGAGAACGAATTGAACGGCTCCGATGTCATTTGCGAAACCTTGATCGCCTCCGGCGTCGAGGTCTGTTTTGCCAACCCGGGAACATCCGAACTTCACCTGGTGGCCGGCATGGAGCGCCGGGCAGACCTGCGCTGCGTGCTGGGCCTGTTCGAAGGCGTGGTCACGGGCGCGGCCGACGGCTATGGCCGCATGACCGACAAGCCCGCCGCGACCCTGCTGCACCTGGGCCCGGGCCTGGGCAACGGGCTGGCGAACCTTCACAACGCCAGGCGCGCCAGGACACCCATCGTCAACATCGTCGGCGACCATGCGACGCACCACCTGCCCTTCAATGCTCCACTGACCTCCGACATCGAGAGCCTCGCCAGGCCGATGTCGAACTGGTACGGACGCATCGGCTCCGTGCATGACATTGCCTCGACCGTTTCCGATGCGTGCCGGGCAGCCAGGTCGCTGCCCGGTGTCGCCACGCTGGTCGTGCCCGCGGAAGTCACCTGGGGCGATGCCGACCCGGTGCAGCCGCCGAGTCTCACAAGATTCGCCGACTCACCGCCGCCCCCTGATCGCGAGAAGGAACAGCGGGCCGTGGCCCTGCTGCGCAGCGACCGGAAGACGGCGTTGTTTCTCGGTGGCCGCGCACTGCGGCAGGAAACCCTTGCGCTCGCTTCCGAGATCGCGCGCAAGACCGGCGCCAGCCTGCTGGCCCCCTTTGCGAATGCGCGCATGGCACGCGGGGCAGGAAGGCCCGCCGTGCCGCGCGTGGCCTACGCGACGGACCTGGCCGTGGCCCAGCTGGGGCAGTTCGATGCGGTCGTCATGATCGGCGCCGAGCGGCCGGTGGCATTCTTTGCGCATCCGGGCATGCCGAGCCGCCTGCTTCGCGAAGATTGCGAAGTGATCGAGCTGTGCGAACCGGGGGGCGATGTTGCGGCGGCAATCGAAGGCCTTGCGGAACACTTCTCTTCGGTCCGGCTGGTCCTGGACGAGCCGCCGCCCGCAAGGCGCCGCGACCAGCCACATCTTCCACTAGGCCCACTCACGAACGAAGCGCTCGCGGAGCTGATTGCCCGGCTGCTGCCGGACAACGCCATCGTCTGCGACGAGGCCCTGTCTTCCGTGACGCAGCTTTTTGCCAAGTCGTACGACGCGGCACCGCACGACTGGCTGCAGATTACCGGTGGCTCGATCGGCATCGGGATTCCGCTGGCAACGGGCGCTGCCATTGCCTGCCCCGACAGAAAAGTCATCACGCTTCAAGCCGACGGCAGCGGCATGTACACGCTGCAGGGGCTCTGGACGCAGGCGCACGAGAACCTCGATGCGATCACGATCGTTCTGGCCAACAGGAAGTACGCGCTGCTGATCGACGAGATGCGGCGCATGGGCGTGAAGCCCCCCGAACACCAGACGCGCGGCAGCTTCGACCTCACCGATCCCATTCTCGATTGGGTCTCGCTGGCAAAGGGCATGGGCGTGGAAGCCGCGCGGGCTTCCACGGCGGAAGAGTTCATCAAGGTCTTCGTCGGCGCGCTGAAGCGCAGGGGGCCTTTTCTGATCGAAGCGGTCCTCTCATGAGAACGCGCTCATAGCGCGGACAGGAACTGCCAGAACCTGTCCGTGTCGCAATAGGCCACGTTGAAGCGGAACCAAGCGCTGGCGGTGTCCGATGCGCTGAAGTACATGCCCGGGGCGAGCCAGATGCCCTGCCTGAGTGCGCGTGCCGTCACTTCCCTGGCCTCGGCAGGATCGATCGGCAGGCGCCCCCAGAGAAAGAGGCCTCCGCGCGGGCGATGGAACAGCTCCACGCCGGCAGCGCAGAGCTTTCGCTCGATCTGCGTGTGCACATCCGCCAGGCGATGGCGCAGCCGTTCGAGATGCTGGCGGTAGGCGCTGTCGACAAGAATCTGGTGAACGGCCTTTTCCGTGACCGCGGAAGAAGTGAGACCCGTGACCATCTTCAGGCGCACCAGCGCTTCCAGGGTGGCCGCATCGGCCGCGATGAAACCCACGCGCAGCAGCGGCGAAATGGTCTTTGAAAATCCGCCGATGTGGATGACCGGCCCGAGGCCCGCCATGGCGGCCAGCATCGGTGCATCTGGCGGAGCGAGCCCGCGGCTCACGTCGTTCTCGACGATGAGCATCTGCGTGCGCTGCGCAATCTGGAGCACCTTGTAGGCCATCGGCAAGGTGATCGACGTGCCCGTGGGGTTGTGCAGCGCGGAGCTCACGAAGAGGGCCTTGGGCTTGTGCTTCTGCACCAGGGCCTCCAGCACGTCGGTGTCCAGGCCCGCCGGCGTGCGCGGCACGAACAGCAGCTGCACGCGCGCCAGCTTCAGCCGTTCGAGCAGGTTGCAATAGCAAGGGTCTTCGACCACGACAACGTCATCCGGCTTGAGGAGAAAGCGGATGACGAGGTCGATGGCCTGCGTGGCGCCCTGCGTGATCAGCACCGAGTTGATGTCGGCAGGCACCCCGAAGCGCGCCAGCTCGAAGGCCACGCGCGACCGAAGGCTTGCGTCGCCGAATGGCTGGCCGTACCCGCCGACCTGGCTCTTCATGGTGCGGCTCAGCGATCGCAGGGCTCGGCCGAATTCGATGCCGTCGAGCCAGCCCGATGGAAGCCACCCGCAGCCGGCCTTGATGGACGCCGTCTGGTCGGAGAACACCTCCGACAGGAGCCATGCATCGTTGGGGCCGGACGGCGGCACGCGCGGCTGCGGTGCGGGCTCCATCGTGACCGGGCTCGCCACGATGAATCCGGCGCCGGGGCGCGACGCGATCATGCCGAGCGACACCAGCCGCTGGTACGCCTGCGCAATGGTGAAGGTGCTGAGCTGCAGATGCATTGCCATCTGCCGCACGGACGGCAGCTTCTCGCCGGACAGAATCCTGCGCTGCCCGATCGCCTCGGCAATGCCGTCCACAAGCTGGCTGACCAGGGAGCTTGCGCGGCCTTTGCGGCGATCGATGGAGAGCTTCAACCCATGGTCGCTCAGCTCCACTGCGTCCCCACCGGCCATGGCTTGCGCGCAGCGCCGGGGTTCGAGCACAGCCTGCTCAAGGCTTCGCCGCCATTGGAGCGAACTGCTGCTTTGCACGTTTGTCGAGCGCCTGGAAATTGGCACCAAATGCAGGGCGCGGCAGATAGCGGCCCGCGCCCCGCTCTGCGCGCAGGTCGCCGTTGGCATGCACCACGCGCCCCTGGCTGACCGTGTGCGTCGGAATGCCGCGCACGGTGCGTCCTTCGAAGATGTTGAAGTCGCCCCTGGAGTGCTGCGTTGCCGCCGAAAGGGTCTTGGAGGCCTGCGGGTCCCACAGCACGAGGTCGGCATCGGCCCCCTGGGCGATCAGGCCCTTGCGGGGATACAGGTTGAAGAGCCTGGCCGCATTGGTCGATGTGACGGCGACGAATTCGCTGGGCGTCAGTCGACCGGAGTTGACGCCGGCGTCCCAGATCACGGCCATGCGTTCCTCGATGCCGCCGCAGCCGTTCGGTATCTTGGCGAAGTCGTCCTTGCCGGCGGCCTTCTGGGCCGCGCAGAAGGTGCAGTGATCGGTCGCGGTGGTCTGCAGGCTGCCCGACTGGAGGCCACGCCAGAGAAACTCCTGGTGCGCCTTCGAGCGGAACGGCGGGCTCATCACGTGTGCCGCGGCACTGGCGAAGCCGGGCGCGCGATAGACGCTCTCGTCGACCACCAGGTGGCCCGCAAGGACTTCGCCGTAGACCCGTTGCCCGGCCGCGCGGGCGCGCGCAATTGCATCGGCGGCCTCCATGCAGGACACGTGCACGACGTACAGGGGAACGCCCAGCACGTCCGCGATGGCAATGGCCCGCTGGGCCGCCTCGGCCTCGACCGCGGGCGGGCGCGACAGCGGGTGGCCCTCGGGCCCGGTGACGCCCCTGGCGGCCAGCTCCTGCTGGAGAAAGTAGACCAGTTCGCCGTTCTCGGCGTGCACCGTGGGCATGGCGCCGAGTTCGAGTGCGCGGCGAAAGCTTTTCACCAGGATCTCGTCGTCGCACATGATGGCGTTCTTGTAGGCCATGAAGTGCTTGAAGCTGCTCACGCCTTCTTCATTCACCAGGGTGCCCATGTCGCGGTGCACGCTCTCGTCCCACCAGGTGATGGCGACGTGGAAGCCGTAGTCCGCGGCGGACTTGCGCGCCCATTCTCTCCAGGTGCCATAGGCTTCCATCAGGGACTGCTGCGCGTTGGGGATCACGAAGTCGAGGATGGTCGTGGTCCCGCCGGCCAGGCCCGCGGCCGTGCCGGTGAAGAAATCGTCCATCGTGACCGTGCCCATGAACGGCAGCTGCATGTGCGTGTGAGGGTCGATGCCGCCGGGCAGCACGTACTGCCCGGAAGCGTCCAGCTGCACCGCGCCGGCCGGCGCCTGGCGTGCGGCATCGGCGCCGATGGCGGCAATCTGCCCGTCGACGCACAGCACGTCGGCCGTGAACTCCCGGTCGGCATTGACGACGATCCCGCCTCGGATCAAGAGCGCGTTCGTCATGCTCAAGCCTCCGAAGGCCTGGTCTGTTGCGGCACCGTCGTCTGCTTCTGCAGCCGCATCGACGCAACGTACACGACGGTCGAGATGGCGATGCCCGCGAACCATGCGTAGGTGTAGATCGTCTTGAAGACTTCGGGCACGTCCGGAAAGACGCTCGGCAGCGCCGCATTGAGGAACCCGGGGAGGTTGGGCAGGACACCGGCGATGAACGCTGCGATTGCGGCAGGGTTCCACCCGTTCTTGTACCGGTACTCGCCATGGTCGCTGTACAGGTCGTTCACCTGCAGCTGCGTGCGGCGGACGATGTAGTAGTCGGCAATCAGGATGCCGGCGATCGGCCCGAGCAGCGCGGAGTAGCCGATCAGCCACGTGAAGATGTAGCCCTGCGTGGATTCGAGCAGCTTCCACGGCATCATCGCGACCGCAATGCCCGCGGTGATGTAGCCCCCGGTGCGATAAGAAATGGCCCGCGGATTCAACGCGGAGAAATCGTAGGCCGGGCCCACCAGGTTGGCCGCCAGGTTGACGCTGACGGTGTCGACCAGCAGCACGATCAGCGCGATGAGCACGGCCGCGCCCGTCATGCGGCTGGCCAGGTCGACCGGGTCCCAGATCGCCTTGCCGTAGATCACGACCGTGGCGGAGGTGACGACCACCGCAAGCGCCGCGAGCAGCCCCATGGGAACGGGCAGCCCGACCGCCTGTCCGACGATCTGGTCGCGCTGCGATTTCGCGAAGCGCGTGAAGTCGGGAATGTTCAGCGCAAGGGTGGCCCAGAAGCCCACCATGGCCGTCAGCGACGGCCAGAAGACCGCTGCGAACTGACCCGCCTTCTTGCCGCCTTCGACGAACTGCGAGGGCTGCTGCAGGATCGGGCCCAGGCCTCCGGCGCGGTTGAGCGCCCACGCCAGCAGCACGAAGCAGATGAGGATCTTCAGCGGCGCCGTGTACGTCTCGAGCTTGCGGATCGATTCGATGCCGTGAATGACGAAATAGAACTGCAGAGCCCAGAAGACGAGGAAGCTCGCCAGCTGGAAGAAGTTGATGCCCAGCCAGGCGATCTTCTCGCCTTCGAGCGGATGGCCGATCAGCACGCCGACCAGCGTGTAGATCATCATCCCGCCGAACCAGGTCTGGATGCCGTACCAGCCGCATGCCACGAGCGCGCGCAGCAGCGCCGGTATGCGGGCGCCCCGGGTGCCGAACGAGGCACGCGCGAGCACCGCGTAGGGAATGCCGTACTTCACGCCCGCATGCCCGATCAGCAGCATCGGGATCAGCACGATGAAGTTGCCCAGGAAGACCGTGCCGACGGCCTCGGACCAGGACATGCCGGACTCGATCAAACCGGCGGCAAGGGTGTAGGCGGGAATGCACATCACCATGCCCACCCAGAGCGCGGCGAAGTGATACCAGCGCCATATGCGCTGCTCGGGCCGCGTGGGCGCCAGGTCGTCGTTCCAGAGTCTCGAGTGGGCTTGCAAAGGTTCGCTTGATTTCATGATTTTTCCTTTGAGAGAGTCACGTGGGGCTGGGAATTGAGCTTCTTCGATATGCCTACTATTTATCCGTATAAAACATATAAATAGGAACATTACATAGCAAGTTCGATGCCCAAACAAGCCCGATCACCGGCCTATTGCGCGTGTTTTTGGTTCAATTGCATTCAATTGCATCGATTTATCATGGGCAATCGGCTCCGCTCGGGAGCTTTCCCAAGGAACAGGGCATGAGATGTAGTCAAGCACCATTTGGCCAAAATGAACAAGGTAATGCGGGACGTCATGAAGATCTGTGTCAGGAAGGTTCTCCTGCCCCAGCGATCTCAGTGGATGCCTTGAGCCAGCAT